>CAWJIF010000001.1:0-19636 GCA_963842875.1 Candidatus Bathyarchaeota archaeon
ATCATAGACGCTAGGCACAGTTTAGACCACGGAACAGGGATACTCGTTCCAAAAAACGATTATAAACGCCTAACAGAAGCAGTATCTTCATTGCTTACAATTGAACGAACATCTGAGGTTTTCCGAAAAGAAGGCCTGGTGCGACCTGAATTATCGCAAAAAATGCTCGTGTCTATCTCGGATGACACCATGAAAGAAGCGGTTGCCAAGCAGCCCGATTTTGGATTTCGACTAAGAGAAAATGCTATTCGAAGAGTTGAAACTGCTTTTCGCTGGAGCAAAGTGATAGGCATGATAATCCAAGCTTATGAAAAAGCCACGGAAATAGCAAGTTTTCATAACCCTTAAAATTCTCCAGACGAGACATGACGTATGATGGCCGCGCGCTGGCTTTAGCGCACGCTGGTGCCCTATTACAAGGAATAGTATTCCCAAACCCAAACCCAAACCCAAACCCAAACCCAAACGAATTAACGAACGGACGAACTCTCTCTATACACACACAGAGAGAGAGAGAAACAAACAATCAATCAAACAATCAATCAAGCGCACACTAAGCGCAAAACAACATTGAAATATAGACATATTGTACTCACTACCTGCAGTTGATTTTGTGATACTGATGAGCCAAAGTAGCATCAGGATTGTTGAGATTTTAAAGAACGAGGCGTACCTGCGCAAGCTAATGGGCAAGTACTCGACATCTGGATATTATGATGTATCAGTGCGTCACGGATACTGATAGTTGGAGAATGGAGCTGGATTTTCAAGCCTCTTGAAAGGACATTAGAAAAGAATTATGAAGGGAGGTTGTTGGGGAAAAGAAAACGGCGTCCACATCGAGGAGCCTAGGGTCTTTGCGGCAGTATTAGATGACGAGCAAGTTGGCTGGGTTGAATTAGGTTATGACAGGTGGAACAACAGGATGCGGGTCTGGGAGTTTCTTGTACAGGAGGAGTTTCGAAGGAAAGGGATTGGAACGATGCTCATGAAGCACGCCGTCAAAGTTGCGAAAGAAAAGGGAGCAAGAATGCTGGTGCTTGAAACACAGAGTTGCGATGTCCCGGCAATCGATTTCTACTTGGAATTCGGTTTCGAGTTGATTGGTTTTGACGTGGCTGCATACTCTAATGAAGACATAAAGAGGAAGGAAGTATAGAGTTGAACTCCGGCTGAAAATTTAGTTCCGCTTTGGTTAGATTGAAGCGCGCGCTAGAGACTTTTTTAGTTCCGATTGTTATCGGACTTTAAAAGGACCTTCCTGTCACAGACTCCTGAGGAAATAGAAACCCCAATAGACGCAAGGTATGCAGCCTGCGCTACAGGATAAGGGCGAACGCCTCAGAAAAAGAATAGCAGCTCAAACAAGCGACTAGAGGGAAATACCGATTAATACATTAATGCATAGAAGATAAGTAAACACATGAAGTTGGTTCAATCAAATTGCCAAGTTCTGACAAAATTGTCGAGAAGTTAAAGAAAGAACAAAAAATCCCGCTCGACACACAATTAATCACAAAACTCCCGAAGAAGGACATCGGAAAAAATGGAATCTTCAAAGCCACAATAGGCAAGACTGCCATCAAGCTCTCACCGCCGATGAGAATAATCGAGAAATCTGGCAAAGAAATTCATGAAATAAGTTTCGAAACGACCTTACTTGAAAATGACGTTATATTTGAAAGTAGCTTTTTAAAGGTTGGATTCAAGAGGGGCACGAAACAACCAGAAGTCTTGGATTTCTTCAACAATGCCATAGCACTATTCAATATTGTTTCAATTCCTTTTGACTTTGTTTCTGTATCAGACGTTATCATTGAGATGAAGGGGTTAAAAACCAAACTTGAAGCACTCTTTTCCTCAAAGGCTCATAATAGAGGCTATGGAATAGCTCCAGCGACAATCGAAATCAAGGAATTCACCAATATTCTATCTGCAATCCGATTTCTTTATGGAAAAATCAGAAGGAGCGATTTCTTCGAGGATGACAATCACTACCAGTGGCTAGGGTATGCGATGAACTACCTGTTTCAGGAAAACAATTTCTTATCTTTCATTCATGGCTGGCTGTTTATTGAAACATCGATAAACCAACTGTGGGTCAAAATGGTCAACGACTCATTCCCTGAAGAACCAGAAATCGTGAGCAGAAACGAGTGGGATGCCTTTTGCGCCCCTCCCACGTCTTTTGAAAGGAATTGGACCACCCAAATAAAAATTGACGAACTGTATCTGAGGGGAATCATTGACGAAGCCCTTAGAGAGAAACTCCAAACCTTAAGGAACAAGAGAAATAAAGTCCTCCATCAGGAAAAGAAGAAGGAGCAAAGGATTGTGAGTCGCACGGATTCTACAAGAGCTGTTAATGCGGGACTCTTACTCTTTAACAAAATGATAAGCTTCGATAAAGACAAGATTATAGCATACCCCGACGTAAGAGCACAAATGTATCAAGAAGTGAATCGTGGAAGATTGTTAAGACCGACAGCAAAACAAGCGAGCAAATAACGCGTGCGGAAGAGCTGCATGCGCAATAGCAGACGAGATGCGCGCGCTTATTAGCGCTATGATTTAAGCTTCTCTAGCTGTGCTTTGAACAAGTCTGAAATTTCAGTGCTATAGTCAAGGAATCTTATCATTTCCTGTATAAGGTCGAATTTGCGTTTCTTCCCGCTTTTGGTGATTGTAAAGAAATTTCCCAATTCATCGATTTCGAAATCCAGATGGGCAATTCTATTACGAAGCTCTCGATTAATCCATTTAGAGAAGACAGGATAACCAAGCGAATTAAGCATGTCAAGTTTGATTGCCAAAGAAATTGTAGGAGAATCTAGCTCCTCAAAAGTTGCCACATGTCTTACGTATGAGTGCTGTTTATCTGGTGCTAAATGAATATCGTGACCTTCTGCAATCAGAAGCAACAAGGCAAGATTTACGAGGTTGTTCCCGATTGTTTCTACGAGACTTAAATAAGTAAAAACATAAAGTAGAATCACAGTTTTCTTATACTCTTTTGGATTCTCACTTTTCTTGGCAAGATTTGTCACTTTTTCTATTGAAATTCTAAATAAGTCCGTGGTTGGGTGAAATTTATCAAGCTCTGTGACTATCTTATTCCAGTTTTTGGCAAGTGCTGACTGCATGGGCGACCCATCATAGAGATTTTTGAACAAAGACCAAAGTTGCTGTTTGACTTCTTTCTGAATTGCTTCATCATGTTCTTCCATGCATCTCTCTATTGATGGTAGAGAATTTAAATTCTGCTGGCGCACACCAAACTACGGAAAACGAAAAAACGACGCAAAAACTACGAAACGACGAAACAACTACGATTTAGGCTTATTTAACGAAAAATAGCTTTAAAAGATAGCTAATTTTGCGTAATAGTTTTGGCTATTACTTGTGCTTTTCCTTATAAAATTCTACAAGACGTTTAATGATTTCGTCAAAAGTCTCGTTTTTTCTGCCCAGCTCTTCCAGAAAGTTATGCGTTTCTTCGGTTATTTTTAAGGTTTTCATTTCTCTAGCGCGCGTTTGGGTCCCGTTAGTATCACGTACGAGACTAGTCTAGGCCTGAGGTGAGAAGCACTCACTGATGGAAAACTGCCTACGCTAAGGGATGCATGTGTGTGCGCCCACACAGAATTCTAAGATTTAATCCTCTTCTGTTCCTTCTCCGAGGCTTCCTTCAAACTCGCGGCAGCATCCTCTGGCGGCACGGTGTTTATGTATATTCCCGTGCTTTTCTCAAAGCCCGCCCAAATCGCCAATTTCGGGTAAACTTCAATGTGCCAATGATAATACTCCGCGGCGTCAGTACTTGGGGCAATGTGGAAGCCATAATTATAAGGCGGATCATTCAACAACGTGTTTAACCCACCCAAACACACCCTGAGCGTTTCAGCCAAATCCTCCCGCGCCTTCTTCTTCATCTCTAAAGGCGATGCTTGATGCTTCTTAGGCAGAATCCAGAACTCCAAAGGGTTCACACTCGCCCACGGCGCAAAAACCCCAAATCCATCATTCTCCCAAATAAACCGCGGGCTTTTCATCTCCCTCTCAAGAATGTCACACAAGGCACACTTATGATTCTTTTTCCAAAGCTTTCTGCTAGCGTTGATTTCTTCTTTCAACGTTTGCGGAACAAAAGGCGTGGCAATTATCTGACTGTGTGCATGCGAAAGCGAAGCACCTGCTTCCAAACCGTGATTTCTGAAGATGGAAACATACTTCACGTAAGGCTTTGCGGAAAGCGTCGCAAGCCTGTCCATGCAAGCATCTACGACAAGTGTTAACTGCGAAATCGGGGCAACACCAGGATGCTCATCATGACGCGGCGACTCCACAACAACCTCATGCGCACCAACAGCATCAAAGAGAAACCGATTTTCTCTTATCTTAACCTTCTTCCCAATTTCAGGCGGCGAAAAAGCCGGAAACAAATTAGAAAAACACCTTATAAGCCAATCCTTATGCCGAAGCGCATCACTGTCCTTTGTTTTCTTTATTCTATTGCTTTTGGAGCGAAGATACACAAGCTGTGCAGGCGGCGTCATGCTTTCGTTGCCAGGGTCAAAGGGGCATGTGCCCGGCTTCGCTGGTGCCTGCTTTTTCGCCAAGTCGGTTGGTCTCTTTTTCCTCTCTGTTGCAATGACCACCCATCTCTCTAGAAGATAATCTTTCCGCATTTCATTCGCATTCATGGCTTTTTACTCCATTTTGGTTGTTTGATTTTGTTATGAGAACACTTATATGTTCTGCCATACGAAAATGCTCTTCGGTGCAGTTAAACATGAAATTATTCGTCACAAACGCTTTCTTACTCCAACGCGCAAAAGAAAAAGGCTACGCCGTTGGCGCATTCAACGCAAACAACATGGAAATCATACAAGCCATAATCGAAACCGCAGAAGAAGAAAAAGCGCCAGTTATACTGCAAGCAAGCCAAGGCGCCATCCAATATGCAGGCGTAGATTACATCGCAGCTATGGTGAAAGTAGCCGCAGAAAAAGCCACAGTACCCGTCTCACTTCACTTAGATCACGGAACAGACTTTGAACAAAACGTAAAATGCATCAGAGCAGGCTTTTCCTCAGTAATGTTCGACGGCTCCAAACTACCACTACCGGAAAATATAGCCATCGCCAGAAAAGTTTGCGATGTTGCCCACATCGTAGGCGTCTCAGTAGAAGGCGAACTCGGCCAAATCCCAAAATCAGGCGAAAACGTAACCCGCGAACAACTCGAAAAACTAATGGCCAACCCACAAGAAACAGAAGAATTCGTAAAAAAAACAGGCATAGATTCACTCGCAATCGCAGTTGGCAACGTACACGGCATGAAAACCAGAGAAGCCCAAATCGACATTCCAAGAATAGAAAAAATACAAAAACTCACCAACATACCACTCGTGCTACACGGTGCTTCAGGCATCCCAGACGAAAGCGTAAAACAAGCGATAAAGGCTGGAATCTGCAAAATCAACATCGACACCGAAATCCGCAAAGCCTTCGTCCGCGGCATAGGCATAATCCTAAAAGAAAACCCAAACGAAATTGACCCGAGAAAAATCCTAGGCAAAGCCAAAACAGAAATGAAAGAAGCAGTCAGGGAAAAAATACGCCTATTCGGCTGCAACAACAAAGCATAGGCGAAAATTATGCGTATAGGCGTTCTCACAGGAGGCGGCGACGCCCCAGGACTCAATGCGGCTGTAAAGGCAATAGTCAACAGAGCAGATGATTATGGGTTTGAAGTGATAGGCATCAAACGCGGCTGGGCAGGATTACTAGAAGCAGAAACTGAACCGCTAAACATTCATAAGGTGGAAGAGCTTTCCGCAGAAGGCGGTATAATGCTCTACACTTCGAGAACAAACCCAGCCAAAATGCCCGATGGAATTCAATGTTGCCTCGCAAACATAAAACAATTCGGCCTTGACGCTCTAATAGCCATTGGCGGTGACGACACTCTCGGAGTCGCAGAAAAACTCTACGAAGCCGGGGCACCAGTTATAGGAGTGCCCAAAACAATTGATAACGACCTTTCCGTAACTGATTACAGCATCGGATTCCACACAGCAGTTTCCATCGCAACAGAAGCTATCGACAAACTGCGCACGACAGCAAAAGCCCATCAACGAGTATTCGTTGTCGAAGTTATGGGACGATACACAGGCTGGATAGCATTATACGCTGGCTTAGCAGCTGGCGCGCACCTTATTTTAATTCCAGAAATACCATTTAGTCTCAAAGATGTATACACCTTATTGAAAAAGAGAAAAGCATCAGGCAAAGTTTTCAGCATGATCGTAGTCGCGGAAGGCGCGAGACCTAAGGAAGAAGGTAGGCTGGTCGTCAAAAAAGCAGAGAAAGATCAGTTCGGACACGCTCAACTCGGCGGCATTGGGCAAGTACTGGAAAAACTCATTGAACAAGAAACCGGACTTGAAACTCGTTCTGTAGTCCTCGGGCATTTGCAACGTGGCGGTCCGCCTAATGCATTCGACAGATTTCTTGCATCCAGCCTAGGCATTGAGGCAATAGAACTCGTGAAAAAACAAAAATGGGGCTACATACCCATCATAAAGGGAACCGAAATCGTTCCAGTGCGGATAAAAGAAGTCATAGCAAAAAGCAAAAGAGTGCCCCCTGAACTTTATGAAATGGCCAAAACCTTCTTCAAATAACCGTCACTTTTTCTCCTTATTCATATTATCAAATAACTGCTGATAAAGCTCAAGAGTCTTTTTCGCTATAACATCCCACGTGAAATTTTCCAGAACTCTCTTCCTACCGTTCTTTCCCAACTCTATCTTCCTTTTAGGGTCTTTTATAGAATTAATCACTCCCCAAGCAATGTCTGTGGGATCATTTGGGTTAATATGAAAGCCACATTGCTCTGGTCCGTTTGGGATGACTATTTCTTTCATCCCACTAATGCCTATAGCACCGACAACAACCGGTTTTTCCATACTCATCGCTTCAATCGCCACAATGCCAAAAGGTTCATACAAGCTTGGGAAAACCGCAACATCACAAGCAGCATAATGCGCTATGCGCTCTTCTTCTGGCACAAACTCATAACGAAATTTGACACGATCTTGAAGCTTTTGGCTTTGCACAATCTTTTCTGCATGTTCTTTCATTTCGCCGAGTCCAACGATTACGAGTTTGGCGTTTGGAATTTCCTTTAGAATCAGTGGCATCGCCATTACTAGCTTGTCTACGCCCTTTATCCACACCAATCGCCCAACAAAAAGTATCATTAACTCGTCGTCCTTAATTCCGTAAAGCTCCCTTATCCTTTTCACTTCGCTTGCGCTTACTTTGTCTGAGCTATATTTTTGAGGATCAACGCCATTGTAGCACACGTTTATTTTTTCTGGAGGAAACCCTAAACCGATGAGTTCTTCTTTCATTGCATTTGAGACGGTTATGATCATGTCAGCCATTTGCCCAGCACGGTGTTCTATGTTGTTCACCACTTCAGAACCATTGCCCAACGTTCGCCCTTTCTCAGTAGAATGCACATGAAAGACAAAGGGCAAGCTCAAGTCTCTTTTGACTGTGATCCCCGCAATGGCGGAGAGCCAGTCATGGGCAATGACTATGTCGAATTGGAAGCCCTCTTTTGATACGAGTTCGTTGATGATTTTTGAAGCGCTTAAATAATTATAAACCAAGATCTTTGAAAAGAGTTGTATGCCCCTCCCCCATTTTCTCACGTCTTCTGCAATCACGTCGGGAAGAGAGTCAGCAACGTCAATGTGCAGTGGACGGTGAATTTCTACGCCTCGCCAAAGCTCTCTTGTTGGAAGACTTCCCTCGTCATCGTTCATGGTAAAGACTGAAATCTCTTGGTCAAGCAGAACGAACTTTCTCGTAATCTCTGCTGCGTAAGTACCCAAACCGCCGACGATTTTGGGCGGATACTCGTACACTAGCACTGCCATCTTCATTTCTGTTGTCTCTCCGAAATCCCATGAATTAATTCCAAAGAAGAATAGAGCACTATAAAAGCATACTCTATTGATTTTTCTCTCAAACAGGCGCGTGCTATGCAAAAATTGAAAAGCTAATTAGTCCTATTAGATAGTGGCAAATTATAAGGGGATACGGTGATAATGCAGTTGAATCCAACCAAAAAAACAATTCTTGAAGCGTTGTGGCAAAAAGGAAGACCCGTAAAGCCATTAGAGATTGCAAGACAGTTGGGAATAAAAAACCAGCAAGCCATGATGCACCTGCTCAATCTCAAAAACATGGGATACGTCTCCTCACCAGAAAAAAGCCATTACGTAATCACAGAACTCGGAAAAGAAGCCTTAGGATTACCAAAAATCACGAAACACCAAGCCTTACAAATTCTACATACTAAACCGCCAGAAGACGCTTTCCACTTTTACAGTGGAATTGGACAGAACTTGAGCATCCAAGCGAATAGCCTTCAAGATTTTTGCGACAAGATTCAAAAAATTGATGCACGGACTATCGAGTTTCACATGCCGCGCAGGGACTTTGAGAATTGGCTTCAGCACTTGGGCGACGAGGAGTTGGCGAAGAAAATGGCGTTACTCAGAGAACAAGGCGTGTCTGGCGAAGAGCTTCGCCAAAAAATCCACGAATCGACCATATATCGTTGCGAAGAACTAAGGAAATTAGCCACGCAGTGACGAACTGTTTCGTTTGAAGAACTGCAAAGTTCTAATTCACTAGTGTCAAATAGGGCGCGCTTTTGCTCAAGTTCTGCTCTTCTTCATTTCTTTTTCGAGTTTCTCCAAGATTCTTTCAACACTTTTGCTTACTGGGATTTTTGCAGGTTCAAATTTTTCTTTTGGCTTGTTTAAGCGCGCGCGATTGATGAAATCTCAAAATGAGGCGAAACTTCCTCCTTCACGCGAATGATTTGATTCTCTACTTCTTTTCTTTCTAAAAAACTTCGAAGACTCATACTTGAACACCTTCTTGTCCTGCGATTGGTCTTGCTTGAGTGACTCTCTCGAAAAGTCGCAAAAGGACCGGGGTGGCTTCTCCTTCGCTTGTTGATTTTAGATAAATAGACACCAAGCCGATTTTGTTCACTTTTGCCGCCAGACGTTCAGCAAAAGCTCGTGCAGTTGTCATGTTTCGGTCGCCCATTAGCACTGAAGACAAAGACGGAGCAGTCGTTTGAGACGAAGGCGGAATAGCAACAGCTAAAGTGCCCAATTGGTCCTCACCTTCGCTCAGGAGCACAATGCATGCATTCTTAGTTTCTAAGTAAATCCCAAGAAAATGAACACTGCCCTCTTCAATCTCATCCTTAAACACCGTCGTATGGGTCATTAGCAACCCGCCACGTTATTTATAGCACTCCCAATCACTATTTATTGTTTTCAACAAAGGCGAAAACTAAATGACCGTAACAAGAGCTAACGAAATCTTAAGCATCTTGAAAAACAATTTTTCCATGCCACGTTGGGCTTCATCTACGAGAAATCCGTTCCAGACGCTTATCGTTACAATCATTTCACAAAACACTGCTGGCAAAAATACTGCAAAAGCGTTCGAAAGACTTTCGAAAAAGTTTCAAATAACGCCCGAAGTCCTAGCGAAGGCTGACGAAAAAGAAATTGAAGATGCTTTGCGAGTTGCTGGCTTATTCCGAAACAAGGCTAAAACTATTAAAAATGTTTCACAAATCGTTCTGGAGAAGTTTAATGGTTCTTTAGACTTGGTCCATTTAATGCCCTTTGAAGAGGCGAGAAAAACGCTTTTGACTTTGCCAGGAGTTGGACCGAAAACCGCGGATGTTGTGTTGCTCTTCAGCGCGGGAAAGTCAACAATTCCAGTTGATACACATGTAAATAGAGTTTCTAAAAGACTTGGACTTGCACCAGCAAAGGCGAATTACGAAGGCATTCGAATTGCGTTGCAATCGCTTTATGCGCCCGAGGATTTCTTGGCGGTGCATCTGTTGCTAATTATGCTAGGGCGAAGGTATTGCAAAGCGTTGAAGCCAATTTGCAAACAATGCCCAGTCAACAGCTTATGCCCTTCTAAACGAATAGAGGATTAACTTTCATGCCCAGACTACCAGAGGAAGTCGAAGAATACTTTCCATACCGAACAGTTAGACCTTACCAAGATGAATTCATAAATGTGCTATATGAGGCGATTAAAAAGCGGAGACAAGCGGTTGTTGAGGGAAGCAACGGGCTTGGCAAAACTGTTTCAGCCCTTTCCGCATGCTTACCTACTGTTAAACAGAATGACATGCAGATACTCTACGTTGCCAAAACACACCGACAACATGACAGAGTCATAGAAGAACTGAAAGCAATCGCAAAACGCCAAAACGTTTCAGGCGTTTCTCTTCGTGGAAGAAGCGAAATGTGCTGTCACCCCATGATTACCCGTCGTCCTACAGACGCGAGATCCGCGATGGAAATCTGCGAACTCCTGAAGAAGAGACACCAATGCCCATACTATACTAATATAGAAACAAAAGCAGAAACCTGCATCGAACTACAACTGCACATCGCATCAAACGCTTACACCGCAACCGAAATTCAAGAACTGTGCCGAAAAGAGAAATTCTGTCCATACGAAATTACAAAGCTCATTCTAAGCGAAGTTGACGTGGTTGCGCTAAGTTACCTGTACGTTTTCGACCCTGCAGTCCGTCCAGCGTTCCTTAAGCAGTTGGAAAGACCGTTAGCCAAGCTTGTCTTGGTGGTCGATGAAGCGCACAACTTGCCAGACACTGCTATAGAAATCGCAAGCGACAGCCTCTCCCTCTTCTCCGTTCGACAAGCCGAGCAAGAGGCGAAACAATTCAGTTACCGAGACATCACCGCATTTTCCTCCATATTGAGGGTGATAATTGAGAAGATGACGTCAAAAGCGGGAAGAGAGGCGCTTGTTGATCCAGAATTATTTATTGAAATGGTTGAGCGGGAAACAGAGATAGGCGACTCAAAGGCTTTCTTCGACCATCTGCATGAGACAGGAAACCGGGTTAGACAACGTTTGTTCTCTGAAGGCAAGTTTCCCCAATCATACATCCATCGGATGGGCGAGTTCTTTTCAACTTGGCTTGAAACAATAAAAGATGAAGCTTTTACCCATACCATCAGTAGATACATCACAAAAAGCGACACCACCTCAGCAAGACTCGAAATTGTGGCATTGGATCCATCGAAAATTACAAAGCCAATTTTTTCCGCAGTCTATTCTAACATCATAATGTCAGGCACTCTTGAACCGTTAGAATCCTACGTAAAAATAACAGGCATGCCAGAAGACACGTTACAAAAGGCTGTCCCATCACCCTTTCCTAAAGAACACGTCTTGTCACTGATATGCCTCGGCGTTACAACCGCCATGGAACAAAGAACGCCAGACATGTACAAGAAAATAATCAAGCAAATAACAGAAGTGACAAAAAACACTCCGGCAAACATAGGCATATTCACTGCATCCTATGAGGTTTTAGACGCCTTGCTTAAGGCTGGGATAGAAGAGGCAGTTGAAAAGCCGCTTTTCCACGAAGAACGAGGCATGAAATCAAAAGAAAACGAGCATCTCATAAAGCATTTCAAATCGTACGCACAAAGGGGTGGCGCTGTGTTGCTCGGGGTGCAAGGTGGGCGATCTTCAGAAGGTGCAGATTATCCGGGGGATCAGATGAATTCGGTTTGTATTGTCGGTGTTCCCTATGCCGAGCCGACGCCGAAAGTCAAGGCACAAATTGATTATTACGAAAAACGCTTTCCAAAACTTGGACGCGAATACGGCTACGTAATGCCCGCGTTGAAGAAGGCTGCCCAAGCCGCTGGCAGGCCAATACGGACACTCGAAGATAAGGGCGCAATAATTTTCTTGGATTACCGCTTTGCAACGTCCTATTGTCAGAGGTTTTTGCCTGTATGGATTCGGAGAAGCATGAAAACGCTTCCTGACAAAGAAGGACTCATAGAGCACGAGCTGGCTGTGTTTTTTGGTTGATTAGTATTTTAGATTTCAGTTGAGATAGGGTTGAGTCCTAATTCTCTGCAATCTCTGTCGAGTTTTATTTGTCCCACGCTTATCGTGGAGACCTTTCCCTTTGCTGGTGTGTATACTTTCATTGTTTTTCTTTGGTAGTCGATTCCGTGGAGTATGCCTATTCCTGAGAAGTTTCCATCTATGTTATGCAATGATACTAGGAGTCCTTCTTCTTCACCTTCGCGGATAACTTGTACCTTCTTGCCAAAGTTTTCTTCAACAGCCTTTATTCCGTCTCTGTGTACCCATTGCTGTGTGCCCAGAACGAGCAAAATAGTTGTGGAGGTTTCTTCGCTGTGAAGTGGGGATAAACCGAGCAAGTCCTGAATCTTGCGCATTTGTAATTTTCCTGGTGACACACCCGTGCCCAGTGGGACACCTTCGATCCGCATCCAGCTCAGAGGAAATGTTAGCACTTTTGCGCCTTTCAAGTATTTTTTGTAGCCAAGTTCCCGCAGGACTTTACGCTTTTCTCGGTCTCGTTGTTTGATAGCTTGTGGTGTTTCTACGGTTATTGTTTCGGTTTTTATGTTGCTGAGAATGTTTGTCAATTCGTCTTGTTGCTGTATTCCCACAACAATGTCTGGGTTAACATGTTCTGTCAATGCCAACTTGTATTTGGCGGCATCTTCACCTTCAACCCATCCATCGGTGTTAACCATCAAAAATCCAGCATCAGTCCTTTCCTGAGCCTCTTTTTTCATCATTGCCAAACTGTCGATAACCTTTTCCATCACACCACTTGGAGTTGTCACTCCGATAAAACAGACGCTCTCAGCATTTACTTCGAAAAGGTCTTTTATCGGTCGCTTAATGCGTCCAAAGCCAATTGAAGCAGGTGGTCCAACGTCGGACTGCCCTAAATCTCCATCAACAACTGCAACCTTCAACCTTTTCCTTAATGCCATGTTTGCAAGGAATGTGCAATATCCAGACTTGCCCACGTCCACTTTTCCAAGAATCATCACAGTCAATGGTTTCTTCTCTAGCCCCAGAATTTTTTCCGCAGAGTTCTTCCATGATTGAGGGACTGTGCTTCCTTCAATTTCTTCTGTTCCAGCGCTTTCACCCAGCATTATGTTAAACTCGGCTTTTTTCTTAACTTCAAACGGCATCCGTTTTGCGTCGCGGATGACTATTCTCTCGCCTGGTTTAAGTGGGGCGCCAAAAACCTCGACGTATCCTGACATGAGACTTAATGATGCTGGGCCGTTAACGAGAAGTGTCTTGCCTGCTCCAACGGTTTTGTTCACTTTTTTCACTCCTTTTGATTGGGCGACCAAACCTTCCTGCGATCTTTATTGCCGAAATGACATCTCTAGCTCCTTTTCTATTAGACAATTCAGTACTTAAACGAGTTGTTCCTTCCTCACTTACCATTTCTATCGCTACATTTCCCGGCAAATTTACATCGAGCAAACGCAGCAAATCCTCAGCATAGGTTGGAGCAGAATCACCAACCCGAATGACAAAAACTCTAGCCGGCATTTTCTTGAGAGCATCTTTAACGGTTCTGAATGTTTCCTCTGCGCTAGAACCATTTGCGGTTTCAATTACTTTACCGTCGCCAAGCACAGCAATTCCAAAGGTTTTGCCTGGGTCTATGCCAACAACTATTTTTTCATAGCTTGTTTTCCCCTGTGCTATTCTTGTTGCTTCTGCAACAACTTCGGCGGGGTTTGAGTCGTCTTTGTAGATGAGGATGTTTGGGTGGGTTACTTGTTGTTGTTCCTTTTCTGTCGTGATGACAACTTTTATATCAAAGGGGATGGGATCGGTGGGCATAAGGCTTAAGAAGGATAGTTTTTTTCTTTTCAGTTCATTCACTATAAAATAGTACGCCTTCCCAGAAACTGTGGCAACGGCGATTTTTGCTTTCATTGTTTGTTTCCCTTAAAGTTTATAATGAGACAAAATTATTAATTTTGAGACTTATATTCGCTTTGATGTGAAGCACTTGCGTCCTACAATTCCAACGGGCTCCAGCGGGTTAGACAAGCTGTTAAATGGTGGATTCGCAGCCGAAACCATGCATCTGCTTTATGGCGAAGCAGAAACGGGTAAAACCACCTTGGCAATACAATGCGCAGTAAGCTGTGCACGGATAGGCTACAAAACAATCTTCATAGACTCTGAAAGCACATTTTCTGCAAAAAGATTAACGCAAATCGCCGTGGGCGATGCCCAAGAAGTCGCTCCAAACATAATTCTCGCAAAGCCGACTACATTCAAGGAACAATCTGCCATATTAGATAAACTCGACGAATACATGACTGAGAAAGTAGGCTTAGTAATCGTCGACACGATTACGGCTTTGTATAGTGCCGAGTTAGGAGGAGAAAGTAAGGAAACGTTTAGACTGAATAGAGAATTGAATAGGCAGATGGCATACTTGGCGCAGATCGCGAAAACCCGCAAAGTAGCGGCGCTTGTTACTAGTCAAGTGCGGAGTGTTTTTATGGCACATGACGTTGATTTTGAGCCCGTGGCGCGAAGAGTTTTGAAGTTTTGGTCAAATGTTGTGATTAACTTGAAACTAACCTCACAAAGCGGGGTAATTAGAGCGGTTTTGGAGAAGCATCCTCAACGTTTACGTCCGCAGAATTGCCTCTTACGAATAGTCGAAGAAGGAATCAAAGATTACGCGTATCCAGGTTGAAATGGCATGTTTGGCAATCTTGTAATTGATGCTTTGGTGTTTATTTTTCCTGCTTACTGCGCCAATGCCGTGCCTGTGATTTTCGGTGGTGGACGTCCGTTGGATGGTGGTAGCCTCTTTTTGGACGGTAAGCCTATTTTTGGGTCGCACAAAACTGTGAGGGGATTTATTTCTGGTTTAGTTGTCGGAACCCTCGTCGGTTTTGGGCTAAGTTTGTTAAACATAGATTACAGCGTATTGCTTGGTTTTGTCGTCTCTTTGGGCGCCTTATTGGGCGATCTTGCAGAGGCTTTTGTGAAGAGACGGTTTGATCTTGCACCTGGTGCCTCTCTTCCTATTGCGGATCAGTTGGATTTTGTTGCCGGTGCGCTTCTTTTTTCTCTGTTTGTCTCTCCGCCTTCTTGGCAGGTTGCTGTCGTGGTTTTCATCATTACTCCGCCCATACACCTTTTAACTAACCTTTTTGCATATCGTATAGGCGTGAAGAAAGAGCCGTGGTGAAAAAGGAATGTTTACCGGTCTTCAACTAATGAAGGGCGCGAGAACTGCTGTTGAAGTTTGTATGAATATCAAGCCAGAAGAAGCTGTTCTAGTTATGACTGATACTGGGAAGGTTAAGCTTGCGGAGGCATTTGCTTACGCTTCGTCAAGTTTGGGAGCGACTACCGTGATTTCAGTGATGAGGCCGCTTGAGAGAAGTGGGTTGGAACCGCCTAAGCCAGTTGCTGAGGCTATGAAGGCTTCAGATGTAGTTTTGATTCCCACGAGCACATCGTTTAGTCATACAGACGCTCGAAGAGAAGCATCAAAGAATGGTGTGAGGATTGCTAGTATGCCGGGCATCACGGAGGACATGATGAGCGTGGGTGGATTAACAGCTGATTACCATGAGGTGGAGCGTTTGACGAATTTGGTTTCAGACGTTCTTGATAAAGGGAAAATTGTGGAAATTACCACGCCTTCCGGCACAAATCTGATGATGTCCATTGAAGAGCGAAAATGCCTGAGGGATACTGGTTTGTATCATAAGCCGCCTAATCTGTGGGGAAATTTGCCCGCGGGAGAGGCATGTTTGGCTCCTGTGGAGGGGACGACGCAGGGTGTTTTGACTATTGATAGTTTGGGGAAGATTGTTACGCAGCCTGTTCGTGTGACGTTGAAGGATGGGTGGGCGGTGCGGTTTGATGGCGCGGACGCTGGACGATTGGAGAGTCTGTTGAGGCGAGGTGATGCAAACGCGTTTAATGTCGGCGAGTTGGGTGTGGGAACTAATGCTAAGGCGCGTTTGACAGGTGCGGTGTTGGAGGATGAGAAAGTCTTAGGCACTGTACATGTTGCCTTGGGGGATAACAGTTCCTATCCTGGGGGGCATAGCAAAAGTAACATTCACATGGATGGAATCTTGCTGAAGCCTACGGTAAGTGTTGACGGCGTTTTGTTGTTGGAGACGGGCAAGTTGTGCGTTGGTTAATGCGTTCGATCGTAGAAGATGACTTCCAGGAGTAAGTAGGCTAGAATTATAAAGACCAAGCCTGCAAGTAACATGATGTAAGCTTGGCGAGGTTTGTAGGCGTATTTTGTGCTCTGATAAGTGATTAGGAATCCCATAATGCCAATGGCGTAAAGGATCATTATAAAGACTGATTCTGCGATGAATTGGTCGTTTAGGCTTGGGTATGGGTAGAGAAAGATGAAGCTGCCTGCGCCTCCGCTTGTGCTGAATATGGCTATTGGGATAGAGCTTTGTTCCAAGATGTCGTATACGCCGCCGCCGAGGAGGAAGATTGCTACAGCGAGAACTATGAAAGCGATTGCGAATGTGGATGGTTTGTAGGTTGTTATTCTCCAGTAGGTTTTTTGAAGGTAATGTTTGATGGAGGACATTGCTACTCTGTAGTATTTGTTTGGAGATTTGTCTTTTAAAGATATCCTTTCCAAAAGTGCACGTTCTTGGCGCCCTATTAGGCCTTTCTATTAGCCCCAAATGTGCCAAGGCTAGGCTTCCGGGTCTGTATGATGGCATCCCTCTAGCGCGCGCTAGGCTCGGTTTGTTCATGATGCAAATAGGATTAGTGAATTAGTGGTTCCCTTTTGAGTAGTAGTGAGATTATTTGTGTGTTCGATATTTTTTTTGTCTTACTTGGTTAGCAAGATTCAACAACTCGAAAGATTAACGTAAGTATAAAAAAAGAAAGAGAGTGTTTGTTTATCGTATTTTTCTCAGTGCTGTCTCTGCTGCGAACACCATGGGTTCCCAAGTTTCGCACAAAGGCGGCGTATAGGCATATCTGCTTTCATCAACTCTCTTAGCGTCATTTGCTTCTGAATAGCAAAGGACAACGCATTAACTCGCTGCGTAACCTCCTCACCTCCGACAATTTGACCGCCAACCAGCAATTCCGATTCCTGGTCAAACACCAACTTAATCTTAATCGGCAAAGCCCCAGGATAGTAATCCGCCCTGGTCTTCGAAGACACCGCTCCAACCAATGGTGTAATTCCATTTTTACTCGCCAAAGCCTCAGTCAAACCAGTAGCGCCAATCTCTAGGTCAAACAACTGCGTAGTAGAAGAACCCAAGCATCCAGGAAACATTGCATACCCACCAGCCGCATTAGTCCCAGCTACTTTGCCATGCCGCACAGCAACTGTGCCCAACTGATACAACACAGGTCTATGTGTAATCAAACTCACAGCCTCCGCACAATCTCCAGCAGCGTAAATGTCCTTTACACTCGTCTCCATGCGCATACTCGTCAGAATCCCCTTAAACGTACCCATGGCACAACCTAACTCTTGCGCTAATTCGTTATTGACACGAATACCCGTCGCAACTACCAGGATGTCCGCAGGAATCTGCTCGTTACCAGCAACCACGCCGGTCACCTTTTCGCCGCCAAGAATCTCATTGACGCCCGCACCAGTGATTATCCTCACGCCTCTCTCCTCAAATTTGTCCTGAACCATCTTGGCCATATCCGCATCGAGCATCGCTGGCAAGGTCTGCGGCAGAAGCTCTACAACGATAGCCTGCAGGCCCCGCTCCACAAACGCCATCGCCACCTCAAGCCCAATCAAACCCGCGCCAATAACAACGCCGCTCTTCGCGCCTACCTTGATCGCCTTGTCAATCCGTTCGCCATCTTCTAAAGTACGAACGACAAAAATTCCTTGCTTCTCCCTGCCCTTAATCGGCGGTATCACAGGAGAAGCGCCGGTTGCCATGATTAAACTGTCATAAGGCAAAGTCTCTATTTTGCCAGTCTTATCTACCGTTTCAACGGTCTTCGCATCCTTATTGATGTGGGTCACTGTTGTTTCTGTTTTTAGGTCGAGTTTGTTCATCTTGTAATACGTAGGCTGATAAACGATTAAGTCATCAAATTTTGGGATGTGGCCACCGATTACAAAGGGAATCCCGCACCGCGAATAACCCACACGTCTCTCCTTGCTAATCAGAGTAATCTCTGCAGTTCTATCTGTCTTCCGTGCAGCGGCAGCAGCGTCTACGCCAGCAGCGTGTGCGCCTATGATGACGATTCGCCGAGGCAAACTACTTGGCCTCTTTCAGCAAACTCTTGTGCCACTCAACCGCCTTGCTGGCATCCATCAGACTCTTCAATTCATCCATCCTACTCGGCTTAATCACTAGCAGCCAGCCTTTGTTGTATGGGTCTTCATTCAACAACTCTGGTTTACCCTGCACGTCCATGTTGACCTGTTCGACTGTCCCGCTTATGGGTGCCACAAGGTCAGAAACAGATTTCACCGATTCCACAGTGCCGTAAGGCTCATTCTGCTTCAACACAGAGCCTATAGATGGGATTTCAGCGTAAACGATTTCTCGGAGTTGTTTTTGTGCAAAGTCAGTGATGCCTATTCGTACTTTGTCGCCTTCAACCTTAGCCCATTCGTACTCTTTGCTGTAGTAGATTCCCTCTGGAACATTGTAGCCGTCTACTTTAACCATTGTCAGTTTTCACCTCTCAAATAAATAGCCATACATTACACTCTCACAGTTTTAAAGATTAACCCTCACGAGACACGAATCTTGACCTTCGTGAAGACCTTGTTTCTCAGTCAAGAACTAGCTATCCCCAATGCAAAGAAGATTTCAAAAAAAGACTTTTGACAATCCTGGAAAAAGGAATTAACTTCAATCTGACCTCAAGCGCGCACGTGCAATTGATGCAGACCCCTATATTTGGATCCAGATATGTCTTAGTTGCGTGGGGATGATGTGAAGCTTATTACTGGCGGGCCCGCTGGGATTTGAACCCAGGTTCACCGGCTCCGGAGGCTTACGCACCGCCCTGCAGCCAGAAACGGTTCGGCGCCTTTATCCAGACTGGGCCACGGGCCCTTTTTTTCCGCTGGAAGCAGAATCAGCAGAGTAGAGGATTTAATTGTTACTTATGTTTCGATTAGTTCTTCGTTTAGCCACCATGCCTTATATTTGCCCTGCTTTTCACCCGCGTAATAGATGATGATAGATTTCCCGAGTTGTTTTTTAGAGGTTTTTTGCATTTTTCTCAAGCGGTTTAGAACCAGCCAACGATTGGTTTTGGTATAGTCTGCTAGTTCAGGGGTTGTTGCGCCCTTATAGTGCAGTAGGTAGTCTATGATTTTGTGGTCGATTTCGTCAATGCAGAACGTGTGGGGGTTTATTTTCCCGTGTTCGAATGTTAAGACTTCGAGTTCTGCGAGGTATTTCTTAATTTCAGCCAGTTCGGTTTCGACTTTTCCCATGCGGTTTTCTAGTTCTAAGATCTTATCAGGTCGCGGTGTTTCCTCTAGTTTTTCCATTATTGCCTCGCGGATGAAGTCGCTTCTGTCTTTTCTGGAATGCGAAGCGATAGTTCTTTGTATCGTCTTCTGGAATTTTTGCTGAAACAACGACTAGTTTGCTCATTTCTGATGTCGCCAACATTTAATGTGTGGGAGGCAA
>CAWJIF010000002.1:0-67915 GCA_963842875.1 Candidatus Bathyarchaeota archaeon
CGAGGCCCATGTGACGATATTCTTCGATGACTCCCAGATGGGTCAGCCGGAGTTTCGGTATTTTCTTGGCGCCGAAAAGCAGCTTGAAAATTCCGAAGGGAAGGAGCCTGCCGTTCATCCGGACGAAAATTTCATTGAAGTTGTACAGGGAAATGAGGATGCCCGCGGGTTTTCCGTCGACGAAGGCGAGGTATGTCAATTGCGGGATGATCGCCAATTTCAGGTCCTTCGCCAGGAAAGTCGAATTCGTCGTCGGTGAAGGGCACGAAGTCCGAATTGTCCTTCCATGCATTGTTGTACAGTTCCTTGGCGATCGCGATTTCCTTCGCGTAATCCTTCATGTTCACGGGACGGAACACGACGCGCTTGTTTTTTCGGACGAGGTTGACGACGCGGTGCAGTTTTTCCGAGAGCTTGATATTGTCCGGCGTCACCAAAAAGGCGAAGTGGTCCTTCTCCTTGTAGAATCCGTAGGCATCGTAGAGCTTCGGGTAATACTCCGGGATTGTAGGGAACCTGAATCATGGGAATGCCCTGGAAATCGTTCAATAATGTTCCGAGGATGTGGTTCGTCGTGGGACTGATGGGACCGATGATCCGGTTCATTCCCTTGGCTCGGGCCCAGGAAAGCGCGGCGTCGAAAAGCGCGAATGCGCATTCCCGATCGTTGACGCATTCGAAGAAGCCGAAGTAGGCGACCTTCGCTTCCTTGTATTTGTGCGTATTGCGCATCGATGATCCCCGCTATCCGGCCGGCAAGGCGTTCCGTCCCGGTAGGCGAGGAACTCCTGCATTTCGGCATGTTCATAAAACGGATATTTCTTGCGGTCGAGATGGGTCTTCTCGTCGACAAGAAGAGGCGCGGGCCAATTCGGGATTTTCAGGATCTTCTTGTAGAGCCTGTATGGAAAATAGACAAAATCACGATGTTCCTTCTTGGTTGAAACGGTTTTTACGACGGTGTTCACTTCCCGCCTCCGGAAATTCTTTTATGCTATCTTAGGTCTTGTCAAGAAAAAGGTTATTTGTCGATGCCAGAAAGACTGTGAATCGGATTAGCACCAGGATTTTAAAAATCCCAAACGCATGGCAGCCCGCCCAGTAACTTTCGCATTCTTGCCCGCAACCTCCGCCGGGTTCTCCGCCGTCACAGCCGCACGTCGGCGCGGTTCCCTTGAGGGCTCCCAGGATGACCGCCGCGGCGCATCCGACTCCCGTTTGAACGGAGAGGGCGCCGAATGAACAATTCCTCGCGCAGGCGCCGCATTCGATGCATGAATCGAGATCCATGATTTCGGCCTTCCCGCCTTCCAGGCGAAAGACCGACCGCGGACAGACATCAAGGCAATTCCGCAGCCCGTGCAGGCGTCTCTTTGGAGTTTCAGAGTGGGGACGTTTTTCAGATAAACCATGGACTTCTCCTTAAAATATGAGGACAAGGGCGACGCCGGCGACGGCTCCGACGATCTGCGACGGGATCGCGATGCGCATTTCCTTCTTGACGCCGGTCAGGTTGGTGAAGGTCGTCGCTCCGGTGAAAATTCATGGCCAGGAAGGAGGCGACGGCTCCGATAAGGAGCGCATATCCCACGCCCGTCCAGAGCCCGATGCCGGCGAGAAGCGCGTAGACGACGGCGGACAGCGCGCCCAGGATCGCGCCTTTCAGAGCGAAGGAGCGGAACGGGATGAAGGGCAGAAGCAGGGGCACAAAGAAACTTCCGACGAGGATCGCCAGGACGAAGGGGATCAAGCCGAGAAGGTATCCGGTCGGCGTAAAAGGACGGCCGGAGAGCAGAAGAGCGCCGGCGGCGACCGCCGCGAGCGGGAAGAAAGATCTTCCACGATTGAACGATTTCGATGGGGGTAAGCACGAGCCGGTCCTTCATGGGGAAGCGCTTTTCCCTCATGGCCGGCGTCGCCTTCATTCCGTTCGCCATGAAGGCCGGAATATCCCGCGCCTCCACGGGCCCCAGATCACGGAAAAGCCGGTGAACTTCCTGACCATGTGGCCCGTGACGCCGCTCGCCCCGAGCTGGGGGAGGATGAGCTTGCGATGCGAGACGACCTTGTCCAGTCCCGTGGAGAAGATGCGGCCCACCAATTCCATCGTGCCGAATGTGCCTTTGCCGGCGGCGCACCAGACGTTGATTCCCTTCGTATCGAGGACCAGGATCCACGAGTCCGTTCCCGCAAGCGAAGCCCTGAAGGAGGTCGAACGTCATCTTATAGTTGGCCGTGACGAAGACCGGGGAATCCGGCGTCGGTTTCCCGAGCCGATACAACCCGGGCGCCACGGAGAAGCGCATTCTGTTGATTCCCCATCGCGAGCCCCACGATCCCAGTTTGTCACGGAACGTGATCCGACTGGACACGGTCATGATCGGGGACGATTGGAGATTGGCAGGGTTCGATTCAATCGCCGTTGCCGCAGCATTTTCCATCGTCATCCTCCTGTTTGATATTCCTTCCCAGTTTTTGCGCTATTCGCGCAAAAACAAATAATCGCTACATATCGAGGATTCCGACCATTTTCTTCGGTTGCGGAGGAATCCGCGCTATGTATCCCAGTTTTCTTGCGCGGTACGCGCAAATTTTCAATCGCTACATATCGCGGATTTCGACCATTATCTTCGGTTGCGGAAGGAATCCGCGCTATGAGTATTTGCGTGAGTTTCCCCATGCTCTTCAAAATCGTCGTCCGCTCGGTCTTCGAAAGCCGGTTGAGGATCCCGCCGTATCGCGCGTCGCAGGCCTTGTGGATCGAGGCGGCCGCCTGGACTCCCCGTGCGGTCAGTTCGAGAAGCTGACTGCGCCGGTTTTCCGGATTCTCCCGCCGGTCGACGAAGCCCAGCGTGACGAGTCCGTCGATCGTTCGGCTGACCGTGCTTTTCTCCAGGCCGATGTAGGCGATGAGATCGGCGACGGGCGTGACGCCCCGCTCGTCCAGTTCGAGGAGAATGTGGCATTGCGACGTGGAGACGCCGCAGCAGACGGCCTCCTCCTTGACGTTGGAGAGGACGATCCGCTCCAGGACGCGGAGGTCGCGGCGGAAACCGCGGATTTCGCCGATCGAAACGAGTGGAGCCTTTGGCATATTTCGGATTGTAGTCCTAATAGTTGTCAAAGTCAACAGATGGGGATTGCATCATTAGAACGAAATCATTTTACGGGGTGTTGGGCGCAAAGGGCGCGATTCATCGCGCCCTTTGCGCCCAGAACGCCAGGTGCGGGACGAGGATGCGGTTGCCATAGCCCGTGCCGTCGTAGAAGATGTCCACGATGGGGTCCAAGCTTTTCTCCTTCTGCTGCACTACTGGAGGCTGACGGATCGAGCAGTACGGAATCTGCCTATCAAGCACCTTCCGAACCTCCACAGGATTAGTAACATAACGCTGCTTACGCACCATAATCACCAACTTGTCACTTCCACTCTTCGAGTACGTGATGTAACCAGCATTCGTCCATTTCCCATCACTCATTTCTGAGTCACCTCCAAATTCTCGCTCAAATTCTTGTAAAGTTTACTCACCTGCAAGCTGAAACCCTGCAAGCAAGGAAGCCTCTCAGGGCATTTCCTGCACTTCGGATAAGCACCGCGAAGATCGTAATATTTCATAAAGCAAGCCTTATGCACCGCGCCTTTATTCAGCAGTTTAGCTTCCCTGATCATGTTCAACACGAATTTTCGTGCTTCTTTGAAAACCTTAATCTGCTTATCCTGACTGCCCCAGTGAAACACGAGACGCGGAATGCCCTTGCTGCCCTTCTTTCCCAGCCTTAAGGTGGCACTCTCTTTAATGTCCTGCCGAATGCACCAGCGAGCAAGATGCTCATTGCCACTTAACAACGCTACCCAGCACCTGACGTGTGCAGCTTTTATCGGAGTTACAGGCTCATTGAAAACAACATGATAAGAAGCAATACGCCACCTGTTGATGACACGCTTGCCGTCATGGTTCAGCAGTGTTTTGCTGCTTGTCCTCCACACGCTGTATCCTCCTAAATGATGCCACTTGCACGCCCTGTGTGCCCAGTAAATCGTTTCTTCTAATGGACGAACGTCATAATCGTACATTGCCGTACCATCATACCAGCTTCCGATGACGACGCGCTCCAATAACTCGTAGAAGTCTGTGCCCATAGTGACATCTTCAGCTTTCAAAGTCTGGTCTTCCACCATCCCAGCCTCCTTCGTTATCAAGGTACTGCGCAAATTTTCTTTCTCCATACTCGTGACCACCAAAGTCTAAATAGCGATGCGGATTACGAAGCAGGTCTGAGGCATTCACTTCCAGAAACCTATCGAGTGGCGCGTGTTTTGCAGCAAGAATGGCAGCCTGCTGGAGTTCTCTTCCGTCTCTGCCCCACATTTCAATTCGTTTGCGAATGCCGCGCTGCGTTCCGTAAATGCTCAAGTGCCGTCCTAGTCTTTCTTCTGGAGGCAAAGGAGGAGGAACAGGTCTTCTGTACTTTATTGGAATAAAGCGTTCAGGGTGTTGTGGAGCAGGCTTATGATAATATTGCCGCACTATCCATAACATGGTCTGCTTTCGGATTCCCATTCCTTCTTTGCGCAGCACTTTCTGGATTTTTGTTGTGGTGTATCCCTGCTTGGCTAACTGGTTGATCCTTGCCCTAACCTCTGATGTTGGCGTGCGTTGTCTAGGCATTTTTTATATCCCCTTTGGCTTGTCTGGAAGTCGAATCAGGTCTGCCATTTCTTTGAGTATTTCTAAGTCTTGGTAGTTTACGCCTTCAAAATGTCCGTTGTCGTATGCTATGCACTGAATTAGCAGCCTCAGCATTTTTTGCAGTCTGAATCCTTGTATTTCTAGGTAGATTTTGGTTCTATTTTTTCCATGTATTCGGGTTACGTAGAAAGTTTTGAGTTTTGCTTCAACTTCGTCGCTTAGAAGCCTTATGGCACTGCTTATGTCTGGGTTGATTGGAATGTCTTTTTTGCCATGCTTCTTAACTTTGACTATTATATCTGAAACCATGTATGGCAGGTCTTTGCTGATGAAGGTTTTAATCGTGTTTTGTGTTTCTTTGGTGTAATAGTAGCTGCAGAACAGCCATCTTGTCATTGCTCCGTTTTCGTTCCATTTTGCAAAATGTTTTCTGAATAGTAGTGGTGTTATTCCAGTGATTATTCCCATTTTGATGCGTTTGTCTAGCTTGTATTCTTGTCCGAAAAACATGCTTTCCTTTGAGCCTTCTTCTGTGAGGTTTAGGAGGGTACTTATTACTGCGTCGCAGGTTTTGCTTTTTTGTTGGAGTAGCCTTATGAAGTCTAGAATGATGATGTGGAATATTTCTTGCTGTTTTTCTTGTTCAGCTATTAGTTCGTTGAGAGGTTTTGCACTGAGGTTTTCTATTGTTTTGGTGGATGGGAATTTTTGGAATTTTAAGAGTATTTTTGTTTTGTTTGATTCTGTTCCTGCTATGAGGAAGAGGCTTAGTGGTGCTAGGTCTGTTTTGATGGATTGGCTGATTAGGCAGTATTTTACGAGCATGGCTATTTTTCTTGTGTTGTAAAGCCTGTCGTCATAAACTGGTAGCAATTCACTAGCAGTGGAGGGCTTCTTTAGTTCCATAGTAGTATCATCCCAATGTAAGCTTGTTTGCCTCGTGATTTGCTACCACTTTTTGTTCCGAAAACGGAACACTCAATTCAGAGTGTTGTTGCCCTTCTGGTTTGATTATTCTTGAGTCGAATCTGTGTCCGCATTTTGGGCATTTTACTGGGTTTTTGACTCGTGGTTGCCATGTGTTTCCGCATCGTTCGCAGAGGATGACGGTTATTTGTTTCTTTAAAGTCTGCATACCTTCTCCATTGCTGAGGAAGGTTTATAAGTCTATCTCTACATAAGTGTAGACTTAGTTAAGTATAGTTAAATGGCGACTGAGGAATAAGTAATGTCAAAAAAAATTCCGAAATATGATTACTTGCCGAAGCTTCAGAAGGAAATCGTTCTCTGTCTCGCAAAACATGGAGCTATGACTATAAACAAAATAGGTCAAACGATCAGTGGCAGAATAATGATCAGCAGTGCCACGTACAAGTCTTTTCATACCCTTGAAAAAAAAGATGTGATTACAAAAGCAAGAATAAAACCGTATCGTGGAAGAGAGTTCAGCGAGTTTTGGCTTTCAAGTAGAGGTTTAGCCTTTGCGATGCGGAATGGTGCGAATCCTGAAAATGTGAGAAGGAACGCTCTGTCCCTGAGCAAAAATGATGAGGAGAGGAGAGCTATAGAAATGTACTTTAGGTTGCATTCTGTTCCGAAAATAGCAGATGCTCTTGACGAGTTTATACTTCTCTATGGAAAGATGAATCCTAAAGAAATGTTCATGCGGTTGACTCCAGTGATGGTTTCTTTAGATAAGGCTGAAACGAAGAAGGTTTTGGATATTGCTGCAGAATTTTTTGATCAGTGGAAAGAGACGATGGAAAACCTGACAAAATATACTGACATGATAAAAAAGATGTTTCCGAAAAAACCTGAAAAGTCTAACGGAGCGTGAATGAAAGATGCCTTTTCGGAATGCTAAAACAGAGAAGATCGTTATGGATGGGCAGGGCTGCTTTTTGCATATGGAGAAGGGTGCTTTTGTGGTGTCGAAAGGTAAAGAAACTTTGCAGAGGTTTACGCTGTTTGAGAAGCTGCTTGGAGAGGTTCAAATGCGAAGCCAAAACTGCGTTTCGGTTGGTGCTTTGTGCAGTCTTGCTTGGTGGAATGTTGATTGTTTGTTTTTGACTGCTAAGGGCAGACCTGTAGCTATGCTGCAGTCTTTTGATGATTCCAGCCATGTTGAAACTAGGGTTCAGCAGGTTGAGGCTTTGAAGGATGGCAGGGGCTTGAAAATTGCGGAGAAGATCATTACGAGCAAGATTTTGGGGCAGAACAAGCTTCTGCGGAAGTATGGCAGGAAAACTCTTGATCTTCCGTTGGGAGAAGCGGATGGAAGCATTGAGGCTGTCAGGAAGCGGTTTATGGGCATTGAAAGCAGGATGGCTAGGCACTATTTTGCTGAAGTGTTCAGCTTGATTCCTGAAGGGATCAGACCGTCAAACAGGGTTGGCTTCAAGAGTTTTAGTGGAGTGGATAACCTGTTTAATCTTGGCTATGAAATGCTTTCGTGGAAGGTTCATAAGGCACTGGTTTCCGCGAAACTTGAAGCTTTTTTGGGTTTCCTGCATGCTACGCAGACGGGCAAAGCAAGTTTAACGTGCGACTTTATGGAATTGTACAGGTTTCTCATAGACGATTTTGTGGTTGAGTTTTGCAGGGCTTTGAAGAAATCCGATTTCGTGCTGAAGCAGGAGGTTTTGTCGAAAGGCAGGATTGGCAAGAGGCAATATTTGAATGACGAGAAGACTAGGGGTTTTATGAAGAGGCTGGATGCTTATTTCGATAAGGTGTTTGAGATTCCACGCATGAGGTACGGCAGTAAGCAGACACTTGAAACACTGATTAATGAAGAGGCTTTATTGTTAGCAGCGTTTTTGAGAGGCGAAAAGAAAGAGTGGAATCCAAGAATTCCAGACCTCCCTAACTCTTCTCCTTAGCCTGTAGCGCGCTTCGTGATGTTCTTGAGAAACGAAAGAGAATCATGGAAGCCCAGAATCTAAGAGCTTCATTAATGGTAGTCAAACAGCACTATCAAGCTATCTGCGCGCGCGCTCAAGTAATTTAAAGTATAGCGCGCGCTCAGGGCAAGAAACAACGTTGGATTGTTGTTATTATCATAGTAATTATAATAGTATCCCTATATCTCCAGATGTTTTTCTTCAGGGCAGGCAAGGAAACCGCGCAAAATATGCCACTCTCGAATGAACCGTCTGTAAATAATTGTTGGAAAACTCTTCCTCTTATCCATATTTGGAGCAAGCACATTTTTTGACAAAAAAATTGCAGTAAGCCTTATCAAGCGTATGCGATAGTACGGTACACTACGGTAAACTACGGTTCACTGCATTGTAGCGCGCGCTACTTAATAGCACGTGACTTGTGTGCACAGGTAGCTTTCCCCTGAATACCACGTCACGCTTGGTTAGGTCACTTGAAGCCCCTAACATGTGCTGTGCAACTCTTCAAGGGTCAGGCACTATAGCCATGCGACCTGTTAAGCACAGTCACGTGCTCAATAGACTTCGGGCGCGGCTTCAGATTTTAATGTTGCTAACATAAAAGTGTATAGTAAAAAATCTAAACTGGTTTTTATTGAGGTGTTTTTTCTTCTTTTTCGAAGAAGCGTGTGGGTCTACTCTAACTTTATTTCGCCTTTTTCGTACTTCAGGAACAACATCAAAACGCCTGCAATAAGCAGAATAGCGCCACAAATCACCAATGGGGCAGTGTAACCGATGTAAGGCTGAGAATACAAAACTCCGATTATAGTGTTATTGGCTTGAACATATTGATTCGCCCACCAACCAGCTATCAGTAATGCAATGCCTAAGATGAGGAATATCCAACCAAAAAATTCTTTAATTTTCATTCACCTCTCCTCCTATGATAGTGAATAGCGTTACGCGTTAATGTCTTTTTTGTTTTGTTTGGTTTGATTAATTAATCCGTCGTCGTAGTCGTCGTTTTTGCGTTGTTCGTAGTCGTTGTTATCCTCGTTTTTTTTTGGGGGATAAAACTTTACCCCAAACCAATTTGAGAGAAGAAACAGCATGCTATGGCTGGCTCTAATAGTCGGATTCAGTTGGAAAGTTCAACGTTGGAAAAAGAACGCGCGCGCATCTGAGTGATTTTACTTAGTCGCTCGCATGTTAACGCGCGCCTGCTTTCTTCTGCACATCCCTTTTGGTAGAAAATGGTGTAGAATTTGTGTGTGTGTTTGGGTTTGGGTTTGGGGCTACAACTTTTCCGCAAACCCAAAAACTGGCTCATAAAGAATATGTCGAAAGCGTAGAACATGAAAACAAGGAATGTGTGAAGGTGGTTGAAATTAGCACACGCTATAATCTTGGCAGAAATCTTCCTGTTTTCTTCATGTAGTCGCGATAGTCTTGCCCAAACCCGTCTTCAGAAGCGAGCAGGTTCTCTTCTAGAACTGCCCTCTTATACGCTATGGCAAAGATGGCGAGAAAAGCTATGAACATAATTATGTTCAGAAACAAGAGAGTGCTCGCTAGAGCCATCATAATGATGCTAGTGTAGGTTGGATGTCTGATACGAGAATAAGGTCCTCTAGTCACGAGTTCATGCTTCTGCATAACCTCAATTCGAGGTGTCATGAGTTGGCCGAGGGCCTGGTCACTCCAACCGTTGAGAATTAAGCCAGCTAAGAAGAGAGGCACGGAAACAACTTGTAAAAACTCAGCACCTTGAAAGGTAAGGTTCAGAACCGTTCCATAAACCCAGCCAGGCACTGCCACTCCCGCCAGAAAGAAGACCAGTGGAAATGGAAAGATTAGTAAAAGCCAAACCTCATTAAGTATAATGTCATTGGGCTTGGAGGCTTTGACTGAGCCCAAGTCACGCCGTTTCTTACTAAAAAATCCGAGCACACCAAAGCAGCTAATCAAGCCGACCACAAAGACAATTGAAAGAACGCGAATAACTTCTATACCGAGCATATTCACCAACTAATCGCACAGTAAAATAAAACTTTGCCAAAACACAAGAGGGAGTCACTCTCGGTTCAGCTATAACTTTTCCGCAAGGTCATGTACGCTACCCGAGCAAATACTGAGCACCAAGCTTATAACAAAGAACCTGCCCCCGCATCCATTTTCATTTTCCATTTTCCAATTTCTAATTCAGGATTTTTTGGAAAATCTTTTAGACTTCATTTTTTTTCCTGAGTGGAAAATTGGAATTTGGAAATTCTCTGAAAACACGACAGCATCGTCAATTATAATGCGAACAATAGTCTCAATGATTCCACCCACGCCACAATTAGATTTTGAATAAATTCGGGCATAATTCTGAAAAACTCGTTAATAGCTAGTAGTTGTTGAGTCTTTTCTCGGAGGTTGAGAACAAACCTGCAACACAAGTGTTCGCAAAAAAGGCTCGCAGGGAACCAGAACGGTTGAAGATTATTTTTTCCCTTCCTCTCTCCTTCTCTTCTTCAGCTGCTCTGGCCCTCAGTGAGCACCAAAGAAGAATCGAAAAAAGTAATGTATATATGAAGCGACAAAAATGGACAAAAATGATTTGTCAATCAAAATTGCAGTGACCGAAGAAGATACCTTGAGATGAAAAATAATGAACGCATGTTTGGCATTGAAAGAAAAGCATGAGTCGTTGAAGAGTAGGCTAAACAAAAACCTACAGAAGAAACATACGTTGGAACTTAGAATAAGTCAACAATTTGAGAAATTGAAAAAGCTAGAGATTTCATTAGAAAAATGCGCTTGGACGACTGAGAGATGCCGCGCGCGCACACGTGAACAGATTCAGTGAACATGGCTAAACAACAACACTGTGATTATCAGTTTGATTGGTTCTGCAATAGGGAGGCTGTGGAGAACTAAGAGGTTGCAAAGAGGTAGACTGTTTGAGACTGAAGAGAGGTAGGCGCTAGTACATGTTTATTGGAAGTTCAATTCGAAGCTAATTGGCACGTTTTCTCCCCATGATTGTCTGAGGGGACAAATCTTCTGGGCGATTTTGTACACTGAATTGGTCTTCTTCCTTTCATGTTCATTGTCTGTTGCCAATTTTACTTTCATGTTGAAATGCACGTTGGTGAAGATTAGTTTCTCGAGACCCTCAACGTTCATCTTTACCGTTGCTTTGGTTTCAAGTTTCTTAAGGCCCAAGCTGGAGTTTTTAGCGATTAGCAGGAATAATGTGTTCATGCATGATGCTAGCGAGGCTGCGAAGATCTCTTCTGGTACGCAGTAGCCTTCTTTTCCGCCAAATGAAGGTGGAGGACTGACCGTGACAATATGCTTGCCCTTAACTGTCAGATCACACTCTGTTCCACTTTTCCAATCAGCAATTCCTTCAAACGTAAGTTCTGGCATAAAGTAGCCATCACATTTGTTTTTCTTAAACTTTTCTTTTTACTATCAGGCGGAGGGAACTAAAAGGCTGCAAAGAGGTAGACCAGTCGTGCGCTCTAGGAGCGCGTCATTTGGAATTATGCTCATAGTTTAAGAAAGGCTTCTGAGACAAGGTTTTGATGATGCGATCATCATTGTTCTTTTCAACATACAACACAACAATGTTATTTTCCTTCTTTGCATCGCCTTTAATGGTCTTTAGGAAGCTGTCTCTGTGAATCCAGTCTCTCACAAAAATAAGCGAGTAGCCATATTCGACCTCGTTCTTCTTGCTTCTGAGTTTGAGAAGGTCCCATTTCACGTGATGCACGGCTTGTTTCAAGCTTTCATTTCCTTCAATCAAGTCAAGCTCCACCGCAATGAAAGTGTGTTGCTCTTTCTCGAAATCGGTCAACTCTGCTCTAAATCTTCTTTCTTCAGCCTTCTCTGGATTCCAAATACACAAGTCAAAATGCCCACGCTTTCCTTTTTTGGCGTGTTTAGGAACGTTCGCGTTGTATCTTTCTTTTGTTGGGTATTCCTTGTGCAACAGAATGCTTCGCTTCTCGTCCACCGTAACACACTGCCAATCCACGGAAGATAGTCTGTTGTAGATTTCATCGTAAAGATAGCAATGCAAATCGCTCTCAGTATAAAAGAAGTGAGGATTCTCCCTGAAAGTTCCAACCAGACAATCTATAGCCATCTCTGTTACCTGAACCAATTGCTCCTTTTCAACCAATCCAAAACCTCACTCCATTATCTTTTCATTTTTTCTTATATGATTTTTAATAATAAGAAATTCCTAAAAGAAAGGCGAGCGTGAAAGAACTGACAAAACAAACCCCTCTCCATTTTTTCGAGCGCGCGCTTAAGTTTCGGCGACTTGATGAATATACCAATATAGTGTGAGGTGAAGTCGTAATTTCAGATTCATAATTCTCATTACCTCTCAGTTCCAAGTACCTTTCATGTTCCCGGTTGAAGATGGCAATCCAACCTCTACTGCTGAGAAAGAGCAAACTGAATCTGCAGTCATTATGGGAGAACAAGCAGGAAGCGATGTGAGACAAACATCAAAGGCTCCTCGCAAGAGAACCAAGGAATCAGAGTTGTTTTCTGCCGCGATAAAGATGTCTGTTGATGGCATTATTATTGGCGATTTGTATGGGTACATTACTGACGTGAATGATGCAGTGGTCCGTATGTGCGGGGCTGCTGACAAGAGTGAATTTGTGGGCAAGCATATCGTTGATTTTTTGGTCAAGGAGGACCGACCGCAGGCTGTTAAGGATTCCATGGATTCAATAAGGTTGGGTCAGGGCAGGACAAGCGAGTATCGGGCACTTTCGAGAAATGTGATGTAATTCCGATTGAGGTAACGGTAGCGTTTATAACCGATGAGCATGGCGAGAAACTCGGTTTTGTTGACATAGTGAGAGACGTATCCAACCGCAAGAAAACTGAAGAAGAGCTGAGAAAGAATCAACGTAAGATGGAGCTGATGAACGAGAAACTATTAGTCTTAGGTGGACTAACTCGTCACGACATTCTGAACAAGCTTTCAATCATAGACGCAAATGTTTCCTGGCCAAGAAAAATCGAGAACACACGCAGGCTTTGGTAGCGATTGAGGGTACCTCTCAACAAATAAAAGATATCCTAGAGTTTTCCAGAGATTTTGAAATGCTGGGTGCTGAGGAACTGAAGTACGTTGACGTAGATTGGTCGCTGAGAGAAGCCCTCAAATTGATATCCGACCTGAAGGGAATCAAAGTTGTCAATAGTTGCTCTAGTGTGAGTGTTCTAGCAGACTCCCTCCTTAGACAAATCTTCTACAACTTGATAGATGACACTCTGAAATATGGAGAGAAAACTACTGTCATCAGAGTTAGCTTCAAAGAGGAGGCGAAACAGCTACTGCTTGTTTATGAGGATGATGGAATAGGAATACCGGTGGATATGAAGGAGAAACTGTTCACACGAGGTTTTGGCAAGGGCACTGGGTTAGGGCTGTTTCTTATCAAGAGAATAATGCAGGCTTACGGTTGGCAAATACGAGAAGCAGGCGTAGAAGGTGAAGGAGCACGGTTCATAATCACGGTGCCGAAGAAAAATGCTGACGGACGAAACAACTACCAAATAGGAAATCGTTAAGAAGTTAAGAATGCATTGAACACAGAAGGCCATATTAGTGCAAGCACATGCTCTCACGCTAGCAAAATAAGGTGTTCAAAACCTGTTAAACCTTTAGAATCATTATCTTTTAATTTTTTCTTATATATTTTTCAATTATAAGAAATTCTTAAAAGAAAGAAAACGGTGGGCTCACAGGAAGCTTGAGAGAAAACATTAGAGTGCACTCAGCAACATGGAAAAATGGATTTGTGGAGATATCTCCCGTATTCCCGACATTCATAGATATCGCCAATAAACACCGTGGTCAAACTGGCTCATAAGGAATTTGTTGATTCCGTAGAACAGAAAAACGCCAGTTTGTGCTTCGCACGTGCCGCTGGATATATTAAGATGGCGTGTGCAATATTCGCTGTGGTACTTTGGAGTATGAGAGCGTAACCTCAGAAGACTTCTTCAACCACCTAAGAAAAAATGAAGAAGCGGGATGGCTAGCTCGCTGCTACAACCCCTTTTACAAATCCTTTGAGTTCTTCTACAAAATCTTTCTGGATTCAGAGAAAATCAAGCGCCTGTGTGCTTATCACCACGCTCTCTATATGAGAAAGAGATGCGGATGCGCTCTACATGAGTATGAGGAAATCTACAAACCGCTCGGAGTGGACGAATCCGACTATTTCAAGCCCACCTACTACTCACTCGAAGAAATTGTTAATATGGTTAAAAGTGAAGAAAAAATACTTTCCTCAAACAAATGGTGGCAAGCTGTGGACACTTGGCGCTTGCAGGAAATCGAGTTTGCTAGGAAACCGATAACCGTGAGGGAACTGGAACCTGAAAAATTCGAAGTCATGGACGGGAATCACAGAATAATTGCGAAAGCCCTTAAAGAAGGGTTTACTTTTGGCTGTCAGGCATTTGTGATGTGCAAGCAAAGACATTAGCTCAGCGCCGTTGATGCGCTCGTTTGCTAGCTAGCTAGCTAGCTAGCTAGCTAAGTTTTTCTTTTTTGCCATATCTGCGTTGGGTTTTGGGTTTGGGGGCTATAACTTTTCCGCAAAACCAAAACTGGCTCAAAAGGATTGATAAAAGCTTTTTCTATGGTCGTTGTTCTCTTTTCTTCAGTGCACTGATGAGGTATTCCACTTCATTGCCGAGTTTCGGTGCATTCCACTTCTTTCTACCACCTTCAAGCACAGGTCTCACTTTCTCCCATTGAACGCTGACTTGTCCGTAGGAGAGCGGTATCATGTCAGCGTCTATGAGACCTTTCTTCAGAAGCATGCCTAGTTGTTGAAAGAACACGTACACCTCATTTACCTCAACAAATCCGTATTTTTTCAGGTAGTCACCATAGTTTAGGGCTTCCCTGTCTTGGACTTTCTGCCAAGCCTCCAGCCAATCCTTGCTGACCATAATTGAGTAAAGTCTTGTGAGAACGTCTGTCTTTCTTATCTTGGTTTGGTGTCTAACTTGAAAAGCATAGTAAACAATCCCAGCCACAACACTTGCAGAAGCAATCAAAATAGAAACAGTCTGAATGTCAACCATCCTTAACCCCTCAACCTAATCTATAATGCACCAAGTCGGTATAAAAAATGAATCATATGAGACTTGGCAAAGTGCGAGATTCCACAAGTAATAAGAACTCAGGGAGAAGAATACGATCCTTAAGGAGATGGTTCGTATGGCTAAAACCGAGATTGTTTGGGACCTGTCAGAAATGTTCCCAAGCACAACTGACCCTTCAGTCCAGAAAGCAATTGATGACCTTAGCTGGATTGCTGAAGATTTTGCGAACAAATATGACGGGAAAATCAGTGACCTTTCTCCCCAGCGTCTCTTGCAGTGCATCCAAGAGTTCGAGGCCTACCGTGCAAAACTTGAAGAAATCACGCTATTTGCTGAACTCTCTTATGCTGCGAATATGACTTTGTCTGATACACAGGCGCTTTATGATAAGGCAAACAAGATCAAGGCAAAACTGAACGAGAGACTAGCTTTCTTCGAGCTTGACCTGGGCAATCTAGTCTACAAGAAAACAGAAGTGATCCATGAACCAGTCTTGAAGAATTACATGCATTTCTTGGAGAAGCTTCGAAGACAGGTTCCCAACCAACTCACGGAAGCGGAAGAAAAAATAATCATCGAAAAGGACCAGTTCGGAGTGTCAGCGTGGGAACAGCTGCAGAGTAAGTGGCTTGGCACACGAACATTTGAGGTCGAAGTTGAAGGCAAAAAGAAGGTTCTCTCCTTCACAGAAGCGTTCGGTCTGTATTCTCATCCTGACCGAGCAACCCGAGAATCAGCGAATAGATCCATAAATAGTCTTTTGGAAAAGGATGGTGAGATTTTCTCTTCAGCTCTCAGAAACATATGCAACGACTGGCGAACCATCTGCGAGAGGAGAAAATATGGTTCCCCCATACATGCGAGCTTGTTGACAAATGACATTGACGAACAAACAATCAATGAACTACTTAAGACTGTTGAGGACCACGCTGACTTGTACCAGCGTTATCTCAAACTGAAGGCTAAACTGATGGAATTGCCCAAGCTCGGCGGTCATGACGTTCCGGCACCCTTACCGAATCCAATTAACGTGAAATTCGACTATGAAAAAGCAAAAACTATTGTAATCGAAGCATACAGCAGATTCGACGAAGAGTTCGCCTCTGCAGCAAAAGAGATGTTTGCTCGAAACCACGTAGACTCTTCGCCAAGATTAGGCAAGCAGGGTGGCGCTTTTTGCGCAAGCTGGTCAAACGGGAAATCCTCTTTTATCTTTCAAAGCTTCAACGGAACACTGGGTGACATCTATGCTTTCGTTCACGAAATGGGTCACGCAATACATGATTACTACATTCATCGAAACCAAAGCATCCTGAACGGAACGGAAAAATATTTTCCAATGGTCGTCGCTGAGACCGCGTCAACATTTGGAGAGTTGTTGCTGACCGACCTGTTGCTCAACAATGCTCAATCTAACCAGGAAAAGGCAGAAATTCTCTGCAGTGTCCTTGACGGAGCAGGATTCAATACCTTCAAAGGAGCCGCTCGTTGCCGGTTTGAACAAAGCCTGTATGATGCAATCAAACGTGGAGAATTCTTAGACTGCGAAACCATAAGCAAATATTGGACTACCGCGAGAGACAGGATTCACGGGGACGCCGTAGACTGGTCTGAAGAGATGAAAGCAGAATGGGCCAGATTGCCGCATTACTTCCTGGCTAACTTCAGATTCTATAATTACCCGTATATCTACGCCCAAATGTTTGTTTACGCTTTGTATCAAAAATATCTTAAGGAAGGCAAGGAATTCGTGCCAAAATTCAAGAGAGCGCTGTCAGCTGGGAGCAGCATTTCCCCAGTTGAGATCAGCAAGATAGTTGGCTTGGATGTCACTGATGCTCACTTCTGGGAACTCGGGCTAAAGCAGTATGAGCATTTCGTTGAAGAACTCGAAAAGGTCGCCCAATAGGGCGTGCTTCATTTCCGAGACAGATTTCTTTGTTCCTGCAGATGACCAAACTTATAACAATGAATATGCCCCGCATACCCTCGGGTGCAAATGCAAAATGACACAAAAACAAAACGTTGTCCTATATCTAGACAAGGAAGTTGTTAAACAGTCCCGTGAACTAGGCTTCAATCTTTCAAAAACATGCGAGAACCATCTAAAACAATTGATCGCCATGCTTTCTTCAGGCAAGGATTCTTGTTGGTGGGCCGGGCCGGATTTGGACCAGCGACCTTCTGCACGTCAAGCAGATGTCCTACCAAGCTAGACGACCGGCCCTAGACTACTTTGGTTATTAACTGGAGATTTTAAGGATTTTGGACGTTTGAAGATTTTGGATTCATAAATGATTTATTTGAAATGAACAATGTGGAGAATAGAGGCGTGTATGTATGCGACGTTCAAAGCTTGAATCCTACGAAGCCATCCTAGGCGCTTTAGTCAAAGAGCCTTCGACCATAGACAGAATAGCGTATGAGATTGACATGGACTGTGGCGTTCTTAAGCAACGTCTAGATTTTCTATTAAAGAACTTTCTTGTTGAAGAACGAGACTCAAGCGGAAAAACACTCTACGCCATTACTGAAAAAGGCATAACGGTTCTTAAGACCCTGAGTTTCCAGAAATACTTCGAGAAAGTGGCGAACACGATTAGGATGGTGGATGAAGCGTTACAAATCCTTCCATCAATTTCAGGAAACAACGACAAAAAGGAAGAGTCTGAGTAATAACGTCTTGGAATTCTCGCGGGTTCTAAAAAAAAGAAAGGGACTTGGTGCTTCTTTAGCGGGACTAGATTTTTCTCTTGCCTAGGGTAGACCTGAAAGTTTTTCCGCAGTGTTCGAAGAGTCCGATTGTGAGTTCTGTTTTTTTGCCGCTCTTGTCTGCTCTGCCAGCCATCTTCCAAGACTTTTTGGGAGTGCTGACTTCTTTTCCGCATACAGGACATTTAGCCATAAAATTCCCTTCTGAAAACATAACATCATGATGAGGATAAAACATTTTCCATCAAGAGAACAAAATGAAGCCTAGTCCGCCTCTCTTTTCCATGGTTCGCTAAACAAAAAGGAAATTATGAGAAAGGAAGGAAAGAAAAACATCAACACTAAGAGAAATGGAAGATGAGACCAAGTTGAACTAATAATGCTCCCGGAGAGCAGCTCAAACGCCATGAGCACATAACCTACAAAGTGGGAGAAGCAAATGAGCGCGCGCTTATAGACAGCTCAGCATGAGCTCGAAATCTGGCCAAGGCTGGCTGGTTCAGCGCTTTTCTGCGTTTTTAATCAACCGCCGTTAAACTTGCCCTTCGTTATTGACGGACTTGGACACGGTGGCAGAATGCACTCGCCGAATGAGTGTTTTGTGATCAAAGGGATAAAAAAAACAACGAGAAGTCAGTAGCCATTTTTCTTTACGAGTATGCCCGTTGAAGGCTCAAAAGGTTAAGAAAAATAGAAAGAGAGGGAAATTAAAGACGAGAACTGGGCTAGTTTTTCCTTTCGAGTTCAATGACTCCTCTTATCGCGATTATGACTGCTGCTGGTGCCACGAAAGCGACAATGAATTTTAAGATCGAGTCTGCCCAGTAGGCGAGTATTGCGTGGATACTTGCCAATGGAGCCCAAACGTTGGCCGTACTTGCTACGATTAAAGCGATTGCCACAATGAGAAAGAGTTGAACTTCTTTCGTCGTTATGCTTATCAGTCCTACTATAATGCCGAGTATTAGCATAATTAGTAAAACCCAGCTTTCCCAGCTAGACCATGTGCTCCCATAGAAGCCGAGCGGATAGGTGTTGTTGATTGAATAAGCCCAAGCGCCGAACGCTAAACCTGCAACGATAGCGATTATCACGAATGCGAAGAAGGCGTAATGTGCGATTTTTTCCATATTTGCTTGTGATGCCATTTTCTATCAACAGAATCAAATATATCAAAATTTATTTGTTATAAAACTTGTGATAGTACGCCGTATTTTTCGAAATTAACGATGTGAAAAAGACTCGTGCTGAAACAGACGCTAAGCACTTATTTAAGTGGAATTCTTTATGAAAGAGCAATAGAAGGCGCAAAAAATTGGCCCCAGAAAAAAACCAACTCATCTATATGTATCGAAAAATGCTCGAAATCAGGCTTTTCGAAGAAAAAGTCTACGAATTATATGGACAAAACCTAGTGCCCGGCACGATTCATCTTTACGCGGGAGAAGAAGCTGTTGCTGTGGGCGTCTGTGCAGATCTGAGAAATGACGACTACATTGTGAGCACACACCGAGGACACGGACACTGTATCGCAAAAGGTGCTAGACTTGACAAGACCATGGCGGAGATTTTGGGCAAGAAAACTGGCTATTGCAAGGGCAAAGGCGGCTCTATGCACATTGCAGACTTCAGCATTGGCATGCTGGGTGCAACTGCAGTCGTTGGTGCTGGAATTCCGATAGCCTCAGGTGCTGGGTTGTCAATAAAACTCAGGGGCACTGACCAGGTGGTGGCATGCTTTTTTGGCGACGGTGCGTCTAATCAGGGCACTTTTCATGAAGGAATCAATCTGGCGGCAACATGGGGGCTTCCGGTCTTGTTTGTTTGCGAAAACAATTTGTACGCTATGGGAACACGACAGTCGCAAGTTATGCTGATTGAGAATGTTGCCGATAGGGCTCAAGCCTATGGTATTCCAGGGGTTACTGTTGACGGCAATGATGTTTTGGCAGTTTATGATGCATCGAGAGAAGCTGTGGAAAGAGCCCGCGCGGGAAAAGGACCAACATTGATAGAGTGCAAAACATACAGGCATAAGGGGCACTCAAGAGTTGACCCAGCAACTTACCGTCCAAGAGAAGAAATCAGCGAATGGATGAAGAGAGACCCCATCGTTAGACTTAGAGCACACCTTTTTGAAACGCACATGCTGACTGAAGAAGAGGCAAAAAGGATCGAAACCGAAGTTGTTGCAGCTATCGAGGCTGCGGTCAAGTTTGCAGTTGGAAGTCCGTATCCAGCGCCTGAAGAGGCTTTAGAAGATGTCTATGCTTAGAAAGAGAATCGTGAGAGCATGAAGGAAATAACCTATCGAGATGCGCTCCGCGAAGCGCTGCGCGAAGAAATGCAGCGAGACAAGACTGTTTTTTTGCTTGGCGAAGACATAGGGCGATATTGGGGTGGCGCGTTTAAAGTTACAAACGGACTTGCAGATGAATTTGGAGACGAAAGAGTCAGAGACACGCCCATCTCAGAATCAACGATTATCGGTGCAGCAGTCGGCGCTGCGATTACAGGCATGCGCCCAGTGGCAGAAATCATGTTTGGCGACTTGACAGCGCTTGCTATGGATCAAATCGCGAATCAAGCGGCGAAAATAAGGTACATGTTTGGGGGACAAGCCAAAACACCATTAGTCATCAGAACACCATTCGGTGCAGGCGTCAACATCGCATCGCATCATTCTCAAAGCCTTGAAGCATGGTTTATGCATGTCCCTGGGTTATGCGTTGCCGTGCCTTCAACGCCCTACGATGCGAAAGGGCTCTTGAAAACCGCAATCCGAGGCGATAATCCAGTTTTCTTCTGCGAGCATAAGCTGCTTTACCCGTTAAAGGGCATGATACCTGAAAAGGAGTTCACAGTGCCTTTTGGAAAAGCTGACGTCAAACGCGAAGGAAAGGACGTTACAATTTTCGCGACTATGTTTATGGTTCATAAAGCCTTGACTGCTGCAGAGCAATTAAGCAAAGCTGGAATAAGTGCTGAAGTTATCGACCCCAGAACGATTCTTCCACTGGATAAAGCGGCTATTCTGGCGTCAGTGAAGAAAACTGGTAGAATCGTCATAGTCTCCGAAGACTGCAAAACCGCAGGCGTAAGCGCCGAAATCGCAGCAACAGTTGCTGAAGAAGCCATAGACTATTTAGACGCGCCCATAAAACGAGTCGCGGAGCCGGACACTCCGATTCCTTTTAGCCCACCCTTGGAAAATTTTGTGATTCCAGACGAAAACAGAATAATAAAAGCTGTCAAAGAAATTGTCTAATCGTTGAAGGTGAAAGCATGGCAACGAAGGTTGTGATGCCGCGACTTAGTCTCACAATGAAGGAAGGCTCAGTTGTTCATTGGTATAAGAAAGAAGGCGAAACGATAATCAAAGGCGAGCCATTAGTTGAGGTGCTCTCCGAAAAAGCCACGGTCGATGTGGAAGCACCAGCCTCTGGCGTGCTGCGCAAAATATGTGCAGAACAAGGCATGGATGTGCCTGTGAACGCCACCTTAGCTATCATAACCGCACCTGACGAGGAAATCGGAGAAATCGAAGCAGAGACGGCGTTGCCCGAGAAAGAGGAAAAAGAAGTCGTTGTTGCACCTGAAATACAAACTGAAGCCACTGCAGCTGTTGAAAAACGTGGTCTTGCTTCCCCAGCCGCGAAACGACTCGCAAGAGAGCATGAAGTCGATTTAGCACAGGTGAAGGGTAGCGGTCCAGAAGGAAGAATAATAGAGGCTGATGTGCAACGATTAATTGAAGAAACAAGTCAACCTGCCCCACGAGTAAGAGAAGTCATACCGCTCGCTGGAATAAAGAAGACCACAGCTGAACGTGTTTCCCGAAGCTTCAGAACTGTGCCTCACAGCACGGTCATTATGGAGGTTGACATGTCACGCGCTGTTAAGATGCGGAACGAGAAGCAATTCTCATACACAGAATTGCTCGTAAAAGCGGTTGCGAGCGCCTTGAAAACACATGCGCTCTTAAACTCGACGTTGACAGAAGATGAAGAAATCAAGGTTTATGGCGACGTCAACATAGGTGTAGCAGTGGCGACAGAGCAGGGCCTAGTTGTCCCTGTCATACACAATGTGGACAACAAATCGCTCGAGGAGATTGCCTTAAAACTGAGAGAACTGGCAGAAAAAGCGAGAACAGGTAAACTTGCCAAAGAAGACGTTACTGGCGGAACTTTCACTATAACGAATCTCGGCATGTATGGAGTTGACTTCTTTACGCCGATTATTAATCCGCCTGAAGCCGCAATTCTTGGTGTTGGAAGGATCGTGGATAAGCCCGTTGTTGAAGGAGAAGAAGTGGTAATTAGACCTGTAATGACGCTTAGCCTCTCCTACGATCACCGAATCGTGGACGGCGCTCCAGCTGCACAATTCCTGCAAGAAATCAAAAAAATTCTGGAAACTTCTAGCTTCTGAGGAACTGAATAAAAAGCTTCGAAGCTCGTCGTTTTTACTTTGCAGGTTCTTTCTCTGCAAGGTGGTTGGCTATTATTCCGCCTATGTTGAAGATTGCACCTATAATCCAGTAAATCAACGTCGCCATGATGTAATCCCGTGGATTCGTGGAAGGGTTTGTTTGTTGTGCAAGATTGTTTAGGTGAATGATGGCAAGTGCGTAAGGTATGTTTGCGATAAGGTGAATTATAAGCGCGTAGTACTTTCTGAATCCTTGCACCACGACACCGTTTATAAGGAGGACTATGCCGATTGTGACCGGGACAAAGCCGTTTGCCACTATTTTTGGAACGTTAGCCGCTATATACTCAATTGTTAACGTTTTATAAATGCCATAAAGAAGAATAGCTACGCCAACAAGCATGATAACGAGCCCAAGCATCGTTCTCTTCTTCAAAAATTCACCTCCACTCAATACGCACACTCCTTTGTTGACTTTCAACCCATCGCTATCGCTTTAGGGCGAAATTTATTAGAAGAAGTAAATAAAGATGTTGGGTTACTCTTCTTCTTGCCTTTCCACTTGCGCCCTTCGCACGCGCTTCTTCGTTATATCTGCGGTCTCTGCAGTTTCTTCGGTTTCTTCTTTAGTGGCTTTTACGATTTTCCAGTTGATTTCTTTGATGAGCCCAACGCCTTTTCCCATGAATACGCTTCCAGCATAGACGATGACTACGAATAGCAGAAATGTGGGGATTACATTGAGCAACGGAAAGGCGTCAGCCATAACTGTAGCTAGCTCCGCGTTAGAATCGGTGCCGCTTACAGAAGGTTTTTGAACGTACTGGGGTATCTGCATGTTGCCCAGTACTATTTGAATTGAAATAAGGATTGGGATAAAGATCAGTATGAATCCGATTACTAGCAAGATGTAGCCTGTGAGTTTCTCTGGTTTTGATATTCGCATGGCTTAAGTTTTTTTGTTTTATTAGATAAAAGTTCTTTGGGCGTAAGATTCGAAACAGACGCATCTTAGGTAGTTCATGTTTGTGGAAAGCCTTAAGTGTGGTTTCATTTCAAGAGACGGTTGAATTAGCATGAAAGCGGCTATGTATTTTAGTTTGGATGACGTCCGGATTGAAGAAATCGCAAAACCGCAGATTGGCACGGATGAGATTTTGGTTGAGATGAAAGCTTGCGGGGTTTGTGGTTCTGACCTTATGGGATGGTATCTTGAGAAGCGTGCGCCTCTAGTGTTGGGACATGAGCCTGCGGGGGTGGTTGTAGAGGTTGGCAACAAAGTGAAAGATTTTGCTAAAGGCGACCATGTTTTTGCGCATCATCACGTGGCATGCCTAACGTGTCATTACTGTCGCAGAGGCGCATACACGATGTGCAAAAAATTTTCTAGGACACACCTAGAACCAGGCGGATTTGCAGAGTATTTTAAAGTTCCAGCAGACAACTTGCAGATCGACACTTTGAAGATACCTAACGGCGTTTCGTTCGAAGAGGCAACGCTCATCGAGCCCATTGCGTGCGGCATCCGAGCAATTCAGAAGTGTGAAATTCAGTACGGGGATACCGTGGCAATAATCGGTGCAGGTCCTGCTGGCGTGATAAACTCTGCCTTAGCAAAGCTTTCTGGGGCAAGTCAGATTATAGTAGGCGATGTTATTGACTATCGTCTCAAAGCTGCACGAAAATTTGGTGCAGACACGACAGTGAATGTACAAAATGAAAATCTTACGGACAAGGTTAAAGAGGCAACTGACGGCAGAGGAGCAGACGTCGTCGTGGTCACTGCACCTAACGCTAAGGCCTACGCGTCAGCGTTGGAGGTTTGCCGCAAAGGAGGCACGGTTTGTGTTTTCGCACCGACCTCGCCAGAACAAACCATTTCCATAAGCCCGCATAAACTCTTTTTTCAAGAAATTAAGATGATCCCCTCATATTCAACTTCACATCTGGAAACTAAAACTGCACTAGCATTGATAAAGTCCGGTCGAATTGATGCGAAAGAGTTAATCACCCATCGTTTTCAGTTAAGCCGTGCTTCAGAAGCATTCCAAACGGCGGCGAAAAGCAAAGAATATCTAAAAGTAGTGATTCTGAATGAAAAGCAATGAGAAAATGCTGGCAGCGATGATTTACGGCGTTAAAGACCTGCGTGTTGAGGAAGTCGCAAAACCGAAAGTGGAGCATGGCGAGGTTCTGGTAAAAGTCAAAGCGGCAACAACCTGCGGCACAGACCTGAAAATCTTTCAAAGGGGTTACGTAGAAGGAGTAATTAAACTCCCAACAGTTTTTGGGCACGAGTGGGCAGGCGAGGTGATTGAAGTTGGCCAAGGCGTTTCATGGCCAAAGATTGGCATGCGTGTTCGTGCGGGAAACAGTGCGCCGTGCCTGCGTTGCCGAATGTGTCAGAAGGGAAGCTTCAATCTTTGCGAGGATATGATGTGGCTTTGGGGTGCGTATGCGGAGTACATCAAGGTTCCAGCGCGTATGGTGCTTGTGAACATGCAGGAGATTCCATCGCATGTTTCTTTTGAAGAAGCCGCAGTTACTGAGCCATTGGCCTGTGTTCTTCGTGGCGTAGAGAAAGCGAATGTGAAATTGGGCGATTCTGTAGCGATCATTGGCGCAGGCCCGATTGGATTGCTGCACTTGTTAACTGTTAGGAAAATAGGTGTCGAAAAAATCATCGTAACCGATCTAATCGACGAGCGATTGGAATTTGCGAGAGAATTTGGCGCTGACGAAACCTTAAACGCGCAGCGTGAAGACGCAACAAAGAGAGTGAAGCAACTTACTGGGAATCATGGTGCAGATGTGGTTATAGAAGCAATCGGACTGCCGAGCACGTGGGAACAAGCGCTTAAGATGGTTAGGAAAGGCGGTACGGTTCTCGAATTCGGTGGATGCCCCCCAAATACGGAAATAAAGGTTAGCACTGAATTACTCCATTATGGCGACGTCACAGTAGTCGGCGCGTTTCACACAACACCAACCTACTTCAAAAAAGCACTAAACCTAATAGCATCCCAAACCATCAACGTCAAACCATTAATAACAAGAAAAATGCCACTTGACAAAATAAAAGAAGCATTCGAAACACTTACAACCTCAAAGAAAGACGTAAAAATAGCCATAAACCCATAATTCCCTTTTTCATATTTGCAGTGTATTCTTGACCCTATTTCAATTGGATCATATATTAGCCCGGGTCTAGGCTGGTGGCGTACACGCACACAAAAACGAGAAAACCTAAAGTTCTATCCCCTTTCTAGGCTGTACTCCCTTCGTGAAAGGATGTTTAATCTCTTTCATTTCCGTAACCAAATCAGCATTCTCAATGATCTCTTTTGGAGCATAACGTCCTGTTAAAACTAATTCCACATACGCTGGCTTGTTTTTAACTAAGTTGACGACTTCTTTCACATTAAGCAGCCCAAGATGAACCGCCACGTTAATCTCATCTAGAACCACAACATCATACTCACCGCTTTTCACAACATGCTTGGCAAGCGTGAAGGCTTCTTTCGCAAGTCCAACATCTTTCTCGCTGGGTGGCGTCTGAGTCACAAATTTGCCCTGACCAAACGCCTTCAATTTCAGATTGGGAAGATGCTTCACTGCATAAAGCTCGCCATAATCAAAACCGCCCTTGATGAATTGGATCACGTAAACTTTGAACCCTCTTCCAATAGCCCGCAACGCAAGTCCAAAAGCCGCGGAAGTTTTGCCCTTACCATCCCCAGTATAAACCTGTACCAAACCTTGTTTCAAGCGTTCTCGCATAACTTTGAACCCTCAAACTTTAATCGTGTTCAATTTTCCCGAGTTTTCGCGCAATTATCTTGTCCGCCGCAGAATAAGGATCTGTTTCGCGGGCCAAAATCTTTTCAACAATCTTATTTAGCTCACCCCTTCGCCGTAGATCATCCAACATTAACCGCGCAACCTTCTGTTCAAGGACCCCCAACAATTCAACCTCAACATGCTCTCTAAACCTTGACGTTGAAACAGTAGTTCCCAAGAACTTTTTGTGTTCCCAGATCTTTTCGAGAAGCTGACCCACTCCATCACCCCTTATAGCGATTGTCTTAACGATTGGCGGCTTCCACATCTGACTCTTACCATTCGTTTCTAACATCGCTTGAATGTCAATCACAGCTTTATCGGCATTTTCTCTATCCGCCTTATTCACCACGAAAATATCTCCTATCTCCATCATTCCCGCCTTAATCGCCTGAATCTCATCCCCAAGACCTGGAGCTGAAACAACTAGAATAGTATGCGCAACTTTTATTATCTCAACCTCCGATTGTCCAGCCCCTGCGGTTTCTACGACAATTATCTCCTTGCCAGAAGCATCTAAAACATGAACTGCGTCTTTTGTAGCTCTTGCAAGCCCGCCTGGGCTGTTTCGTGTAGCCATGCTTCTTATGAAAACATCCGCATCAGTGCTGAGTTCTTGCATTCGGATTCTGTCTCCAAGAAAGGCGCCGCCCGTAAATGGACTCGACGGATCCACGGCGACAACGCCAACAGTTTTACCCATAAGCCTCAACTCCTTAACTAGTTTTTCGACCAAAGTGCTTTTTCCGCATCCTCCAGGTCCAGTTACGCCAATAACATAGGCTTTCCCAGTGTGCGGGTAAAGCAGAGAGATTATCTTCTGCGCCTCTGGCTGTTCATTTTCAATGATAGTAATGGCTCTGGCTATAGAGCGGTGGTCACCTTCAAGCACACCATGGACGATTTCTTCGGCAGAAGCCAATAGCATCAATCTTCTAAGCTAGATTCTCTTTGGCACATTTTCCATAACGAATTTAACCAGAGTTTCTGTTGGAGTGCCCGGTCCAAAAATTTTTGTTACGCCCAGCTTCTTCATTTCTGGGACGTCTTCCTCAGGTATTATCCCACCAGCGAATACCATGACATCGTCTAGGCCTTTTTCTTTGATTAGTCCCATGATTCTTGGAAATAGTGTCGTGTGCGCACCTGAAAGTATGCTTAAGCCGATCACGTCGACGTCTTCTTGTAGGGCAGTTTCAACGATTTGTTCGGGCGTTTGTCTTAGCCCCGTGTAGATGACTTCCATTCCTGCATCCCTTAGGGCGCGGGCGACGATTTTTGCGCCCCTATCGTGACTGTCTAACCCTGGTTTTGCAATTAAGACGCGGATTTTGCGTTCTTTATCCATGGATATTCCTCCTTTCATATTACTATTAATTCTTTGTATTCGCCGTACACGCTTCTCAGTACGTCGCAGATTTCGCCAAGTGTCGCGTAGACCTTCACAGCTTCTATAATGGTTGGCATCAGGTTAGCATCCTTGTCTGCATCGCCATGCAGTTGAGCAAGGATCCTTTTCACCTTAGTATTGTCGCGCTCTTTTCTCACTTTTTGCAGCCTAGCGACTTGTTTATTCTCCACTTTGGGATCAATACGCAACAAGGGTATGGTAACGCATTCGTTTGCAATCGTGTAGTCGTTGACTCCAACAAGTTTCCTTTGACCGCGTTCGATTTCTTGCTGATACTTGAAGGCACTGTCGGCTATTTCTTTTTGGAAGAACCCTTTCTCAATGGCCGCATACGCTCCGCCCATGTCGTCGATTTTTTCGATATAGTCCATTGCTTTTTCTTCCATTTCGTTTGTCAGAACCTCAATATAATAGGAACCTGCGACAGGGTCAACCGTTTCTGTTGCTCCGCTCTCATGAGCGACTATTTGTTGTGTCCGCAAGGCTACACGTACTGCTTCTTCGGAAGGTAAGCACAATGCCTCGTCAAAAGAGTTTGTGTGTAGCGACTGGGTGCCGCCTAAAACCGCGGCCAGAGATTGAATTGTAACTCTAATAATATTGTTTAGTGGTTGCTGAGCCGTTAACGTGCATCCAGAAGTTTGCACATGCATGCGCATCCACATTGACCGTGGATTTTTTGCGTGGAATCTTTCATGCATTATTTTTGCCCACAGCCGTCGGGCAGCGCGGAATTTGGCGATTTCTTCGAAAAAGTCGTTGTGGGAGGCAAAGAAGAACGACAGGCGTGGCGCGAATTCATCGACCTTTAATCCACGTTCTAGGGCTGATTCTACGTATACGAGTCCATCGTATAGGGTGAAGGCAAGTTCTTGCAATGCGTTGGCTCCCGCTTCGCGAATGTGGTAGCCGCTTACGCTGATGGGGTTCCAACGTGGCAAGTTTTTCGTGCAGTACTCGATTATGTCCGTAACGAGTCTTACTGATGGTTTTGGCGGAAATATGCAGAGTTTTTGGGCGAAGAATTCTTTTAGCATGTCGTTTTGTGTAGTTCCGCCGAGCATGGATCTTGATATGCCCTGTTTGTCGCCGATGGCGACGTACATGGCTAGAAGTATTACTGCTGGTCCGTTGATGGTCATGCTGGTCGTGACTTTGTCGAGTGGGATACCGTTAAAGAGAATTTCAAAGTCTTTTAGCGATGACACCGCAACGCCGCATCTGCCAACTTCGCCGCAGGCTTTTGCGTGATCAGCATCGTATCCCGTGATTGTTGGATAGTCGAAAGCTATGCTTAGTCCTGTTTCACCTTCGCTGAGGAGGTATTTGAAGCGTTTGTTTGTTTGTTCGGCTGTGCCCAGGCCTGAGAATTGTCGCATCGTCCAGAGTCTGCCACGGTACATTGTTGCGTGTACACCGCGTGTGAACGGGTATTCGCCTGGAAATCCCAAATCCCGCAGGTAATCCATGCGTTTCAGGTCGTCAGGCCCGTAGAGTCGGTTTATTTTGATTTCCGAAGTGGTCTGGAACTCGTTTTTACGTTCGGGATTTGTGCGGATCCATTTAGGCAGTGTGGTTTGTTCCCATCGCTTCTTTTCCCTAGCTATTTCTTCGATTTCCTTTTGATCGAACATTTATCAGATGCTCCGTTGGTTTTACGTTACCATGATGCATGCAGTTTAAAAAATGTTCTTTTGTTTATTTGTTTTCTGCTTTTTTGGTGCGTAGCGCGATGGCTAGACCGTTCTGAGAGGCACTTTCTCTGCGCGTGTGCGCACCCTAGGCTCGGTCTAATGTATAATCCAAATATGCTACAAATATGGCGAGTGAATAATCGACTCTATCGAAGATTTCTCGATAAGGACTGAATTTTGAAGCCAGAAAGCACAACAAGCCCAGAAAAAAAGCAGGCAAGTAACAATTTTCGCTAAACATTTAAGAACCAACATGTCACTAATCCTTTCCTTCACTTTCCTCCCAAAGGTCGAAACCAATGACTAGCGTCAAACATCTCTTCGAACCCAAACAAGTTGCACTAATTGGCTCAAGCAAACTCAGAGAAAAAGTCGGAATGACCTCACCACAACTCTTCGAAAGCGTCATTTACAACATGAGAAAATACTTCAAAGGCAAAATCAGCACAATCGACATCGCTCGAAACAACTCGTCAAAACTTCAAGAAGACAAGTCAGAACTCGCTGTGATTATGCTGCCGCCTGATTTGTCCATTCGGCAAGCAGAGAAATGCGCAGAAGCAGGCGCTAAAGCCTTGGTTATGATTACTGGCGGCTACAAGAGTCATCAGCGCCAACAACTCATCCAGCTGAGAAAAGAGTATGGAACCAGAATTTTGGGACCAAACACTATTATGGGCGTAATCAATACAGCTAACGGATTAAACACGACATTTGAAAAAGACACGATGCCAACTGAAGGCAACATAGCCATAGTCTCTCAAAGCGGAGGCGTAGGCGCCTGTCTCCTAGACTGGGCATGCTTCTACGCCATAGGCATAAGTAAGTTCGCTTTTATGGGCGACAAAATCGACGTAAACGAGGTAGACCTGCTGGAGTATTTTAGCCAAGACCCGAAAACAAAGGTGATATGCCTCTACATGGAAGGCATCGAAAACGGACGTAAACTCATAGAAAATGCACAAAGAATTGTCAAAACCAAACCGGTCCTCGCAGTGAAAGGTGGCGTAGCGCAAGAAGCAGCACAGAGGGCGCTCTCTCACACTGCCTCGATCGCAGGCTCAGATGAGGTGTTTGATGCCGCGCTCAAAAAAGCGGGAATAATAAGAACGGAAGACATAGAAGAACTACTAAACGCTGCAATCGCGTTTTCAAAACAACCGCCACTAAAAGGCGACAACGTAGCCATCGTAAGCAACGTAGGCGGACCAGCCATCCTCGCCGCGGACGCAGTCGCAAAAAATGGATTAAGGCTAGCAGCACTTTCAGAAGCAACAAAAAAGAAGATAGAAACCCCTTACCCAGGCGTTGAAGCGTCAAACCCTATTGACCTAATTGCAGACGCAAGAGCCGGACGATTCGCCACAGTGCTTCGTCACGTTCTTTCTGACCCGAACGTGGACGGAGTAATGGTGATTAACATGCTAAAATCCACATTCTTCGAACCAGAAGACGCGTTGGCGATAGTAATGGCAGCGAAAGAGTATCCTCAAAAACCCGTGGTCGACGTTCCTGCTGGAGGAGAAGACTTCAACCTTGTACATAGAGTGCTAGAAAAAAGCAGCATACCACTCTATAATCTTCCAGAAAAAGCCGCAAAAGCACTTAAAGCATTAAGACTATACGCCAAAATCGTGGACAAGTATCAATAAAGGAAACGGATGGAAGAGGGAATAAACGCTCTGAATGATTGTTATCAAGTCCATTATTCAGTGCTTAACTTATGAAGACTCAGAAGGGAGAAGATGTGTCAAACGAATCGTTAGAGAGTTAGCCGATTCGCGAGAAAGATTGGTCCGATCAGAGGCTCAAATGGCTGAGATGAGCAAGAAAATAGACGCGACTCAAGACTAGACTCGCCAACTTTATGACTACCTGAATAAGCTAAGCAGATAGAAAGACGCCCATGCGAGCAATTATGTACGGGGCTAAGAAAAAAGAAAAAAGGAAATGCAATTACTTCTTTCTGATGCCGTAATAGCCGCCGAGGATTCCGATTATCATTCCCACACCGAAGCCGCCGCCAGTACCAATGCTGAATGCGGAAAAAACAACTACTATTTTTCCGCCAGTCGATTTGTTTCCGTACTGATAAATAAACGCAGTACCAATGAATATTGCAATTGCAAAAAGAATTCCTATACTGCCCAAAATTATAAAAACAATATTGATCACCATCACAGGCATCACTGGATCATAGACCATCGGCACAAAGCCCATCAACATGAACCACAGAGCGCCATTTATTAAGACCAAAATACCTGCGATTAACGATAAGAGAAATCCATTAGTAATTCTTTTAGTGTCAGATGAGGCTTGCATCGACCACGCCTTCTAGCATATTAAGTTCTGATTCGCATTTAAATTCTTCCATAAGTTGGATACTTATAAAGAAGAAAAGGGAATAATCTAAAAGTAAACACGCTAAACAAAGATAACGGAATAAAACAGATGGCAAACCAAACTTTCAGCGAACAACAAAAAAAAGAATTATTAACGTTTTGTAGGCATATTGCAGGTTCTCGAAAAATCTCGGGTGCCTGCCTATTTGGCGCTAGAGTCAGCGGGTATGGTAGCGAAAAAAGCAGCCTGAATGTTTTGCTTATCGTTAAGAATTATCCCTCAAGGCTTATGATGTATCCAAAACTGTTGAACGACATGAACGTGTTTTTTCTTGTGGTTGACGGTGGACTTTTCGAAACAGATGTGGAGCAAGGAATCATAGGCGAGTTCGTCGCTGAAAAACTTATGCTTCCATACCAACCGATAATAAACCCGGAATATTTGCTGCAACAAGAATTAAGATTGAAAAAGAGAGTAGTTTGGGAACTACTAGAAAATCTCGTGCTTGAATACCCCGAAATGTCACATGAATTCGTGATAAGACCCGAGTATTTCTTACATGAAGACATGGCACGAAAAGCCCGTTTGTTTCCATTAATCACCTACAGTTTCCTTTGCACGCTGAGAAATGACTTGAGAAAACAGAACACCGAACTGATGATGCTGAGGTACTTAGAAGCGCTCGATGACTTATCGAAAGAAGGCTGGATAGACTTCAGAAATAGACAGGTAAAGGTTAACAAGGTCTTTATTGACGATGTGAAGAAGCGCCGAATTCGGCTTCGTGTATTGTTTCGAACAGTGCAGAGAGGAGTATTAACACATGCGCTCAGGGCATTTCCCGGCGTAATTCAGCCAATACTAGAAGACCAGGAACTTTTCCTCAAAGCACATAGACAAACAGCCGAAGAGAAGCTGATGTCTCAGCTAGATACTTCGCAGAAATATTTGCTTATCCCAACGCCAAAAGGACTTGTTCCACTCTCAGATACCACGAGCATTGAGGATTTTATACAAAATCACATACCAAACGGAAAGATTATTCAGATAGAGCGCTTAGGCGGGGTCTTAAACACTGTCTATCTGGTCATTTTTGATAAAAGTGGAGAACCTCAGAGAATTGTTGTCAAGAAGTTTGAGGATTGGTTTGCCTTCAAGTGGTTTCCTCTAGCTCTCTGGTCTCTAGGGACGCGTTCATTTGCCGTGCTTGGGCAAGCAAGACTTGAAAGGGAATACGCGATTAACCAGTTTCTAAGCAGTCATGGCTTTGCAGTTCCCAAGATTCTACACGTTAGTTCTCAACAACGCTTGATTTTCAAAGAATACGTCAAAGGAACCAACATGACGAAAATCATCAAACAAATCGTCTCTTCCAAAGAAAAAGCCGAGAAGGAACTCCTATTGATTCAAAAGGTGGGCGAAAAGATTGCTAAAGCACACTCACTCGGTGTTGCGCTGGGCGATTGTAAACCTGAAAACTTCATAGTCACGAACGAGGGAGAAGTTGTGTTTCTTGACTTGGAACAAGCGACCAGAGGCGGAAACAAGCCTTGGGATGTAGCGGAGTTCCTCTACTACTCCGGGCATTACGTTTCACCGATTGGCAACACAAGAGCGATAGAACTAATCACCAGAAATTTTATTGAAGGCTACTTTAGAGGCGGCGGCGAGATAGAAAACATAAAGACAGCCTGGTCTGCTCAATACACGAAGGTTTTCAGCATATTCACTCCGCCGCAGGTTATCTTTGCGATCTCTAGCATTTGCAGAAAAATAGACAATCAAAATGAGGCATAGAGAGGGTGGGCACTTCCGATTCACACTGAGCACCCACGGGTTTTCCGAAGGAAGCTTCGTAGCGTGAAAGTTGTTAAGGAGGTGGTTGAGTACGGGTTGTAAATATGGAAGAATGATTATGAGGCACTATGTGGTTTGAGGCTGCATAATGGTTAATTCGAGTTTTCGAGAACGAAACTCTTGAAGACAAAATGCTGAGAATTAGGCTAGGGCATCGTGTGCTGCAGGTTTTTCACGGTTTTGGGCTTAGTTGTCTTGCTGGCGCCGTGATTTTGCAGGTGTTGGTCTTTTTTGACATCGGGCAGCAGGGATATTTTTTTGCGGTGGAGAATAATGGTTTGATTTGGGCGACAGAGTTGTTGTTATCTGGCTTTTCGGTGGCGTATTTTGGTTATATGTATTTGCGGTTTATTCGTTCACTTAAACGTTAGCGTGTTTTGTGCAGATTCTGTGCGGCGATGAATGTTAAGCCTTTTTGTGTTAGCATTTTTGCGGTCTGGTTTAGGGCGTCGTGTTTGTCGAGGTAATTCTGGAGCATTTTTGGCATCAAGCCTTTTTCGACAATATCTTTCTTGGGCATGAAGTAGTCGAGTATGTCTGATGGATGGTCGCGTGTACGCTCAGTGTCTGGGAGTCCGCCTTCGTGTTTAGCGCTTATGTTTTTGACGTGGTCTGCTAGGGCTATGAGTTCGTTTTGGCGATTGTATGGTTGGCGGACTATGCTTTTGTAGGCTTCTGTGATGTGGTGCTCTATGCGGACGATGTCTTCGAAGCCCCATGGTCTACGTATAGCGGCGGCGAGTTCTATGGTTTCGTTGTTGACACTGTTGGAAAGGTTGAAGCCTATAAGTGGTGTAGTACCGTCGAATCGGCTGAGGAGTTTGGCCGTCATTAGCGTCCAAAGTATGCTGTAAGGGTTGTCAGTGCCGAGGAAGACACTTACTTTGAATTCGATGTCTATGCCTAATTTATGCATAAAGTAGCCAAGCAGAACTGTGCCTGAGTTTGTGTTCAGGACTTGGCGGATGCCGTAAGTTGTGTAGAAGTGCAGATACTCTTCTACCCATTTGAAAGTGTAATCATTAGGCATTCCGACGCCTCCAAAGTAGCCCGTGATAGTGTCTGGACCGCTTAGGTGAACGTTGATTGGAGCACCGTCGGGTCCAGGCATTGTGCCTTTGGTGTCGAGGGTTTCGACAAAAGAAGCACCTATGATTTGCATTGCTGCTTGTGTGGCGATTATGTCGTCGTCTTCAACCTGCTCCTTCATGTTGCGAACACGTATGTAGCGGGCGGGCATAAGTTCCTGGTTTTTTATGCTCTTTTTGGCCTCTTCTGTGAGCCATGGGAAGAAGTTAAAGGCACTAATCTCTAAAGTCACAGCGAAAGACTCGTCAAACTTCGCAGAGTCAGCTTTTTTGCTTAGAATTTTGCGTCTGTATTCGGGTATGCTTATGAAGGCGTTTTTGTCGCGTTGCTTGCTTAGCCATTCTAGGTCTTTTTGGTAGGGTGAGTTTTTCTTTTTGAGCATAGCGAGGAGGTTTTCGAGTTTTGCGGCTTCGCGTGCTTTCCGATTGATTTCTTCCGGTCCGCCGTATTTGTCCATAATCTTCAGCAGATTATTTACGAGAGGATTATCCTTCTTCAGAAGGAAAGTGTTAATTTCTTTCAGGTTTTCTTCGTGTATTCGTATTTCTTCCCTGAGGTCGGGCAATGTATTAGTCTCCATGTTGGTTTAGATGCGAATCTTTCGGTTTTCATGCTCATAAGACTTTTTGCAGTAAGGCATTCTGTTCGTCTCCTCATAAGCGACGAAGATATTCGCGTTTTATGAGGGAATGAGGCAAGGTCCATTTCTTCGATTTTTGTTTCAGGAGCGCGGGCACGCATAAACCTTGGTTGACGGCAAATATGAGAGGGCTTAAAAGAAAGCAGTAGAAATCAAATAGCACAGTTCAGGAGAAGCATTCAATGTATAAACCGAGTGGAATTTTCCCTGCTTTAGTGACGCCGTTCACTGAGGATGGGAAGCTAGTTGATGAACAGCAACTGCGCAAACTCGTTAACCACTGTATTGAACTCGGCGTAAACGGAGTTGTCCCCTGCGGCACCACAGGCGAATTCGTAAACATGAGCATTGAAGAGAAAAAACATGTAATCGACATAGTCATCAGCGAAACAAACCACAGAGTGCCTGTAATCGCAGGCACGGGCGCATCTGGAACAGATCAAACCCTAGACATGACGCAGTACGCTAAAGATGCAGGTGCGGATGCAGCCTTAATCGTCACACCCTATTATCTGAAGCCCACTGACCGCGGCATATACGAACACTACGACACGATCGCCTCCAAAGTCGACATGCCAATAATCCTCTACAACATACCCCAATGCACAGGCTTAGCATTACCATGGCAAATGGTCGAAGACTTGGCACAAATCCCCAACATAGTAGGCGTAAAAGACAGCAGCGGCCAACTAAGCTTCATACTCACCGTGTTGGAGAAGGTAAGAGACAAAGTAAACGTCCTCTGCGGACACGACGAAGTCGTCACAGCCGCACTCGCAGCAGGCGCATCAGGCGCTATTCTCGCCAGCGCCAACTTCATCCCTGACATCTGGGTAAAAATCTATAACCACATCCAAAAATGCGAGCTTCAGCAAGCCCGCGAGCTGCAATATAAAGTGCAAAAAATCGCCCGTATAACAGCCAAAAGCGGGCCAGTCGGCACGAAAGAAGCCTTGAACATGATAGGCATCAAAGTTGGACCCGTACGCCTGCCACTCAGTGTCGGCGGAGAACTAACATACGAAGAACGAGAAGAACTCCGCCTCGACCTAGAAAAAATCGGCAAAATAACACCTAAACCCATCAAATTCGAAATCGAAAAGAAAGCCATAACGGAACAATTCCGCGCCATAGACATCACACCAGAAGTCATCTGCGACTTCAAGCTTAAAGTAGGCGAAGCACTCGCAGGAGGAGGCGCAGAAGTCGCCCACATCGGCTTAATGATAGGCACAAAAGACGGTCCACTCGCCGAAGCATACGCAAAAGCACGCGCCGCACCCACACCTGGACATGAACCCCTCGAAGCAATACTTGAGCCAAACCTCAAAATCAAGCCAGAAACCCTCATCGTCCCCACTGTGACGATAAAAAGCATGCGACAAGCCAGTATGGTCTACGGACCAGCACAGACGGCTGTAGCCAAAGCAGTAGCCGACAGCATAGCCGACGGCACAATTCCTAAGCAAGCCGTGGACGACTTGATAATAATCGCCAACGTGTTCGTCCATCCCACGGCAGTCGACCGCCAACGCGTTTACATCAACAACTACAAAGCCATGCGCCACGCCATCCGCAGAGCCATCGAAGGACGCCCCACAATAGAAGAAATCATAGAAAACAAAGACCGAAGTAAACACCCATTCAAATACACACCGTAGTGAGAGACTGTGAAGAAAAAAATCAGCGAAGGCGACAATGTCCTACTCTACCTCAACCCCAGACGAACCTATTTAGTCAGAATGGAGAAGGGCAAAAGCCTCCATACTCACAAGGGCTATGTGCAGCATGATGCCTTAATCGGCAAAGAATACGGCACAAGAACAACGAGCAATCTGGGCGTAGAATTTGTGGCGCTCCGACCAGCCCTAAAAGACTTCATCTTTAAGACACAACGAAAAACCCAAATAATGTATCCAAAGGACATCGCCTTAATCGTGATGTTCAGCGGAATCGGACCAAGTAGCAAAGTTGTAGAAGCAGGCACAGGAGCAGGCGCACTGACAACGGCGTTAGCGCATTACGTGAAGCCCACTGGCAAGGTTTACAGTTACGAAATCAGGGAAGAATTCATACCGACAGCGTTGAAGAATCTGGAGAAGGCAGCGCTGGCAAAGTTTGTTGAAGTGAAAAATAAGGACATTACGCAGGGCATAGACGAAACCAATGTGGACGCCGTGATTCTTGATTTAGCAACCCCTTGGTTAGTCGTACCACTCGCTTACTCAGCCTTGAAGGGAAGCGGGGCAATTGTGTCCTTCAGTCCAACGATCGACCAAATCGTCAAAACAGTAGAGGCCTTGAGAGAAAACGAGTTCGTAGACATCGAGACGATCGAGACTCTCTTGCGTGGAATGCAAGTGGAACGAGGAAAAACACGTCCAGAGACCTTAATGACCGCCCATACGGGCTACATCACTTTCGCTAGAAAGGGCGTAAAAAAATAAAAAAAAGAGAAGGGATATTATGCTGGAACAGCCGGAGCAACAGGAGCTTCTGGTCGCTTCGTACGTAGCCATTTTACTATGTAACCGATGCCTAAGAGCACCCATCCTATACCTAAGAGCACCCACAGCGTCGAGAACCCGTTCAAGAAGCTAGCGTATGCGTTCATACTCGCGATCTGTGCCTGAGTCGTCTGCGTCTGCAGATCTTGCTGCATAGATTCATAGCTCTGTTCATCACTCAATGCAGTGTTGAGGTCGCTCAAAGCCGTGCTATAGCTCTCTTTGGCGCGGGTAAAGTTGCCCTCTGCATAGTATATGTTTCCGCTCCTAGTCTCGTTCGAAGCCATGTTTAAGAGAATTTGTGCTTGTGCACTCATCCACGTAGGCGTAGACGCATTGAAACTCGTTATTATTCTCAGCAAGTCCATGGCCGCTGCTTGGTCTGTTGAATACACAACGAAATCATCGTAGAAATGTGAGTACGTACCCGATAGAAGGAAGTTTGAACTGTTCTCCATTTTGTAAGTCGCGTATATAGTGTATGAGTGTATATACAGATTAGAAGCAGTTGTTGTCTTCGGAACTGTGAAATTTATGAAGAAAACACGTGAACTATCGAATGCTATGGATGCGGGATTTGCTGTGCTTACTTGAGTGGATGTGTATGTTGGGCCCCAATCGAAAGACACGTAGACGCTTGTAACGTTGAATCCTTTTACCGAAGTCGCATTGCTATTTTGGACGGTGGCTGCCAAGACTGCGGTTGTTCCCTCCTGGTAGGCATAAACGGTTGTGCTTTGATCATAGTATCTGTCTACACCTGTGAATGCCGTTCCAAGCCATGTTCTAGTGGAGATATCTGCGTATGCAGGTATTAGTGCTGCTGCTACCAAGAAGAGTGCCATTACAACGAAAATTGCCTTTTTCATTTTTATTCCCTTTACAAAGCGTATGATTTGTGGGCAATCAGTATTTAACTTTTAACCAAAACCCAAGACATTTTTGCGTCAAAAGGCACGCTTCAGTAAAAACTGTTACATCAAATGGCTTCTATAGCATAAGGGTTAGAGCGGCGCCCGTGATTAACGGTGTAATGAGGTTGTCGTTTAAAGGCAATGGTGAGCACTCTACTGCCATCGCCACGACTGCGCCTACTACAGACTTCAACGGAATCGTGTAGAATGTGCCAGCTAAGAAGGCGAAGACGAATCCAATCATGGAGCCCTCCAAAGTCTTCCCTTTGTTAAATGGCAGCGTTTTTCTGCCATAGATTCTTCCAAATATGGAGGCGGTGCTGTCGCCTAGAGCAAAAATGGCGATGGCCGCGCTGCTCGCTGGGAATGGAAAGAGCAGCAGTGTAAGAAAGATGCCTATAGCGAAAAATATGGGAGCGGTTGCGAATTCATAGAGTTCAGATTGTGTCGCCGCCTTTAGAGTTATGGAAGAGAGTATAGGCAGGTTCTTCCTTTCCATTCTTGCCAACTCGGACATTACGTACAAGAGGGTGATTATGAAAATGAACAGAGCAACCACATATAGACCAAGGTAGAGAGAGAATTGGAACGAAAAAGCCGCAGCCGTGGATGGTTTCTCGGAGAATTTCGTGTTTACTTGGGAAAGCCTCTTTTTCTCTCGGTTTGCCTCGTATCGGAGGTAGAATTTCTAGTAGTTTTCCATTTACTACGGTGTCTGCCTTCACACGAACTGCAAAGTCGGGATTGTAACCTATCGTCAGCATTTCTGGAAGAAAAATGGGCGTGTTGTTTCGGTCATCAGCGACCACTACACAATCTTTTGGCGCTAATTTTTCGGTTTCCAAGATCTTCTTCAATACGGGAAGCTTACCGTTACGTTCTATGACTTCGCCCCAGATTTCGCCTGTCAAGACGTTGTCTTCAACTTTCAACTCTAGACCATAAGCATAATTCGCCTTGAGCCTCTGTGCCAAATCTTGGACAACAACGGTTGGCAATCCGGAGCTTATTAACGCGGTTTTCCAGCCTTCGCTTCTCAGCTGTTCAAAGACTTCTTCAGTCCCAGATATTAATGGAACCTGCCTGAAGATTTTCAAAAGCTCGGCTACATGAATGCCTTTGAAAGCCTTGAACACGTGCTTGAGAGCTGATTTTAAGGAGATTAGACCCAGTTCGTAAAGGAAGCCGAAAAAGATTATTTTTATGAATTCTGGAAAACTCAGACCTCGACCCACTTCGAACAGCAAGTATCGTTTTTTAGGCAATAGCACGCCTTCAACGTCGAAGACTATGAGCCTTGGTGGTTTGTTTTGCGTCTTTGCCAATTTGTGTCCTTCTTGTAGTTAATGGTGTGTTATGTCGTAAGCACGCGCCTTTTAGCTTTGGGTTATCCGCTTAAAATTGGATTTGGGAAGGAAAATTATAGAGGCTATACGGGGACGGAAGCAATTGGACGAAATAGTCAGGTATGAAGAGTTAACGCATGGTTAAGGCTTAGGTCTAGTTTACTTTATGAATTTGCCTGCATGACGTTTGAATTTCTTTTTGCAAGGTAAACTGCAGAAGTAATAGGTTTCTCCATCGTAGGTAATCTTGAATTTGGACGTGTTCTCATCTAGAACGGCGCCGCAAACAGGGTCTCTGGGCATTGTTTTCTGAGTCACCTCACGCAAGCATAATCATATAGGAAATAGGGCTTCTGCTTATTATGATTAATGGTAAAAAGAAAAAAGGATTATTGAATTGAGGAATGATGTTAGCTCAGGTGAGCTTAATATCTCCTACTGCTACTTCTGCGCTTAGAATAACATTCTCGGCAGTAAACTGGTCTGCTTCCGTCTGGTTTGAAGGGAACTTCGCATTCTTTTCCACATTCAGCACAGACTGCCTTGTGCATTTCTCTTCCAGCCATTTTCTATTTCAACTCCTATGCTATTTTAGTGCAAAAATGGTTCTTTTTGCACAGACTGGTTACGACTTTCACAGTATTAAACTTATGCATGTCTAGCATGGATCAGTACTTCTTTCTTCAGTTCCCCACTTAGTCATTCCAAGTGGTTTTTGTTCCCAAAGAAAAAGAATCATTTTTAAATGTATGCGTTATAAATGACGTGTCTTGGAGACATACACCGAGTGTTTAGACCCACGGCCATGAAGCGATTCTACTTGGCAGTGCCCGTAGAATACGAGGAAGAGACCCTAAGAAAAATCGTCGAACTGGGTGTTGTGCAACTCACAAGGGATATTCCTTTGGAGTCCACTGAGAAAAGCGAAACCACAGAAGTCTGCAGAGAATTTGTGAGACTCTACGAAAGGCTGAATTCCATCACGGCAGAGATCGAAACCGAAAAACCATTAGTTGAACATGCTGAAAAAATGACCGATGTTGATCTAGATCGCATTAAATCTTTTGTGGGTAAGGCTGAAACCAAACTCGATGAATCAACGATAGCCATGGAAAGACTGGAAACAGAAACCAAGAACTTGGCCGTACTTAATGAAAGACTTGGATTCTTGAACACTTATGGGTTAAGGATCGATGAAATCGGGAACTTCCGACACATTTTCGTGAAAGTAGGATTCTTAAGAAACACTTTATCGCCAAAACTAAATGCATACATAAGCGGTACCAGTGTGATCTTTGTAGCCCAGCCTGGCAGAGTTCGAGAGAATTTTGTGGTTGTTACAGGGCTCAACGAAGATCAACCTCTCACGGAAATGATACTTAAGCTACTAAATTTTGAGGAGTTTGTTTTTCCGCAAAACCTAAACCCCGAACCAAAAATAGCGCTAGGAGAAGTGAAAGACAGCCTAGAGTTGAAAGAGCGAGAAATCCAGAATTTGAAGCAAGACCTATCACGAATGAGAATGGAATTTGATTCCTTTGAACCCTGGGTTTCCATGAATTTAAGAATAGATGAAGCTAAAGGCCTTATAGCGAGAACCAAAAAGAAGAGTTTGATTCATGGGTGGATTCCGTCTGATAAGTGTGACCCTCTGAGAGTCAAAATTGAAGAAGTTGTTCCGGCGGATAAGATTTACCTAAAATTTGAGGATCCGAATCCGCAGGACAACGTGCCTGTCGAGTATAAAAGCAAGGGCATTCTTGGCTCGTTCGCGATTTTTACGAACCTCCAGGGGACACCTAATTATTTTGAGATAAATCCAACGCCTATTTATATGATTCTCTACGTGGTAATGTTCGGAATGATGTTCGGCGACATGGGTGCTGGAGGTATTTTCATTCTTCTGGGTTTTCTTTTGACTCGCTTACGAAGGGGTTTGTTCATGTTCTCGTCGAGTGCTCTTCGCAAACTTGGGCAGATATTTGTTGTTTGCGGAGTTTCTGCTGTTTTCTTCGGCGTCCTTTATGGTGAGTTCCTCTTGGTCGGGGTGACGCAGCCGATTTTGTTAAGACCCTTGGACAATTTTGGGGAGATTTCGATAATTGCCTTGGTCTTTGGCATCTTTCAAATCACGTTGGCGCTCGTTTTGAACATAATCAACAGGGTGAGGATTCATGATTTCCTGCGGGCTGTTTTTAGTGGGCATGGCATCGCTGGCTTGACCTATTACTTGGCAGGAATAGCCCTTGCAATCGCCTTCATTGGAAAAATGGATTTCGGCGTCTTCTTACAGCAGGGTGTTCTTGTCTTCACGGTTATCGCGTTGACTTCCTTATTCCTGATTTTCCTTTCGCCATCTATCGAGACGCTAAAGAAGCAACACGAAGCAAAGTTTTCGGATAAGCTTGTAGAAGGATTCGGCGAGGGACTCGAGACGTTTATAGTTTTCATAGCAAATTCTGTTTCCTACATTCGTTTGGCGGCTTTTGCTATCGCTCATGGTGCGCTAGGATTGGCGGCTGTTATTTTCGTTCCAGTCATCGGGAACATACCCAGTTATGTCATGATGAATATCATCGCTTTTTTGGTGGAGGGATTCGCAGCCCTCATTCAGTCGCTGAGATTGATGTACTATGAATTTTCGACGAAATTCTTTGTTGACAACGGCGTCCAATACAAACCATTCAAAATCACGAGTCTTAAAACAAAGGTTTAAGTTCCAAAACCACAATATCTTTTCGCAAATCAAAACAGGAGAGAGCGACGTGAAACAAAGAAAACAAAACTCTCGAAGAAATCTGAAACAGGTTGCACGAAACCGAACCTTTCTCATTCCGCTTTTGGCGGCCATAGTTATACCCTCGCTGGCGGCTGCCTTGTTTTCAGTGCAATTAATAGCTGGAGCTACGATAAAAGTGTCCGTTAATCAATCCGCTAATCCAATACCAGACGCGTTTTATGGCCAGTACGGAATCGGCTTGCTTGCAGCTGGAGTAGCCGTGGCTGGCTCATGTTTAGGCGCTGGAATAGCCATCTCTGGTGCAGCCAGTGCAGGAGCGGCAGCGATTGCGGAGAGACCAGAGACATCTGTGTGGGTGCTGATTTTGGCGGGTCTAGGCGAAGGTATAGCCATCTATGGTCTTCTAATCGCGATATTGATTTTGGGCAAATTACCTGCTGTTTAAAAGAAGAGCAGGCTCTTAATTTTTTCATCATCTAGTCTCAATTGTTTGCCCGTGACCAACGTGGTTAAGTTTCTTGCTTCTCTGTGGCAAAGGTACAAGTAGGCAAATACATAAACCAAGTTGTTTGGGTTTCTGAGTGCGGCAGTCTCAGTGCAAGAGTACAGGTACTGAGAAAAGATGCTTTCCGTCTCGCTCATCATTCCCTTATTCATGGTCACCACAGCTTTTCTAGTCAGTTCAGCGTATTTTGGCCAAGTTAATAGCTCGGGGATTTTTTGATATGACACGTCAGCTATTTGCTCTATGAGGCTTTTTGATAGTCTATAGTAGACGTTGATGGTCGTTTGCTGGAGAAGCTCTTGCTCGGCTTTCATATATTTTAGGGAGAATACGTTTAACAGATTTCTTAGGTCTATTTCTGTTCCTATTAGATCCCTTACTTCTTCTTTGTCTACTGTTTTCTCAAGTTCTTTCCATAAGAGTTCGAAGTATATTCCGTCTGCTTCCGCCTCTATTATTAGTGGATTGCTATATTTCTCGTAGAGGTCTACTGCTTCTTTCAGACCTTTGTACTCTGATTCTCTCAGAAACCCAATCATTTCTCGTACTGTGTGACTCTGCAACAAGACCGGAAAGTTAATCGTCTGGTATTTTCTGGGGATAGGAATCAGTTGGTCTTCACTTATCTTTTCCTTGGCATGTATAGCCCTAGTTATTCTTTTCAAGTTTTCGACTTCAATTCTTCTGCAATAGGCTTCCAAGGCTTCCTTGGTTTTCCCACTCGTTATTTGGAATAGAAAAAAGAATCGTTGAGAGAGTTTTTGATAGAAGATTTTTTCAAGTTGGTATGCGTCTAATTCATTCATTGAGATTTTGCTCAAGTCTTTCAAGTATTCGCTTTTGAGTAGGAAGTCATATATTTTGGATATGTCCTTCTGCCTGAGCATCTGGATAAAGTGCTCTGATTTTAACAAGTGCTGTTTGAGACCATGTGCTCTTGTTATGAGGTAAATAATCTTTGGAGACTTCATGTTTTCTTTCGACCTAGTACGGCTTTGACGTGTTTAACTCGTGCAAAGTCCTCTAGTTCCTCGTCGAACAGCAAGTCTTCAATGTATCTGATTTGACTTTCATAAGTTGGGATTATTACCTTCTCGAGTGCGTTGACCTTCCGGTTTACCTTCATGAGTTCATAGGCTACTCTTTCAATACCTGCCTCAATTTGAGCCACGTAAAATAGTTCGTCGATTAATATCAGGTGTTTCTCAGCTACTTGATACAAGCTTATGTTTTCAATAGAGCCTATCTGTGGTTTCTCTTTAATCGTGACTTTGGGCACGATGGCTCCCATAACAGAGATGGAATTGACCTCAACCTTCATTTTTGGAATTGCAGAGTCTGTGGAAAAGACTTTCGAATACCCGAGTGTTGCGAGTGCAATCTTCAAATCTGTGTAGATTTCCATGAGTTGCTTTTCCGCTTTTTGTCTGCGAGTGAGTTCGTGAAGAAGCTTGTTTAGCTCTACGGCGAGACGATCCCTTTTCATTTCGAGTATGTCCATAGCACTCTGTACGAAATTGAGAGTAGTTCTGAGTTTTAGGAGGTTCCCCCTTGTTGCGGTGATTTTGCCAATGGAAGTCATAGTCTTGACCAGATTATTTTTTGTAGCTTGGGTGATACTTGTGGATGAGGCCTTCGTCTATTCTAACCAGTTCGGCTTCAGGAAGTATGGAAAGCGTTTGCCAAGCAAGGTCAAGTGTTCTTTCTATTGTTCTGTTCTCGTACTCGCTTTGGTTTACGAATCTTCTCTCGAAAGCCTCGACGAATTCTAAGTATCTTTTCTCACCTTCACTTAGTTCTGCTTCACCCACAATTCTCGACAATTCCCTTGCTCTTCGGCCCTTCGAGTATGCATCATATAATTGATCAGCGATGTCTTTGTGATCCTCTCTAGTTTTTCCCTCTCCAATTCCTTCTCTCATCAGTCGGCTTAGTGAAGGCAACACGTTTATTGGCGGATAGACTCCACGAGAGTCTAGGTCCCTGTCTAGGTATACTTGTCCCTCTGTTATGTAACCCGTAAAGTCTGGGATCGGGTGATGATAGTCTCCGCCGGGCATTGTTAATACTGGCATCTGGGTCAACGAACCTTTCTTTCCGCTGATTATTCCTGCCCTTTCATAGATTGTGGCCAAGTCGCTGTAAAGGTAGCCCGGATAGCCTCCTTTGCTAGGGACTTCTTCGATCGCCGCGCTGAGTTCTCTCAGGGCTTCAGCGTAGTTTGTCATGTCGCTCAGAATAGTCAAAACGTGCATTTCCATTTCGAAAGCTAGATATTCAGCAGCCGTGAGCGCTGTTCTTGGGGTTAACAGTCTTTCAATTGCTGGTTCGTTGGCTAAACTCAGTACGAGAACGGATCTCTTTAGCATTCCTGACTCCTTAAGTTGGTCTATGAAAAACTTTGCCTCGTCATTTTTGAGACCCATCGCTCCAAAAACCACGGCAAATTCCTCTTTCTTGCCCAGGACTTTTGCTTGTCTTAACACTTGAGCAATTAGTCTATTGTGGGGTAGACCGCTTTCAGAGAATATTGGAAGCTTCTGGCCCCTAACCAATGATAGTAGCCCGTCCAGAGCAGATATGCCGGTCTGTATGAAGGCCTTTGGAAAGACCCTCGCTTTAGGGTTAATTGGGGCTCCGTTTATGTCCTTTGAGTCGCTCGAAGAAATGGGAGGTGATCCATCGATCGGTTCGAATTTTCCGTTGAATACTCGCCCAAGAATTTCGTCTGAAACGGGAATCTTGAATGCGGAGCCAGTGAAGTTGATCATGCTGTTGGTTTGGAGGCCTGTGGCGTCGCCTAGAACTTGTATCACGGCCAAGTCCCTACTAATGTCTATCACTCTGCCCATTCTGTTGGTCCCGTCAGGGCTTAGTATTTGGACTTGTTCATCATAGCCGACTCCGTGGATTCCTTCGAGAAATAATAATTGACCTTTTATTTCTTTTACTCCTTTGAACAGCATTCCTTGGATCTTTTCAAATTGTTCCGACATTCGCCAAGTCGCCATGTGCCCTTTAAAATTCTATATGATGTTCTTTTGCTATTTCCTCTAGGTTGGCATCAACTTCTTGGATCAATTGTGAAATTGCTATTTCTTGACCCCTGTCTTCTTTGATTCTTTTCATTTTAGAAATGATAGGTAAGTTCATGAGCTTTTCTATGGGAACCTGGTTTTTTATTAGAACTTGGGCCTTCACATGAAATCTCAGAATCATGCCCAATAATGCCACTTGTTTAGATGGATGGCAGAAAGAATCTACTTCATCGTAAGCGTTTTGTTTAAGAAATCCTTCTTTTATCAATTGTGCCGTTTGAAGTATCAATCTCTGGTCATCTGGCAGCGTGGTCTCGCCGATTACTCTGGCAATTGCCTCTATCTCGGCTGACTTTGTAAGCAGATCTAATGAGGCACTCCTTAATTGCTTGAAGGCTGGGAATTTTTCCTCCCAAAACATTTCGGGTTCTTTTTCTTGTGCCTTCAGTGCACTGAAGCTTTGGACCCAATTTCCAGCCAGTTGTCCCGCGTAAAGGCTGTAGCTTTGTATCCAGTTTATTGCTGGAAAGTGTCTGCTGTATGCAAGTTCTGTATCTAGAGCCCAAAAAACTCCTGTGAACCTTGCCGTGGAAATAGTCACAGGTTCATTAAAGTCGCCTCCTGGAGGAGAAACCGCACCTACTACAGTAATCGATCCTTCTCTGTGTGGCTTTCCGAAAGCTTCGACTCTTCCAGCTCTCTCGTAGAATTCGCCGATTCGCCCTGCAAGATAAGCAGGATAGCCCTTTTCAGAGGGCATCTCTCCCAGTCTGCCTGAAATCTCTCGGAGCGCTTCAGCCCATCTGCTGGTTGAGTCTGCCACCAAGGCAACGTGGTATCCCATGTCTCTATAGTATTCGCCGATGGTTATGCCCATGTAAATGCTTGCTTCTCTCGCTGAGACTGGCATATTACTTGTATTAGCAATGATTATTGTCCTCTCCATAAGAGGCAAGCCACTTTTAGGATCTTTCAATTCCGGGAAGTCCGTTATAACTTCACAGATTTCGTTGCCCCTTTCTCCACAGCCAACGTATACAGCAACGTCTGCGTCGCTCCATTTAATCATCTGCTGCAGTATGACTGTTTTTCCAGTTCCAAAACCTCCTGGAATGCTTGCTGTGCCTCCTTTGGCGATGGGAAAGAGCACGTCTATGACGCGTTGTCCGGTAATTAATTGCTTATCTAAAGTCAGTCTATTTTTAAATGGTCTAGGGGATCTTACAGGCCACTCTTGCATCATCTTTAATTCTTTTTCTTCTCCATTCTCTTCAAGTACTGCCACTGGCTCATCGACCGTGAACCTGCCAGTATCAATCTCTACGAGTTTTCCATGGATGCCAGGCGGAACCATTATCTTGTGGACTATCATTCTGGTTTCTTCGACTTCTCCCAAAATGTCGCCCTCCTCTACGACCTCGCCTTTTTTAGCGATGGGATTGAACTGCCATTTCTTGTTTCTAGGAAGCGAATTAACTTTGATTCCTCTTGTCAGAAAAGAACCCTGCTGTTTCAAGATTACTTCCAGTGGTCTTTCTATGCCGTCCATGACGTCCATGAGCAGACCAGGTCCCAGTTCTGCCATCAACCTTTTTCCCGTTGCGATTACTTTCTCCCCGGGCTTCAAGCCGCTTGTTGGTTCGTAGACTTGCATAGTGAAGTTTTCTTCGCTTATTTGGACAACTTCGCCCACCAAACCTTCGTTGCCGACCTTCATCACCTCACCCATAGATACGTCTCTCAATCCGGTGGCAGTGATGACAGCGCCCGTGATCCTTTCTATTTCTCCAGTTTTCAATCTTTTATGTCCTCGAATAAGCTGGCGGAGATTTCGCCGAGCAGTTCTTGCCTAGCCTTGGTCAGTCCCGCTTCCAGTGTGCTATTGAAAATTTGTCTTTTGTCTTTGTCCCGAACTATTGCGCCGCCTATGGTGTTTAACGTTTCTTCACTAACTTTGAGGCTTACTTGTACGCCTTTCAGTCTTGAAATATCCTTTTTCAATTCTGCAAGTCTGCCTTTGATGAATTCCCTGTCTCTGGAATTGATCAAGATCTCAAGGTCAGTTGCTCTAATCTCCGTTGCTGCTTTGATAATCAACTTCTTCAAGCTTTCTCGGTACCGAGGCGAGGAATCACTACTGATTTTTTTCAGTTTCTCCATAGCTTGGGTCAGTGCTTCGTCTTGGAGCTGGGACTTGGCGTTTGAGATTTTCTTTTTTTCCTCAAGTCTCGCAGAATCTAGTTCAGCCGCTTCTTTCTCGTTGAGGTTCTCTGAAACCTCTTTCGTCTTTTGGCTCTTGATTTTCGCCGCTTTTTCTTCAGCTTCTTTTATGATTCTTTTAGCTTGCTCAGTGGCATCTTCGATTATTTCTTTAGCTTCAATTTCTTGCATGAACTTTATTTGGGACTTTAAGTTCTCCATTGTAGGTCACTCTTCGAGGATACGTCTCACGATTAAGGAAATCGTCTTTTCGAGGTTTTTTTCCGCTATTTTTCGAATTCGTTCGATCTTCTCTTCAGCTTCTTTTGTTATCAGCTTCTTCTTATCGTTTATTTCTCTTGATCCTGCCGCAAAAATGTCATCGTAATATTTCTGGTCTTCTGCTCTCTTTAAGATTCTAAGTGCGTCTTCCTTTGATTTTTTTATTATGCCGTCCGCTTCTTCCTTTGCTTTTCTGATTTCTTCTTCACTGCCTTTTTCCCGCTCAACCAACCTTCTAATGTCTTCGATGGTCATTATGGTCACTCGAGTTTCAACTTGATGCCCATAGCTTCGTCTACAAGTTGGTACAACTCTTTAGCCCTTCCATTAAGAGAACCTTCGAAATCCGGGATAATCAGGAAAATGGGATAAGGTTTCTTCGCCATGAGCAAATCATCTCTCAAGGTTTTTGTTTTGAGTGCAACTTTCTCATTTATTATTACTATTTTATATTTCCCTTCCAAGGCTATGTCCTCCACTTTTTTTGCGGCAGCATCATCGTCGGCAACTTCATCAGTCTCTATGCCAATTAGTCGGAAACCACTAGCGAGATATTTGTCTCCGACCATGACGATTTCCATATCGTGTTCCTCTGTGAAGAGTGAAAGTGCGGTAGAATATGGAAGGAGCCATATTTAAGGGTCGTCAAAAAGTCCACTCAGGATGCCAAACAGAAGATGATGAAAAACGTTGCGTTTGAATTTTGATTTTCCGTTCATAATGCTTTTGTGTTTGGCAGTCTGATTCTGGTTGTGGGCAGGAGTTGCATGACTTTGATAGATGTGTTCAGGAAATACTGGTTTGTGAAGGTTGTTCTTGCGCTGTGGCTTGTCAGCTCAGTTTTTCTTGTGCTGTTGTTAAGTAGGATTGATTCGATTGTTAATGGTGATCTCTATAGTTCTGGTTTGCAGTTTAGTCTTGCATGGGCGGATCCTTATTGGAACGCTCTGCACTTGATCTATGTCTTCATAGCCGTGCCTGCAATTCTTAGTGCTGTGGTCTTAATCGCCGGTTTTGGCAAAACAGGCGATAATGCCAATCGTGCTAATAAGCAGGTTAGCACCAAGCTCAACAGCGGTCAGGCCAAGATCTTCAGGGAGAATTCTATGCTTATCAGATGCGTAGAATGTGGAAAGGTGTTCAGCAAGCCTTTAACCATGCTCGATTTTAGCAATGGAAAGCCACGGTTGGCTAACGTTTGTCCGTACTGCAATCATGTCTTAGGAAGTGCAGATGATAAAGGTATCAATACTAGAATCAGATCAGTTGAAGTTGAAGAGGAAACCCAGCCATAATAGGATAAAGCGCGCGTCATCTCTTCCTTAAGCCCGTGCATTTCTTCGGTTCTTCACTATTTTTCTGTTTCTCGCTGGGATTTATGTTCGGCTCTGGTCGGTTAGAGGACAGTGTCGCATGTACCTTAGCGCGCTTCAGGTTTGCGTACGTAAACCTAAGCTTTATATGAAATTCCTATGGTTCTTGTATCTGGCGAGACAATATGACGGAAAAAAAGGGCGCGTTTGGCACCGGTTTTTCAAAAATAAGGGCTTTGGTCATTCTCCTTGTGGACATAATCTTGGTTGTCGCCTTGGTTTTGCTGCTTCAGGTTGACAAATTGGTTAACAGTACACTTTATGGTTATGGCTTGACTTTCAGCTCTCAATGGGCTGAGCCGTATTGGGCGATGTTTAGATCAAGCCTGATACTGATTGTCATAGCTATCATAGCAATATCTGTAGTAGAGCTTCCGTATCCATCCTTCGAAAAGAAAAAGGCCTAAGCCCTTTTTTCTTGTTTCAATTAAATTATTGAGAATGGTTTCATCAGTATGCGCTCCTCTCTGGACTATTTCGAAGGAATGGAGAACGCTAGTATTTTGAAGGCGACTGGATATGATTGTTTTTGATTGTTTTTGCTTTTTAGTGGGGATGCGACCGTCGTGTTTTTTCATTTTTTCAAAAGCCGAAAGAAACTGTTCGCCATTCGATAAGCCATGCTTAGACTTTTTGTTTTGAGGCTGCGAATTTTTCTCCTTTGTGTTACGATCAAGACCATGGCTATCAGGCTTGCTAGCGCGCGCGCTACATTTTGCGTCCATGCTGTTTATTCTTGTGGATGATGAAATAGCCAGTTTGTCATTCGGCTTGTGACTATTTGGCTTTTTGATCTGAGGGAGCGCGCTATTCTTTTTCTTCGTGTAGCTATCAGAAGCAAGGTTGCGATCAGGGTTGCTACTATTAGTATTTGGGGCAGGATGTTTTGTGGCATTTCTGGAAATGGTTTTGTGCCTTCTATGGTGATCGGGTGGGTTGAGTGCGTGTAGGGGATGTATATGAACGTGTACTCCCCGTTTGTGGATCGGGTTATGGTGCAATTAGTGGTCGCAATTTTTCCATCAATAATTATAGTCCACTGGTCTGGATACACGTTGACGTCAAGCAAAGCTCTTGGTATTGTGACGTTGCAGAATCCCGACGTGCCCGGGGGCCCACTTGCGGTAATGTTTATTGCTCCGTATGTTGCGTTGTAGTTGAAACTGAAATTTCTTATCGTGGAATTGCTGCTCAGAGGGACGTAGTATGTAACTCCGTTATGTTCGAATACTCCTTGACTTAGCGTAAGGTTAAACGTCAGATCCTTCAGGCTGCTTATGGTTGTGTTTTCCCAAGTCATTGATTTCAGGTCACGAGACACAGAATCTGGCTTGGGCACCGAAAGCGGTCTCGACAACAAAACAGTGTAGGTAGTGTTAGTTCCAGCGCTAACTGTGATTCTTAGTTTTTCGTATTTTGTAGGTGGCTCATTAGATCCGAGCAACGAGGTGGCGTTGAAAAAATTCGTTAGTTTAAACGCCCCCGAGGTGCCAATTGTTTGTATCGGAGGAGATAGGATTATTCCTGTTACGTTTAGGAAGGCATTGTCTTTGCCGTACTGCAAGTTTATGCCAAGGTTGTTGATGTCGATGCTGGTTTGGTTGAGAAAACTCAGTTGCGCCGGTGGGGTCTCGCTCATGAGGCTATACTCGTAATTTATGAGGTTTATGTAATAGGATTTTGCGGCGTTGATCTGTTCGTCCAGGTTTCCTTGGTAGGCAAAGTTCGTCTTAAAGTTGGCGATGCCGTTTTGAAGATGAGCTGTTGTGTTGGAAGAGTATAGCGTAGCGTACGTCGTGTTCAGGTACGCCTCTATTATGTTCAGCTCCTGTGGAGATGCGGAGTACACGTAGCTCAGCAGATCAGGCATTAGTTTAATAGTTTCGTTATTTATCTGAGCAGCGTTTGCAACAAGGGTCGCATTCAAGATAAGCGAGGGCTGTGGCTCGCTGCCAGAATATGCGACGTATATTGACGCATTCTGCACTGCGTATGCGGTTGCGTTTCCTAATTTCAGCCAGGCGTTGATTTCGTTTGTTTCATTCTCTGGTATGTTCGACGGTATTGTTGGAGGGATTAGTTTGAGGGCATAGCTCCAGAGGGTTTTAACGTTGCTGTCGAACGAAACTGCAATCGAGGCTACGCTGTCGGCGTGTGTATAAGCCATCGTGAAGGACATGTCTTCGACAGATGATAGAGTGGAGTTCAAGGCGGTGTAAATGATTGGATAGTACTGATCATTGAAAGTGTACGGAAAGTAAGCAGCATTGATGTACTTTGCTATCAGGGCTGCAAAGTCGCCACGTACAGAAGCATTGTAGTCTATTGTCACTCCTCCCGATATAGTACTGTTTGTGACTTCGACGCTTGTTAATTCAAGGGTACCGTCTGTCATGTTGTAGAGCGAGCTTGGTCCTACGCCTGTGACGTTATGTTGGATCTCGGAGATCAAGGTGGCGACGTTGGTCTTGTTCACCACCGTTCCGCCGTAAGTGCCGTACAAGACGTTTATGTATCCTGTAAAAAGCATGTCTGACCTGTTTCCTTTAAAGTTAACAATAACGTCGCCGGTTGGCAATCCTGAGATCATGTGAAGTGTGATGTTTCCTTTGAACTCGTTGCTGCTTCCCAGATCCGCCTTTACTGTGACATCGGTGACGTTAAATGGGAGTTGTGATGCAACCTCTTGTGGAATTACGCTACTCCCGCTTAATTGGGCATGCATCATTCCGTCTAAATATGTGCCGGACAACGCGAAGTCAGTGGTGTTGTATGGGTACTGCGTCTTCACTATGGATGGGAAGAGTGACGTTGCGTTGAGTTTCTCAGTGAGGATGCCGTTGTTGTAATGGCTGAGGTAGTCTGCAGCTGTTTGATTGGTTGGAAATTGTGCCTGATCGTAGGGGTAAGGCCACGGTACAGTTACGTTCGGAGGAAGACCAACAGTGCCGTTAACGGAGCCGAGAATCAAGTTGTTCGTCTTGGACAGTCGAGCAGATGCGTTCACCACTGGACCCTGGACGTTCTCAGGATACATATGAGTGTAGTTTCCTACTGCGTTGATGCCGACATGACCGTCTGGATATACGGTGAAGTTGAGCTGCATATCGTTAGAGGGATGATCAAACTGGCTGAAAGTATATGGCGTCAAAAGAGGAGCGGATACAATAGAATCAAGACTTTGTCCATTGTAGCTCCAGATGTTGGGGACTTCCTCTAGATATACGTATGTCACATTTATCGGGTTTACCTCGTAATAGGCAATCTCTGGGCCATAAAAGGTGATATTGAACAGATGAACGCCTATGTTCAAGTTGAAAGGCCCACTATATTGGTAATCCCAGATTTGGCTTGAAGCGGTTCCTGCTAGTCCGTCCACTCTTACTAAGTATGTCCCTGCCTCGGTCACGTTGACTTCGATGCTTATCTTCAAGTAGTCGAACAAACCATCATGGTCCGTGTCTACTCCTTTGTCGTAAACCCTACCTGTTAAGTAAGCATGCGGGTTGAATTCATTGTAATGATAGGTCCTTGAAAGCGGCACGTTAGTAAGTTGATCGATATTCATCCAGTAGTATCCTATGGAAGTATAGATCTGTATGTTCTGGATAAATGCTGGGTTTGCTCGTGAAGCGTATATTGGTGAACTCGGGAAGGTGAAGTTGACGAATTGTAAACCTACTGCAAAATTGCTATCTGTATAATTCGAAAGACCGATATATCCCGACGTAAGGTTTTCGTATAGACCGCTTGCACTGATTTCGTAATAGCCTGCCTGAGTAAAGTTGATTTGTACGTCGACTTCGAGGTAATCAAATTTAGAATCGCCTGGATTCGAGACCCCTCTATCGCGCGTAATCCCAGTGAAATATGCAAGAGTTTGAAACTGGGTGTACGCATAGGTCCTGTTTAATTGAGCAAAATACCTATAGTCCAGTTGAGCGCCCATGACGCTGTCCTGAAGTGATATGTAATAAACGCTTGAAAAACTCATTTTTGACGCACGAATCATGGGACCATTGAGAGAGACATTCATGACTTGTTGACCTGGAGAAAGAAAAGCCATCGAAGAATTCCAGATAGAGAAATTGCCGAAGAGTTGAATACTTACTTCATAGGTTTGAGGGTCTGTGACATTCACTTGTACTCCGATTTGCAGATAGTTGAACAGCCCGTCGCCGTTGGTGTCGACCCCTTCACTGTACTTTATGCCCGTAAGCACGGCTCTGACGTCAAATTCTGAATAGCTGAATGTCCGTGAGAGACGGGCATAGTAGATTTCGTCATACGTGTTGTTTCCCGTTAGGATTAGGTCGCCGACACTGTCAGGATTGAAACGCGCATGGTTTATCGTGGGTCCGTAAAAAGATAGGTTTAGCTGTGCTGATCCAACATTCAAGAAACCGCTTGTGTAAGCATTAATGTAAAGACTGCTATTCTGCGCATTTTCGAGCCAATATGCTTCTACCGTAAAATATCCTGCTTCAGTAACGTAAACTCCAATCGTTACATTCAAATAATCATATAACCCGTTGCCGTTAGTGTCTACTCCTTTGTCGCTAATGATACCTATCAGCGAAGCGTTTGGCTGCGCTTTAACGGTGTCAAGCCGAATTGGACCTAGTGAAACGACACTAAGCGCCAAAAGTGAAATAATAAAAAAAGAAACCGTTCTCTGTTTTGTCTTCATTCTTTTTCCCATCCACCGAGAAACCAACATATAATAGAGCTACAATGGATTTATATGGTTTTGCGTCTAACTTTTCTTAAGAGGTAACAACCAACGCGGCTCCTGACTCTGTGCTTTCGCAACCTTTTCAGAAGGAAATTCAGGACAGGGCTTTGTTTGGGGGGTGTCGTACTTGCTACGATGTTTATCGTAGCGATAGGAGCAACGACTGCAAGGTACGCGTCGGTGATCAAAGAGATGAATGTTTTGTTTAATGGGCAAGTTCTTGTAGTGGCTAAGAATACTATTGTGGTTCAAGCTATACCGCTCGGAGGGGGATACTTGGGTGAAAAGACTGCCAATGATATCGAGATGAACATAAACGTGACTCAGAAGGCGGTTCCCGTTCTTTTTCTTACGTCGATTAGCACGGGGAGTGGGCTTCAGCTCGTGCCCGATAATTTCACGATAGGTTTACCCGTGAAAGATTGGCAGGTTCTACTCGGTTCCATTCCGCTCAAAGTAGGCGGGTATTGGCCGACGAACGAGTCGTCCAACGACGTAGTTGCGGGAGCATCTATTGCGGATCAATTCGCTTGGACTGCTGGCTCGAACATATCTGTGAACGGTTACGGATTGAAGATCACCGGTGTGCTTCGCACGGACTCTGCCATTCTTTCTCGCTCCTTGGTTATGCCTCTTACGCTAGCTCAAAAAATCTACATTTGCCCGATGCAGATTAACATGATCGCTGTCACGCCAGTTTCAGGTTGTTCGGAGGAAGCCTTGGCAAACAGCATCAATCAGAAGATACCCGACGTGAAAGCACTGACAGAGAACGAGAGAAACTATATGATTCAGCCTATTCTCGCGCAAATTCAGACTTGGAACATTGGCATAGAGACGGTGGTCTTTCTCTTGAGCTTGATTTTGGTGTTGACTGTGACTACTATGAATGTGTCGGAGAGAAGAAGGGATTTTGCAACTCTGGACGCTATTGGCGCACCTTTGAGCTTCGTTTTTCGCACGGTGTTAGTTGAGACGGCTTTGATCGGATTGATTGGGGGTGCCGCAGGGCTTGCTCTTGGCTCATTCGGCGCTCTTGTCCTTGCAAGTCTTTATACTAATATATCGATTCAGCAGTTTTTCCCTGGTTTGTTTAGCATTGTTTCTCCTGTTTTTATGGTTGAAATATTCGCTTCCACAATTGCCGTGTGCTGTGTTGGAGGAATAATACCTGCGGTTAAGGCAGCAAAGACGAGAATTTCCGACGTGCTGAGGGCAGAATATTGAGCCTGCAGACAGAGAATCTAACACGTGTTTACCGGCTCGGCTCATCGACGATAACCGCGGTTAACGAAGTAAACATGGAGGTAAGAGAAGCCACTTTTGTCACAATCGTAGGACCATCAGGATCAGGGAAAACCACGCTGCTAAACCTCCTTGGACTCGATGATTCTCCAACCTCTGGAAAGATCTTCTTCGACAACGAGGACACCGGTCGCTTTTCCGATGCAAAACGAAGAAGAACTCGCCTTCACAAAATGGGCTTCGTTTTTCAGACTTTCAACTTGATACCTACATTAACCGCATTGGAAAACGTGGAGTTGCCTATGGCCTTAGCTAAGAGAACGCAGGATGAACAGAGAAAGGGCGCTTTTCAACTTCTGGAAATGGTAGGTCTCAAAGGGCGTCTTGATCATCGCCCGAAAGAACTGAGCGCCGGAGAAATGCAAAGAGTCGCAATTGCAAGGGCTCTCAGCAACTCTCCGAAGATTATTCTTGCGGATGAGCCTACGGGTGAACTTGACTCCGAAACAGGCTTGGAAATAATACGTTTGCTTTCTAAACTCTGCAAAACACAGAAAACCACTATAGTCGTGGCTACGCATGACAAGAGGGTGACAGAAGTCGCTGACGTGACGTATGAGATTCGTGACGGCAAAATAACCAACATACGATAGATATGCAGCTTGCACGCGCTGTATGATGCAAGTTGAGTTTGTCGTTATCGTGTGGTAGAAACGAATCCTTTTCTAAGCACTTCTTTAATCATTTCGGTAGTTGTTTTATCTTCATCAAATGCTTGTTTTTTCAATTGTTTATCTATTGGAGCTACTCGGTTGTATTCGTCAACGTCTTCGTTGGTTCTTGCTATGACTTGTTTAACCCAGTCAATCTTATCGTCAATTTGGCTTGTCGTGGCTATAAGCCGGAGTTTATCGCCCATCACGAACAATTTTCTTTCCCATAAATCCCTGCTCGTTGTCCATTCCCGCTCAAAAAGGTCCTGCCAAGCATGGTCAGGCGTTGAGTCCAAGGGAAGGTCAATTATGTAAGCATTGGAGAAATAGTGGTCTTTTACGATGTTAATCTTGTCAATGTTAATGGGTTCTTGAAGCTTTACTTTCTTGACGAGCTCTTTCACATCTAATCCTTCCACGTTAACTACTATCTTTTTCCCTCTTAAAAATTCTATGACGAGCGCGCCTGAAACCGACTTTTCCTTTGCAAGCACAGAACTATCCATGTCGCGCACTAATATCCAGGTCGCAGTTTTTCATGAAGACAGCGCCCGCCAGAGAACTACTGTTTCACGGAGAGCAGTTCATCCGCTTTTCAGTTCTTCTACTAGTTTTGTAACCTGTTCTATTACGTACTTGTTTATCATTCGCCCTTTGCTTGGCGAGGCTGCCGTTGGATCGCCTATCACTCCGCTTGGGAAGTAACGTTCTGGGTGGGCGACAATTTCAAACCTTGGCATCGCTGGAAAGCTCGTTTTGCCTTTGGTTTTTATAAGGTTGGGTCTTATTGCCATTACTCTTGAAGTTTCGATCGTGCCTGCGTGTCCGTCCTTTTCGGAGAAGCATCTTCCTTTCAGTTCGTAGGCGAAGTCATAGTCTGAGAGAACCATTATTCTAAGCTTCTTCTCGGTCCTGACGTTTTCATTTTGTAGTACAACGTCTTGGGCAGCGAGTCTGAGTGCGACCATGTGAGACTGCCCTGCGTGACCGCTTAGTACTATTATCTTATTGAAGCCATTGCGTGTCAGTTCTGAAAGAATGTCTCGAGCAATCCCGTACAGTGAGTCAAACCCTATAGAGATGGTGCCTGGGAAATTGCGCGAGGCGTTGCAGATGCCATATCTTAATGGCGGCGCGATGAGGCATCCTGTTTTTCTGGCGACTTCTAGGGCGACGTATTCTGGCTGCAGGCTGTCTGTGCAGAGGGGCAGGTGATCGCCGTGTTCTTCGATGCTCCCGATTGGGAATATGATAACCGCTCCTGTTTTGGCGGCTTTTTCGGCTTCTTTCATGCTGAGTTCGTCGAGCCACAGGTTTCCTGGCTTTTTCCTGTCAATATGATGTGGTTTCGGATCTATCTTTTTCACAATTATACCTTCCTTCAAGGGTTTCAAATTCAGGTTCCAAGTTTTATTTTTCTCTGGAGAAGTGCATTCACTGCATTAACCAATGCTTCGCATGCAGTTCGTCTGGGTTCGAGAGACCAATCGATCTCTTGTTTCTCGATCTCTTTCTCTTGATCTCGTATCTGCTCGATGACGGGCTGCTTCCTTCTCTCGTATTCGCTCCGGAGCTTCTCTTGTTCAGCAGTGAAATTCTGCTCGGTTAATGCGAGCTCGCTTCGTGTTGAGTTGAATCTCTGAGTTGCCTCTTCCTCTTTCTGTGCCTTAGCCTTCTTCGAGACTGCTCTGAAGATGCCCGTTCTCATCCGGGCTATGCGATCCAGTTCTTCTCTGAGACCATCAATGTTGCTAGATAGACGCTTGATTTCACTGTTTTTTTGCCTTTCGATCCTCCTCGTATTAGTAGTGTATTCTTCTTCGATTCGTTCAAGGAGAATTCTATTATTCGATAAACTTTTGGTGGCTTCCTCGCGAGAAGCCTGCTCGCGCACTGTTTCCTCGAGCTCAAGCTCAACGTTCGAGAGTATTTGTGAACGCTCCTTTACAAACTGGTCATCTACTTTTATCGTTGGACTTGACTCAAACTCGGAAAGCACGTCTCTTAGATCCGTGAGCCAATGACCAAAGTACTCATCGAACGGGGATAGAGCAAATCTCTGGTTTCCTAGGTTACGTAGTCTGTTGAGAGTTCTGTCCGCAACCTCTTCTAAGGCCTGAACATGATCCTCCTCCAAAACGTAGCTGCCACCAGATCGATGTCTCTCTCTTGTGGCTTTGGCTTTGGTCTTTTCACGTCGTGCACTTCCGTATCCTCGACCAGAACTTCGACGTGGACTTCCCCGCTGTTGATATCCCATGAAAAAACCACTTGTATCCGAGGTATTTAAGGAGTGGTCTAGTTTGTGTGTACTCCGATCGCCAGAAGGTTGTAGACTTCTGAAAGAAAAGAATCCAAAAAAATATTCAAGCTAAACGTGTCCCTCGCGAATCACCCAAGACCGGATCATCAGAAGGGAACAGCGGCAAACACGGCAAACATCAAGGAGCCTGATGAACAGTTGGGCGTTGATTCAATCGAATCGATGACCTGCGCACAAAGAGTAATGAAACGGCTGGAGTAAGGACGCTAGATCTAGATCATCGACAAGCCATGGCTGGATAAACGCCGCCGCGCCCTCATTGAACTTTTCTGACGGGTGGGCGTACGTGGATTCTCTTGGCTGTGACGCCGTCAAATTCTATGGTTTTTTCCTTGCCTGTACTTGTATTTCTATATACGATTTTGAACCTTGGAGCGTAGATTACGACTCGCTCGTTGACTTCGAAGGACTCATTGACGATTCGGTTTATGTCCTTTGGGCGATTGAGGATTCTGGACTGGATGATGTTTAGATCTGCGTCCTCGGCGATTTCTTCCACGCCGAATTCTGCTAGTGTTTTTTCGGGGTTTCTTTCTGAAGGCGCAGATGGAAGTCTTTCAGGTGCGACCTCTTGGCCATTCAGGTCTAGGATAAGAGATGCGCTAGACTCCTTCGTTATCCGCTCTTCTCCCTCAAGTCTAATCACTTTACGACTTTGACCATAGGAATCTGTCGAATGTTGGGGCTCGAATTGATGATCCAGAAGAATGACCTCTAAGACTTCCTTGTCAAGTCTGAATGTGTAGGCGGACTTGCGGTAGTAGTCAATCGCATATTTCCCGCTAATCACTAAATAAGGTTCATAGTACTTGTTGATAGAAACGAATTGAACTTCTTCTCGGTAAGGCTTGAAGAATCCAAATTTACTAAATAGCTGGGTCTTGAGTTTCTCCCCAGTCACCTTTATTACCGTTGGGTCAACAAGAGTTTCGTAAACAACGGTCTTTCTGCCAACTATTCTTTCATTACTAGGTGACGTTTCAGTTGATATGGCTATCTTTTCATCAGATACGCTTTCAGTCAACGCCAAACCCCCATTAATGCTTTCTTGCTCTTGCATCTAATATGGATTATGAATTGAAAAAATGAATCACCGCTAGACCTCTTATTGGGTTGTTTCTTCATTTTCCGCGCGGGAGAATCTGAAAGGCTGGACAGTAGAGCGTACTAGTTGTAAGTTAATCAAATTGTTAATAAGGAGGTTCAAGGCCCATGGCGTGACTGTCACGCACGCCACTTGGCGTGAAAAAAGAGTAATAGAAGAGCGCGCGCTACAGCCTCTGTACATTGCATATGGATTCTGGATTCATAAAGCATATCAACAATACTGATCAACCTTCAAATGATCAAAAGTGAGAACCAAACATAAGAGTAAAAGAACCAAACCAACGACGAGTTACTCGATGCCCTCCCAGCGGAAAATAAAGGTTATTCTAAGAGATTTGCCATTAGAAATGAATTTTCATTTCTACGAGGAAATAGGCAAACCTACTGAGCAAGTTGCCTCCAGCCTACTCGACTTCAGCTCTAAACTCGCTTCAGCTAATTCCCCGCAGACACAAGCTTCTCTGACTTTTCACATGAAACGCGGCGACTTCGCCACATGGATAAGACAAGCAATTGGCGATTCAGAGTTAGCGGACAAAATAGGCGAAATCAGCCCAAACGACCATAATCTCGCGGAAAAGCTTCACCAGACCCTAGATGACCGGATCCAACAATTAAAAGAAGCGGTAATCGAATACTCAATAATTCCAGAAGACCGCGACGCTACGACGCATATCGAGCTGATGCACTAAGCCAAGATCCAGCCTCGACCACTGTTTCTAAAGATTTTCCGAAGAATAGTCTGTAACATATAGAGCACGCTTCCACCATTGTTGGAAAAACGCGGCAACAGCGATGCTTCTCGATGCCTTTTGACAGGCAAACTGACGGCGCGAAAGCATTCAAGAACAAAATTCACTTCCCATATGAAGAGTATCCACTCACACTTTTTCCTTTTTCGCGCGCACAGCTTAGTGCGTGATGCCACGACTGCATGGAATTTGACGGTTTCTTGCGCGCTATTTGATCGTCTCGATAAAGAAAACAGAAAACCTCTAAAGGGAAGGCAAGAGGGCAACTGATTCATCTTTAACCAGGATTGCTACAGATGGCTGTGCTTGCGTGAGTTCTTTGATTCTGTTCTCGACGGTTCGATAAATGCTCGTTCTGACTACATCAGTGTTTGAAGAGAGATCCCTCCCAGCTCTTCTGCAAGTTTTGAGTCTCCGAGAACTTTTCCGATCCAGTTCTGGAAGTCTCTTCTCTGATAATGGAACATCAGACAGTCTGACTTGACAGATTTCACCTTCTCGAGAAAGTCAGAGAGGTTTCTGGCGCTTTCGCCCGTTGGTCTTCCGACCTTTTCGTAAAAATAGAAGGCTTCTTGGTTTCCTACCGTTCTAAGGATTCTTACAGCTCCCATGTTGACTTTTATGTTTTGTCTGTTTTCGCTGCTCCTTGTTCTATTCTTATTCTTAGAAGACGAGGTTTTTTTCATTCTGAGTTCACCATTAAGAACAACCTTTAACTGATGTATTGAGACTTAATAAACCTTCCTTGTAAGGTGCCCAACACTGAAACAGCAACGGCACGCGAAAAAAGTGGATGATGAGGATATTTTGCGGAAGATTTCCAGCGCAGTAGGCTTAACCTACAGCGCGCCCTGGTCTTGCTGGTTCACTTGGAATCTCCGTCTCTTCTGTAGCAAGACAGCAAGAGCGATAGAGAGCAGAAGTAGAACTGTCATCAGAGCTATTGGAGCTTGAAACTCGGGTACGGCGCTCGTGCTTTGAACGATTATGTCTTTGGAACTGTGACCGTAAGTTATCGGTATGGCCCAGTACCCACTCGTTCCGTTGTAGGTAGGAGTGCCCATCGTTGGGTTAGGTCCTGGTGAAGATGTTACGGTGAAAGTTCCTTGATAGATTGCGTTTGGAATCCAGATCGTCATTTGACCGGTTGTTCCTTCTGGTCCCCAGACCGAAATGATGATGCTCTTGGTTGATAGGCTTGAGAAAACAAAGTCTACGTAGCTGGACGCGTTTAGTCCCACCATGAAGTTATAGCCGCTGTCACTGAGATGCCACCATTGATAGCTGAAGGGCAGGGGCAGACCTGAATTACCATATATTGTTCCCTTTATAGTAGCGGATGACGAAGGTGGGGGTGGCGGTGGGCTTTTTAGAAGTACAAAGTTTTGATTTGTTATGTCCGTTCCGATCACTATGCCGGCATTGACAATTGTGGTGTTGTAGCCATAGGCACTTACTGTGAAGTTGCCACTGTATGTATTTCCGCTGGTTCCGGACACTATTGGCAAGGCGAGCACGTAGTTTCCATTCGCGTCCCCGCTCGTACTTCCACCACGAGGAGTGGGATTAGAGAACTCCAATTGCACATCGGGATACGCTAATCTTGAGCCTCCGGTGACGTTTGCGTAGACGACTCCGCTGATAAAGTAGGCATCGACCTTGAAATCAAGAGTTTCGTTTTCTCCAGCAGCCAGAGTGACTCTGGTCGTGTTAACTGTCGTGCCGCCTAAATAAGCGGTTACGGTGTAGTTGCCTGGTCCCAATCCGTCTTTGATTGCGTAAGACCCAGTAGCGTTGGTGATGCCTGAACCAAAGTACGTGAAAGAATCATCATACAGCGAAATGTCGACTTTTGGCACCGGTTTGTTGTCGCTTTTTCGCCAGACGTTTCCCGTAAGGGTCGCCGTTTTGAGCATGGTTAAGTTTTGTGTGACGGTACCCGTTTGAGTGGCGACGACATGGACAGAGGCTCCGACAAAACCGCTGGCACTTGGCGTGACGGTGTAGGTGCCATTGACGACGTTGTAGGATATTCTGTAGACGCCGTTGGAATCCGCTTCAGTTGTAATAGAATAGTAACTGGGACTGAATGTGTATGCTGAAACGGTGGCGTTGGCTATCGCGTGTCCGAGTCCGTCTTTCACTGTCCCTTTGATTATGCCTGACTGGTTAAGAATTACAGTAGGAGCAAGAGTGATGTTTCCTTGGGTTGCCACAATGTTCTGGGAATTGCCTTCAACATACCCATTTGCAAGGTATGGTGCGTCTTGATACGGAAGACCATAATGCGTCGTTGGAAAGTTGAAGGATATCGTAACATAGTAGACTCCTGCGGTGACGTCAGTGGCGAAGTAGTACATGCCGTTTGCGTCTGTCTGAGTTTGGTCGATCTGGGAGTAGGAGCCATTCATGTATAGCGCCACATAGGCACCAACTACGGGGTGACCATTCTGTCCTTGGACTTTGCCTTCTATTATGGCGGATCTGTTGAGTATGATGTCGATAGTTTTTTGGTTGCTGAGCGAACTGATGGTTGTGTTCACGTTTGCTGTGATGTACCCGTTAGCCGATGCCTCTACGGTATAATTGCCAATGTCCGTGAGGGTACTGTTCATTAAGTACTGACCGCTGGCGTTCGTGGTAGCATACTGGTCCCCGATTCCGTTAGTGTTGTAAGCATGCACGTCCGCGCCTGGTACAGTGTAAGTGATGAGGTTTTGGGCGCCAAAGGAAGGACTGTATGCTAGCCCGAAGATTTCGAGAGTTAACAATAGAAAGCCTAAAGCTGATAGCATGTTTTTCTTTGTCATTTTACAAAATCCCTCATATTATTCTGTTTTGTTGTTATTGTCTTTGCCTTTATAACTTTCGATTAATTCATTGATGTGCAGGCGTTTGTTTTTTCCATTTGATCGCGTCGTTCTGCGTTAACAGATTAAATCTGAACATGGCATTTTGGTTTTGCGAACGGATGTGCGTTCTCTTTCCACAATTAATAAGAATTGAGAACGGGATAAAGGTTCTTGGAGGAATAAGCTTAATTCCCAGCCATAAGAGAACAGATAACGAAATAATCGGCTTCATAGGGGTCTTTCTGGGCATAATGCTTTTGGTAGCGGCAGTGTTTACGTTCGCCTACTACGAAGTTCAGCAAAGCCCCCCAAACGGCACGATCTATCCATATCAGAAGTACTCACCTTCTTTGTTCGTTGCCGGAATACTTCTTTTTGTGATAGGCTTGGGAATCAATTGGCGAGCAAATCGAGAAAGAAAGCCTCTTTAGCGCGCGCTAATGCTTTTCGTTTCCTATTTTATCTAGGTATCGAAATTAATGCATGTTTACAAAACAACTTGGCTAGAATTGCGTCTTAATAGGCTTTTGTTTATGTTTGTAAATGTTTCTTACTGTATGAAAATAAGAAATAAATATGAGTCTTGCCATTTAATGAGCTAACAAACCTTTCCGTAGTTAAATAGATGAGTGGTGTTTTAAAGACATGAAGCCAATACCCTTCAAAGATGAGGTAGAAACTCACCGAAACCTAGTGCAGCAACATAAAGACTCGATCAGAGAAATACGACTTCAAAATGCCCTAGAAAAGCTGAAATCGAAAAAGGTCATCGAGTAGTGACGTTGCGCGAACTATTCTCATCACCCATTCAATGCGCACGCTTAACGAACCACGCTCAATCAGGCAAGCTAACTGCGCGATGCATTAAGTTGTGTTACTTGCCTAAAGCTGTTGTAGCGCATGACTGCCTTGATATTTAGTTGACGATTGATTGTTTAGCTGGATTACGCCCAACCTAGCCTTAAACGCAAGCATTCTTGTAACGGTCAAATATGTTCAATGTACGTCGCCATAGCGGAGTACGTCAGCGCTCGCTTTGAGGTTGACCGTGACGTCATCGAGTGAGAATAAAAGAGTGGTTTTGGCTGGCTGATGCAGGTTATGTTTGGGGAGGCGGTGGAGGCGGTGACGACTGCTGAGGCGTTGTGGCTGGCGTCATCGAGAAGAATGCTATGGTGGCCAGTATCCAAGCGACGAATATCAGGACCAGACCGATGATGATTATTGTCAAGATTGCGCCTATGAATAAGAGCAGCCCTGCGGTTCTGAACATTCCTTGTCCAGATTTGTTTGCGAGCGAATCGAACACTCTTCGGAAGTATACTGCCATGAGTATGTAGAAAATGAAAACTACGACCAAAGCTAGGATTATACCGGCAGCGAGCCCTAGAAAGGCTCCGCTTCCTCCTGCCGCGAACAGTCCGCCGAAGAACAACGATGCTATGACGACTCCAGCGGCGACTATGCCTATGATTCCGAATATCATGGCGTAGAGTGCATTCTGGAATATGCTGTTGTCGTTGTAATGTTGTGCTAGGTTTTTCAGCCCTATTAGCAAGAGTATTAGCGCGCGCTTACATGACGTTGAACTGGAACTACGCTGGTCAAGCCTTGAGCGTGAATCAGGTGCTCCAAGTGAAGCTGACGCTAACTGTCTCACCGACAGTCTCAGGAATAACAAACTTCACCTTTGATATAACGGTAACTGCAACAGGTTAACCACGAACCCTCAACCCTTTTCTTTTTCTGAGAGAAGAGGCACCGTCAAGACACAATCATGACTGTTTTCTCTAATGCGTGCGCATCGACCATAGAACTTGTAGTCTGATTATTGTCTGTAAGATCCCTTCTAGTCTTTTTCTGTCTGTCCGTTGAACATGTGTACAAGAAACTATTATAGATCGACAGAGCAACAAACAAACTGGACTTGGAAATAGATTGCATTGATACTATTCTTACTTGTGAGGGCATGTAAGGAATTTTGATGTGCCAAAAGAATCGAACAGATAAAGCCAAACCTCGAAAGATGAGTGTAAAGTGTTTATCTTCAGATTATGATGGAACAATAAGCCCTGTGAACGTTTTAAGGGTCGAATCGCGGGTTCCGCTGGAAACGCGTGTGATGCTTGGGCAAATCGGCAGGTTTATTCCAATATCAATTATCACTATGAAAGATCTTTCGTTTGTTATGCCAAGGACTCCTTTTGCTAAGGCTTGGTCAGCAATAGGCGGATTGGAAATGCGAATTGGCAAAAGGGTTCTGAAAAGAGAGTGCTTGGAACACAGGTTACGGAGCATTTCTCTCGCCATTGATTATGCTAAATCGCACATTACTAGTGCTGGGGTTGAGATCGAAGAAAAACAAGATTCCGAAGGGCGCGTGGTCGCTTTCTGCGTAGACTGGCGCCAAACAAAAGGTTCGAAAACTGCAAAGCAGGAAGCTGAACGCGTCGCGACTTACTGTAAAGCGTCGAAATTGAGGGTATTAAGGTATGAGACGCAACCATTTTACGACGTATATCCTGTTGCTCCCGACAAAGGCAGGGCGCTACAAGATATGCTTAATGAACTAGCTGTAAAAAATGGCGGTGTCCTTTATTTAGGAGACTCGGAGACAGACAACCCTGCGTTTAAGGCTTCCAGCGTCAGCGTCGGTGTAATCCATAAGGAGACGCCGCTAGATGCTCTCGATTGTGACTATCTTGTGAAGTTCGAATGTGTTCCCGATTTTTTGAACTCTCTTCTGGCAAATAATCTTCGGTTCAGTTCTGATTTTCCCATGATTGAAATTAATCACAGTAGGATGAGAAGGCATTGAAAGAACGAATTAGCGTTTTGATTTATCAAGCGCGCGCGCTAACGAGGACCAGTAAATGGCAAGAGTCAATGTCTCAACGAATGGTTCGAGACTTTAATGCTATTGAAAGTCATAAGCCCAATAAGAATGAATAGGCAGGAGAGAATGACCATGGTAAGGAGATCGGCGTTTGATCGAATTTTCCAAGAGATGCAGCAAATCCGTTATCGGCTTGACGATATCGAAACTGCTCTGTCAAGCTGGAATCCTCCGCCGTTAGAGATTTCGGAATCAAAGCTTTTGTCCTTGCCAGACAATCTTCGAAAGACGTACTTGATCGTGGCATCTAGGGGCGAATGCAGCGCAACGCAGGTGTCAGATTTAACGGGGCGTTCCCGCCCCATTGAGAGTAGCTACCTAAACCAACTGGTACAGATGGGCTGGCTGTCAAAGCACAGGGATTCGAAAACAATACGTTTTCGTCTAGTCTCTGGAAAGGTGTTGAAAGAACGACCACGGTAAAGGTGAAAGGCGAGCGCCTTTGTTACTACCATCTTTTGCCGGATTCTACTTTACTCATGATTCAAAGAAATCCTGAAAAGATGAGGCGAGAATGCATAAAAGAATAGGCGTTTTGATGTATCAAACGAGCACTAGTAAGGGTCAAGAACTCGTCGCTCAGCGAATGGTGCGAGATTTTATCTCTCTAGGGCATGAAGCCTATCTGATTACCAGCGTTTATCACGACGACATCGATGTCATATCATCCGACAGTTTGACAAAGGGAAAGGGCTATATTTTCGTAGAAGACTCGGAGCTTGGAATTCCAGTAATTCGCGTAGCTAGCTATGCTACAAAATGGCCTCGTCGACGAATTAGCTTTCGAGATTTTGTTCATGTTCTTGAAAGGATAGTCGACGAGTTCAAGTTAAACGTCCTCATAACTCATAGTACTCTCTGGAATGGACCAGAAGAAGTTGCTAAGTTTGTTGCTTGGAGGCGATATATGAAAGATTTGGGAGGTTACGCGGACCCAATCGTGTTTTGTCATATGTCGCACTTTCAGGAGCCCTCGGCGAAGCATTATTCTCTTTTGGAGAGAACTTTCAGAATGGCTTGGAACAGACTGTCATTGTCTCAAATTCTAAGAACGGCTAATCTCGTGCTTGTTGTTACGCCAATCGAGAAGGATGAAAAGGTCAAGATGGGCGCTGACCCGAAGAAATGTATTCTGTTCCCAAGCGGCGTGAACGAAGAATTATTTTTGCGTTTTGCAGCCACAGACACTAGCGACTTTCTCGAGCGACATCGATTATCGAAAGAGACCAAGCTAGTGTCCTATTTGGGAACTTTAGAAGAGAGAAAGAATCCTATGGCAGTTTTGAAAGTTGCTGATCTGCTGAAAGAAAGATCTGACATTCACTTTGTGATAGCAGGGAGAGGCAGTTCACGTTATGCTGATGGGCTTAAAGAGAAAGCAAGTCAACTACCTAACGTAACTTGCATAGGTGAGGTAGACGAAAAAGAGAAGATTTTGCTCATCAAGTCTTCATTTGTCAACATCCTCATGAGTCAAGCAGAAGCACTCGGTCTAGCTCAACTGGAATTCATGTACATGGGCGTGCCCGTTGTAACGTCTGGAGTTGGGGGCCAGTCATGGCTGGTTCGAAACGGTAGAGAGGGCATACACACAGGAAGCCCTGATGATATCCCTGGCGCAGCGAAGGCTATACAAAATCTAGTGGACG
>CAWJIF010000003.1:0-53216 GCA_963842875.1 Candidatus Bathyarchaeota archaeon
CTTTTGGATTTTTTGATGGATGACTTTGGGTTCTCTGACAAGGAAGTTGAAGTCTATTTTTCTGGGCATAGAGGCTATCATGTGCACGTTGAAAGGGAAACAGCGCGAAGTCTTGACCAAGCGGCACGAAAAGAGATCGTTGATTACATCGTTGGAATCGGGCTAGATGAGAGTTTTCATGGAGTGAAAGAAACTGGTAAAGTGCTTATTGGACCAAACCTGAGTGACGCTGGATGGAAAGGAAGGATTGCGCGAGGGGCTTATGAAGTTCTTGCGAATTCCTCCTCCAAGAACTGGAAAATGTGGGGTTAAAAAAGAGAGCAATTGAAGCTATTAGTGAGCACAACGATGAGATTGTTGACAGTTGGAAAGAAAAGGGTCCTTGGAACATCGCAAAAGGAGTTGGCATAGAGAGTTGGAAGAAAATCGTTCAACGAGGCATCGAGTTGCAGTCAGCTAGAATCGACACGGTGGTTACAACAGACATTCACCGCCTAATCAGATTAAATGACACCTTACACGGAAAAACTGGGTTAAAAAAGACCAAAGTCTCAAACAAACGGCTCGACGACTTTGATCCCCTTAAAAACGCCATTGCCTTTGAAAAAGGAATAGTGGAGGTCTTCGTCCACGAAAGCCCAGAATTCAGAATCGGCGATACGACGTATGCAGCTTTGAGGGAGCAAAAGGTTGAATTACCAGTAGCGGCGGCGTTATTTCTACTGTGTAAAGGCATCGCAGAGGTGATAGCATAACTTGTATAGCGAAGTTTATGATGCGTGGAAAAAAGAACAGGAAAACGTTGAGCTCCAGCCTCTAACAAAGGATTTCTATGCTCGCCTAGCCGGCTACGTAAAGAAGATACGCGAAGAAACCAAGATGCTGGACGAGAAGACCGCGAAAGCGAAGCTCATAAAACACGAACTTCACAACGCTCGCAGACTTATCAAAGCGCTTATTCAGCTCCGCTATGAAAAAATATTCCGAGCCACAACTTCTGGAAAAACAATCATGATTGAGGCACTAACTGAAGAAGAGGAGAAACTGTGCGGCAAGATGATGCCTCTTGCCGAGTCCTACCAAGAGTTTCTGAGAAACGTTCTTTTCGGACGACCATCTCGCGACGAGGACGAAAAGGAAAGACCAAAACGGATGCTTGTTCGCTTCTTGAAAGACGTACCAGCAATAATTGGAGCAGACATGAAAACTTATGGTCCCTTTAAAACCGAGGACGTAGGCACTGTGTCCGCGGAGAATGCAACAGTTCTTGTTAAGCAAGGTATTGCGGCAAAAATCGAGTTAGGATAGTTTCAGGTTGGAGTGGCTTTGACTTGTCTCAGCTTTCTTCTGTAATAGCCTAGAGGATGGCGGGTTTGTTTGCATATTTCGTCTGCGCCTATGCAAACTCCGTGGGTGCGCAACGTGTCGCACATCGGAGGGATATACTTGGTCCCCGAGCCTCTTGCGCCCGCTATGTGTTCCACTTGGTAGCGCGTCAGTCGCTCGTTGAAGTCGGAAAGTGAACGGTAGAGCTCTATGAGCTCTTCTGGACTCATGCCAACGTTAACTAGAAAAGTCGTTAACGTGAAACGCCCCACATGCGAGAGATGATGCCCAGACGTTATAGCAACGTAGAGGGCTTTCACGCATGGTGGAAAAGCGGCGATAACCACCTGTTTCGGCATTTCTTCTACTCGAAGTTTCCCTTTTTTCAACATAAGCAACTGTCTTAGGCGCTCCACACGGACCACAAGAGCCTCTGGAAGCGCCAAATCGTTGATTTGGAGCCTTTTTTCTATATGCCTCTTCACCTCTTCCTCGAGAAGGCGGCAGGCTTCATTCCTTGAAAGAAGAACATAGCCACTTGCCACCCGCCTGTTGACAAGTTTCCATTCTTTTTCGTGAAATACTGAGGCATTTCTGAGAAAGTCCGTAAAGTCAAGCGTAAAATTTTCTTCAAGAGGTTGTATTTTCCAGTTGAAGAGCCTGCGATTTTCATTATAGTTTCTTTTGCTTCTTCTCTTAGCGCTTCGGAAACTCGTTTTGCTTCTAGAAGAGCATATCTTTTCTTTAAGTATGAGTCGTTTACCGCTGCGACCATCATCGCGGCGATTGGGAAGGAAGGGATTTCGACTTCATACTTTGCAGACGGCTTCCCGACGCCGTCTGAGGTGAGGCAGCTTTCTACGCGGTTTTCCGCTCTGTCGAGAATTGGGGAGAAGGTTGAGTCGGCTAACTCGTCTATTTTTAGGTCTAGGGTTTTGACGTACTCGGATGCTTCTGGGAGAAATGGGTATTTCGCCAACTCGCTCTTCGTTAGGACTTTGCTTCCGCTCCGACGAGAACCGTGTTATTCCACCTCAATCCTTGGAGCAAGGTAGAATGTTAACTTTCCTTCTTTGGGTTGTTGAAAGTCTAGTCTTATCGGCATGTCACTTGAGAACTCTAGCATGGCTATTTCTGACGTAGCGACTGCTGCTTTGATTATTTCGGCTAGGTAACTTAGGCTGAACGTGGCTTTTGACGATTCTTTCACTTCCAAGTCCAGTAGGGAGTCGCTTCCTTTTTTGAGTTCGATGTTGGCGCCCATGAGGTCTCCTGTGGCGTGTAGGACGAGTTTTTCTGGGTCCGCTTCGATTCTCACGTGGTCGCTCACCATCGTTGCGTCATCTATCGCATCCTTCAAGCCCTGCGTTGTCGCCTTTGCAGTAACGTTGAAAGTAATTTTTGGCGTGGGCACTTCTTCCTCAGCCGCTTCTAAGGTGGGCATGTTGAAAGCGCGAGTGTATTTGCCGCTTATGGCTATCTGCAATCGCCCAGTTTTCTCGTCAAGAGACAACTCAACAGGCTCATCCTTTCCAGCGCGTTTGAGGAGCTTGAGCATTTCAGTTACATTTACGCATATTTTTGTTGGTGTATCGCACTGGTATTCGTCGAAGACTGTTTTGGGCCATTCAAAGTCCACCATAGCGACTCTTGATGGGTCCATCGCGCGAAGTTTCATGCCTTCCGCCGCCAGGTTAAATGTTGCTTCGTCTACAAGGATAGAGATGGCGCTTATCATGTCGCGTAAGAGTTTTGCGTCGGCCACTTTGATTTTGAACAAGCGTGAACCTCCTTTAGGGTAGAGAGAGAATCTGCCGTTAGAAAATAAAAGTGTTTACCCTCTTACATCGTGAAAACATGTTCAAGGGGCTTTCTAACCGGCATTCCAGAGCCTGCGACCTGCATTTCCCGCGTGTCCTTTCCCAAATTGAATCCATTCCTCGTCTAATCATATTTGCAGCTTAGCGCGCGCTAACAGTGTATAACACAACCATCTCGCGCAGTTCTAATTGCGATCAAGGGAATACTAACCTAAGTCAATGTTTTGGTACAAAGGTGGTTCATCAGATATTCCGGTCAGCGCGAGCACCTTCGGAACCTCGCCGATGCTTGCGGCCTTAGCTGCGGCACTTGTCGACAAAACCGCGCCATCCGCGTAAACGAAAAACCTAAATCAGCTGCAAACTATCACAGCATCATATGCCTATGCCGAGCTTGAAAATCAATTATATGAAACTGCTAATCCCCTCTTCTTTTATCATAATGGTGCTAATAGCCTACATAATAGACCCACTCTCTTTTCAATTAACATGGAAGGGCAGAGCTTTCTACCTCTTTTTCCTATGGCTTTTTGCCCTAGAATTCATTCTTGGCAGCGGAACCCCAAAACCAAAAACTAATTCTGGCACAAGCTGGGCGAGAATAATCGGCGGCTTCTTCATGCTGATGATTCCAACAATCTACCTCATAGAATTTTACATGTTCGGATTGAACAATATCGATAATAGAATTTGCAAAACTCCTAGGAGTCGGACAAGGTTTCAGTGCGACGGACCAAGATGGAATTTGTCTACACTTCTTTTCCGATCTCGCTTGAGTATATAATCGTCGCGGTTTCGATTTTCATTGGCGTGCTTCTCTTCTGGACTTTGACGGGATAAGACAGTTTTCAATTTCTATCTCTTTTCTGGGGCTGATAGGAATTTTCTACATGATCGACACGTTCAGACCTTACGCCTCTGCCTCCTTCCCCAACTTTTTGTCGCTATTGTCTCCCATATTCCCGCAGAGTGGAGTTTCAATCCAAGGTTTCGTGCCATTTATCTCTTCAATCGTAGCTTCAGTCATGCAAAGAATAGGTTACGCCGTGCAAATGGTCACGTTGTCAGACGGGTCTGTTCAGATGCTCGTTAACGGTCATGGATTTCTCGTGTATTGGCCATGTGCTGGCGTTTACAGCCTCTTCATTTACACGTTTGTCATCCTTCTTTTCTTGAAGGGTTTTCCCATGTCTTTGTGGGGAAAATTGGGTTGCTTTGTGATCGGTGCGATCGGAACTTTCTTCGTAAATATCCTAAGAATAGTGTCTATAATCAGCATAACGATTACTTCTGGAGACCAGACTGGTGAGTACTTCCACAATTACTACGGCGAATTATTCTTTCTAGCTTGGATAGTTCTCTATTTGTTTGCTCTCGTATTCGTCCAACGTTTCTTGATTCGGAAAACACCATACTTCATAGAACAATTCTTCAGAAACTTTATCACTGCCGATTGGGAGACACGACTTATGCAGCGCACTAACGAGTTCTTGGTGTTGATTTGTGCGATGCTCTTTTTGTCTTGAAAGTCCCAGCAAAGGCTTAATCATTGTTGCCAGATAAGATTCGGAGTATCCTCTTTCTTTGAGCTCTAATGTTACGTTGAGTATTTGGCCATCAAATGTACGATGATCAGCTGTATTCTCTGAATGTGTGGCTGCACTTTGTGCAACGGAAGAATTGTGTTGAAGATTCATCGCTGCCACGAGTTTGCACTTGCCAGACGTAAGCCAAGGTGTTCCCACACTTAGGGCACTCAATCTTCACAGTGGGTAAAGTCCGAAGCTTCTGCTCCTCTTTACCAATCACCGCGATTGACTCTTTGGGAGGCTGCTCAATAACCTTCGGAATAACTGCAGCCTTAGCATCCGCAGGCGCCTTCTTGTAACCGCATTTTGGACAAGAAAGAAAAAGAACAGCTTTCGCGCCCTGTTTCTTTTTGGCTGGAACTAAGCGTGTTCCACATTTGGGACAAAATTCCATTACGTTTTCACCGTTCCGATTTCCTCTTCCATAGTTTCGAGGCTTTTAAAGCTTTTCTTGTATTAATCAAGACTGGGACTCAGACTTCTTAGTAGCTAGGTCCACTTTGGACAAACCCGACCCAATCAAGTGTGCCACTCGCAAGGGTTCAGGAACATTACTACGCGTAGAAGTTTCTTTCACAATTCTTTCCGCATCTTCTTGCGTTATCCCTGCAATCTGCATGTAAATAGGCTCTTCACCAACCCTACTTTTAACGCTAATTAGCCCGCTCGCGTTTTCGATAATCTTCCATCTTCTTTCGCCTTCTGGCAGGTGGGTCAAGGCTTTCCTTATGTCCTCAAAGTCTGGCTTTTCACGAGTTATGGCAATTACAGGCAATCTAGTGAGATCTAAGAGTTTTTTGATGTCTACAACGTTGAAGCCAGCAAAGGTTACGCCGTTTAGCATTATAATTCTGATTTGAGCATAATGTGGCGAGGTTGTTATCATCTCCCCAATTTTTTCTGTAGCATCCATCCCATCGATTGCGACTTCTGTTTTCATTACTCCATCAAGCCAGTATCCGCCCCTAAAGACCACGCCAACTACATCTGCCAAACCCTTCGTGTGAGGGATAAAAACGCCATCATCTACGCCGACAATCCTTATTTCCTGTTTGATCGCACCGAATTTTCTAGAAGACAAGACGGTTCCTCTTGAAAATAGATATGGAAAAAACATTACTATTAAGTTTAACGAGTCGTAGAAAGATACATTTGCTGGGAATCTTATGGCGGAAAAGCTTCTATCTTTTGCACCGAGACATACGAGCTTAGAAACCATTTTCAATGACCATAAATTGGCGAGTCTAGGAGACGCTTATGTTAACTTCGTTTACTCATTGGCATTATCGAAGAAAAGAGGCGAACCAATGGGCACTAAAGTTAGCAGTCGCATTCTTTCTCAAGCATTAAAAAAAGCCTTGTTAAGAGAGTTTTTGCCCCAGAGAATGGATAGGCATATGCTCGGAGACGCAACCGAGGCGTTAGTCGTTTACGCATGGATGCAGGGAGTAATTACCATTAAAGAAAGCGTCACCGTGCTATTGTCTTCAGATAATGTAGTAGAAGCATTCGCAAGGCTTCTCCTGTTGGCGAAAGAAAGGCTAAATCTCTAGGCGAAGGCTATTACTTCTGTTTCCATTCCTTTAGAGCCTTTTCAAACGCATCATTGAACTGTCGGGTTTTCTTCTGAAGCTTCTCTGCCGCATTTCTAAGCGCTGTCTCAGGCCGCCCCTTTTGAGTGCGAACACGAATAACTGGGTTTGCGGTCAATGGATGCGGTATAGTATAGCCAGCGGTTTCAATTGTCTCCTCACCGAGCAAGACCTTCTGCAGAGCATTACAGAAAGAGTGCCCTTCCCCTTCGATTTCCATCTTGAGTTCGTTTCCAGTCTTCACTAAGACCTTGATCTTCATAGCCACAGCCTCCTAAATCTCTCCTTTTCCATAATCAGAAGCAACTTTACGATTTTCAATCCTGCCACAGTCCGGGCAATGCATCCTTGACCTCCGCCACTGCAACGTTTGCCCGCAGTTGGAGCAGAACGCGAAGATGACTCCGAGAATCCTGTCCACTGAAGTTGAGAGATGATAGATTCGGTTCGTCTCCGAGATTACCTTGGCTCTTAATATGTCGCCACTCTTGCAAACGTCAAACATTGAATCCACATAGACAGGACTAGAGTCGGAGATGTGCAAAACGCCAGTGAAAGGCCCTGTTAATATTTTTTTGTCTATCTTCAATATGCGTACGTTGGCTGTCTGATTCTGAGCCTGCATCACTTGACCGATAATTATGCTTCCGGTTTTCGGCGAACTCGCAGCACGAATAACAGGAAATACTGATACTTGTTTGTTCATCATATCAATCAGCGTGCGACCAGTGGCTTTAGAATAGATCGCTCCCTGCTCAACATACGTGCCTGGACCGGGTGAAAATTCTTCGATGACTCCTAAACGATCTCCGGGCGAAACGAAAGCGCCGCTTTTCCTTTTAGATTGACTCACTCTTCATCACTTCATTTACAATGTTTCCATAACTAGGTACTTTGTTAGCGTTTGAGTATGCCCGATACTTTTCCTTGTGCTAATCAATAAACCTTTTGTTCCTTTCGCCCTATCACATACAAATTAACTGCGAACTGATGCCGCCGCTTTTGATGAAACTCGAAGATTCGCGGTATGCCCATCAAAAGAACGTACACCGCCTTGATTTCTCCACCATTACTTTCAATAAATCCTTTCAAAAAAGGAGAAGGCGCAGCTGATTTGAGCTTTGGTTGATGACCCTTCTCTGCTCCAAAAGGTGCTACGCCCTTGTGAAGCGAATAGATGCGCTTGCCTATGTGCAGGGCTTTTTCTAAGAATTTGCGATCTGCCCTTCGTTTTTGCACGCCGAAGGGGGGATTTTGAAGGACTGTGTCGAAGTTTCCGCGTATGGCATCTATGTCAGCGATTATCCAATCAATTCTTGTTCTTAGGCCCAATTTTTCTGTGTTCCTTATTGCTTGCTTAATCGCGGTCTTGTCAATATCTACACCGACCACTTCTTTTGCTCCGAGCAATGCCGCAGCAATGGCGAGTCTTCCAGTGCCGCAGCCGAGATCTATCACTGCCTTATCAGTGATGTCGTTGTAGATGTACGTCGCCATGTAGAGAATTTCAGCCGCAACCTCTGGAGTAATTGTGTATTGTTCAAAATGGGCTTTCGGCGAGGGATGGGGCAAGATTCCTGCAATTGCCATTTCTAGGTCTAGTTTTCGAACCAGCCTTCTCTGCAAAGCGTCTCCCAGTCCATTTCTTCGATTGCCACAAGCGCCTCGTTTACTGTAAGCATGGGCTTAGAGAACCTTGGGGCGTCGTCCAAAACTAGTCTTGGGCACGCAGTGTTGACAAAGGCATTTACTGTTGGAAACTGCATCAGAGCTTCTGGCGTAATCTCTCTCACCGCAAATAACACTGCCTTCTTTCCTTTGCTTTCCAATTTATCCTTAACTCTAATTGCCTTTTGAAGGCGGTCTTGTCCAGGTCTAAGCCCAATCAGGATGCCGAAAGTTTCAGCCTGTTTTGCTTCAGAAACGCTTACCATTCGTTGTTTTCGAGTTTTTTGGACTTCGCTTTCAACACCGTAGGCTCGCTTTTCGTAAGGGTCGGCGACTATGGTTGGTTTTGAAGTTGCCAATGAAACGCCTATAGCGTGGAATTTTCCGCCGCCGATGAAAAGGAAAGCATCAACTTGGTTTTCTATGGCTTTTGCGTTGCTGTAGTCACAGCCAATTATTTGCCCAGCATACTTCAGTCGCCCAGCATCCCCGATTGCAACTTTCTTTTCTTCCTTAAGCAGCATGTCTTTCGCTGTGCTGAGTTTGTGAACGTGCTGAATCGTGGTAACGAGCCCAACATTCTTCCACGGTTTCAATAAAAGTACCGCTCTCTTCACAGCAGTTTTTACATCTACTTTTGCTCTTGCCTCAAAGTAAACTGCAGGTGTAGCGGCGCCAGCAATCATTTGGGTGTGTCCATAATGCACTATAAGGTCGGCCGAGATGACTTCTGCCTCATGAATTGCCAAGTCGCATGCACCGTAGCAGGGATCTGCCGAGATGAAAGCTTGGGCTCCAGCTTTCTCGATTTTGGCGGCGAGTTCAGGGGCGTATGGTTTTAGTCCTTCTGGGAGCTGTATGAGAACCCGCGTAGCTTTGCATTTTCGTATTTCAGCTACCAATCGTTTTTCTTCTAGGTCGAAGGATGCTGTTGTCATCAGCGAATCCACAGAAAAAATAATAGCAAAAAGTTTGTGGTGTTCATTCTTCCCAGCGAGGCATCCAATCCGACTCAAGCTCAGGTTTGCGTGCTGCGCGACCTAAATCTCGCTCACGAGCCTCTGCCGATCGCTCAAGCAGGATTCTCTGTTCAACACTGGCGACAAGTTGACGCGTTGCAACCACAGCGTCGTTGTTTACTGAGATGCTGTCGATACCATTTCTTACGAGAAACTCGGCAAAGTCTGGCAGGTTTGATGGACCTTCACCACAGATGGAAACTGTTACGCCTTTTTCGTGCGCCACCTTAATTAGGTGGGCGATGATCCGTTCCACTGCTGGGTCGCGTTCGTCGAAGTAGCCCATCTGCCCGAGTCTTTCAGAGTCGCGGTCGATCATCAGGATTCCTTGAGTCATATCGTTTGAGCCTATGGAGAAGCCGTCGCACAGTTTAGAGAACTCGTCAGCCATTATTGCGATTGAAGGAGTTTCTGCCATGAACCATATTTTGAAGTCGCGGGAGCGTTCTAAGCCTTCTTCGCGCATAATTCCCAAGCACCGTTTCGCTTCCCAAACCGTCCTGATCACTGGCAGCATTATCCAGACATTCTTTAGTCCCCATTCTCTGCGGCACTTCATTATGGCTTTGCACTCTAGCCTGAACGCTTTTTCATACCATTGGCTGATGTAACGACTCGCGCCTCGCCAGCCAAGCATAGGGTTGTCTTCAACAATTTCATATTTCTCGCCGCCTTTCAAATCCCGGTATTCATTTGTTTTGAAATCACTGAATCTCACAACAACAGGTCTGGGCTGGATAGCACGGGCAACGGTCGCGATGCCTTCAGCCAACCTGTTTGTAAACTCTTCGCCGCGTCCATTTTCAAGCATGTAGACTGGATGTTCACCAATATAGCTGGCGAGAATAAACTCAATGCGCATAAGTCCAATGCCGTCAAAGGGCAAATGCTTGTACTCCTCAATCTTTTCTGGAACACCGAGGTTCATGTAGATTTTTGTTGCGGTTACAGGGGCGGAAGACATCATTGTGGGGTTTGGCATGCCTGCCATAGCCGCCATGGGCACCGCGGGGGTAGCCATCGCAGAAGGAAGAAGACCCTCATAAACCACACCGCTCTTGGCATCCACGGTGTATTCCTTCCCCGTTTTCATAGTTTTCGTTGCAGTGTCTGTGCCAACGATGCAAGGGATGCCTAACTCTCGGCTCACGATTGCCGCGTGACACGTGACACCGCCTTTGTCGGTTACGATGGCGTTTGCTAACCGCATATAAGGCACAAAATCAGGATTAGTCATGGAAGTTACGAGCACGTCGCCTTTCTGGACGAGTTTCGCAGCGTCTTCAGGAGAGGATACAACCTTTGCCACACCAGCACCGATGCTTCTCCTTCCGGCGGCAAGCCCTTTTGCAACAACTTTCAATTGGGATAGCTGCGTTGTGGCCTTTAACTCTTCAGCTTTTGCTGGAACCTCGGCTCTTGCACCCCAAATGGTTTCTGGCCTAGACTGCACAATGAAAACGTTTTCAGGAAAGCCGACGTCACGGTCAATGGCAAATTCAATATCCTGCGCCTTTCCATAATGTTGCTCAATACGCTTGGCGAGTTCTGCAAGCCTTAAGATTTCCTGATCAGTTAGACATGATACCTCTTGTCTGTTGGCGGGGACTTCTGCGTGAATGGTTTTGCCGGTTTTCGTGTCCCGGATGTATTCAACTGTTTTTTTGGCTATTGCTTTCTCAGTAATTTTCAGAGTGTTTTTATCTACTTCGTAGTGGTCTGGATTTACTGCGCCTGAAACAACCGACTCGCCGAGTCCCCAGTTTCCCTCTATAACAATCTGATCTTGCTGACCAGTGACTGGGTTTATGGTGAATATAACGCCGGCGCATTTGGAGTTGACCATTTTTTGGACGCCGACGCTTAAGAGAACATCTTCATGCCTGAAACCTTTCTCAGTCCTATAAAATATCGCGCGTGGTGTGAAAAGGCTTGACCAGCACTTGACAGTGTTCGCTAATAGTTCATTTTCGCCTCGAGTATTCAAAAAGGTTTCTTGTTGTCCGGCGAACGAAGCGTCTGGCAGGTCTTCGGCTGTTGCGCTGGAACGCACGGCAACGAAGACATCAGCTAATTTCGTTTTTGTGCAGAGAGCTTTGTAGGCGCTTCGAATTTCCTTTTCCAGCTCTTTGGGCATTCGGGTTGATTCTATCAGTTTGCGGATTTTCTTTGAGGCAGCTTCGTACTCTTTTGGATCCTTTACGTCCTTAACCGTGTCAGTTATTGTTTTGTAGATTTTTTCTGCGATGCCTGTTCTTGTGATAAACTGCTTGTAGGCGTATGCTGTGACCGTGAATCCTGGTGGCACCGGGATTTTGGCGTTGAACATTTCGCCTAGGTTTGCGTTTTTGCCACCGACGAGGGGTATGTCGCCCTTACTTATCTCCTCAAACCAAAGAATGGGTTTCTCTTTTCTATCTTGAACCAAACTCTACTCACCTTTTTTAGTTAGGTGTTTTCTCGATAACTATTCTGCATGGAATCGGAAGCTTGATACTTCCGCGCTTCAAGGCTTCTTTAGCGATGTCTACAGCCTCTTGGGTAATCTGGATTTGCATAATTTGCTGATCTGGCTTCACTCGCGCCGCAGCTCCGATTGGTTTGCCAAAGGCGCGCGACATTCCGTCTTGCAGCCTGTCTGCGTGCGCACCGAAAATCATTTTGTTTTCTCTAAGCACGTTATGCGGATACGGAAGAATCTGGAGGAGGTAATTGCTTCCTAGTTTGTCCATTAAAACGCGGTTGGTTGCCACTCTTGCCGCTTCTAGAGCGTTTGTGCGGATTTGTGCTGCCTCTTTGGCGATTAATACCGCTTGGTAAGTGAAGTTACCGTGCGGGTCTCCCATAGTAAATTTGATAATTTTGCTCTGAGGCGAGCTTTTCATGTACTCCCGCCTAGTGTAGGGTTGGCCTTTTACTTCGCGGTAGTTCTTCGCTCGCATAGTGTTTTCCCTCTTCACCATAGCCCAGAAAGTAATATTTAAAGGTTGATAAAAACGGCGTTTCTTTGTGTGAATCTGCCACACGGTTGCCGAGACCTCTTCACTATATGATCGCGCGCGCAAGGAACTTCCGGGAGCTATACTCACGAGCAGATTTCAATAGAACGCCGGAACAAATGTGGATTGCAGTAATGTCCCACACTAGTCAAATAGGTGAATCCATAAGGAAGCGCGCCTTCTACAATGTTACTGCTGGAAAATAATATAGGCTAGGCATTGTGCCATAATGGAAGAGAAGGAAGCAGTTTAATGCAGTTAAGAAAGTCAAGACCAGATAGGCATGAGCATTTCCTAAATAGAGCCAAAGTAGTAGCCGAAATGAGCACATGTTTGAGAAGAAAAGTTGGCGCAATAATCGTTAACAAAGACGGTGTAGAGCTTAGCTCTGGCTATTCGGGAGCCCCAAGAGGCTCAGAACATTGCATCGAAATCGGGAAGTGTCTGAGGACAGAACTAAGGATTCCATCAGGACAGAATTATGAGTTGTGTAGAAGTGTACATGCAGAACAGAACGCCATAATAAACGCAGCGAGAACAGGGGCTAGTATAGTAGGCGGAGAGATGTATATTTCAAGCGAGAAACTCAAAGGAGCATATGGCAACGGAGATGAGAAGAATAGAATTTACGGTCCATGCATCATATGTAAGAAAGAGATAATCAACGCGGGCTTGACGGTGGTGTATATGAGAGAAGAAGGAGTCGGGGAAAGAAAATACACCTTAGCACAAATCGAGGAAATGCTAGCACAAGAGGAAAAGAAATGGAGAGAAAAGTACGGACAAGGCAAACATGCTCATTAGAGGCCACGTATTCTAGCGGAACAAACGCCACTCCATAAGACAGCAGGTTCTGATGCTCAGATCATTAAGAGCGGTCTCTTCTTTAACCGTCTAAGCATAACCATCACCATCCAGCGCGCGCTTCACAGGCTTATTTTCCTGTGCGTTCCAGTAGTAAACGTTCTTCCTTGAAGCCGTATTTGGCATAGAGACGCCGCGCCTTGGTGTTTTCTCGTTCCGTAGAAACGTGAAGTTCACCAAGCCCCTGAGCATCCGCTTCTTTAATGACTGTCTTGATAAGCAGAGTACCAGCGCCCTTGCCCTGAAAAGCTGAATGGACAAAAAGATGATTAATAATTCCCTGATTGGCGCCTTCCCAGAAAGAAGGATAAACGCAATAGTCAATGAAGCCGACGATTTTCTGGTTGTAATCAGCCACCAAAAGAACATAGTTTTCCAAGTGTAGACATTCTTTTAGGGCTTTCCTCGTCCATTTCTCATTACATGCCCATCCTTCTGTGCCGAGTTTCGTTGATTTTAGCACCTCAATCATGGCGCCTATATCTTTGCGTGTTGCTTTTCGAACTATTTTCTTTTCAGCGTTCACGTTTTCGTCTCCGTTTTTGATCGTGTTTGCGTATGGGTTTTTAAAGGTGAATTCTTTAAACGTCTTGTGCGAAAGGCGAGATGAAAGTTATGGCTGCAAAACGCATTTACATGGATCACGCCGCGGGAAAGCCGGTTGACCCACGCGTTGTTGATGCTATGCTGCCTTACATGAGCGCGTTTTACGGCAACCCCTCATCAATCCACTCGCCCGGTCAAGAGGCGAAGCAGGCGATAGAGAACGCGAGGGCAAAAGTGGCAGCGTTGGTTAACGCCGAAAGAAAAGAGGACATAATCTTCACGTCTGGCGCCACTGAAAGCAACAACATGGCGATTAAAGGCTTTGCCAACCGCAACAAAGACCGCGGGACGCACATCATAACCTCGAGCATCGAACACATGTCAGTGCTAAACCCCGTCAAATTCCTGTCAACCAGAGGCTTCAAAGCATCCTTTCTTCCCGTGGATCAGTATGGCTTTGTTAGCTTGGAAGCATTGGAGAAAGAAATCACCCCGGAGACAATTCTCGTGTCCATAATGTACGCCAACGGCGAGATCGGCACCATCCAGCCCATAAAAGAGATCGGTCAAATCGTGCACGCAAAGAAGGCAGTGCTGCATGCGGATGCCACGGCGGCGGTCGGACAGGCACCCATAGACGTACAAGCAGAGGGCATCGACTTGCTGACCATTTCTTCTAACGACGTCTACGGACCAAAGGGAACAGGCGTGCTTTACGTTAAACAAGGCACACGTGTCGAGCCCATAATCCACGGCGGGGGACAAGAACAAGGCCTGAGGTCGGGCACGGAGAACCTGCCAAACATCGTAGGTTTCGGCAAAGCGGCCGAGTTAGCGAAAGCAGAAATGCAGCAAGAAAGCGAAAGACTGGTCAAGCTGCGGGACAGGTTCATCAAGGGCTTGGTTGGGGCTGTTCCGTATTCGTTCTTGAACGGGCATCCGGCTAAGCGCTTGCCCAACAACGTGGCTGTTAGGTACAGTTTTATCGAGGGCGAGTCTATGCTGTTGAGCCTTGATATGATAGGTGTGGCTGCGTCTTCTGGTTCTGCTTGTACGGCGAAGACGTTGGAGCCGTCGCATGTGCTCATGGCCATTGGGTTAAAGCATGAGGAAGCGCATGGATCCTTGATGTTTACGTTGGGTAAACAAAACACTGAAGAAGAAGCGGACTATGTAATAGGTGTGATGCCCGATATAGTTAAGAGGCTGAGGAAGATGTCTCCTTTAACACCCAAAGAGTTGAGAGAGTAATGTACACCGAGAAAGTGATGGAGCACTTCAGAAACCCGCACAACATGGGCGAAATCCCAGACGCCGACGGTGTGGGCACGGTTGGGAACCCAGTCTGCGGGGACATGATGACCATCTACATCAAAGTCAAAGACAACCGCGTAGCCGATATCAAATTCAAAACCTTTGGCTGCGGCGCGGCTGTTGCGACCAGCAGTATGGTAACGGATTTGGCGAAGGGAAAGACTTTGGAGGAAGCACTGAAAATCAGTCGGGCCGATGTAGCGAGCGAGCTGGGCGGCTTGCCGCCGATTAAGATGCATTGTTCCAATCTCGCTGCAGATGCGCTACATGCCGCGATAGATGACTACCACCAGAAACAGAAGGAGATGAAGAAATGAAGCAAGAATTCGTTCAATGCGGGTACTGCAAGACTAAAGTGCCTTTAGAGCGATGCGAGTTTGCAGCCCACCGCACTGTGATTGATGGCAAGGAGTACGTTTTCTGCTGCCCTCAATGCGCCCAGCAGTTTGAAGCGAAGAAAAAGAAGAAATAGCGTTGTTTACCAATAATCGAGAGCTAAGAACTCGTGTCTTGGGAAAAGAACTGATAATAGCTTGCTTGTCTCTTCTTTGCTGAGTGCGGTTTCTATGGTTATCATTCTCTCTGTCCATGCTTTTTGAGCGTCAGCCATGCCCAAGAGAATATCTATGAGGGGGTTTATCGTTAGTAAGATTTTGCAGTCCGCGTTGTAATTTGTTGTCAGAAGGCTTTGCACGGTTCCCCCGTCTTTCATGAAGAATGTGCTATTTTTCTCGCAGGTTATTTGCAGCAAGCCATTAAAGGTGGGTTGTTGTTTAAGACGATGTGCAATTATGGGCGAGATTTCAGTGAGAAACTTCGCGGTGTCGGTGATTGCATACATGAAGACGCCGTCGGTTTCTACTTCGAAGAAGCCTAGTTTGGGGAAGATTTGTGGATAGTTTGGGTTTCGTATGGAGGCTGCTTGAATCATAGCGGCGCCTTTTTCTATAAGAGTGTTGTGAACCTTTTCGGCGAGTAGACAAGCAACAGTTGTGAAGTCGTGTTGGGGGTCTACTATGATTTCGTGAATTCGACCAGTTCTTCTTCCTTTCGCGTATGTGGCACTAACGTATCCAACGATTTTCCCCTGCTTAGCTAATGCCACCCAGCGGAGGTTGTCTTTCCTTCGCGTCATATACTGGAATGACTTCAATGTGCGTGCAGCGGAGCCCACGTAATGGAGAGCAAACTGCTGGTAGAGTTTTAGAAGTTGTTCCGCATCGTTACGTTGCATTTGTCTGATTTGAAGTGGCATGTTAATCATCCCATATTCGAATCAAAACTTTCCTCAACATCTTCAAGTCTGCTTCGCTACCGTGTTTCACAAGGATCTTTCCTGTCTTTACTGCGTCTTCGAATCTTCTGTCGCCCCACATTATGCGAGTCAGTGTCTCTACATTTGTCGCGATTACGATGTCTGGGGACTTCGGTGGCTTTGGTAAGTTCTGGAAGTGCTCATGATGGAAACGGAATGATTGTGCACCAATTTTCTCCAGTTCAAAGACTATCGTGCGGTTCCAGTTTTGGAGGGTTTTCTGAGCAATTTTTGAAGATTTTAGGTAGCGGTTGAGGTCTCTTAGCCATGTTCGGAAAACGTATGGGTAGTCGAGATATTTGACATAGAAAGGCCACCGTTGTACGTCGCAAAAGCCAAGGCGACGGTAGATTCTGTGCGCTGGGAGCATTAGGCCTGTGTAAAGTGCTGAGTTGGAGATCCCTGAGTTTTTGATGTAGGCTAGGCTTTGTTGCAGGAGGTTCGTCATTATGCCTTTTCTTCGGAAGTCTGAACAGGTGCAAACGCCGCCGATTCCGCCGGTCTTCACGTAGACGCCTTCGCCGAGGTGTAATTCTTTAAGATCTATCTCAACTTGGCTTACAACTTCGCCTCCAATTTCAAGGACGAAGTTTTTGCCTTCAGTTCGCTGTGTCCATCGGCGCATTTGTCTGGGAGTAATTGGACCAAAGCATTCGCTGAGAATCTGGGCGAGCTTGACGTCGTCTTTTCCTTCTTGACGTTCACGTATGATGTACTTCGGTCTTTCTTCCAATGTGCATAGCCTCCTCTACAGTAGTTAAGTGGCTAGAAAAATGGCGTTGTGTTTTTTAAACTTTCTTGCACGCACCGAGAACAGAAGCCTATTTGGAGCCTAATAGAGGAGTCTAGAAGCTACGCCGAGAACACACATCGGAAACCTAACCTCTAAAACCTCGCGCAGTGTCAGCAACACGCCTCAAACACTCGACAGCACTCGCATAAGTCGGAAAACCACGCAAGCCACACTCAGGTCCCACAAATGGAACCCGCTTAACGCCAAACCTCTCAACAACCCTAGTAACCCTCTGCCGCATAACCTCAGTCTTCTCCAAAAAACCTTCGGGCGTAACAATTCCTTTTTTAAGCTTCTTCCAAATCTCGGCAACTGCCTCGTTCAATGCCAAATCACTCAGCCTTTGTGGCGAATCATTTGCTGTGCCTTCTCGAATAAGCCTGTCAAAGTCAACCACGCAAGCACTCGCCTTCAAAACCTTGTCCTCCGTATCTAAGCGTCTCTTAGTCGCACTCAATGCATACAAGGGGTCATCCACGTGCGACTCTATAATGTCCAAAGTCTTAACCTCCCAAAAAAGATCATCCGAAGTACCATGTAAGTGAATGCATGCCCGCGCTTTCTTTGCCTTTGCAGAACGAAAAATACCACTCCACGCCCTAAGCAGGTTCTCCCGTCCCACAGACCCACGATCAATTAAAGGGTCATCAACAAGTCCAAAAAGAGGCTCATCGACCGAGACAATCCCAACACAGCCAGCCTTCTCACAGAAAACATTACCTTCAACAACCCTCGAAAGCACTTCTCCAAGCCTACTAAAAGTCTCCCCGGTGCGGTAAGAGAAGAAAGACGCCAACGTATAAGGCCCCGTAATGCAAATTTTCATCTTGAAAGGTTGCCCGCACTTTTCACTGATCACATGAGCGTTCTTCTTTATCGCAAAAACCTCAGGCAAACACCCACCGCGAGCCTTCAACGCTAAAGGCGCGGTTTCCACATACCCTTCCCTAATCCTCTCCAAACCCTCAAACATCGAAAGAAACATCTCGCCCATATCACGAAACTGCGGAAAATTCGGAACATCAATACCTGCAGTCAACTTATCCAAAAAAACATTCACAATGGTCTTCTCAAAATAATTCGCCGATACATCAACGACACCCTTCTCAAAACTCTTCGCACCTTTCTCAAACCTTTCCATGTTTCCGAAGAAAGGAAAGCTGCCAACATCGTAAGATTGAATCATGCCGAAACCTCGTTATTTTCCGCTTTTGAAGTGTTCCCAACCCCTAGGCTCTATTGAAATTGTCCTCTTTTCCCAATGAAAGATCATGTCAGTTTTCTCTGCGACTCTTCCAATCCGTATGAGGGAGCCGCCCACTTGTTTCACGGCACGTAACGCCTTCTTCCACAACCTCTGTTTAATCGTCAAGACCAATTCATACTCTTCCCCACCATACAAGGCTAACTCTAATGGATCAATGTTGTTACGTTTAGCAAACCGGAAAACTTCAGTCGCAACCGGAAGATGGTCAATTATGAAGCCTACATTGCTAGCCCGTCTGATTTCATGCAGACTCCAAGCCAAACCGTCACTAGAATCAATCGAAGACGAAACAGCCCCCACTTGCGATAAAACCAAGCCTTCATTCAAGCGCGCTTGAGGCATTAAAACCGCATCCAAAAATACCTTTCTAACTGTCGACGAAGCAGAAAGATTTTCCAGAAGCAGTCTCAAACCAGCAGCAGTCTTGCCAAAATATCCAGTGACCGCCAAAATGTCTCCAGGTCTCGCGCCACTCCGCAACATAAGAAGACCTCGCTTGCTGAGCCCAAAAAGAGAGCAACTTATCACTAGATCGGAGGCTTCGCTTGTATCTCCACCAATAACATACGCATCATACTCCCGTGCTCCGGCGTTCAGACCTTCCGCCAATTGTTCAATGTCCTTTTTCAAGAAACCAGAAGGGACGCCTAGGGCCACGAGCAACGCGATAGGTTTCACTCCCTTCGCCGCAAAGTCACTAATGTTCATCACAACCGCCTTGCGTCCTGCCTGCCAAAAACTCATGGTTGACGGGACATCTGTTTTTCTAACAAGCATATCAGTCTTCAAAATCGCGACCTGATTACGACCGATTTCTACTCCAGAAACGTCATCGCCAAAGGGAATCGGCATGCGGGGAAGAGACAAGATTTGCCGAATTGCCTCGATAACCTTTCGCTCACCAAGTTTCTTCATGGTAGTCAAATAAAGCCCTTCCAACAAACCATTATTTACACATAGCATCTTAAAATATGCGTGCTTCTAAACATTTAAACCAAGAAATAACATTCATAACGGGGAGCCAATAAACAAATCTACAGCGCCTCGGTAGCTAAGCTAGGCCATAGCAGCGGTTTCGTAAACCGCAGGTCGCGGGTTCAAATCCCGCCCGGGGCTTCTAACCAATTATTAATTTGCAGGGAACTATTGCTACGGAGTAGTCTGTCGCTGCATTAGCAGCTTCTCAATGTTTTCCAAACGCTTTTCAATCGTCCCCAATCGTTCCAATATCTGTCGCAAGGCTTTACCCGCCTCTTCTGAAGGAAGGACGGGAAGCGGTGCTGGCGAAGACCACCTTAGATCTTCTGGACACTTTGGTGAATGACGCTTTGGATAGACCGCACTATTTTCTCCACCCATTTTGAACCACAAAAATAACATATTGTGAATACAACTAATAAAACATTACAAGTCTGAATCATTTATTCCAAAAATCCAACAATCATTTTCGTTCAAAAAAGCCAAGGAAGCTTTTCTAAAGTAAAATTTTAAAAGAAAGCTATACCTTCTATTTCAATCTCGTGTCGTGAGGCTAAATTTTGGGCGCAAAACAATTGTAGCCTATTTCATAGATTTTTTCGTCTTGGGTTTTGTTCTTCTCTTTGGGCTAACCCGCACAGGTATATTGGAGGTTAAGCCTTCAATCTTTGCACCAGGATAATGTTCTTCTATCTTTCTCCGCAACGAAACTGAATCCACTTCTCCATAAGTTTTCACGTACACCGTGGGAACCTCTCTCATGTAATCTAATGAAATTGAATATCCGGAGCCAAGCTCAATAGTTTCGTCTTCCAATAAGCTATCTTCAAATTCGTGCAAGTTTAGATCTAGAACCTCATTTCTTCGTTTTCTTTCAGGCATCTCGTTAATTGCCCCAAACAAATGAGACAAAATCGGGGATTAAAGGTTTATCAAACGAAAATACTAATTTTGTATTCATTCCAAGCCTATGGGAACGTTGGTTTTATCGCCCTAGTCGAACACGCATCCACACATTTTAAGCAGTATATACATTCTGGATCAGTGAATTTTTCCCATGGAAGATCCAAAATGGGAACCTTCATTGGGCAGACTTTAACACACTCGCGGCATGTAGCTTTCGTGCAACTTATGGCCTCCCTTTTTAAGCCCAAGAAGCTGAAACGGTTTAAAAGTGCCAAGATTGCACCATGCGGGCAAAGGTATCGACACCATGAACGGGGAATATAAACAGCCAAAGCTATCACGGTCGCAAGAATGACCATGCGTACCCAGAAGAGCAACGACAAAGATGAGATTCCACCGAGAACCGTGTTTATCGATTGCTCAACTAAAGCGTAGCGCAGGTCCAGAGCCATTTTCGGAAGGATAGCAAGCAGCGTATCAGCAGGGCTTAGGAAGTTAAAAGGCGCTTCGCCGAATCCACCCAACGCATTTCTGTAACTCTGTCCAACCCCTAAAATAAGTGACACTCCTAAAACAGAGCCAATAAGAATAACGATTGCGAGAACTGCATACTTGATGTAGATCATTTGTTGATGGGTTCTGGGCGCCACCTCGGTATGTCGGCGTTTAAAATAGCTTAGTATGTCTTGTATAAATCCATAAGGACACACCCAACTACACGTTGCCCGTCCCAAGAAAACCGCCACCAGCAAGAAAGATGCCAAAGGCAGCCACGGAAAAACCCCCTGATACAACAGTTCTTGTATGGCAGCAAATGCATCGCCAACCGTTCTCTGCGGCGTACCTGAACTATGCAGAACCGGTAACACAACCGGCGAGGGCGCAATCCCAAAAATTACGGCACTTAGAAGAAAGAAAAAGAAGATTTGACTTATCCATCGAGGAGTTTGGAATCGCAAGAGTAACTTCTTTGCACGTTTCACGGAGTATAATATTCCTCCTTCAAGGAGCGGCGGGACTTTTAAACGTGAGTTTAGGTATTATAAAAAGCTTCAGTTTCACCCGCCCAATATTGTCGAATGCTGTCCACGTTTTGCGCTTACTACAAAAAGGAGATCCAAATAGAGTGCAGCCCTTGTCAATTGATATAATAGACTAGGACCGCTCACTAATACCCTTAGTGCACCATTGAAGTGCGTTCCAGCGACAAACCATGCAAGCACGATGTATATTCCTGGCGTTAACGCGAACGTGCAATATATACTACATCAAAGAGGCTTCAGATGTTCTTCAAGTTGAAGTTGACTTGGGCATTACCAAATCCGCAATGTCAACGCCCAATTCATAAATCTTTCCCAGACTTGCTGCGGCAGCAACCACAACACCAACAATGTTCACATCCTGCTCATTCTTTGCGTGCGTTTCAACTTCCCGAGTTAGTTTTCTGATTTCGTCTCGATTATTACGTATACTCTCTGCTAAAGCTATATCGTGATCGAACAGAGCCTTCAAGGCATCTTCATGCGTATTAAAAACAGTATTGTGCAACCGTTGCAAAACTTGAGAAACGCCTGCTTTTAATTTTACATCTTTTAATGAATTTAACATCTCAGCAATCTGTACACTCTGGTCGCCGATTCCCTCAACAAAACTTGCTACTAGACGATAATCTAGGCAATCAATTGGTGAAATCTTCAAACGCTCACTTAGCCGAGGATCCCGAATAACAGTTCGCAAGATTCGCACCAACAAAAAGTAGAGGCGATTAACCTCATCATCCCGTGCCGTCACGTTACCACCTAAATGTACGTCGCCTTCAATCAAGGCAGTTATAGCATCGCGGTGCATGCCCGCTGCGAAATTATACTCGCGACGTAAGATCCTTTCTGGAGAAAGGCTTGCTGGCTCCAGCAAGCACTGCATGACTATACTTCTGTAATCTTCTTCAATTATCTCCAAGCCTACCAAGCGTCTTACTGCTTGCTTAACTAGCTCCCGTTGTCCTGTAGTAATGTGGCCTTTTGCTTCTATTCGTATAACATCGTACCCGAGTAAGTATTTTCCAACAATTTCACGGTCCAAAAGTGCACTGGGTTCTAAAGTGACAACCTGCGGTGCGCGTTCAGCATCATACTTGGGATCTACAACCAAACGCCCTTCAGCGGTTTCAGCAACAGACACAACTGATCCACGCTTTAAGCCCAATCGCTCAGCCCATTCCTTAGGCAAACAAACGAAAAAAGTGCCTCCGCCCGTTCTTTGAAGTTTACGTAACGTCATGGGGAAACCCCGTTCAAGTTATTGACAAGTCTAAAACAGATGCCTTGTATATAAATCGCAAGGATAATATTAGAAATGTCAAAACAAATCTTAGTTAGTTTAGACTTGTCGGCGCCGGAGAAAATCCAACAGAGGGGACTTGCATAGGAGACACCACGGTGACAATAAGGCTATACGAAAATGAGGCATCAAAAATTTCACCGTTGGTGTAAACTAGTCTGATCGCTACAGATGCCCCATTAGCCTGGCCTAGAAGAAGGTTTGCGAGGAAGGTAGATTGGACTAGTCGCAAAACAAGGCTTTCGCATTATTCCGCCTAGTTTTCTAACAATGCAAAGGCTCAAAGGAACGGGGCAATAAATATGGACAAAATCCTCAAAAGACAATAGTTCAACGCAATGTGGGTTTATTCGTCATCCGGCGTAAGACCTTACATACGCCAGCGAAAGAGCAGAGAAAGATTCAAAGCATCCTCACTGGTAAAGGGTCAAAGGGGAGACTTGGGAATGCACGTTTTGGCGCTACACGAATCCGACGCGGTCACCGCCACTATCACGGGAAGACTACACACGAAGGAACAGACAGAAGGATGAACGATAAACAAGAAGGTTACATAATAGTTCCGCTAGGAATAGACTGGAGAAAACTCCAGTTATGACAGCGACCGAAGGAAAACTCCAGAAAGCAGTTTCGATCACCCTATCCGCTGGGTTCCAGTTAGATCAGGAAGCATTCCAATTTCTAAACACATTAGCCCAAACGGAAGACCCTACAGAACTAATGAAAGAAGCCATAAAGAGATTAGAAAATTCATCAGAGAGACCCCTATTCATAGCCAAGAGCCACTTAGAAGAAGCAATAAAGGAACTCTTCCCAAAGACTATAGAAGAATCAATACCTTCGTCATCCTTACTGCAGGCTCCAAATATTCAAGAATCAAAAAAAGCATTTCGCTCATTTGCAAAAGATACCCAAACCGAGCTTACGATAATAGAAGACCCAACAGATAAAATATGTGCCACTGGGTCAATCGATGAATACATAGGCTACTTCCGTGATCGCTTCGAAAAACTCCAAAGATTGCTCAAACAACGAATGGACACCCGTGATGCGTCCAACATAAAAAACGCATTTAGAGCCCAGCCAAATTCAAAAATAAAGATTATTGGGATGATTACCGAAAAACGCGAGTCTAAGAATAAGCTATTACTCAGAATTGAGGATCTAGAAACAAGCGCCCTGGTGTTAGTCCCACAAAACGCCACTCAGGATCTCATTGAAAAGGCGCAATTGCTTTTGCTTGACCAAGTCGCCTGTGTATGTTGCAGGAAAGGAAGAAACAATCTATTTATTGCAGAAGACTTCATTTGGCCAGACGCACCCCAGAAATCTCCGCGGAAAGCATCGTTACCGATTCATGCAGCGTTAATATCAGACTTGCATGTAGGTAGTAAATTGTTCATGCGTGAAGCATTCAACCGATTTTTGCTATGGTTAAACGGCAAATATGGAAACGAAAAACTTCGGGAACTCGCAAATTATGTGAAATACGTCATTATTGCTGGTGACATAGTAGACGGAGTTGGTATTTACCCAAAGCAGGCGAAGGAATTAGCAATAAGAGACGTTAGTAAGCAATATCAAGCCGCAGCGAAATTTATCGAGCAGATTCCGGACTATATTGAAGTAATTATTATTCCAGGAAATCATGACGCTGCAAGAAAAGCCTTACCGCAACCGTCTATACCAAAAGATTATGCTGAAGCACTTTATGATGCAAGAAACATATACTCGCTAGGTAACCCAAGCCGAATAAGTCTTCACAAAGTGGAATTTCTCTTATATCACGGAAGAAGTTTGGATGACATTGTTGGATTTGTACCAAGCATATGTTATGATGCGCCGGAAAGAGCCATGAAGCTGCTTATGCAGTGTAGGCACTTAGCACCTATATATGGAGGAAAAACGCCGATAGCCCCAGAAAAGCAAGACTATCTTGTCATAGAGAAACCACCTGATATTTTTCACGCGGGTCACGTTCACGTTGTCAAATATGACTATTATAGAGGCACGCTTTTGGTTAATTCAGGCGCTTGGCAAACGCAGACAGACTTTATGCGAAGACTCGGTTTGATTCCAGTGCCAGGGGTCGCTTCTATCGTGAATCTTCAAGACTTGCAAGTGATACCTATAAATTTTGTTTCCTAAATCTGTTGATTTCAACTCTTCCGAACAGAGGCACCATTCAGGCATCTTGGTGAGTAACCGATCAGGTGCCCAAGGCCTTCATCTCCGGAAAAAACCTTTGCAACGAGCCCTCGAGAAATGCTCAATTTGATCTTCTTAGTTCGTCCATATCGTCCCATGCTTACAACTCGGGAATTCAACAAGCCGATAATGTCTAATTCACTGATTAATCCACTCACTCTTCTCTGCGTCAAGACTGTATACCCGGCCAGCTCGCACAATTCCTGATAGACTTCGTAAATATCGCCTGTTATCGCGCTGGTTATATTTGCTTTATTGATTAGATAAACGCTTGCCAAAACTAGTTTTGAGTGGGGTGTAAGATCCTTTAAAGCGTCTATGATTCGGTCATGTTCAATTCTTTTTTCGGCGTTTCTTATATGCTCATCCGTGATCTTTGCCGCCGACTCCCGCTCGGCTAATTCTCCAGCAACACGCAACATATCAAGCGCACGCCGCGCATCACCGTGCTCCGCCGCAGCCAACGCGGCGCATAAACCGAGTGCCCCTTCAGAGAGAGCTCCCTCGAAAAATGCAAGGCTACAGCGGTCAAGAAGAATGTCGTGCAATTCAGCGGCATTATAAGGTCTAAAAACAATCTCCTCTTCACTTAACGAGCTTAAAACTCTCGGATCTAAAAGTTCCTTAAACCTAAGATCGTTAGAAATTCCCACCAACGACAATTTGCTTCTATCTAGGGATTCGTTCATGCGGGTTAATTCATAAAGTAACATGTCTCCTCGTGTTTTCACTAACTCGTCAATCTCATCCAATACAACAATGAGTAAGGAGCTATTCGCCTCCAATGCTGTCTTGAAACGATCAAATACCTCCCCTACCGCAAGCCCAGTGAAAGGCACCTTCACGGCCAATGTGCTGCACAGACTTGCAAACACGCGATATTCCGTTCCGGCCAAACGGCAGTTAATGTAACACATTCTAAGTGGTACGCCTATGCTTTGGGCTTTATCCAATAGCTTGGATAGCACGAATTTTATGACCGCTGTTTTACCCGTACCGGTTTTTCCATAAATGAAAACGTTTGAGCAGCGGTCGCGCTTCAATACAGGAGCAACAATCTCGCCGAAATAACGTATTTGTTCTTCTCTGTGAGGAAGTTTTTCAGGTATATAATCATGGCGAAGTACATTCTTATCCCTAAGCACCCGAGCATTTTTTACGGCTCGTTCAAATAGCTCATCAAGTACACCAGCGTTGTGCAATGGTTCTCCCTTCAGCAAGCATTTGCAAGACCTCGCTTTCCAGTCGAAACATTAAAAGCTCTTGTACAAAAAAATCAACTAGCTAATCAAAAAGGAGAGTGAAGAGTCAATCAAAGATCACATGCTAAACAAGGCACCGATAAAAAATCTGAGTTAGGCATACTTATCAGCAGTCCGACCCCCGCGTTTCTTGTCGAAATACTCTGTAGAATGGATTCGTTTGTTGTATCATTAGGATAAATACTCTGAACTCTAAGAGCAGAAAACCCTGTTAAGAACTTCTGCTTAAATTAATTAGATAATTTAATTTAAAACTCTTCTATGAAGACAATATCCTAAGCACAAATCTATATTTTAATTAAGCAAACAGTAAGGCTCCTTCCAGTGGAAAACTAGGGGTCGCACTAGAAGAGCTTCCTTTCACAAAAATGTTAACTGAACGCAGTAGGTCCATCTTTTAGTTTCTTATGTGAATATGAATGACTAAAGACGCCTGTTTTTTGGTCTTTTCTTTGTAAAGATATGACCCCTGGCCTTCCTTTGGAAAGCGCAGATAAGAAGACGTTCATTTGCCTTTTTGCTAAAATAGAGAATTGTGAAGCTGTAAAGAGAAAAAAACTGCACAATGTCCTCCTTTCCAGAAAGCATTAGTAAATTTGGTGTTTTTCATCCTTATCGATTACCACAATGCCTTTAACTTGTGAAGTCAAAGTTGTAAAGGCCACGGGATTCTAATGCCTGCAAAGAAATTGAGAGTAGAAGTCTTTGACGCTGAAGGAAATCGCTACACTGTGTCCTGCGAGGGCAATGTGTCAAGAGAGAGAATACTGCATCTTCTTGACCTTGTAGAGCTGCTTGGCGGCACTACTGTGGACGACAGCAAATGGCGTCGTACCTCATATGATTATTCAAAATTTGACAAGATATGTTCACTTGTAAAACAGAGTTTTCCTATTGGATGGTTTTCTTCAAAAGACGCCCAGAGAATGTGCGAGCAAGAATTGAATGGGCCTTTGAGCCTAAGTACAGTCTCTACTTATTTGGCAAGAATGGCCGATCGCGGCTTCCTTATTCGAAAGGGTCCTTCAAACAATAGAAGGTACAAAATCGTCACCATGCCCTATAATAACGAGGCAAATGTTGTAAACGATAATAAGTAAATCGTGCATAAACGGTGATGTACGCCGCGCGCGCGGACCCGCAAAGCCGTGAACTATGTTTTCTGACATCACCTTAACCTATCGCAAATATCAAGTTAGTCTAAACGCTGTTACGCCAAGACCGTTTGAGATAAACTTTGATGCGTTTACTGAGCTTTGGACGAAGGTAATTATGAAAACAGAGCTTAGTCAAGATAGAAGATTCTTGACGGGAGACACGCGCTTTTTAGAATATAGTGACACTGAAATAAAAATGCTGGATATAGCGCGAAGCTTTGATTTCTGAGCTGAAACTCCGTTTTGCCGTTCCAGTTAAGGTTACTCACTACCCCGAATATTTGGACCCTATCGTTCCATTGGATTATGGCTTGCCTTCTTCTACACACTCTCTGATATGGATGAACGTCTTAAACAATTTCGCAGAGCTTCAGGCAGCATTGCTAAGCTTTAGCCTCGGGTTTCTTCAAGAATTTGCGCATCTCCTCTTTAATACGATACGCAAAAGGAATTCTTCCGGTCGTTCTTTCTAAATAGCCTTCCTCGTAAAGTTTCTTCATCAGCCGTGCTGTGTGCTCTCTTGTCAGATTTACTCTAGCTTTGATTTCTGGTGCGGTCTTCTCTCCCTCGCTTGCTAGAATTTCGAGAACTGATAATTCGGTTGGCGTAACGGATGCTAGCGCTTTTTCCTGTCTAATTGGAATTACCGCTTCAATATTAGTCTCTGATGTCGTTAGCCTTTTGTTTTCCTCTTCTAACCTCGTGATTTTTTCCGACAATCCCTCTTGAGTTTTTGCGACTTCTGCGACTTTCTGGATCATCGCTGCGAGTTGGGTTGGTATCTCTTCTTTCACCTCGGTGAGGGCGTTTACTTTGGTTGACATCTGTGCTATTTGATTTTCTTGTGCTTCCAGTTTGCTTTCAAATCTGCCCTTCCCGGCTGTGGATGTCATTGCTTTCTGGGCAACTGCGGCGACCTTTTCCTCTTGCTTTTGCACCTGCTTGTTAAAACTTATAACAATATCGCTAACTAAGGTTTTAGCCTTGGCATATTCTTCCGCTAGTCTACGCAGGTGGCGGTAATAAAAAGAGAAAGCACAAATTGTGGCCAATAAGAGGGCGACAGCACTAAGCAGAAATAAATCCATCATTATCCTCTTCCCCTTTGCGATATGTGATTTGTCTGTGATTACTCGAATAGCGCATTAGCCGTGTCACAAATCACAATATCTGCCTTATGAGCAATTAAGAATTACGGTTATAGGAATATGTAACGTGACATCACGAATCACAAGAATCTTCTGTGGCACCATATATTGCTAGTTAGCTCGTCCTTTTGTTCCAAAGTAATATGGATTATGGAAATCTTAACGTACTTTCAGTGTACTTATTTGAACATGTGCCCCTCTGCCTGGCGGCTCGCTTTTTCGTGATGTGTGATGTCACAGATCCATTCACTCTTTTGGTTTTGCCAATTGTTCTAGCATTGTAGACAATTCTTCACGTATGACGTTAATCATTCTGAGCTGGAAGGTCGGATCTTTCTTTTCCTCCGAGAGCTCTTTGTAGGCATTCGTGTATGTTTGTAGTTTGTTGGCCGCTTCTAAATAGGGTGTTAGGCTCGTTGACTGAATTATGCCCAAGTACCCGAGTAGAAGTATTGTGTATATTGATTCGGTTACGTTTTTTTTAGCTTGTGCTAGCGTTCTGTTGAAGGAACCGCGGCTTACTGCAGTCTTAGTTAGGCGTAATTGCCCCTTTTCATCATAGTTTAGGGATTTATCTGTGTAGTTTTCAGCTAAAATGTCTATCAGCAGGGTTTCTAGTTGTATTTTTGTTAAATTACTTGTTTTCAGGAGTGTTTTTGTGATTGAGTCATCTAGTGCTGTTTGAAGCCATTTCTGCGATGTTTCCTTGTACTTCAAACTGTTCACCTTGGAGACGCTGTCTAGGGATACAGTTTCGTATACGGGCTAACAATAAAAGCCTTCGCGTGATTGTTCTTTGTGGGCTTTCTTGCGGGGTGTTGCGGATGGATCCTTTTGCTTTGTTTACAAACGTAAACATTTTATGCTTAAGTGAACATTGTTTGATGAGGGTCATTGCGTGATCAATCATTCCCCGATTGCCAAGCGGTTGCAAGGAATAGGACCATCTAGCATCCGAAAAGCATTCTCAGTCGCACAACGAATCCCAGACGTTATCAACTTGGGGATTGGTGAACCAGACTTTGCTCCGCCCCTACACGTGATTAACGCGGCGAAACAAGCCTTAGATCAGGGAAAGACTCACTATCCTCCGTCCGCTGGCATACCTCAATTATGCGAAGCGCTTGCGAGGAAAGCAAAGCGCGATTATGGCTTAGAATACAATCCAAACAGTGAGGTGTTAGTGACTGTCGGCGCTACGGAAGCTGTGTTTCTTGCGTTGACGGTTCTGACCAATCCCCAGGACGAAGTCTTGTTATTTGATCCAGGCTTTGTGTGCTATGAACCCGATGTTTTGATTGCCGGGGGCGTTCCTGTTTCTGTTCCTATTCATGAGAGGAACGGGTTTAAACTCGATGTGGACGCTGTGATGTCACGGGTCACAGATAAGTCACGTGTGATAATCATAAATTCACCCAATAATCCCACTGGCGCTGTATTCTCGTATGACGATTTATTGAAATTGTCAAAGCTTGTGATTGAGCGTGATTTAATTGTGATATCTGACGAAGTTTATGAGAAAATCGTCTACGACGAAGCAAAGCATTTCTGTTTAGCAACGTTCCAAGGTCTGCGTGAAAGAACCATCGTTGTGAACTCTTTTTCGAAGACTTATGCCATGACGGGTTTTCGTGTCGGCTATGCGTTAGGACCAGCAGACTTGGTCGAGTCTATGATGAAGATTCATCAGTATTCGGTAGCCTGTGTTGATGGTGCGGCACAGTATGCTGCTGTTGCAGCTTTGGAAGGATCGCAGGATTGTACTCGAGCAATGATAATTGAGTTTGATAAGCGCCGAAGGCTTATGTGTAAGCGGATAAATGAGATCAAGGGCTTTAGTTGTACATTGCCGAAAGGTGCCTTCTACGTTTTCGCAGACGTAAAACAATTCAAAATGTTATCGACGGATTTTGCAGATTACCTTGTTAACAAAGGAAAAGTGGCTGCGATTTCTGGGTCTGCTTTTGGAAGAAATGGCGAAGGTTATTTGCGTTTGTCTTATGCAACTACTTATGAGAAAATTGAAGAGGCTATGAATCGTATTGAGAAGGCAGTGGGGAAGCTTTGTTAGTGTGATTTTATCGCGTTTTGTGACGTTCCCATATCACAGTCTTTCAGCTAATCCTTTCAACTCCGTGTAAAGTTCTGGGCGGAGGTCTCGTAGTGTTGGTACGAATGTTTCTGCTCGTGCGAGGTCTGTATAATCTATAATGCCAAGCACCATGTCATCTTCATCATATTTTGCTTGTGCTATTATTTTTCCGTTAGGTGTTATCAGGCGGTTGCCACCCCAAAACTGAAGTCCGTCTTCTATGCCCACTAAGTTTGTGTATGCTAGATAAACCGTGTTTTCTAATGCTCTTGCCGTCGTTAGGGTTTCGAAATAATTGCGACGCACAGCTGGGGATGCTGAGATGCAGGCTATTAGTTCTGCGCCCTTAAGCCTTAGCAAGCGAGCAGTCTCGGGGAAGAAAATGTCGTAGCAAATCATCATGCCTATCTTTCCTATGTCCGTAGCATACACTGGGGCGTCATGGCCTTGTCTGAAATAACGCTTTTCTTCAAAAACGCTGTGCGTCGGCAGATACATTTTTCTGTAACAGCCAATCGTACCTTTTGGCGAAGCGAGAACCGCTGTGTTATGTACTACTGCACTCGCCTTTGCGCTTTTTTCTATCATGCCGTATATGATATGCATGTTGCTTTGTTTAGCCAACTCTTCTATTTTTTCTGTTGATGGGCCCGGGATTGCTTCGGCGAGTTCGTATGTTCTGTCTCTTGTTGTGTAGCCTGTGAGCGAGAGCTCGGGAAAAATTATTAGGTCAGCATCTTGTTTTCTTGCTTTGGCAATGTACATCGCCATCTTGTGGATGTTATGCGCTTTGTCGCCAACCTTGCAGCTTATCTGTGCTAAGGCTGCTTTAATTTGGTCTGCCATTTTTATTCTCCCTCTGTATCATACGGTAAACGGAAGTCTTTACCAATTGTTCTAAAAGCGAGTTTGGGCGTAAGTGGCATGCGTCTTTTGTGTTCGGCGTTTAGCCAACGTCGCTTGATTGTCTCCACTGTTTTTGGGGGCAGTGCGAGTTGTTTTGCTATTTGGGATGTTTCCATGAAATGTTCGAGTCCATAGAGGATTAGGTCGAGTTTTTCGTATGCCAAGCCTATTTCTTCTTCTGCTGTTTGGTTGGGCCAGAGTGCTGGTGTTGGTGGTTTGTGTATGATTGCTTCGGGTATGCCCATGTGCTTGGCGAGTTGGCGGACTTGGGTTTTGTAAAGGTCTTGTTGTGGTGCGATGTCGGCGGCAATATCTCCGAATTTTGTGTAATAGCCTATCATTGCTTCGCTCTTGTCTGAGCTTGCGCTTACTATGAAGTTTTTACTATTTGCGTAATAGTAGAGCAGCATCATTCGTGTTCTTGCTTTTAGGTTGCCTTTGGCCTTCAAATTTGATGGCTTAAAGTCTGGTATACTTTTGTAAAAGGCATCTAATATTATGGTTATGTCTATTGATATGGTTTTTATTTTGAATTGCCTTATGACCTGTTGCGCATGATTTGTGTCGATTCTATTTCTAGTTTCTTTTTCGGGCATTAGCACCCCATACGTCTTATCTCCGCCGATTGCGAGTGCAGTTAATGCTGCGTTGGTGCTGCTGTCTATTCCGCCGCTCATGCCTAAAACTACGCCCTTTGCTTTCGTTTTTGCTACATAATCTCTGATGAATCCTGTGATTTTTTGCTTTGTTTCTTCTTGGTCTATCTGAAGAACACTGGGCGTTAGTTGCATCCAATACGCTCCTTATTTATCTATTAGTGTATAGGTTCTTTATGAATATTGATAGTGGCACTGGGACAGACTTTTAAGGGATGATTGCATACTTTTGATATTGATTTGAGGCTTAGGCATGGGTAGAAGAAGGCGTAAAGTAGTTCGTGTCCCAAAGAAACGGTTACCTAAGATTTTTCTTTGCCCAAAGTGCGGTAAGGAAACCATCCGCGTTGCAATATTCGCCGAGGAACAAAAGGGAACAATCAAGTGTGGAAGTTGCGGATTAACAAGCGAGTTTCCCATTAACCCTGCTTTTAAGGACATTGATGTTTACTGCAAGTTTATCGATCAATACTATGCTGCTAGTAGGTCCGGTAAACCCTCAACACAAGCTCCGTCAACACAACAATAGGAAGGAAGCGTTATGATTGGTAAAGTGGAAACGTACTTGTTAAACTGCATTCGGCAGAACGGCGCGGCGCATCTTACTCTTATTGATCCGGAAAAGGTAACAACTGCTTCTGCCGCAAGTACTGCTGCAGCAGCAGAAAAATGTAACACCGCCGCCATAATGGTGGGCGGTTCCACTTCAATGTCAACGACGCATCTTGATAATGTAATGAAGGCCGTCAAAAAAGCTGTGGGGCTTCCTGTGATTTTGTTTCCAAATAACATCACTGGAATTAGCAGATATGCAGATGCCATTTGGTTCATGAGTCTTATCAACAGTTTGGATCCCTACTTTTTGATTGGTGCTCAAATTCTCGGTGCGCCTATCGTAAAAAAATATGATCTTGAAGCAATTCCACTCGGGTACATAATTGTTGGTGAGGGGGGAACCGCGAGTATTGTTGGAAGGGCCGCGCCTATTCCTTTCGAAAAACCTGAACTCGTCGTGGCGCATGCTCTCGCAGCGCAATATTTGGGGATGCGGTTTGTTTACTTGGAAGGCGGGTCTGGCGTGAGTAAACCAGTTCCCCCAGAAATGATCCAAATGGTGAAAAGCCAATTGAGGATCCCACTAATTGTCGGGGGCGGCATAAAGACAGGCGAACAGGCAAAAAAGGCAGTGACCGCAGGCGCAGATCTGGTTGTCACTGGTACCATAATTGAACAGGACAATAGACAAAGTAGAATTCGAGAGTTAATAGAAAACGTAAAGAACGCCAAAAACTAGCGGTGGTAGAATGACTAGTTTTGAACACTATTTTTCCGCGCTAAAGGAAGCGCTCGGTAAGAACGACCTTTGCGAAATCTGGCCGGATTTTAATCCTCAATATGACGAGTACGAGTATGCGTGGACAACAATTCGCGGTCTAGGTGAGGCTTTGCTCCTGAATTGTGGGCAATGCGACGGGCCGTCAGACCTTAGGCATATGCGGTGCAAAAGTTGTGCCGAAAAACGTGGGGGCATTGCGAAAGACGCGTTTCAAAAGGCTACTGGGCAGTCAAAAGATAACTGGGCTACAATCATTCTGTGTAGAATTCATCAATCCTAGAGTTGTTCGCTTTTAGTTTTTTGTGTTAGCAAAACCAAAATACTACGAGCCTAGATGTGTTTTAGGCGGGTTCTCTTTTGGCAACCATCGTCATGCCAGACGACTACAAACAATATGCTCTCACGCTTGAAAACCAACTTGCAGCTCTCTATCAAATCGCCGAGAAAGCTAGGGATAAAGGCTTGGACCCCGTGCTGACGCCGGAAACTGAGGTTGCGAAAGACTTGGCAGCGCTTGTAGAGGGCTTGGTTGGACCACGTGGTGTGACACAGAGCATACGTGAACTAACTAAGAAGCTACCGCGAGAAGAACTAGCTTTCAAAATTTCAGAAGAAATTGTCTATGGCAAATATGGGCATATGAGTTCCCAACAGGCGGCAGACCAAGCAGTGCGCACTGCTCTTGCGATTCTCACTGAAGGTATTACTGCTGCCCCTTTGCAAGGTGTTGCAAAAGTTGTTATTAAACAAAATTTCGACCACACTAGCTTCCTTGCTATCTACTTTGCAGGACCTATTCGCTCTGCTGGTGGCACAGATCAAGCTTTGTCGCTTGTTGTAGGTGATTTTGTCCGTCGCCTTTTAGGTCTGGATCGATACAAGCCTGCTGAAGAAGAATCAGTCGCTTCATCGAGGAAGTGCGTCTCTATGAACGTTCTGTGTTGCGTTTTCAGTATCACATTTCTGATGCGCAGTTGCGTTTGGCACTTGAATCTCTTCCAATAGAAGTTACTGGCACCGAAACTGATCCTGTTGAGGTTTCTTCCTTCCGTAACCTTCCACGCGTCGAAACTAATCGCGTGCGTGGAGGCGCCTTGAGGGTGTTAAACGATGGCGTCGTTGGGCGTGCGGCAAAAGTTTCGACTATAGTGGATAAGTTAGGCTTGGAAGGTTGGGATTGGCTAAGAAGTATCGGTACGCGTGACGTAAACAAGGAAAAGAAGAAGACCAGCGGATTCATGGACGATGTAATCGCAGGACGCCCAATTTTTTCATTTCCTTCAAGGGTAGGCGGTTTCCGACTGCGTTACGGGCGGGCTAGAAATACGGGTCTTGCTGCAGTCGGAGTGCATCCTGCTACAATGCTTGTGCTTAACGAGTTCATAGCTGCAGGGACACAGCTACGCATCGAGTTGCCAGGCAAGGGTGGGGTTGCTCTTCCAGTTGACACGATTGAGCCACCGATCGTTCGCCTTAAAGACGGTTCTGTTCTTCGTGTGACACTTGAAAACTTTGAAAACGTGCAAAACAGAATTGAGAAGATTCTATTCGTGGGCGACATTCTCATAAGCTTCGGTGACTTTCTTTACAACAATAAGCCTCTTCTGCCTTCCGGATATACTGAAGAATGGTGGAGCGAAGAACTTCAACGCAATATCAAAGAAAAGCATAATGACCGAATTGAAGAAGCGGCGGCAGTTGCTGGGCTTTCGCCAGAAACGTTGACTGGGTTTGTAGAGAATCCTTTAAAGAACAGACCTACGGCGGAAGAGGCTGTTTGCTTAGCCACGTTGTTAAATCTTCCATTACATCCATTTTTCACTTACTTCTGGTCTAATGTTTCTGTAGAAGAGCTTTCCTTGCTGCGGCGGTGGCTATTAGACGCGCAATGTTTGGAAAAGGATAACATTCTCAGCGCAATCGTTGGAAAAATGGACAACTTGACAAAAAGATTACTTGAAAAGATTTGCATACCGCACAAAATTGTTGAAAATAATATTAGGATAGAAGGCGAAGACGCCTATATCTTCGCTAGCTCTCTTGGATTTCGGAAATCGAAAGCAAGGATATTTCATGAAAGAACAGTACTAGAAAATCTAGCAGGGCTTGCTGGTTTCCCATTGCGCGAAAAAGCGCCTACTTCAATTGGCGCGCGTATGGGACGACCGGAGAAAGCCAAAAGACGTGAAATGAAGCCCTTGGTACATGCCTTGTTTCCGGTTGGTTTGGCAGGTGGTGCCCAACGAGACTTGACCGAGGCAGTCAAGAAAGAGGTCGTAAGAGTTGAGATCATAAAGCGCAGATGCCCCGTTTGCGGCATGTGGACTTTTGGGATAAAATGCCCTGTTTGTGAAACTGAGACGATTGTTGAACGTTTTTGCCCCATGTGCGGACGTTCTTTCTCAAAAGAATCTTTATGCCCCACCTGCAAGGTTCAGACAAAAAGTTTTGGAATACAGGCTTTGAATTTAAGGGATCTTTTTGATTCTTCATGCAAGCGATTGGGTGGTCCGCCTCTGGAGAGAGTGAAAGCTGTTAAGGGATTAACCAACGAAACAAAGACTCCGGAGATTTTAGAAAAAGGCATACTCCGAGCAAAGCATGATCTCTCTGTTTTTAAGGATGGCACAATTCGGTTTGATGCTACAACGCTCCATTGACACACTTTAAGCCTAGTGAAGTCGGTGTTTCTGTAGAAAAGCTAAGGCAAATAGGCTATGCAACTGATTGCGCTGGCAAGCCGTTAACTGATCCTGAGCAGATTTGTGAGCTGAAAATGCAAGATGTGGTTATTCCACGGAAGTGTGGAGAATATTTTGTGCAAGTGGTCCACTTTTTGGATGAACTCTTAGGGAAGGTTTACGGCGCCCCACAATACTACTACGTAAAGCAGTTGGAAGATTTAGTGGGTCATCTTATCATTGGTTTGGCGCCGCATACATCGGTTGGCATCCTTGGCAGAATTGTGGGCTTTACCCCGCTTAGCGTGTGTTATGCACATCCGATTTGGCATTCAGCCAAACGGCGTGACTGTGACGGCGATGAAGATGCGTTAATGTTGGCGCTGGATACTCTGCTGAATTTCTCACGGGTTTATTTGCCGGCACAGATTGGAGGCATAATGGATGCGCCACTGTTCATTATCCCTGTTGTGAATCCGATGGAGGTTCAACGCCAAGCACATGACGTGGATGTGGCAGCTTTTTATCCGTTAGAGTTTTACGAGAAAACTTTGGAGAGTGTAAGCGCCCGTTCCGTCAGCAATCTTATTGACCTTATTGGGCGCAGGTTGAATACTGAGGCACAGTTTCAAGGATTCCACTATACTACGCCCTTGTCTAATGTGAATTTGGGCAATCTTGAGAGCATGTATAAGAAGCTAGGCAAGATGCTTGACAAGTTGGATAGTCAGTTAGCGTTGGCAGAGAAGATTGAGGCTGTGGACGCGAGGGTTGTGGCGCGGAAGGTGCTTTCGACACACTTTATGCGTGACATTGCCGGGAACCTTCGTGCCTTTTCCACTCAAGGTTTTAGGTGTAAGTCCTGTAGTAGACGATTCAGGCGGTTGCCCTTGAAGGGCAAATGTCCTGAATGTGGGGGTGAGTTGTCGCTTACTGTTTACCGTGGGGGAATTGAAAAGTATCTGGAAGCCGCGCAGCATCTTATCGAAAAGTACGGGTTGCCGCAGTATTATGCTCAGAGGCTGGACTTGGTTAAGGACGAGATTAATAGCTTGTTTGAGGGCAAAAAGCCGCGGCAAATAAGCCTAGCAGACTTTGCGTAGTTAAGACTTTTCTATAACTAATAACAAAGATGTCATGGTCACCTATGCTCAAGGTTACGTACAATCCGAACGCTTATTTGAATCAGAAAAGAAATGTGCGGTTGGGGCTTGCTGCACGAACCAAAATTCTTCAAGTGATTGAGAAGCAAGCCTTCAGCATTAAGGATATTAGGCAGGCTAGTGGGTTCAAGTATGCTGTGGTCCTTTATCATCTGAGGCTGTTAGAGGAGGAGAAGATAGTTCAACGAAGAGGTGGGAAAAAGCCTTATTCTTGGAGTTTGACTGGGGCGGGGCAAAAGCGACTTGTTGAGGGTTAAGGGTTTTCTCGAATTAGGTAGATTTCGCGTCTGTTTGCTGTTTTGTCTTTTTGCATCGTTGCCCTTATTGGCATTTTTCGTCTTCGGATTAAAGATTTCAATGCGTTGTATAGTGTTTTGAGTTCTTGTTCATCTGTGTAGGTGATGTCGAGTTTTGCTGTTTTTATGTTCTTGCTTTGGAAATCGGTTATCGCTTGTAGGGCGATTTTTGTGCATTTTCCTCTTGTTGGTATCTCCTTGTTGAGTTCTGCCAAGCCTTTGTATTCCATTTTGATCGGCATATGTTGTAGTTTGATGGTTTAATAGTTTTGTGGTTTTGTTGTGTTGTTTGCATCGTTGTTAGATTACTTGTGTTGGCAATGGTTGCTCTTGTGGCGTTGCTTTGGTAGTCATTGAGTAGTAGTACAGTGTCGAGCCGATTGGCAAGCGCGCGCTTTTCCGTTCATCGTTTTGTGTTTATCAGTCTTATGAGGAGTGTCTTACGATGCCGCCGATGAGGATGAGTATACCTATTAGAATTAGAAAGCCTGGGAAGAAGATTTTGCCTTTGTAATCTGGTAGGCTGTCGAGATAGAATAGTATGCCTAAGCCTATGAGGAAGATGCCGAGCCACATGCGACTCCATAATCTTCTTGCACTGTTCATTCTTTTTGCACCTTGGCTCCTATCGTTGTGCGTGTGGGTTGAAAAGGTTTCCGCTATGTGTACCCACTCCTAAGGTCTTTTATATAATGCTATTAGGATCAAAAAATGCCAACTGACCTGTTGGTTCAAATTGTGTCCCAGGTGGCTTTTTCTGTAAGTAGTTGTAGTGCCACTTCTCTTGCTGACGCTCCCGTTAGGGGGTTCTTTATAACTTCGTTTAGATAATCTTTCCAAGCAATGTCAAGTGCTTTCTTCCATCTGTCATACTTGCGCAGTATGTTCTCGTACGCTTTTGCATGCAGTTCGCAATAGGCACGTTTCTCATTTGCTTCTTTGCTGCATGCTTTGCATTGTGGCAAGTCTTTTCCGCTCCTCTTTCTTTGGGCATGCTACGTTTATGCAAAACTGCCAAGGTCTTTGCCCTTTGAATTTTGCCATGATTATCGGCCAGCCGCAAGCTTTGCATTGTCTCCCGGTCGGCTTAACCATGCCCTGTTGTGGCAGTGGCAGGGCGGTTTTGCATTGGTTTTTGAAGTAGTTGGTGCAGCCGATGAAGCGTTTGCCAGTCTTGCGAGAATATAGTATCATGAGTTTGCCAGTTTTGCATGTCGGGCAGTCGCTGATGATTCTCTCTTGGATTTTGGCTTTTCTCACTGCTTCGCTTAATGCCTTTCCTATCGCCTCTTCTTTCTTTTTGAACTCTTCAAGCAACGGCTTCAAATAGGCAACTGCCTCAGACAAGACGTTTTCTCGTTTCTCCTCTCCGCTCTGGATGCGTTGCATTTTCTCCTCTAAGTCTTTGGTCAGTTTAACAGAGATCACACCTGGGCAGTATTTGTGGAGGATTTCCGTTACATCGAAGCCCAAGTCTGTGACCGTTATTCTCTCTTCTGCCACGTATTTGCGCCTATACAATGTCTCGATAATGTCTGCGCGCGTGGCTTTGGTGCCAATTTCTTCCGCTTCCATTCTCTTCAATAAGCTGCTCGGGTTATACCTCGATGGGGGCATGGTAAACTTTTCTTCGCAAATCACTTCTTCAATATCGACTCTTTCGCCTTCCTTAACCGACGGAAGGTCAATCTCCACTGAGCGGAGATAAGGCTTGTAGAATCGCATCCAGCCTTCGAACAAAATCTGTCTGCCATTCAAGAAGAAGTGATGCCTATCCACATTGATGGAAACCTGTATGCTCTGCCTGAGTGCAGGCTCGCCGAAAACTGCCATGAACCGCCGCACTATCAAGTCCCAAACCTTTCTCTCTAAAGGGTCTAGTCTTCTTTCCGGTCTATTCCCAGTTGGATAAATCGCCGGATGGGCTGGGTCTTCTCTCTTTCCTTCGTGAGGCTTCAATGTTTTCGTTGCGAGAAGGTCTGAAGCAAGTTTGCTGTAGGTCGGTTCACTTTTCAGCCCGTTTAGAATTTGTCTGTAGCCTATGATTGGCGGGAGTTTTTGACTGTTTGTTCGCGGATACGAGATTAAAGCATTTAAGTAAAGCCTTTGAGCAATGTCGCTTGTGCGTCGTGGTGTATAACCGAACGAGCTGTAGGCTTCGACTTGCAGAGCACCTAAATCGAACGGAATCGGCGGCGTGATCTGGCTTTTCCTCATATTGACCTGTTCTATTACGCCAGATTTTCCTTTGCATTCCTGCAGGATGGAGTCTGCTTCGGCTTTTCTCTCGATGGTCTTTTTCTCATACTCTGCTTCAGGGGACTCGCCCTTAACTTTCACTCTTGCATGGATGTTCCAATAAGGCGTCGGCACGTGACATCTTATCTCTCGTTCCCTGGCTACCAGGAATCTTAGAGTTGGTCCTTGCACTCTGCCTGTGCTCAGTGTGGTGTATCTTCCGCTCCAGCGTTTGGCTGCAAGCGTTAAAGCCCTTGAAAGGTTAATGCCGTAAAGCCAGTCCACTTCGTGTCGGGCGAGACCCGCTTCTATTAACGCGAAATCAAGGTGTGCTAAAGGTTCCTCGTAGGTCTTCTCCAACTCTGCTTTGGTTAAGGTTGAGTATTTCATTCTCTTGGCAGCGTTTTCTTTGCCGAAGCACGCGTACTTCAGTATCGAATAGCCTATGAGGCTGCCCTCAATGTCGTAGTCGCATGCGTCAACAAACTCTGAGGCGTTTTCCGCAAGGTGCGCAATTGTATCTATCCAGTTGCGTGTGCGTTCTGCGCCTTTTTCTGCCGCATAACGGGGTGCCCACTTGAAGTTAAAAACAGGATATTCACTTCGTTGCCTGCCAGCCTGCATGATCGTGTACAAGTGCCCAAGTGCAGGCACTACAATAATCCTTTTGTCCCGTTCTGTAATGAAGTACGGAACACCTTTCTCTTCCATCCTCTGGGGCTTCCCTTTGGCATCAAGGGCTTGTGCAATGCGTTGGGCCGCGTCGGGTTTTTCAGTGATTATTAAGGCATATTTTTCCATAGAAGCCCCTTTTCTCTCAAACTTTTTCGATAGTTATAAATATGTTGCGGTGATTGAAGTCTGTGCTGCTCAGGGAGTGGGAGAATGCCTCAAAAAGTTGTTTGCCAAGATTGTAATCACGTATTGTATGAAGGCGATGAATTGAAGCCGCCGGACGAAATCATCCAAAAACACAACGGCAAATGCCCTAACTGCGGCAGAAAACTATCATTCATTCCGCAAAACGTGGAAGTCAAACCAGTAAAACACTGATAAACTATTTTAAACACACGCTTCACTAACAATTAGCGCTAACCTTGCTGAAGAGGATAATTAACTTGCTCAAAAGAACACACTTATACGAGTTTCACTGCCAAAACGCCAAAATGGAACCCTTCGCAGGTTTTGAGATGCCTCTATGGTACAAGGACATAATACCAGAGCACTTGGCTGTTCGTAGCAATGTTGGCATCTTTGACGTGACTCACATGGGCAGGAGCCTAATCGCAGGTGCAGACGCAGAAAGGTTCTTGAATTATGTGACCACTAACGATGTTGCTATTCTAACCCCGTTGAGCGCTCAGTATTCTACCATGTGTAACGAAGGAGGTGGAATAAAAGACGACTTTGTAGTTTCAAGGTTTGAACAAGAAAAATTCCTCATGGTCTATAACGCCGCAAACCGCGAAAAAGACTACCGATGGCTAATCAAAAACGCAGACAGATTCAGAGTGAAAATTGAAGACGTATCCGACAACGTCGCCCTTTTCGCAGTTCAGGGACCAAAAGCAGAGAAGACACTGCAAAAAATCTGTAGCGAAAACTTGAGCCAGATTGCACGCTTTAAATGCAGCTGGACAAAACTCGCCAACATTAACGTCTTCATTTCGAGAACAGGCTACACAGGCGAAGACGGATTCGAGGTTTTCGTCTGGAATTCACCATTGGAAAAGCCGGATAACGCTGTGAAAGTGTGGAATGCAGTTTTGCATGCTGGCAAGGAGTTTGGTATAGAACCCTGCGGCTTGGGCGCGCGGGATACTCTGCGGCTGGAGGCCGGGATGTGCCTTTACGGAAATGACATTGACGAGAACACGACGCCTCTTGAGGCGATGATAAGCTTCGTTGTGAAGCTTGAAAAGGACGACTTTATTGGAAAAGCGGCGCTGATGAAACAGAAGGCAGAGGGCGTCAGGAGAAAACGTGTTGGCATACACATGCTGGAATCCGGAATCCCTAGGCAGGGTTTTGAAGTGTTTAAGGATGGAGCTAAAATAGGCTCCGTTACAAGCGGCACCTTTTCTCCGTTGTTGGAGTATGGGATAGCCGCGGCGTACGTGACAAGTGAACATGCTAACGCTGGCGAGAAGGTCAAAGTGAAAATACGCGAGAGAATGGTTGAGGGGGAAATAGTTAAATTCCCCTTTTACGATTCAACGAAATATGGTTATGCAAGGAAAACCTAAACTGGACATGGCAGATTACTTACAAGAACCGCAAGGAAAATAAAAGAGTTCTATTATCTTATTCGGAAAGAAGGGTTAAGCGTTGGGCGTTAAAGAAAGACTAGGCAAAGTTGCAGATGCTCTAAAGAAGCTTGGGAATCTTCGTCCAAAGATTTCTCATTCTACTCTCATAACGACTACAATCGTTTCACTCATCCTGTTGATTGCCTGGGTTGTAAGAATGCTTCCAATTCGGTGGGGCATGGACCTGTCCGAGTTTGATCCCTTCGCCTTTTATCGACTTGCAGACTATTTGGTAAAAACCGGAGTTGCGTCATGGTTTAACCCCAATGATCCATCTTCATGGCTTAATTGGCGCATCATTCAAAGCTGGTACCCCTATGGTGTAAACGGAGCCACAGTAGGATACCCTGGCTTGGCGATGGCGGGCGCTTTCCTCTATATGATAGTCAATCTATTGGGAATAGGCATTTCTCTCAAAGACTTACTCATACTCCTCCCACCAATAACTGGAACCATCGCGTGCCTAGTCGCATATTTCTTGGGCAAGGATATTGCAGGAAAAGCTGCCGGAATTCTCGCGGCACTTTTCCTTGCGTTGAACCCTTCTTTCATCGGGCGAACAAACCTAGGATTCTTTGACAACGAATCTATGGGAATACTCACTATCCTTCTGATCATGCTATTCTTCTTAAGAAGCTTAGACATGGAGCGTCCTAGAAAATCTGCCCTTTTCTATATGATAGCAGCGGGCTTGTCTGTAGGTTTTATTTGCGCTCAATGGGGAGCTTCGATGTATCCAATCGACATGGTAGCACTTTTCGCGTTCCTTGCCTTGGTTCTGAGGCGATACAATAGGCGTCTACTCTTATCCTACAGTGTCACTTTTGGGATAGGTCTGTTTATAGCAGTACAAGTACCAAAACTTGGACTAGCCTACCTTACTAGCTCGGTTGTGCTGCCCGTAGCGGGGGTCTTTGTATTGTTGCTTCTCAGCGAACTTCTGCGCGATGTAAAGACACTAAGTTCGAAAATCACGTATACTGCACTTTTCTTCGCCATCTTAATCGGTGGCGCATTTGCGCTTTCTTTGGTTGGTATAATTCACACTCCCGCAGGAAAGTTCACTTCTTTGGTAGATCCCCTTCTACGCGCTGCTTCACCAATTATTGAATCGGTGCAGGAGTATCATGTCACGGCTTGGGGCACGATCTATTATGACTATGGTGTTGGAATACTCTTCATTTTGTTTGGACTTTTCCTTGCGATTAGAAACCTTACGAATCGAAACCTTTTCTTGACTATTTATGCCATAACTGGACTCTATTTTGCCATGTCCATGGTGCGTTTGGAAGTAGTGCTCGCACCTGCGTTCTGTATTCTTTGGGCGATTGGTGTGACTGGACTGATTAACTCTTTCTTAACCGTCTTGAAAGAGGCCCCGAAGATCTCTGTTGGAAAAAAACACCTGGGCCGTGTTGGGATAGAGTTCAGCGGCGTCGTCGTGTTGATGATCTTTATGCTCCTAACCCTGACAATCGCTTTGCCATACCCAAGAGTGTTCAGTGCCTCGTACACGCCGGTTACTATACTTTCTGACAGCACAGGTATTGGACCGACCACCGGTGCCATGACAGAGTGGGTCGACGCCCTCGCGTGGATGAGAACCCAGCTTCCTCCAAACAGTGTCATCGTCTGTTGGTGGGACTATGGATACTGGGTCACTATCGAAGGAAACCAAACAACCGTCGTAGACAACGCCACCTTCAACACAACGGCGATTGCACAAGTCGGAGCGGCGTTCATGTCCAACGAGACTCGCGCCGTACAAATCCTAAAACAACAATTCACCGATAAGACTGGGCACTCACCTGACTATATCCTCGTCTTCGGAACCTTCCAAGATAGCTCCAGTAACAACTATCCAGAGGCGGGATACGGAGACGAAGGAAAATGGCGATGGTTTGTACAAATCTCCGGAAACTATACATTACTTCCCAACGGATCATTTCACAACGGTACGTCAACCAACGGCAAACACGCCAACGGGCAAGACAGTCTATATGGGAACTATAGCATAGGGGAAGACAGCGTCAATGGAACGGCAAGCTCATCAAGCCCAACTCTCGTGAAGAATAATCTAGGACAAAACACCACGTTCTACAAACTATTGTACTATGCCCATAATCGTGTTCTGATGAGCTCTACCTACCCTACTGCTGCGGATGCAGCGAAGAGTGTTGGTATGGAAGGATACTTTACAGAAGCCGCCATGTTCCCGTCGACAACAACAAGTTACAGCGGTATCGATCCCATAGTGGCGATTTACAGGATACACTACAATATAACCGCTTAGGACTAGAAAACCTTGTTTCCAAAGGCCGTGGATCAACACAAACCAGAAAAACCACTTGTCCCAAACGGTCTAGGCGTCATGTACGTAATCGCTAGCGCCATTTACCTCTTCCTGCTTCACTTCTACTTTGGCGCGCGCTACTTTGGCAATTTAGGTCCTTTTTCTACAAAGGCATTTGCTCCACTAGTGCTTGCCGTATGCATACTATTCGGTGGCTTTCTTGGTCTGCTAGATGACTGGATAAGTCTTAGATGGCGTTACAAAGCATTCTTACCCCTATTCGCAGCACTGCCTATTTCGGTAATGGTTTTGGCTCTGTACCCAAATAGTTCATCTGTGAATACATACATTTTTGGTCAAGTTAATTTCGGTCCTTGGTTCTTCGTAATTATCATTCCACTCATAGTCACGGTAACTACGAATGTCGTCAACCAGTTAGGCGGGTTGAATGGTTTGGAAACTATCGGTCCATCGATCATTATGATTGGTCTGATGGTGGCATCTGGTCAGGAAATTTTGCTTTGTGTACCTTTGGCTGTGTATCTAGTGCTTGCATTTTTCAATTTCAGAGGGAAAATCTTTGTCGGAAACACGGGCACGTTCGCGGCTGGAATAACGTTAGCCTCTTTTGCGTTAATCTCTAATGTGAAACTAACCCTCTTCATCTCCATCTTGCCGTACATTTTCAACGCCGCATTGATTCTGCTCAACTTCTTCTTTTTCAGGACCAGGGCGGGACTGATTTTAGATGGAAACAAACTACGTTCAGAGCACAGACGAAGCCTGCTAACGCTCATTGCTTATTACCATCCACTGACCGAGCGCAAACTTGTTGCAGTCGTAGCAGTCGTAATCACGGTTTTCACGCTAATCGCCGTTCTTACGTGATCAAAATGAGTGTAAAACGAATACTAACAACTGGAGCGGGTGGACCAGCCGGAATAAATTTCATTATGTCTCTAAAGCTTGCACCCGAAAAACTTTATTTGGTCAGCACGGAATCCGACGCGTACCGCATTCACTTGGCACCAACAGAAAAAAAATACACAATCCCGCCTGCGACAGACGCAGATTACGTCAAAAAGCTAAACGAAATCATTGAAAAAGAAAAAATCGAGTTTTTACATCCACAGCCAGACATTGAAGTTGCGATGATTTCTGAGAACCGAGAAAAAATCAAGGCAACTACTTTCCTGCCGTCAAAAGAAGCAGTGCACACTTGCCAAGACAAATACGAATCGGCCAGGCGCTGGAAACAAAAAGATGTCCCAGTTGCAGAAACTATGTCCATAAAAAACGAAGCAGACGTAGAAAAAGCCCTAGACCAACTCGGAACACCAATATGGATAAGAGCCACCCAAGGCGCTGGTGGCGTGGGGAGCACCCCTGCAGACAACAAAGGAACCGCCTTAGCGTGGATTCAATACTGGCGCGGACGAAACAAAAACTGGAAATTCATGGCGCAAAAACACCTCAACGGCAGAAATCTCGCCTTTCACAGTCTCTGGAAAAACGGCGAGTTGGTAACCAGCATGACACGAGAACGCCTAGAATACATATACCCTCACCTCGCGCCTTCTGGAATAACTGGGACTCCCGCCGTGCAAAGAACCATACACGACGAGAAAGCGAACAAAATCGGCACTGAAGCAGTTCTAGCCATAGACCCAAAATTCAACGGAATCGCCTGCGTGGATTTGAAAGAAAACAGCAAAGGCGCTCCTTGCGTCACGGAGATAAACGCTGGAAGAATGTTCACTACATCCTACTTTTTTTCCTACACGAGTAAAATGCTCCGCGGCGACTATTATGCGAATCTGCCCTACTTGTACGTGAAACTCGCCTACAAAGAAGCCATTCCCAAGCTTTCAAAGTATGATGTTTTGCCAGAAAACGTTTACTGGATAAGACACATAGACGCTCCAGCCAGACTTGTTAAGGACGGCAGAGTTCTCGGAGCGATGTACACTTGACCATTAAAGCTGCCATATTCGACTTGGACGGTACCTTGGTAAGCTTACCAATAGACTATCGAGCACTGTATGCAGAATTTCGAAAGATAATGGGAATCAAAAATGTCGAACCCGTAACAAAAACCGTCGCTGCCCTCCCCAAAGCACTCAGAGGGAAAGTTTTTGAAACATGGACTGCAGCCGAGTCTGCCATCATGCCCAAAATGACTATCGTAAAAGATGGCATAGATCTCTACAAGCAATATTCCGAGATTCCGAAAGCCTTGGTTACCATGCAGGGCACGAAAACCGTAGAAAGAATTCTCGATACCCTAAACCTGTCGTTTCGAGTGATTATAACTAGAGAAGACAGCCTTGACCGCACTACACAAATCACATCGGCACTTGAAAAATTGAAGTTAAAACCAGAAAACGTAATAGTAATCGGCGACAGAGAAACCGACAAAACCGCGGCCGAACAAGCCGGCTGCAAATTCAGGATAGTGAAACAATAATGCAAGTCTGGTACGACGCCTGTACAGGGAAACACGTGCGATACGCAGTAGCTGTGGCAAAACGACTACGAAAGAGAGGATACGAAGTAATCTTAACGACACGAGTGCATCCAGACACGCTAAGCTTAGCAAAGGCTCTGGACGAAAAATTCGTCATAGTTGGAAAGTATAACCCCACTTCAGCTTACACTCGATTGTTAGAAGGCACGCGTAGGCAGTTGCTGTTCTGCAAGATGTTGGAAAGAAACACGCCTGACATAGCAGTTTCGCATCAGTCTCCAGACATGTGCCGAGTAGCTTTCGGTCTGGGCGTTCCAATAGTAAACACGTCAGACACGCCGCATGCGACAGCGGCGAACAAGCTCACACTAGCCTTGAGCAAGGTTCTAATTATCTCCAAAGCGTTGCCACTACGTCTTTACAAGAAATATGGGCCTGAGAGGATTATCAAGTTTGATGGTGTGGACGAGGTTGCGTGGTTACGAGACTACAAGTCTACAAAGCTAGAGTATGAAAGACCGCTGATTGTCGTGCGTCAGATGGAAACTCAAGCGGCATACGCCATCGGCAAAGAGGACGTGACAAAAATACTGGCACAAAAGCTTTCGAAATTTGGGCATGTGTTGTTTCTTTCACGTTACGAGAGACGGCAGGAAAAAAATATTACAGTTCCAAAAGGATTCGTTGATTCCGCGAACCTCGCAGCCCAAGCGGACCTCGTCATAAGTGTGGGTGGAACATTGTCACGAGAAGCAGCGCTGCAAGGGACACCTAGCATAGTTGTCTCCACATCTTTCGGTCGTCTTTACGTGAACAAGTATGTCACCGAAAAGGGCTTTCCGCTGTTCACAGCGTCGTCTTCTAGAGTTTTGGCTTACGCTAAAAAATACCTCGGCAAAAGATTCGACGTGAAAGACAGATTGTCTGAATTGGAAAATCCGATTGACGTTATTGAACGCGTGGTTAAGGAGGGAGTGAAATAGCATGGGAACAGTTACAGTGCAGATTAAGACAGAAAAACCAGTGAGCGTCGCAACGTATTTGGAGGAAATAATGCACCAGATAAAGAAGAACCATCACTTTTCTATTCAAGCATATGAAGTGAAGAAAGAATGAGACTCGCGATCGTGAACGACTGTGCCTATGCGGGCCAAACTATACTTACATATCTACTAAAAAGCATCGATACAACATATATAAAACGCGTGCGTGTCTTAACCCGACCTTCAGAACTGCACAAAATCAGGAGAGCGAAAGCTGACGCTTATAACGTGCATCGTTTGCTGCAAGAGTACTTCATTGCATCAATTTTCACGAAAAGAACATCAGTGCGCTCATTAGGAGCTGAACCAAATTCGTCGGAGAAACAGACCTGAGCTAGTCTCTCCTTTCTTTTGCATCTCTGGATTGAATACAAGTTCACTCTGTAGCCAACCTTTGGCGTAGGCCAAATTAGTTTCTGAGAGATCTTTCATCCTTTTTTAGTAGTTAGTAGGTCTTTCACAAACATCTCTTATTAGTTCTTTGAGCCCGTCTTTCAGACTGATTCTCGGTTCAAATCCCAATGCTTTTCTGATCTTACCAATTGACGCTTGTCTATGTCGCACTATTATCAACCCCTCGTTGCTATAGACTGGTTTCAGATCGGACTTCATGGCTTTGAGGATCATTCCAGCTAACTCTTTGATCGAGGTTGACACGCCGCTTGCCACGTTGAAAACGTCATTTTCTATCTTGCTTTCCATAGCTAAAATATTCGCTTCGGCAACATCTCTAACATTGATGAAATCCATGGATTGCGTCCCGTCTCCAAAAATTGTTGGACGGACACCTTGTTTGATCGACTTGACGAATATGTTAATAACTGAAGTGTAAAAGGCACTTTTGCTTTGCCTCAGGCCATATACATTGAAATACCTAAGCGCAATATATTTCAGACCTTGCCGTGCGAACATTTTTGCAAGGTATTCGCATCCAATTTTGCTCACACAGTAAGGGGTCATCGGGTTAAAAGGGTGGTTTTCATCCATAGGCAAATATTCGGCATTACCATAAACGGATGCTGAGGAAGCGAAAATCACTTTTTTGACTTTTGCTTCTGTAGCGGCCCTAAATACATTGTAAGAACCGAGTAAATTGATGTCAAGGGTCTCGCGAGGGTGATCTATCGAATAATTTATCCCTACGGCTGCTTCATGAAACACGTAAGCGGCATCCTTTATTGTTCGTCGCATCGCGTCTATGTCACAAATATCCTCCTGAACTAGTTCGGCTTTTCCATTTTCAAGCAAACTCTCAACGTAACTTTTATCACCACTTCGTAAGTTGTCCACGATAACCACATAATACCCTAGGGTGCAAAGCCTCTCGCAAATATGTGAACCGACGAAACCTGCTCCTCCGGTTACCACGACACGTTTGTTCTGCACATGAGAACCTCTGTAGTGTTTTGAATTATGATGGATGTCGAGTCCATAAATGTCTTTCTGCATCCTTCGCGGGCTTTTTTCTGGAATACTAAATGTGCTAAGATTTTCATACTTAGACAACCTTTTCAATGACTCTACCTAGGACGCCGAAAGCTACACTAAAAGAAGAAATGTCAAAACTCAGAAGGCTCCCAGAAGTATAGCGCGCGAATTCAGCACCACTAGCATTCGAACTTATCACTCATTTTACAGTCTGCGCGCTTTCACCTCGAAAGTAGTCTTGGGATGAATGATGGTATTTGCCTCAACATCGTGATCAATATAACTTAGTGCACCGATCACAGCTCGGTCCCCAACGCGAATGTGTGGATTCTTCCTACTGACGCAAATGACCGCGTTAGAGCCTACATATGCTCCTTTCCCAATCTTAATCGAACCATGTATAGCGATGGATTTGTCAGCAGCAACATCATTCATATACTCACCACCTGTAGTAAAGGTCGACGGAATCAATGTGCAATGAAAATTCACAGTAGAAAACTCTTCCAATGTTACGTCTCCACCACCCGCAATTACAACCGACGTACCAATCTCTGCGCCATCTTTCATTGTGAGGTTACGTGCACCAATGAATGTAAATTGTCCTATACGGCAGTTCTTTCCAATGTTAACAAAGTGTTTGTCATCATCAACGATCGAAACTGGCTGATAGATAATTGTATCAATACCTACTTTAATCATGCTATTTCACTAATAGTCTGTAATAATTCATCAATCTCTTCTTCTGTCCTCGGGTACCTGTGCCAGTCAATCCAGAAAGAATTGTCGACCAAGGACTGAGCAAATGGGCAGGCACGCTTAAACCTTTGATAAAAGCGTACTCTTTCAATCAGTTTGGCTTGACCCTTGCCCACGTTTCTTCTAGGCACTCCGTTTTCTATGCCTTTCTTGTTTAAGGCCTCTATTAGTCTGAAAACGAACTCATCTCTTGAGAGTCGTTCTCCCTTATACACACATCCAAGCAGATACCTTGTGGACTTGACATGTGCTGGCGGTTCTGGAACGGTTAAAAACGGCGGCAGTTTAGCCAACAAATACTCTGCCTTTTTTATTTGCCAATCTACAAGCATGTCTAACTTCGGCATCTCGGACAAGCCTATTGTAGCATTAAGTTCAGACATCCGAAAATTGAAGCAGAGATAGTCTACATCAGTATAGCGGTCCCCATGATTTCGAATATTTCTACATTTTTCGGCAAGGTCATCATCATTCACCACGATCATTCCACCTTCGCCCGTTCCGATGGTTTTTGTTCTGCCCCCTCCAATCGAGAAGCAGCCAATATCGCCAAGACTTCCACAGCGTTTTCCTTTATATTCTGAGCCCAGCGCATGGCTTGCATCTTCAATTATGAATACTCTTTCAGGATAATCATCTAAAACTTCGTTTATCTTTTGCATTTCACATGGAACGCCTAACAAGTGAACAGGTATTACTGCTTTAAGGTTTCTTTCGCCCTGAACAGCTTTTTCTAGATCTAAAGGTGACAGATTTCCGTATTTGTCGGAATCTATGAATAGAGGTTTCGCGCCGGCTAATACTATCGGTGCAACAGAGCCAATGTGGGTATATGCAGGGACAGCTACGTAGTCGCCCCTTCCAACTCCGCAAGCCCTCAAAGCAACGTAGATTGATGCTGACCCACTGGAAACTGCAATGCCGTGTTTTACACGCAATACTCAGCAAATCTTGTCTGAAATTCCTGTAAGTATTTTCCTCCAGTAGCACTTCCAAACCAGCCGCTAATGTCTTTGCCTCTAAGTTGTTCAACAACCCAGTCCCAATCAACCAACATCTTCTCCAATGGCTTCGCACCACTCATTCCTTCATGTAGACAAATACTAAATTACAGAACCCTTTAAATGTGTTATCCCATTTCTTGTGCGAAGCGACATGATTGAATATAATGGTCTTCATTCCACTGCAGATGAAGGTGAGAATAACTAGAAATGACACAAATCAGAAAGCGAAATATCTCACAAGTTCATATTGGGGTCTTGATCATTAAGCACAAGACTGAAAGGATGAAGCGCAAAAAATGAAGTTGGTTATGATCAACGACTGCGCCAATGTGGGGGAAACTCTTCTCAAGTACATGCCAACAACAATAGAAAGACAACACATAAAACGAACCAGGGGTCTCTGGAGCAAAACTTTTGGCGTGGCATACAATATTCTACGAGCCAAAGGCGACGTGTACCATTCAAACTACATTCTTCAAGACTGCTACATCGCGATTCGTACGGGAAAGAAGCCGATGGTCGGCTATGCTTTAGGAAGCGACCTTCGAACAAGTCTAAAGCACCCATTATGGAGAAGAGTTGTAAGGCACAACGTGAGAAACTGTGACAAGATCATAGTAAGTACTCCTGACATACTGAGAATAGCGATGCAGTTTAGAAATGATGCAGAATATTTGCCGCCTGCAGTTGACACCGGAATTTTCTACCCGAAACCTTCGATTCAGCACCAAGGAAGGAAGAAAGTGCTTATTGCTGGCAGCTCTAACTGGGCTGTAAAGGGCACGGACATAGCGATCCGAGCCTTGAGCAAACTCAAAGACGAAGTTGAGACTAGCATTATCCAATATGGCGTGGACTTCGCTAAAACGCTATCCCTTGCATCTTCGCTTGGTTTGAGGCTGAAGGTTTTACCGAAGGCTTCGCATGAGAAGATTCGAGAATACTACTGGGACTCTGACGTAGTAATCGACCAGTTCAAAGTTGGTTGCGAGGGTATGATCTCGTTGGAAGCAATCGCGTGTGGCAGACCGACCTTAGCATACTTGTCGTCTGAGTATGCAGAATTCCAAGACTTCCCGCTGAAAGATCTGGTGTCTGAAGAGCAAATTGCAGAAACCATAATGAATGCGGACGATGCCTTGTGGAAAGAAGAATATGAATATCTGACGAAAAACCACAAACCAGAATCTGTTTTGGAAAGACTACTGGCGATCTATGATTCTGTGTTGAAACACTAACTCGCACGCTTTGAAAGATATAAACACAATAGAGAATTCGTCGAAGGGACAATTCAACTATTTGACTAAGCATCACAAACTATAGAAAGCGCGCTGGAAAGATATAATACAAAAATGACCAGAAACCATCCATGCCATAGCGGCTATGCTTTGGAATTTGAGGACATAATAATGAAAGTTATCTTAGCGCGCTTGTATGTGAGTGCAACTGTTTCAGAAACAAACTTGAGTTCGATGATGAAAACTTGCTGAGGTTGGTAGAGTCTTGGAGAATAATCAAAGGACGAGAGAAATGAACGACCTATTGGCAATATGTACGCAAACTTTCAACAGCGCGCCCTGCCTTAAAGATTACCTTAACAATATCGTCCCACAGGCGCGAGCACATAGTATTCCAATTCACGTATTTGTCACCTATTCCACTGACAACACGCTACAAGTGTTGAAAGAATTTCAGAAACAATATCCATTCCTCTTTTTCGAGTACAGCAAAACAAACTATGGACACGATAAAAGTCTCATCAGCGCCACTAAAATGGCTACGGCGAAATACGTCTGGGTTATAGGCGTTCGCCGAAGGTTAACACCCTTCGCGTTAGAAGCGGTATATGAGGCACTGCGAAAGTTTAAGCCTAACCTGCTGATCATCAACACGGTAGAAAGGAAGCAACCTGTAGGTAGGCGGGCAATCGAGTGTTACCGTGACCTGGAAGAAGTATTTTTGAAGTTTTATTGCCATCTAGGACTGCTCGGCAGTCTAGTACTTCCAGCAGAAGCTTGGAGACTTCCCGCTGTAAACAGATATCTTGAAGATGAGAAACTCAGTGCATGGATCCACCTTCCAACTACCTTCGAATATTTGGCCAGTCTCGCAAGCTTCACGGCAGTCCACCTGTCCTCACCATTGATAACCTCCACAGGAGTTTACCCATCAACTTGGAGCAAAAAAACCTTCGAAACCTACGAGAGATGGGCTAACATAGTCAGCGCATTACCCAAAATAAGCATTGAAAACAAAAGATCCATCATCAAGAAACAATACAGGACAACTTATCAACCGAAGAATCTTCTACTATGGAGATCTTTGGGCGTTTATGATGAGTCAGTCTTCAAAAGATATCATCAAGTTTTTTATCAGTTCACTAATCCAACAGTTTCAAGGGCATTAGCGAAGGTCCCCGTGCTTCCTATAAACATGG
>CAWJIF010000004.1:0-96328 GCA_963842875.1 Candidatus Bathyarchaeota archaeon
TTAAGCAAATTAACCTTTCTAGAGTCATCCGGCAAAGCCATCTCACCAAAGTTCTTCAACACATAATGAAGAGACAAGACAGCGCGCTAATTTTCGTATTGTTCGCGTTATACATTAACTAGAACTTGGTCTTTTTCTACTTTGACTTGAAACGCGGGTTCTGGCTTCTTTGTTGGTCCCGTCACGATAATGCCGGTCTTTACACTATAAGTTGAGCCGTGGCATGGACACCTGACGTTCTCTCCTAAAAGCGTTCCATCTGAGAGCAAGCAATGCATGTGCGTACAGATGTTTTCTATCGCGTAGTATTCGCCTTTGAGATTAGCGATCAGGATCTTTTTTCCGTTTGCCTCAACCCCTTTCATCTCATCAGGTGTCAAGTCTCTTGTTGAAAGTACTTTGACAAATTCCATCTCCAATCACCTCCTAATCGAAGTCTAATAGATTCTAAGCAGGCGCCTAAGGGACAAGTGTACCGATAAGTTTGACCCTTTCGAGTGTTTCTTCTCCGTGTGGTGCTTGAGCCATTTGCTCAGTTAAATCCTTTCCAGCAGCATGTTCGCCTTGATGGTCGCCATCCACCCACAAAAAGTCGTCTGTAACATCATAGACCTTACCCTTGTAAGCGACGTAAGCTGGTCTTCCTTCTTTTCCATCATATTGTTTTAGTTCTTCTAATGTGAATTTTCTTTCGCCGCCTTCCACAGTAACACCAAATTCAAGCAAAAGCAAACGGAATATTTGAAACTTGCGGAAACGGAAGATCGTTTTTCCTCAATTGGATTTTCGCACTTTTGACGAGCGTATGTTATTGTTTCGCGGTTCTTCTCGTGGATATGTTATGAGTGTGCCATTCACTTTGGCCCAAGGTGTGATCTTGTGAGACTGCAAACTGGTTGATGAAAGTATGTGCTCGACTTGGACGCCTCGAACTGATAGTGCGTCAGCGATCAAGGAGCGATGGCAACGCCAAGGCACAGCCTCAGCACACATTAGTGCAAGCCTCTCCGTTTTTGTCAGTTCTATAAGCTCCTGTAAGCTGTTTTTAAACTCCTCTTTTTGCATGTAGTCCGCAAAGCCTCTGAAGGACAAGTTTCGCCAACCTGCGTTTTGCGAATCAGGAACTGAGTGGCGTAGACCTCCAAGCCCTGCCATATGCACGTAGCCGATGCCTACGGCTTTCAGGCTATCGCGCAGTGCTTCACGGTTATATTGAGGATTATGTCTAGAACGTGGGATCGTACGTACATCAACAACTTTCTGCACACCGTATTCTAGTAAGAGACTGATGAAGTCCTCCAATACGCGTGTCGAATGCCCGATGGTAAGAACAACAAGCAATGCTTCAGAGTTAAATTTCTTCACGATAAGTGCCCTCTTTCTGCAAGGCTATCCAATAACAAGTGGAAATAGATAAGCCCACCATACGGTTTCCCACCATAAGGATTCTGCTAAGTCATTCCAGCCGGCACTCTAAAGAGATTTGACCATCAAGCAGACCGTTGCGACCTCCAACGTCATCAGTTGGAAAAGACTGCAGCCCCACGTGCGGTCAAATCAAGTCTAAACTACGGCTTGCAGCTCGAGGATAATGGACGTATGACGAGACGTTAAACTCAACTCTTTCCCTTTTATTCACTTGTCCGAGTTAAGCATGAACGATGGAGGAGATTCATTTTTCCCATTTTGCGGTTCAGAGTCGTAGTGCGTTAGTGATCTTCCGGTGTGGCTTTATTGGGAACTGGTAATATGTCTTCAATGGGTTTCGCTGATTTTTGCCAATCTTGCTTGCAGGGGAACCAGTATACCTTGCGACCCTTTTTATATACTCATTTTACTAATATGCTTTAAAAATTAAGGGTTTGATATGCGTATTGGTATAGTTGGTTGTGGAGTGACAGGCGTCACAGCGGCGAAGGTTATAAAGCAAAACGCTCCTGAAACTGAAGTCACGATCTACACAGATGAAGATTATTTGTATTATCCTCGTCCGAGACTGTACGAGATTCTATCTGGCGAGAAAGAACCTCAAGAAATCTACTCCTACACCAAAGATTGGTACGATCAGCTTGGAATCAAGGTTCAACTGCGCAAGCAGGTCTTAAGTATTAATGCAGCAGGTAAAGAGCTCACGCTTGAAGGTGGCTCGAAGACAAGCTATGATAGGCTTCTTTTGGCAAACGGAGCCCGTGCATTCGTTCCGCCTATAAAAGGCGTGGAGAAGAGAGGAAGCTTTACCCTGCGCACGGTTGAAGATGCAGTCGCTATAAAACAATATGCAAAGAAGGGAAAGAAAGCAATTGTTATCGGTGGGGGGCTTCTAGGTCTGGAGTTTGCCGCGTGCCTGAGGAAGCTGGGTCAACAGGTCGAAGTCGTGGAGATTCGTCCTAGGCTGTTGCCGATGCAATTGGATCAAGATGGTTCAGCCATCTTGGAGGATGGTCTTAGGGGACTCGGTGTAGATGCAGTTCTTGGCGTCAAGACCACTGAAATTTTGGGTAAGGAGGCAGTCGCTGGAGTTTCACTTGATAATGGGGAAGATATTTCAGGGGAGCTAGTTTTGATCTCAGCTGGCATAAAACCTAACATCAGACTCGCTGAAGACGCGAGGATTAAAGTAAACAGGGGAGTAGTCGTCGATGAATACTTGCGAACCAGTGCTAATGATGTGTACGCTGCTGGAGACGTACTGGAGTTTCATGGGCAGGTTTACGGTATCATCCCACCGGCTATAGAGCAAGCAAACATAGCATCTGCAAACATGCTCGGTGAAGAAAAAATTGTTTACAATGGCACATTGCCTTCCAACACGTTAAAGGTCGCTAGCATAAGCCTTACTTCTATGGGGTTAGTGAATCCTGAAGGATCTCGTTATGAGGAGATCAAAAGAATTGACAGGCAAGGAGGCGTCTACAAGAAAATCGTTCTGGACCAGGGAAAAATCGTAGGAGTCATACTTTTAGGAGATAGAAAAGGCACATCAGCTTTAATTAGATTGATGCAACGAGAGACGGATGTCACAAAGTATAAGAATCATCTCTTGGAAGAAGACTTCGATTACAGGCAAGTGACGTAGGTTGTAGGTTTAAGCGCGCGACACTTTAGGAGACGTTTACGTTGATTTCCATGCCCTTTCTCACGCTCTGTGTCACCGTACAGTAGTTCTCAAAGATTTCTTTGCATCTAGGAATTCGTGACTTATCTTCCTCAGCTACATCCAGGCTAATCTGCACCTCGATATCCTCAACTCTCAGATAGCCTTCTTTGTTCCTAGCTACTTTTGCTCTGACAGTGGTCTCAATGTTCTTAATCTTCACCCTTGCCTTGAGCAAGCAGTATATAAGACTCGAGCTGAGACAATGACCAACGGCCGCAGACAAAAGCCGCGTAGGATTCGGTCCGAGATTCTGACCAGCAGGCTTTTGCTCATCCAAAAGAAGCTTCGACATACCCTCAGCATCAAACTCTACCCTGAACTGATAACCTTGAAGAAAACTGAGCTTTGTAACCAAAGTCTCAGACAATTTCAACCCGCCTCCCATAAACCTAGTGAGATGTTCTGACTTAAGCTTAACGTTTCAAGATTCCTGTAATAACCACGAACTCCGCGCGACCTCGAAAATAAGGGGACTCAGAATCGCTCGAAGTTTAATTCTCCAATAACTTATTGGATCCGTTTTCCAGTTCGTGCCAGATCAAAACAGAATCGCTTGAATAGAGAGGTTGTTCAGATTCCCTTAACAGTCGGCTTGTATTCCTCGAAGAGGAAACGAGAGATGACCTGTCTTTGAATTTGAGAAGTGCCTTCGTAAATCTGGAAAAGCCTTGCATCACGAAAGAGCTTTGCCACAGCATAATTTTCCAAGAAGCCTCTCCCACCATACACCTGTAAGGCATCAGTTGAGATACGCATTGCGTTCTCAGAGCCGACAAGCTTGGCACAACTTGACGCTATATTGGCGTTCACTCCATGGTCGAGAAGCCATGCAGCTTTCCACGTGAGTAATCGCATTGCTTCGATGCGGGCATACATATCAGCTAAGATATGCTGAACAGCTTGAAAATTCGAGATTTTTTGTTAAAAAGCTTCGCGTTGTTTGGCATAGTTTATCGCGTACTCCATTGCCGATCGAGCTAGGCCCGTGGCCATAGCATCGATTGCCGGTCGAGTGTGCATGAAGGTGAGCATGGCTAGGAGGAATCCGTTTCCCTCCTGCCCGATCAGATTCTCGTATGGAACGCGAACATTACGTAGCATCATGACTGAAGTGTCTGATGCGCGGTGCCCAAGTTTCGGGAGCGATTTCCCTGTTGACAGCCCCTCTGTTCCACGAGGAACGAAAAAGGCGCAGACGCCTTGGTGTCGTTTGGTACCTGTTATACGCGCGAATATCACGAAGAAGTCAGCGTAATCCCCGTTAGTAATGAAGAACCTGTCACCATTAAGAACATAGTCTCCGCCTTGTCGTTCACAAGTAGCTCGTATACCAGCAACATCTGAACCCATACCAGGTTCACTGGTCGCGAAGGAAACGAGCTTAAACTGCTGCGTTAACGGAACAAGAAACCTTCGCTTCTGGTCTTCTGTGCCCATTAAAATGATCGGCTCAGCTTCAAGCTCGTTTACACACATTGAAGTAGTGATTCCTGCACAGGCTGCAGCCATTTCTTCCACAACAATAACAGATTCAGTAGAACCGTATCCTGGTCCCCCAAAAGCCTTAGGAATTCTTAAGTTCATCAAGCCAGCCTTAAAGGCCTTTTCAAGGACATCACGTGGAAATTCGCCGTTTTGATCATACTTTTTCGCGACTGGCAACACTTCGTCTACCACGAATTCGCGACCTTTTTTCACGTAAAGCAGTTTGTTCCTCAGTTAATTGAAAGTCGATCATACAATTCATACCCCTAAATCTCTAATCCCTCAAACAGCAAGGGAGCAGCTGAGCATTGCTTCGGCGTTCCACATATTAGCGCGCGCTGTAATTTTTGCATTGTTAAGAATTCTTGAAATGGAGTCGAAGGTACCTCTAGGGCACTAGCGCGCGCATTTGGTGCAGTTATTCGGTCCTTATCACTTGTACTGGGCAGTCATCTCTAGCGTTTTCGGCACAAGTCTTTAGGTCATCTCCAACTTCGCCTTTTCCTAGGTCTCCTTTTCTGTATTTTTCAACTATGCTGGATTTCCCGTCAGTTTCTGTGAGAAGTTTGAAAACTTCGGGACATACAGCTTCACAGTTTCCACAGCTGATGCATCCCTCTCGGTCAATGGAGACTTTCATTTTATCGTCACCTTGCATTTTTTTCCGAAGGACATAGTTTCGTCTTTCGATTTAAGTTTGTGCGTTTTTAGCGCGCGCACTATCCTTCCCTTTTCTTCGTCTTTCAATGCTTTGCGATATTTGATAAGCATGTTTATCATGTTGACGACTCTCTCCGCGCGAGCTAATTGAATTAGCGCATGGATTGTTTCTATTCAGAAGCACGGGTTGTTAAAAGTTTTTAATTGATTGAGATTGATTCGTTTTCGGCGTGCTCATCGCCCTATTCCGATTTTTAAGTTCTGAAAAATCTCTTATAGGCAGTGTGGTATTTCCTAATGTATGAATCTACTGAGAGAAATTCCGGCTGGAGATAAGCCGCCCGAGTTGGTTAATGTTGTTATAGAGGTGATCAGCGGTTCCAGAGATAAGTATGAGTATAGGCCCGAGTGGGAGGCTTTTTTGCTGGATCCGTGTGTTGTATTCGCCTGTGGTTTTTCCTGTGGAGTATGGTTTTATTCCACAGACGTGGTTTGATGACAACGATCCGTTAGACATTATGGTATTGAGCTATGAACCCTTAGAAGTTGGCTGTATCGTAAAGGCGAGTGTTATTGGTGCATTGGTTTTGGAAGATGAGGAAGGCGTTGATCCTAAGATTTTGTCGGTACCTATGGGTGATCCGCGGTTTTCGGAGTGTGCAGATCTGGCTGATATAGCGTCGCATCGTTTGAAGGAGATTCAGGAGTTCTTCGAGATCTATAAGCGCTTGGAACCCAAAAAGTGGGTGAAAATTAATGGCTGGGAAAATGCGAAAGAGGCCCACAAGATCGTCAATTATGCAATAGCCATGTACGAGAAGAAAGGAAGAAAAGCTTCTTCGCAATTATACCTTGATCATAGCGCTTGTGCTTCAATCCGACTAGTTTGTCAAGAGCTTCCAGACGGAGGAGACCCAAAACCGCATGCGCTACTTAGGCTCTTTTCGCAATTTTTTGACCAATTCCTCGCCTTTCATGGTCAATTCGTACTCACGATATGCGTCGCGGTGTGTATATTTCATCTTGCCCTTCACGACGTTTGCTCTCTCCAGCAGGTTCAAATCTTCTTCATGTTCCCTCAAGTCTTTTGGCTCCTGTCTCAGCCCAGATCAAAAGATGCCACTTCTTCGCTTTCGCAATCTGAAGAATAAGAGATTTGAAACGCTCCAGTCTCTCGTCGATAGCCACTTCCACGCTTTCATAGTCTTCCTCAACCACCCTATGCAAAATCGCTCTCAGGTCACTAGACATCTGTAGCACCGGTTTTCAACACTCCATGAAGGAATATAAATCTACTCTTATCTGGTTAAGGTATACACGCGCTTAGCACATGCTCGCAAAAGCTGACGTCCCTATTAACGCGCGCTTTTCAGTTTTTGAAGAAACTGCGTACTGTTCCTCTTCCTTTTCCTCGGCAGTTGCATTCTTGTAGATAATTACGGCAATGACGAAAAATGCCGCCAAGAGCAGCCCCGCGATTATTCTATACAAGTCGTTACCGAGCAAAAGGAGGTAAACGCTAATAGTAAGCAGCAAACATTCTGAAATAATCAAAGATACTGTAAAAGTGGCTTCAGCAATTACATGACCCCTATGAGCTTCAGAGCTACTTTCACCCAATTGAAAGCCCCACATGAACTGTGCAATCAAGCAGTCTTCGTGTGTTTTTCTTTCACCTTTAATATGCATCATTATGTCGGCCTCTGGTTCATTACTCTATCTACTAACGCGCGTTATCTCGTAGCTCGTCATCATGACCATTCAAATCACGTTGAAATTTGATAGGAAAAGCGCGCGCTTACCAAGCATATCGCCCTCTTGCCTTACTAAAAACACAGCTTACACTCGGTTTTTGCAAATGCGCGCTTTTTCGATCACAGTCACGATTCGATTCTCTTTCGTCAGCTTTTTCATAATGCGACTTGCACGTCAATAACCCGATCACGGTTTTCGCGCGTGCTCTGGGTAGCTCTATAACTATGCCAAAAATGGAAAAACTCATTGGTCGTGTGCACCATGCTCTTCGTAATATTCGAGTATCTTATGCGCAAAGGCTTCAACATTCCCTCCGTGCCGTGCGTGCTTTTCGAATTCTTCATAAAGTTGACGGTAAAAATCCAAGCTCCAATCTAGACCTTGCAAAAGAGGGTGCCCCTTAATTTCTTTCAACTGCTCCTCGAAACTCTCAGTGAACAAGTGAAGCTGCGCAGAAACCTTCCTTTCTAAAAACCTGGCTAATACCTCATCAACAAGGGCACGCTGCCTTTCTTCAAGCTTTCCAAGCCATGGTAACGCTTGTATTAGAGCCGTATGAGCCAACTCTATGGATGACTACATGGGTAGCTTCTCTCAAGGCACTGTCAATCCTGCTCTTTGACAGTTCTACTCCGACTAATTTCTCCAGATGGGTAACAGCAGCGGAAAGAATAGCTTCAAACTCTTTTTGGCTCAAACTCTCGCCCCAAAGCCTTCTCTTTAACCACCTAGATATTCATGGCAAGAAATATAATAATCTATTATGGGGAGAGAGTAAACACTTCATGCAGTCTATTAAACTGATCATTCTCTAGCAATGGCGTGCAACAGTCAGACGTTATCGAGTCGAAACCTTTTCCGGATAAAAGTGCCTTCTTTGTATCCTTTAGAGCGCGCGCTACGATTGAAATCTTAAATAAAGAAATCAACCATGTCTGAATAAACGGAACTAATGGTTGTGATAGAGGTGAGTATTTTTAGAGCATATGATATAAGAGGAACTGGACGAACTCAAGAAGGAAATGACAAAACTGATAAAAAACGTCCATGCTAAATAATGGGGTGGCTCGTACAATGAGAAAAGCGCTCCAAGCCTGATTGAGGAATCAGATGCAAGCGCACCTTAGGCGGGCAAAAAGAGTGAGTCCAGAATATGGAGATTAAAAAAAGGTGCCAATAACAGACAAGGTGTATCCATGAGTAAGAGTCTCTTAACCACAGAAGAGGCGAAGAAAGTCAATGTTGACGAACTGCTAAGCAAACTTTCAGCGGGCACGAACGGTCTTTCTTCCTCCGAAGTGGAAAAACGACTCCAGCAATATGGCCCCAATGAGATCCCTGAAAAAAGTAAACCCACTTGTTAAGTTTTTGACGTATTTTTGGGGACCGATTCCATTGATGATAGAAGCTGCGGTCGTCATGTCCGCAATCATCAAGAGTTGGGAGGATTTCGCGATAATTCTTGTCCTGCTTTTGTCAAATGCAGTGATAGGGTTTACGCGAGAACGTCAGGCGGGTAACGCTATTGAGTTGCTTAAACAGAAACTGGCGCTCAAAAGCACGAGTTTTGCGTGACAACAAGTGGCAAGAAAAGTCCTGCTTGTGAACTCGTTCCGGGGGACATCGTGCGCATACGTCTTGGCGACATAATTCCGGCAGACGTCAAACTCATTGAAGGTAGCTATCTGCTTGCCGATGAATCAGCATTAACTGGAGAATCATTACCTGTGGAAAAGCATGTGTCAGATGTTGCTTACGCCGGTTCTATCGCTCGGCAAGGAGAAATGAATGGACTAGTAGTAACTACGGGCGCAGGAACATATTTCGGCAAAACGACCAAACTCGTGGAAGAAGCAAAAACCAAAAGTCATTTCCAGAAAGCAGTAGTTAGAATCGGTGACTACCTAATTTTTCTCGCCATTGCACTCGTGACCGTCATCATTGTAGTTGGGCTTCTCCGCAATGAAAGCCTGCTTCAAATTCTCCAATTCGCCCTTGTCTTGATGGTTGCTGCGATACCGGCAGCGTTGCCAACCGTGCTTTCAGTTACTATGGCAATAGGCGCGATAGCTCTCGCAGCCAAAGAAGCGATCGTGAGCAAGCTAGTAGCCATTGAAGAGATGGCTGGCATGGATATCTTGTGTTCAGACAAGACGGGCACTATTACCAAGAATGAGCTCACAGTTGGCGAGGTTAAGCCTCTCGGCGGGTTCACAGATAATGACGTGCTACTTTACAGCGCACTTGCATCAAGAGAGGAAGATAAAGATCCCATTGACACCGCAATTATCGCAAAGGCTAAGAGCATAACAGCGCTGGCTGAACCCTTACGGCGATACAGAATTAGTGACTTCAAACCTTTTGATCCAGTTTCCAAACGAACTGAAGCCACGTTGCAAGAAAGCAGTGGAACCCGCTTCAGAATCTCGAAAGGTGCACCACAAGTAATTCTATCCCTCGCTGCCAATAAGGAGAAAATTAGTGGCACGGTTGAAGAAATAGTTGATTCGTTGGCGGTAAAAGGGTACCGATCTCTCGGCGTTGCCAAGACTGATGCTCAGGATAAGTGGCAATTTGCCGGTTTGATCGCTCTGTACGATCCGCCTCGTGAAGACTCTGCTGACACCATTAAGATCGCGGAGTCCATGGGTGTCGACGTGAAAATGGTTACGGGAGACCATGTAGCCATCGCAAAGGAGACTGCGCGTCGCGTGAATTTAGGCACTGATATTTTAGTGGCTTCTTCTCTTCTGAACAAGCCTGAAAGCGAAGCTGTGCAAGTTGTTGAGAAAGCCGATGGTTTTGCTGAAGTATTCCCTGAGCACAAATATCACATAGTCGAACTTCTTCAGAGCAGAGACCACATTGTCGGCATGACCGGAGACGGGGTAAATGACGCGCCCGCGTTGAAGAAGGCTGATGTAGGAATCGCGGTGGCCGGCGCTACAGATGCAGCGAAGTCTGCGGCTGCAATCGTTCTCACAAAACCGGGCCTTTCCGTGATCATAGACGCTATCCAGCAGAGCCGCAAGATTTTCCAACGGATGACCAATTACGCCATATACCGTATTGCCGAGACCATCCGCGTATTGCTTTTTATCACGGCATCGATCTTGGCGTTTAACATCTACCCTGTCACTGCACTTATGATAGTGTTGCTAGCAATTTTGAATGACCTACCGGTCATCACAATAGCTTATGACAATGTCAAGTACTCTGACTTCCCAGAGAAGTGGGACATGCGAAGAGTGTTGGGTATAGCCACATTCTTGGGCATTATAGGAGTTTTTTCCTCCTTTGGGCTTCTCTTGATAGGCATCGACGTTTTGCACATAGGTCTGACCAATCCCGTTCTCCAGTCTTTTATATACTTGAAACTCTCTGTCGCTGGTCATACCGTGTTGCTTGCGGCTCGAACAAGAGATCACTTCTGGACAATTAAACCAGCAAAAATCCTGCTCCTCGCAGTAATAGGTACCCAGCTGACCGCCACGCTTCTTACCGTTTACGGAATTCTGTTGCCCGCTATGGGCTGGGGTCTTGCTGCAATCGTATGGGGATACGCCTTGACGCTGTTCGTAATTACTGACTTCCTGAAAGTCCAATTCTACAAGCTACTCGGTCCCAGTGATTGAGGTCGCGCTTACCGCAATGAGCATGCGCTGGCAGACTATCTCTGCAAAATTGGTGTGCATTAATACTTGCCAATGAAGCCCCTGATTGATGCGAGCGTTGCTTTAGTGCTTTCTCAGATAATCCTCAACTATTTCGTCGAACCTCTTGCCAAAATCTTCCCACTCGCTCTTTGAGAAGTAATCCGGCCCGAAGGGTATCACGGTCTCCTCCTCCTTCAACCAGTGAGCGTGCATTATGTCATACAGCGGCGCCAACCTGTAACGCCAAATCTCTTTGTCGTACCCTTCCTTTATCAGCGCTTCAAAATGCGTCTTCATTTCCGCATGTTCCACTTCGAGCTCCAAGGCCAGATCCTTTAGGTCTGGGATCTTTGTCATCCGCGGAAGAATCGTCAGCTCCTCAGCCTCATGATGTGCATAAAGCTTCCTCTGAAAGTCAATAAACACCTGTTCTCGCAACTTTGCATCTTTCGGAGTAGTCTTGAACAACTTCGCGAAGAACCTCCTGTACTCGTCATGGCCTCTTTTAATTGACTCGCCGATTCCCACAGTAACACCAAATTCAAGCAAAAGCAAACGGAATATTTGAAACTTGCGGAAACGGAAGATCGTTTTTCCTCAATTTGATTTTCCCACTTCTGACGAGCGTATGTGATCGTTTCGCGGTTTCTCACTTGGATATGTTATGTGCGTGCCATTCACTTTGGCCCAAGGTGTGATCTTGTGAGACTGTAAACTGGTAGGAGACAGGATGTGTTCGACCCGAACTCCTCGTATTGATAATGCGTCGGCAATCAATGAGCGGTGGCAACGCCAAGGCACAGCCTCAGCACACATTAGCACGCGCGCGCAACATTTTTATTTGCTCAAGGTCGACCTGTCCAGCAACAATTGCCTGAGATAGCTCAATTATGGCTCGCCCTTTTTGGTGGCTAAAACCTAACTTTCTAAAATCCTCAGTTTTCAACTTTGACAGATCTTCTGGGTTCGGGAAAGCATAACTAACAGTGTCTTTCGCTTGGATGGATTTTCCATATGTTGAAACTAAACGGTTAAGCAGAATGATACCAAGATTCAGAGAGATTTGTTGGCATGCTACACCATTCACGACTGCCTCAAAAATGGTTGGGAAGCGGGGAGGTTTTAGCCCACAGAAAAGGTCTGCCAGAAAACTTAACTTTTCATCTTTGGAAGCAAATTGATAAAACCTGGAGAGGTCTGTCTTAATGCCAAGGCACTTCTCAACAGCCTCTGCCAGTTTCTTTTTCGATTTGGGAATCTAAGTGTAATCCAGCTAAGTTTACTTTAAGGAAAATATTGCCTTTATCAAACGTCTGGGTGACCGTAGTCTCCACAGGCGCGCCTCTGATAACTAGCACCCTCCTCCAACTTTCGTCAACCCATCGATCAACAATATTATTCAAGCGCCGTCGCAGCGCCCAAGCTGTCAAATCTAGCCGAAAAGGCACAATGGGCTTCAACTTGAAAGACAAATTCTCCATTGAATTCAGCAATCGTCCCATTATATCGAAATAGTCTTCAATTTTCGAATTATTAGTCGTCTTTTTGTATTTGCAATCTCTTAAAGAGCGCGCGCAGGCGGATTAAATAATTAAGGAGAGACTGGTCTCGACATTTTGGTGTAAATGAAAAGATCAGGTTCTCCGATGCTTCTATTCGGGAGCTTGGATTTAACTCCTCTTCACTCCATCCTCTGGAAAGGTCTGCACCTTAAGGCGCGCGCTTTTCTAGGTAGTATCGTTTCGGCAATTTGATGGCAAAAGGGAAATGTTGAGGGAAGGATCGATGTTGAAAGTGAGTTAAAAAATAATGTTGAAGAATATCAGCTTCCATATCCTTTTCAGTTATCATATCCCCACGCGCGCTTTTGTTCCCATAAGTTTCTTGATATTCACCATTCACTTTCCTTATTTTTTGAAACGCACTTACGATTTATGAATCCGAAATAACAACCAGAATTCAATGATGTCCAAGGTTGCTACATAGACAAGAATACCAAGGTGCACGCTGCGTTATTTATTGGGGCGCACAAATACTCAATCATTAACACTTTTTGAGATTGAATAGTGTAGGAGTCCCAAGAATAGACGAAAACAATAAGCAACCACCCCGGGTCCCAGCCCTTCTTTCAACAGTTTCTGTCATGTCAAATTCCATTGATTAGTGTTCAAGTGCGTCGTAACTCTAGAATTCAAAATAGGGTACTTGCATTATAAAGGGGCGGTCCATTTCCTGAAGCCCTTATCTGATGTTCAAAGCGCCAGGGGAGTTGTTTCAGGCTGTGTTCCGTTGATGAGACAGATTCTTGCTATACGATAAAGAAATAAACCTAGTATCTTTTCTCGGGGCTTTAATGAACGTGCCTACATCCCTTTTTGAGCACCAGATTCGACTTCTTATGGTTGCTAACACTATTTGTTAGCGTGCGCACAACACAACAAGAGTTGAAGAAACTGATAACAAAATATGTTAAGCAGATCCGCCACAATACGCGCCCTAGTTTACTGTTTTTGTTATTCTAGTAGCGATCGATTGATACTAAGAGCATAAGCGCGGGAAAGGGGCTTAGTAGGGAGAGTTAGAGGATCTTTTACTCGTGTATCCTATCTTATTCCGAATTTCTTTTACTTCGTCTTTGTCTATTTCTTCCAATACTTCTACCTTGTCTGCTGGACGGTATTTTTCTAAGATGTTCTTGACAACTTTCTGCAATTCATCTGGGGGAAGTGCGTCAAGTTCCCAAACCTCTTCACCGTATTCAGCCACATATTTATGATAGTTTGGGTCTTTTGGTTTGGCTTTGTGCTGGAAGTCGTGAGGCAAAGTTTTAATCTGGGCTTCGGTAAGGGCTACTCTTATGATTTTGACGAGTTTATCGCCGTTTCGTGGAAACTTTATGTATAAGGCTTGCTGTTCGAACTGTTTTTCCAAGTTTTCATCTATGTTCAGTCCTGTAGGGTCAAAATCTCCAAGATAGATAATGACGCTCGGTTTATTGTGATGGTTGGCTCGTTTGATGAAACTGTGAACTTGGCTTACTTTTGTTCGCCCGCCGCTAACATTTAGATATACTCCATAGTCATTGGTTGCCTGATAAACTGTGTCGGCAAGAGCCTCCTTTTCAAGCCAGACCTCAATATATTCCGGGAAATCATCTTTTCCGTTCCAATCTGAGCGATAGTCTTCTAGAACTTCTTCTATTGCTTCGTTAATATCGGAAGATTGCTTTGTACCATAGAAATGAGTTGTATCGCTGATTGAGTCGAACGGTATTTGTCCGTCAAACCTCATCTGATTAAGAAGTTCATCTGTCATTTCATAACCGCTAAATGTGTTGGGTTGAAGACTTTTTACTACCAAATGATAGAAGACTTGGCGAACTGAAACTATGCCGTGAGCCTGTATGAATTGTTGAATTTCGGCGATTTTGACCCAGGTGCTTTTACGATGTGGCTTCATTCAAATCATATTATGGGCGGGTTGTAGCGCGCGCTATTTTTGATAGTTAGGGTAAACGTAATGCTCCTTGTGTAGCATGATATTAAGACGGTCATGCACTACGTCGAGTTGCCATGGTAAGTGGCATTTCGCAATGATTACGTGAATGTATTCGTGGAAAGTAACGTAGATTGCTTTGATTATTCCATCCCGATAGGCAACCTCAACCTCATCTTCGGCTACATGGTAAACTCCGCATACGCCCTCTTCATCATACCCCTCTACCCAGATATAGCAGTAACGTTTCTTATAGGTTGTCAAGTGAACTGCACCTTTTCTAGAATCAGTGCCTCTCTTGCTTCCGTTTCTTCGAACCATTCACAATCGTGCGGATGCATTTGCTTGGCTTGCCAACCTGCCACCAATCTCCAAATTGCTTTTCTCATTGTTTTCGCCTTTGGTTGGCATTAGTTCCGCTTGGGGGAATCGATTGATCGATTCGGAACCTGAGAAGTATCCCAGACAATGTCGCCCTTGTCAAGCCGTATCATCCTTAGGTCCTCCAAGATGTCAAGATATTCTTCAGCAACGTTCTTCCTTAGACCGTTAAATTGCATCTCCGCAAGAAACTGTTTGTAGTTCACTCTGCCCTTTCGTTCTAATGTTCTGGCTATGGCTCTGACGCGTTTGGCTTTCTGACCCTGGTGGCCGTCAATTACGTCGTCGATGTTCCAATCGACAATTCTAGTCATTGTGAACAACAACCTCCAATAGCCGATTGCCCAGGTTATCTTCAGTCATTTTCTGTACACCTTCGAAGTCCGTGGGGAAAAGGCTCAATTGGGATGATTGCGCAGCAGTAATCCATCCTTGCCAGTAAGCATCTTCTCCATGCCAACTTACGTCAGTTATGATTATCAGATCACTTTCGAGGGAAAAGTAGTCCTTGAGGTTTGTTATCGTCAGTGTTTCCAAATCGGCATAGTGCTCTTTTATTTGCTCGTAGGTCTTCTGCGCCAATTCCATTTTGTTGTAATCGAATTTCCAAACGCAGTAGGCAATAGCACCTTTCCGTCTTGCAACGACCAATATGTCGCTGGGCAAGTCTATTGAAACGTAGAAATCGCCTGATCGTCCTGCTTTCTCCCATATTTTCATAAATCTTTTAGCCATTCGTTCAATTCTGTTCCTTCCGCCATTCTTTAGCCATTCCATCTGCTCTTTAGAAACCTCTTCAAAGTCTTCCACTCCTACCACGGACATTCACCTCCACACATACTCATACAATCAAATACACATTCTAAGACGGCAGATCTATCGATCGAGACTGATCCAGCATAAGAAAAGACGGCTGGGAGTCTCTGATTTGGGGATTTTGCCCCTTGTTTTGACTTTTTATTTTTTGTTTCTTTCATACGAATCACAAAATATATATGTCATTGGAGGCTAGTATACATCCCGTTGATGTCGCCATGACATCAGTGAAACATGTTGTTTGAGCCACGATTTATTCGGATACCGCCGGAAGAAACCCTGGTGCAGCTTCTCAAAGAGGGTCTAAAAGAAGCCAAGATTTCGCAAAGAAGACTCGCCCAGGTTCTCGAAACTGATCAAGCGAGCATTTCGAGGAAGCTAAGGAGAAAACGAAGTTTCAGGCTTGATGAAATCTCTGAAATCACTGCCTTGATTCTGGAGCAAATATCTTCCTTGCCCCCAAAAACTATTGGGCAAATCTACGTCAGCTCCCAAAACGTTGTTTCAGTATTCTCAGATGATTCTGTTTGCGAGGCAGCTGGGAAAATGCAAAAACGCGGTTTTACGCAACTTCCAGTCATTGAAAGAGCAACAGGCAAGTGCAAGGGCATCGTGACAGATTTTGCTCTCTTAAGGAGAATGCTTTCTCCCTTTACTGTTTCTAAAAAAGGTTGGTTAAGGGATCTTGGCAGAATGAAAATAAAAGAAGCGGACATAATAGATGCTGCACCAATCTTTCCTCTGACCTCGTCCATCGTAGAGATTGCTCAAGCATTGATATATCATTACGCCGTGCTGGTCCAAGAATCAGAGGAACATATCGGAATAGTGACAAGGGCAGATTTTCTAGAGTTGTTTACAGACATACAGGAACGATGGCGCAAGCGATATCTGCTCAACAAAAGAAAGGCGAAGAAAAAAGGCGTGCGCTTGAGAGAATAAGCCTTTTCAGAATGGACTTTAAGTTCTACTAATCGCGCGCAAGCAGATAATCCCCTGAAAAACAACAGATGAGGGCTAGTAGTTCAGCGGAACGATGAAGGCCTGGTGATATCTCCACTTTCTCCCGTAGTAGCCCTGTCTAAGGAGTGACTTCCTAAAGCTAGGATGGTAATCGCTGCTTAAATTTGTTAATAGATCTATCTTCTATAAGATCCGTGCGCGTGCTCTGACCGGGATTTCAGCACCAATTTACTAGCGAAAGCCTTCTGTTTGTTAGTTTTTGGAACTTTTCAAACCGAGACTGTCGTTTTCACGAGCGATCCTTGATAAACACCGTGACTTGGATATGTAAATACGACTTCTAAGGTCTTTACTTTTCATATGTCTAGATAAGAGTATGGACACTACGCAAAATTTTTATACCTCATGCTCTTACTAAAATTAGGCGTAGTGAAAAATTGAAATCGATCCTCAAACCTTACTTGGAGTTTCTCTCTTTGAAGGCTGAGAAATTGGCAGGAGGAAAATCCAAGCTCTTGCCTTTAATTCAGTCGCATTCATACTTGGGAAGAAACAATATCGCAAGTTTCACTCAAGCAGAGAAACTAACCAGGAGGTCCTTAGTCGAGAAGTGGACTCACAGGACTCCGAATATTATCCCAACGGCTGCCAAGCCGAATGTCTCGGGTTTGGAAAGATCCTCTGAAATTCTTGGTCAAGTAGCATTGTCGTGCGTTGTGCCTTCATCCCCTGAGGACGTGTCGAGATATTTAGGTATAGACCTGATTGAGGTCAAGTCAATTCTGGTTGTGCTCAGGCACAAGGGTGTTGTAAAAGAGGACTCTGGCAGATTCTCATTTGCGATCACGGCCGACAGCCCGCCAAGTGGAACTCCAACAATGTTATCAGATTTCCGAAACGCTGCTCGACTCGGGTGGGTTTCAACCAAAGGCAATTCATCAGACTTGGATCAGCACACAAAGCATTATGCCAAAATCGTTGATGACGTTAAACAGCCAAGCAAGAAAGAAGTTCGCAACATATTGGTCCTCAATCTCTTAAGGGGACCAGGCGCCTATCCCGAGATAGGTGAGATTAGAGAGGGACAGCTTAGGTTCCTGTTCGAGAACATCGATAGCAATCCGATTGATGAAGCATGTTTGTTTTCAACGATCAGTGAACCTAAGACCAACCCGCTTATCAGAGAGAAAGGTTGTCCAACGAGAATTAGTAGAACTCTGGGGGAGCTATGGAGCACCGTGAAGAGTTTTGGTTTGATCAATAAAGATTATAGGACGACACCATCGGGGGAGAGAGTTCTTTCACTTTTAAATGGAACGCCTTTGGCTCCTTTCAGTTATATGGAAACACTTGAAAAATACTTGGATGTGCAGATTCCAGTAGTCGCCGATACCCAATACAGAACGGAGTTTCTGAAAGTCATTCATGCAGGTGTCCTTTACAGTGCACTGTCAAGGGATTGTGGTCAGGATATTGCCACTGAACTAATGTCGAGACAGGACGCCGTGGAATTCTTCCTCGCAAGCACAAGAAATAATGATTTTTACAACCCCCAAGCTCTGGCGAAAAGGTTCGAAATTGACCTGACTGCTGCTCGCAATGCGTTGTCAAAATCGTTTCTCTACGGTGCAGCCGGGATTACTACAGCGAGCCACCCAGATCTCTATAAAATCACTAAGAAGGTGACTAAATAGTTGCCATATATCTTGCAAAGGCTAGAGTATTCGGGCCATAATCCACAGATTGGAGTTATCGACACTGATTCTCAGGAGTCTAGTGAAATCGATCTTGGCCTTGGATATGACATTCCAGCATTTGGATTTTGGATAGACAGACGATACTGCAGGTGCGGCGCAGTAATTATGAAGAAACAATCGTTAGAAGAAGATTTCGACCCGGTTCTTTCGGCTAATCTCAATTACATGTGTCCAAAATGTGCCGAGGCAGACCAGTTAAATTTGTGCACCATACACGGAGTTTGGCGCGATGAAAAAGATCTGATTAACTGCCATCAATGCTACAAATGGAGTTCTGAGTGCGTCAATGGATATTGCCTATATGTTTCCATGCTAACGCGGTCACAATCAGAACTCAAGGTAGGAATTACAAGGCTCGGAAGAAGAAATCAGAGAGCAGCAGAGGCAGGATACACGTTAATGGGCATATTGATGCCTGAAGGAAGAAACTCGCTTTCACTTCCAGAGGCGGAATTCCTCGAGAAACGAATTATTTCAGGTCAAATGATCAGAATTGCGAACCAATATGTGAAAATCAATCAGAGGTTCACACGAGACTTGGGAATGGTAGGCTCAGAACCCACTCAAGAATTAACGTATGAGGCTCTTCTTACTGAACTCGCTGACGAGGATAGACAAAAGTTCAACAATGTGATGGATTGCGTAATCCGATTGGCGAATGCGAAATGTACTGGCTACCAATCGGATTCAGCGGCCGCCAAACTAACTCCATTATTTTTGGCCGAAGTAGTCGAGGACCGTGGAATCCAGGTTGAAAGAGAAGAGCTTGAAAGAATAAACCATAAGAATCTAGTCGGCCTTAAGTCCAAGACCTATAAGGGGAGAAGATACAGGAGAATTCCAGTCAAGAATAGGATAATCGGCATCAAGGGACCATGCATTGTCATGGATTCTGACGGAATGCCTGTAGTATTTAGACTGAACAAGTTCAGCGTTGCCGGCAGGGAAATCTTCAATCCGATAACTATAGTTGACCACAAAAGTGACGAAAAGGAGACGAGGCTAGATTGGTTCTAATAACAAAGTCGCCTTGGGAAACTGGTTCCTATATACCCGATGATGTCGTTTTCACTGGGATCCAAGAAACTGGAAGATCCTTCGGCCAGCATTTGCCATTCTACGTATACGCACTCAATACTAAAGAGCTTCCAAGATTAGAGGGGGTTTCTTCCCTTGTTCACTCCGTGGCGAATAAAGTGTTTCAGACTACTGGTATTCCGACCAGTGGTTACGTAGAGAATCACCCTGACATAAACGTGAGGGAATTACCATTCCTCATATCGACCAAGCGGCTAAGTCTGGCCAATGGAACTGTTCCAATAAGAGTAAATGATGCAACCGTCAATGTAGGTATCTACGAAACTGAGCATAATACTACAGCTCTGAACCTTTACCTGAGGGGTCACAAGTTTGCTATTCAGACTTTATGGTCAAGGATTCTCCAAGAATCAATAGAAAAAACACCAGGTCTGAAATGTGAATACGACAGCTTCGGCAGAGGAATTATGGTAAATGTTAGTCAGGAACTGATACGGAATTATCTTCCGCATTGGGCAGATAAAGGCGCTCGAGAAGGGGCACTTGAATCAATGAAGGTCAGCCAAGATGCACTTGAGAAGCTAACCCTTAAAGACGTAGATTTTCCACTTTTCAAGCCTGAACGATATGTAGACCTCGACCCAAGAGTTGGAATAGATGGAACGGCTTATGCACTTACGCCAGTTCGAACGAAGATGAGTTGCCCGCCCCAACTCTCCCTGTGGTTCCTGAGAAAGCGATTAGATAATGTCATTCAGGAATGGTCCCGAAGTCATAACAAGTTGGCACTGCAATTCCACATACAAATAGGAGAGCGTCATCTAAAACCGAATTCAGTACATCTTGATGTCATCCTTGACCAGGCTACTGATAACGAGATCGATCAAGCAAAATCTTTCTTTGAAGACCAAGGCATCAAGGTTTCTGCTGAGTTGGCAGAATCACTCGAGGAATCAAGAAGAGGTGGACTCGCAAGGGTTCAGCCTCATTATCTCAGTGCAGCCTACCAAAGAAAAGAAACTTACATAGTTCCAATCAAATTCATGGTTCCAATAGTTACGCTTGAAAACTGGTATCTTTTCAGCAAGATCATCAGAGTCAACGGTGGCAACGAACGGGTGACGAAGATATACCAAACGTTGACCAAGTACAACAGCGAGACGCTGGCTTGCCTTAACCATGCAGTCTCAAACGCCTTGGCTTCTGAACTCAAACCAAGATTGTTGTGGGAAGGTGGCGAATCGATAATCAATTTCGTTCCTGGACCGCTGACTTTTAGGATTAATGAAACCAGTAGTCTCAGCTTAGCAGGTTTTCAAACCCTCAGAGTTGAAGTCCCGAAGGTAGCTATTAAGAATAAAGATACAGGCGCACTGAAATGGGTTTCACCAGGAGAGCTATATGAAATCGCGAAAGGCGCAGCTTACCCATGTGAGCCGCTCGAGATTCTCTCAAAACCTATCCAATTCGAAAAGCAATTAAAGGTTGCAATAATTCACCCTGACTTCCGAGCTAACTCCTCAATTCAAACACTGCTTGGCGGAAATAGAGGTCCACGGATTTGCGAGGCAATAGTCACTGGCGACCTCGATATCATTGATCCTGAACGAAACAGACGCAACCAACGCAGAAGCAACATAGATCCTCTGAAAAATGCTGACAAAATCCTTGAGTCCATATATTCATTTTTTGGCTACAACCCTAAGAACGTTACTCTCAAGAAGTACAAGGTTGAAGATACGGCCCTCGACAAAGCTGGAAACCCAGAGGGCTACCTAAAAAAAATGGATGAAGCTTTACAGGACGACACAGACGTGTTTATCGTGTTCTTGCCTTCATCAAGTCTGAAGCTCGTAAGAGATAGAACGTATTACGCAACTTATGCATTCGCTTTTCAGCACGGAAGACGTGTTATACACTATCGCCCTGGGACATGGAAAGGTCGCATGGAAACCTATGCCCTAGCATATTCATTCCTAGCCCATCTTACGAAAAGATTTGGTGGCTCAATCTACGCAACCAATACAAACGACCTTTGGTCAAGAGTCAGGCTGCCACCAGAATATGAGACTGTTCACAAACCTATCAGTGTATATGTGGATTCAGCTCCTTGGAATGGCTCTTCGGTTGGGTTAATAACAGCTGCTGGAAGTGACTTCTCCAACTCAACGTGTATGGTTACACTCCAAGCAGATACTCAGGAAGATCTTTTCGGAAGGATTAATGACACACTATCCAAAATAATCGAAAGAGGGCATTACGATCTGCTCCTCACTATGAGAGATGCCGGCTTCAGACAGGTCGAATTAATGAGACTTACAGATGTGGCTGAAGAAACCGATACACCAACACTTGCTGTCTCGACGACAAGGTCAGGTGGTTTATCAGCCTGGAAATTCAGAAAGGGGTATACAAAAGACAAGTTGAGCGTAACTGCGCCCTATGGAACTGCTCTGCTTACTCCCGACGATGCTGTTGAGCTTTTCCCTCACAATACAGGTCTTGAATACCAAGAATCAGGCGGATTGTGGAAATCCATCAGACTGAGAAAGGAGCAAGCATACCCTGCTACGATTAGGGTCGATCCTGACTGGATAGCTCATCTGGGTCTCTGCCTCTCATCAACGGCTGATTATATGTCGGATCCTGCCAGAATGAAGTATCCAAGTTTCCTTGCGAAGGCTAGCAAACTTAACGAATTTATCTTGAATGGAGTTTTCGCAGACACGCCGCTGAGAATAGATCCGATCCTCGGCACTATACTCAGCTTTGACTCAGGCCAGATTGACTAGCAATGCACAGCTCGAGACAATCAAGCATCCGAATCCAACAAGGCCAAGGAGAGCTCATGATTCCATGGCGCGCCCGCTAAGTTTCTTTGCAAACCCAACCACGTGATGAAGAAAGAACTTGTGCCATTGAGCGCATGCTTACAAATTGATGTGTCGACTCGAATTTAGCGCAGTCAAGAGTTTCTCATCACTGAATAGCGCTTTGACTTTTTCAGCCCGGCATTCTCAGCCTTTCGATTATTTTCCTTCTTTCTTCTGGATCATCAATTTCGGCAAGCAATCGCCTGAGTGAATTCGCAAGGTCGTTTGCTTTCTTTATGCGATTGCGCCGTCTTTCATATTCTAAGCTGTCAAGATTGCGCTGGATAGTTCTGGGATCAGGAACCGTGAAGGTTATTTTCTCCGGGTCTTGAAGGATCTTTTCTATTTCCGTGAATAAAGTTTCAGCAGTTTTTCCGATTCCAGTCAGTATGCACCAACCGCGGGTCCGCGTCATTGCGGTGAAAGCTTGGTTTCTTTCTTGGACGATCAGCTTCGGATTGAACCCGATTTGTTCAAAACTCACTATGTAAACAACTGAAGCTTCATTACCTTTGGCTGGAAAGATGTTTGTCAAGGTGACGCTGCCCTTTTGTTGAAATACATCACGCGGAGTTTCGTATCCTGGTCTTATCGCGTCTATTTTTCTTTCAGTTAACATTTGTTTTAGCTGCCAGAGTTCGGTTTTGCTATTGTTATAATCTAGCGTAATGACCAGTATTTCCTCTGGTGACAACTCATCCTGTCGTATATTTACCGATATTTGCTCAGCTACCCAGGCAAGTTCGTTTATCCTCTCAGAAAAAACCTTACATTGAACTAGGTCTTTGTATCCTGCAAGTTTTTCCAAAATGTGAGGAGAATTAATCTGAGGTCTCCTAATTGTCAGTTGTTGACCTGGCTTAAATGACCCCGAAACTACTTGATATCCGATGTCTTCCCATCCGCCAGTCGTGTAAATGAATTGAACTACGCCTTCAGGTCTAAGCAACCCCATGCCGAAAGCATGGGCTACGACCAACACCGGACGAGGCGTGCGATAACAGCGATATAGGATTACATCTTTCTCAACCTCGCCATTAGAATATGAGCCTTCGAGATTCACCCGAGACATGCCTTTCGGGTCGGTGCCGAAAATTTCGATTGCCGTAGGAATAGCAAGGGCTTCTAAACTCTGCACCTCATCGTAAGCCCATATTAGCCTTTTGGGCTTTCTTAGAACGTTGTAACAAAGTCTGTAGAAACTGAAATGGAAGTCTTGCCCCTCATCAATCAGTATTGCGTCAAATAACTCGGGTATCTTGGAGCTGTTTTCTAGCAGCTCTTCGCAGCATTTTCCTAGTATCTCGTTAGGTTTTTTGAACGAAAAGGTATTCATGGCTTCATAATAAGAACGTGGACTCTGTTTCATCTTCTCTGCAACTAATCGATACAGACCTGGAGCATCCTTTGCGCCCCACGCATGAAGCACGTGAATCTTGCTCCAATCAGGATCTTCATCAGCCCAGTATCGATAGAATCTAGTAATCAGAGTCCTAATCATGCCATAAAGGCTCCGCGTATAGAAAGTATAAGCAATTTCCCAGTTGGGAAAACGTAGATGCATCCAGGCGGCTTTCATGCACATGACTACCGTTTTGCCCGAGCCTGAGAGCCCTCTGATCCGCTGAGGACCTTCTGGTATCTGAATTGCGAGTTTACTCTGCTCACGATCAATACTTAGCATTTGTTGCTCAACTTCTCTCAGCATTGCTGCTTTTGAGTTTGGATTGGATGCTTCTGGCCGCAACTGTCGACGCAGAACGGGACCACCTTGAAGTATTGAAAGCGCAAGTGCCCACTGTTCATCTGTGATAGAGCTCTGTTTCTCTTCATTGGGGATTTCTTGTAGTTTAGCTCTAAATGCGTCTGGCTCAAGATCATCTGAAAACAGAATGTTAAATTGGGCGGACGGAGGGCTCAGACCGCTATCGCGCCACTGAGACTTCGTTACGTTCGGAAGCCCTATGAAGATGTGTCCTTGAATTAAGTCCTCCCTACCTTGGCGCAATCTACTATCGGTCTTGAATTTGCCAAGGACGGCATACATTTGATCTTCAGCTTCAGAGACAGGCTCCTCTTTCGTGGATTTCCAGTTTCTCAGATTCCATATTCTCCCTTGTATGCTTTCAATGTTATCGATTTTGTATCCTTTACAGTCGATAACATAAACCCCCCATTGTCTATGAACAATGAGAATGTCGGGTTCCCTTCGAGATCGATCTGCTGAAAATATGGGGAACCTGTGATAGCAGATTCCGTCATCACTTAAGAGAGCCACTTTTAGATATTTCCAAATCTCCTCCTCCGCTATAGACGTGTCCCCAGAGTCTGACCATACGAATTGCATTGTATCACATGCCATTCAACAGTTGGTTCAGTTCTTAATGCTTTGGCTAATCATGGCACTTGCAGATGTCAATTTATGCATTAATTCAGGGAAGCTCAATGGTATACCCAACTGCCTTGAGTTCCCTAATAATATACCAATACACTTCTTTCAATGACTGATTAAACTGAACGTATACGACGCCGAGCATGTCTGATGGTAACTCGATATCACCCTTGTACAGGCAGCAAACTCTGTCGCGCCCTAGTAGTCCCATGAAATAGCCGAACTCGAGGATTACGTTTTGACGAGCCCTGTGTTTCATATCAGATCTACTGTTTGCCAATCCTCCGACATCGTCAGGCGTCAGAATAACAAAGGCATAACCAACATCAGAATACTTCTCGAGCTTTTCCATAATGGTTCTGCTCCCACTAGCTTGTTCGGAGAGAATAATGGGCTTTAACTTCAACTCCTCAAGAATTCTAGCAAGCTCACTAGCAGATCCAACGTCCCTGCCGTGAACTATAAAGACGTTTTCGCTCATTCTTGGAAGCTTCGAAACCTTTCGGGCTTCTTCAACTTTCAGTTTTGGCGGCTCTGAAATGTATTGCCTGGTAACATTCATTCCTTTCTTCTGTGAGAAAATCTCTGAACCTGCACTTGTTTGAGCTGTCTCAAAGCTGCTTGAGTGCTCTTCGGTGTGATAAATAAGAACTTCAATCACGTCGAAAGGATCTATCCATCGCCCCCCAAAAAAAGCATTCTGTCCCTGTTGCAACTGTTTTGCGAATGTTCTTACGTCATCTTCACATAAATCCATTTCATAAGAATAGGAGGTCGAGCCACTCTTCCTATCTCGATACAGAATACGTATGTGCCAGAATGCCATAAACATCGGTCGTAATGTATAAGAACGCTAAGAAAAGGTTTCCCATTCCACTCGCCTTATTCTTGTGCCTATATCTTCTGGGTCTTCATGCCGACGATCCTAAGGCTCAAAGCCAGCGCGCTAAAAAAGAAAAACCGTGCTTGACCTCGGAAGGTTTTCGCGTATTTGGATGCTGCTACCGAATTCGGTACGCTAGAGAGTAAAGTATGGAGAAGATCTCCTTGGCGAATATGCCATCGTATGTCTTGGAATTTTCCAGAATGTCTAGTCTCTCACTTAGATAATGAGCCGCGAAGTTTCTGATCAATGCGGTCGTCAGAAAGTTACGTGCGGTGAAGTCCACTTCGGGTTTTTTGGAGAATTGTGTCTTTTCTATTTTCCTGAGTTTGTCTTGAAATTCCTTTAGCGTTTTGTATTGAGTCAGACAACTATTAGCTATGAAGAGCTTTTTCCATTCTTCTTTCTTGAATATGCCAGAAATTAATGCGAACAGCATGTCGGTTCTTCCTGATCTTCGCTTCAAGTTTGATTCCAAGATCAAACATAGATTCCTCAGGTTGTCAAGCATCATCGTCCTCGTGTATATATCATCATGAAAGGTAATGAGCATCTTTGAGTTGATAACTTTTGCAAAAAACAACTTCTCGACTTCATCCATGTTCTGCAGTAGTGACATAGTGTCTTTTACGCCAAATCCTGACTGAGCATTAAATTCCTTCAGAAAGTTATTGTCAACAATCCTCGAAGTGAAATCAAACAGACCTTCCTTTACCTTGTAAGCTAGTTGCTTCTCCGCCTCCATTCCAGATGTTTTCGTGTCTTCTTCGTAGCGCGCGCAACATAAGCCGTCCAAAATAAGTCATTGCTTTTCTGTGCTACAGAATCGTCATATTCCTTATAAGCCTCAAGTGATACAGTTTCTTAATGGTAACGTTAAAGTAAAGTCGAAAGCCATGAATCGGCTAAATTATTATTTAAGCATTTTCTTTGGTATTAGCCGAATTTTTTGCGTGCAACGAAAGTCTTGACCGAAGGTATTGTTTGAAATCTACATATTGACAATACATTTATTTACTGACAGAAGCATCTTAAAAGCCAAACAATGCCTAAGGAGAAGAAAGGCGAAACTGGAATGCAGTCTAGAGGTTTGCCGTCCACCCTCTGTTTCGGAGGAGGCCACGTAAATCGTGAAGTCTACACTCTGCAATTTCTGCTTGAAAAGTGGAATACTGTGCATGAAATGCCAGACGAAACTTAAGTCTGGCAAAATAAGCGAGACCGACCTAAAGATCGCTAGGCTACTTTTATCTCTGGAGGAGAAACATCCGCAACTTCAGAACGTTTATTTTCATAAAGCCGTGGAAACAGACGGTATCCTTGCCATAATAGTTGGCCAAGGCGACATCGCTAGGCTTCTAAGTGTGGGTGGAAGGATAATCAGAGAAATCGGAGACCTTACAGGAAAGCAGATTCGCTTGCTGGAGCATGAGGTTGACGACCGTAAATTCCTTGAAGCCCTCTTCGTGCCATACACGATAATGACTATCAACACTATCTGGTTGCCCGATGGCACTACGGAGACGAGAGTGATTTTGAAACGGAGAGGAAGACGAACTCCGACGTTAAACACTAGGGCGTTGAAGGAGATCGCTAAAGATGTTCGTGGAATAACTCTCCGTGTAGAATTTGCAGACTAGCACGGAGATGTGTTTCATGCATATTGACCCGCTTGGAGATTGGCGTAGAACCCACTATACCTCGGAAATAACACCAGAACTGGACGAAAAAGTAGTAACTGTTCTTGGATGGGTAAGGGAAATTCGCGATTTAGGTGGAATCCGTTTCCTAATTCTCCGAGACAGAGAGGGAAACGTTCAGGTTACGATTCCGCGCAAGAAAGTGGATAAAGAGTTGTTGGAAAAGGCCGACGCCTTGCAGACGCAATACAGTATAGGCGTTAAGGGAGTAGTGAAGAAAACCACAATGACACCGCGGGGCGTTGAAATCATTCCAAACGAAATCCGCATACTCGGCATCGCTCAGCATCCCCTTCCTTTAGACCCGACTGGAAAAACACAGGCAGAAATCGACGTTCGTCTTGACGCCAGAGTTCTAGATCTGAGCCGAGAAGAAAACGTGGCCTTGTTCAGAATAGAGCACGAGACTCTAGCTGCGACACGCAAATTCCTATCTGAGAGAGGGTTCATGGAAGTGCACACGCCACGCATAATAGCCACCGCAACAGAAGGTGGCGCGGCGCTTTTTCCTGTTGACTATTTTGAAAAAGAAGCCTATTTAGCCCAAAGCCCACAACTATACAAGGAGCAATTAACGTTAAGTTTCGAGAAGGTTTTTGAAATAGGCCCATTCTTCCGTGCCGAAGAGTCCAGCACTAGGCGTCACTTGAGCGAGTTTATTTCCATAGATATTGAACAAGCATTTGCGAACGAAGAAGACGTGATGCGCATTCTTGAGGAGTTAATACACAATGTATGCTGGACCGTGAAGAAAAAATGCGAGAATGAACTTGTAGTTCTAAAACACCAAGTTGAAGTGCCGAAGTTGCCTTTCAAACGTTTCACTTATGACGAAATTGTTAAGGAACTGATGAAGGAAGGAATCGAAATCACGTGGGGCGAAGACATCCCCACGCCTGCCTACCGAACGCTTGGTAAACTGCATTCAAGTTTCTACTTCATAACCGCCTGGCCAACCAAAGCCAAGCCGTTTTACATTAAACTGCACGACGACAACCCCGACTTGACTGAGGGCTTCGATTTTATGTGGCGATGGGTGGAGCTCGCCTCGGGTGGTACGAGAGTGCATGACAAAGAAGTGTTGATTGAAAGGTTGAAGGACCAGGGGTTGAATCCGGAGTCGTTTAAGTATCATTTGAAAGTTTTTGATTATGGCATTCCGCCTCATGCCGGTTGGGCTGTTGGGTTTGAACGGGTGATTATGATGCTGACTGGAATAGAGAACATCAGAGAAGTAGTCTTATTCCCGCGCGACCGTTTCCGACTAACGCCTTGATTGGGTATTCTTCTAGAAGAATGTTACAAAACCTATAACAGCATGTGATTTATTTATTGTTTTTAGGAAAGGAGAAACCATGAGAAAAACTCGCTATCTGTCTGTGTCTATCCTAACAATCATCGTCGCAGTAGCACTTTTCTACATGCTTTCAACACCAACCAGTACAAAGGCTGCCTTAAATGTACAATGCCAACCCGAAGAAAATGTTGTCGATAAGAAGCAAAGCGAAGCCTTCATTGTTAATGTAACATTCAAAAACACAGGCGACACCAATGGCACATGGAATGTTAATGTTGCATTTGAAGGCGAATCCAACTGGAGTTGGAAAGGAACACCGCAAATGCTAACACTGAAGCCTTCTGAAACAACAACCTTAACGTGGATGGGCAACGTTCCAACCGAGGCTGAAGTGGGAAGCACAGTACGCTTAATCGTCTATTTTAACGATGACTTTGTGCCTCAAAACTGGTGGATACACGTAATAGCAGGCGCAGAGTTGAAAATAGTCTCCAGCAAAGTTAGTTAAGTTCCTTTGGTCTCATTTCGATAGCCGCATTTTCTGATTATTGGGCATCTCCTAGATTTTGGATTCCGTCCTCTACACACCACGCCGAACGCGCGCCATGTTAGAATCCCGCTTCTATCGGGTTTTGAGGCTTCATGAATTCCCGCAGAGGCACAGTAGCGTAGGAGCCTTTATGCAAGGCAAAACGCAATCGCAGTTTGCATTTCGACGGACTTGAAGTATCTTCAATTGGCTCATCTGCCGCAAACTCTATCAGAGGAGTCAAAACTGCTCTTAACCCACCAGTAGCGCTAACTTCGTGCATTGCAGAAGATTTGAAGTTTTCTGGCTTCACGTTTTCCTTTTCAAGAATTTTTTGTTCGATTTCTCCTTGCCCTCCGCTTGAAAGTCGTTGTTTAAAGCCTATGAGTGGAATCGCAACGCATGCTCTTCCTTCTCCAATCGCTTTGTTGAGTTCTGAAAGTGTTTCCGCAGTGGCTGCTTCTCCATTCTCGCTGGGTAAGCCATGCTCCTCAAAAGCCGCAACATAATCACCCACGTGGACCTCGTTCAACCTGATTCCTTGACCGATTCTTTCACTCAAAATCTGGTTAAAAAGATAAGATTGATAGGCTTGGACAAAAAGCTCACGAAGCTTCAGCGGCAGTTTTCTGAACGCGCCGAGGAAATCGTTTGGGTAGGAAACTAGGTGCTTAAGCATAAACCGTTCATACTTAAAACGCGTCGGAAAACCCCTAAACGCCTCCTTAAAATCTTTCGTTTCTCGAAGCTTTTCTCTAGTCTCTCTCGCCGCCGGGCGCTCGCATTCACTCGAATAAGCAAGAAAAATAAACGCAGCTTCTTCCAAATCACCTTCAACAATCGCCTTCCCAACCAAGTGCGTTACCGGACGCACCGTACCAAACCTCTGATGCCCAAAAAAGTTTGGCGCTCCGCCTAAAACTGAAAGCTCATCTTTCGTGGCACTAACAAGTTTTTCCACTTTACTCTTTTCAAGAGGAATTGAATTGATTATAATGGTGAACTGGTTGCCGAAAAGAAGCTTTGCAGAAATCTTTTCCCCAGCGTAATGCACTGGACAGACTCTGGCATTCTTAATTCTAATGCGGGAGATTTCTTCTGGTCTAATGCCATAAAGGCTTATGTGCTGTGCTGTTACAGCTTTGGTGTCCTTTATTCCTGCAATTGAGATTCGCTCGTGGTTGACTCTGAGTTGTTGAGCTACGGCTCTTACGGCTAAAAGCGTGTCCCAGTTTCGTTTAACCAGAACACAAACAAGATAGCGATCCAACCGCGAAGGAGATTCGACTGGAACAACAGAGGCTTTTGCGCCATTAATTAAAATCTCTTCTACAATAAAATCTTCAGGTTCTCTACGAATAATGCCTTCGAATCCAGCAGTTTTAGTAGCGTAAACATTAATCCCAAGTTTCTTCTCAATTTCTGGGACATTCAAAGTCGTATGTCCCCTTTTATAGAAGTGGAAGTTTTCCTGTTATCTTGTCGACTTCATCGTTGGGCGCCGGTCCGATGCCGAGGCAAGTGAGCGTGTCTGGAGGCAGTTGCGTTAACCCACGGTCATAAATGAGCGCACAAGGCAAGCGCATCCTTCCAGCCTGTTGTTTTAACAGGAGTAACTCAGCTTCACTTTTGACTTTGACCACGATTTTTCGTTGTCCCTCGTCGAGCCACGTCTCCCACCATGTTTTATGATGCTTCCGTGCCTCTTCAGCGGCCGAAACAGCGGCATGAGACGCTTGTGCTGCAATTTTTCCTTTTCCCATCTTCAAGTCTGTGCGGATGACTACAGCTTGTTTATATTTGAACTCTGACACGGTTCGTCGACCTGGAAATGCTATTTTGAGTCTTGAAGACGGATAACGCACAAGAAATTAATAAATTCTTGCAACATCACAGTCTAAGCACTAACATGATACATGTTATAAAACGACCAAAATGAGCTTTAGGTGAGGGCGGAGAAAAGGAAATATGCTAGCGTGACAAGTGCAGAAGGACTTTTCGCAAGTCGCGTTAATTCTTTCCCCTGAAAATCCACGTCTTTCGCTCGAACTAAGGTCTCATCTAAACGCAACCTTGTAGCAGTGGCAAAAAGTCTGTCAATTTCACTATCAGAGAGTCGATTCAAGAGTTTTCTTGCAAAAAGCATTGCTCTCAGGTCAAATCCTACCTTTTGCTTCCACCTTTCTTCATAGTGTTTAAGAAAACGCTCAGAAAGGATGCTTTCTTTCACCGCTCTAGAGGCAATTTCGCCTGCAATTTGAGCGCAAGTTAAACCCATGACAACGCCGCCGCCAGTTGTAGGCTTAACTTGCGAAGCGGCATCTCCAATAGCTAAAAAACCATTTGCATAAGCTTTCGAAATCGGACCACCAAGTGGAATAGAGTGGTAAGAAACACGTATAATTCTGCTCTTCCGCAATTTGCTACTCGCAACGGGGTGATTATTTATGAGTCTTTCTAAGCACTGTTTTGGACTGCCACGTTTTGTAGCCAACCCCACTTTAGCAGTGCCGTCACGCCTTGGGATAATCCATGCGTAAAATCCATCTGCAAAACCGCTGCCAAAATAAACCTCAACACGATCGCTTTCAACATCCCTTATGCTATCAACCTCAGCGGAAACTGCCTTCACAAGCATTTCATTGTCAAAAGGCTTCAATCCAGCATTCTTCAAGATAGTTGAGGAAACACCTTCAGCATCGATAATCATGTTGCACATGATGTTTTCAGTTCTCTCTCTCGTACTAACGACGATGCCTTTTGCGCCATTTTGCTGCTCAATAATCATCTTTACCCTTGAACCGAGAAAGAATTGTGCACCTGCGTTGGAGGCAATGTTTGCAAGGTGCTGATCGAATAACTCACGGTTAATGGTACAAGTCACTGGCGAAGGAAAACGAACAGAAAATTGCTTGCCAGAAGGAGAAAAGAAAACCACGCCACAAAATGTGTTTCCAACAAGAAATGAAGGTAGTTTTAGTCCTAACTGTTTCAAACCACTCAAACTTAAATGCCCCGCACAATGCGTTGGAACCCCAACCGTGGGATGCTCTTCAAAAACAGCGACCCTCGTGCCGGATTTTGCCGCGACGAGTGCAGAGAAAGACCCGCATGGTCCAGCGCCCACTACCGCGATGTCGGTTTCAATAGTCACGTTTTCACGCAAATATTGTTCAAATTGTTTCCAGAATTTAATGTTATTGTGCGGTCATGCTGTTGCGGGTGATGAGAAAAATGGGAGGGAGAGATGATGACGATGACGTGTATGTTTAGATTTTCTTCTTGCCAAGAACTGATCGGTATGCGCCGTGTCCTTTTGGACAATCGAAGAGACCGATTTCCAGTTGGAGTCTTTTGCCTGCTTTGTCTGGTTTGCCCGCCATTTTCCATTGTTTCCTTGGCTTTGAGACTTCAGTTCCACATTTCGGACATTTAGCCATTTATCTTCCCTTCATGACATTTTATCATCATTGCTCATTGAATAAAAGATTTTCCATAGAAAGCAGTGAAAAAACAGAGAAGATATAAGTAGCCATGTTAAATATTCAAACCTTCAAGTTTACGAAAGGAGATTCAACATGGCAACCATGAAAGAAACAACAAGAGTCGCGCTGAATATGCCAATATGCACAAGTTGTAACCGTATAATCTCGCCAGGCCAAGAGGCGACTAAATTTTCTTGTCCAAACTGCGGAGAAATCACAGTTTGGCGCTGTAACCGCTGTCGCAAGTTTGGACGCCCATACAAATGTCCTAAGTGCGGATTTACAGGACCGTGAAAAAGATGGGAAGAATAGTAATCAGCTTCAAAATTTTTCCAACTGGCGTTGAAGTTGACTTAGACGAACTGAAGAAGCAAATTGAAAAGATTCTTCCCAGGTCAACGAGCAGTTATGGATATCAAAGCGAACCCGTTGCCTTCGGCCTAAACGCATTGATTGCGCATATAATAATCCCCGAAGACGAAACTGGTTTACTGGACAAGATAGAAGAAAGCTTGAATAAAATTCCAGACATTAGCCAGATCCAAACAATCATGGTGCGGAGAACGCAATAGTCTGAAGTTGAAACTTGTAAAGTTTATATATTCACTAGGTCCTTTCGAGTTTCGTGCACATTTACCACAGTAATGGAGTTGAACAAGCTTGAGCAATGAGTTGCAGCTTAAAGCTGGAGATGCGAAACAAAGAGATGTTGGAAGAGGCATAGCCAGAATCGACCAAAAAACCATGCAAAGACTCGAGATGAGTGCAGGTGACGTTATCGAAATCATCGGGAAGCGTGGTACCAGCGCCATCGCCTGGCCAGCGTACAGCGAAGATCAGGATAGAGGCATAATACGCATTGATGGATTCACACGCAAAAACGTCGGCGTCGCCATAAACGAGTATGTTGTAGTGCGTGCGGCGAAGGTAAAAGATGCCACGCACATCGTGCTAGCACCAGTGGATATGCGATTAAATGTTGACGAAGATTTCACAAATTTCGTTAAGAACCGTCTTATGGAACGGACGTTTGTAGAAGGCGACACCACGTTGGTTATGATGCTTGGACACGCAATTCCGTTCACTGTGACGAAAACAAGACCCCACGGCATCGTGCGCATTACTCATGCAACTGCTCTGCAAATTTTGAATGAACCAGCACCAGAAACTAAAGGAGTGCCGCGCACTACATACGAAGACGTTGGCGGACTGCATGAAGAAATCCAACGTGTAAGAGAGATGGTCGAGCTACCCCTAAGACATCCGGAAATCTTTCAGCGATTGGGCATTGAACCCCCAAAAGGCGTATTGCTTCATGGACCGCCCGGTTGTGGAAAAACCTTGCTTGCTCGCGCGGTCGCAAATGAGTCGGAGGCTAACTTCTCTTCAATAAATGGTCCAGAAATTATGAGTAAGTTTTATGGTGAATCTGAAGCGAGGTTAAGAGAGATTTTTCAGCAAGCCCAACAAAACGCGCCAAGCATCATATTCATAGACGAACTAGACGCGATTGCGCCTAAAAGAGAGGAAGTCACAGGTGAGGTTGAAAGAAGAGTAGTTGCTCAGTTATTGGCTTTAATGGACGGGCTTGGCGGAAGAGGCAACGTCATAGTCATAGGTGCCACTAATCGACCAGGCGCATTAGACCCAGCTTTAAGGAGACCAGGCAGATTTGACAGAGAAATCGAAATCGGTGTTCCAGACAAGACGGCGAGGTTTGAGATTTTGCAAATTCACACGCGCGGTATGCCGTTGGCAGAGGACGTGGATTTAAAGAAACTCCGCGAAATGACACATGGGTATACGGGCGCGGATCTCGCAGCGTTGGGTCGAGAGACCGCGATGAAGGCTTTGAGGCGTTACCTGCCCGAAATTAATCTGGAAGAAGAGAGAATCCCGCCAGCCGTTTTGGAGAAGATGGAGATTCGAATGGAAGACTTCTCAAACGCGTACAAAGAGATCACACCAACCGCCATGCGGGAGGTCTACATTGAAGTGCCGACAGTCCACTGGGAAGACATCGGAGGATTAGAAGGGGTTAAACATGAACTGATAGAAGCCGTGGAGTGGCCACTTAAGAACCCTGAGGTGTTTTCCCGCTTGGGAATCCACCCACCAAAAGGTATCCTATTATACGGACCGCCCGGTTGTGGAAAAACTCTTCTGGCAAGAGCCGTAGCAACAGAAAGTGAAGCAAACTTCATCACTATTAAAGGACCAGAAGTGTTTAGCAAATGGGTGGGCGAATCCGAAAAAGCGATTCGGGAAGTGTTTCGGAAAGCCAGAATGGCAGCGCCTTCGGTGATTTTCTTCGACGAGGTTGACTCTCTTGTCCCTAGACGCGGATTAGGGTTCGCTGACAGCGGCGTTAGCGAGCGAGTGATCAGCCAATTACTGACTGAAATGGATGGAATAATGAACCTAGAGGACATCGTAATAATTGCCGCAACAAATAGACCAGACATGGTTGACACTGCAGTTTTGAGACCGGGACGATTTGACCGTTTGATTTATGTGCATGAACCAAACGAAGAAGCCAGGAAACAAATCCTCAAAATATACACGAAGGGAATGCCATTGGGCAAGGATGTGAACGTGAATGACTTGGCGAAAATGACAATCAATTACAGCGGCGCAGACATCAACGGCTGGTGCCGCGAGGCCGCCTTAGTAGCGTTGAGGAAGGATATTAACGCGAAAGAAGTGGCTGTTGCTGACTTTAGAGCGGCGACGGAGCAGGTAGGACCAAGCATTAAGCCAGAGATGGAGAATTGGTACAAGAGTTTCATGCGGCAGATACGGCAAGTGCAGAAACCCTCGACGCCGGTAGCATAGATAAGGACGTGTGTAACATTTGGCATCTAAGACTTGGAAAACACGACCTGTTGAAGGCTTCATCCTAGAAGTCTTAAGTAGAAAGGGCGCGATTACGGATGCGGATTTATTCGGTATTGTTAGTGAAGAATTTGAAGACGTAGGCTTTGCAGACTTGAACCGTTTCTTAATGAACTTGGAGCTTGAAGGCAAAATCTACGTTTCCAGTTTGACTAAGGGCAAAAGAAGAGTTGAACTGGTGAAAAAGAAAAGCATGAAATAGTCGAGCAAAAGACACACAACTACTGGCTAAAGAAGACTAAAAGACACTCTTAACCGGTTAACGCCTAACCGTACCAGAGGCATTTGGCTTGCCAACCAATCGAGTAATTATTCACGTTGACTTTGACTACTTCTACGCACAATGCGAAGCACGAGAAAATCCTTCATTGAAAGACAAACCCGTTGTGATTTGCATCTACTCTGGCAGGGGCGAAGACCGAGGCGCAGTCGCTACGGCAAATTACATTGCAAGAAAGTACGGCGTAAAGTCTGGAATTCCTATAATGCAAGCAAAAAGAAAACTGAAAGACATAGACGCTGTTTTCTTGCCAGCAAGCTTTGACCTCTACGAGAGAGTATCAGAAAACATCATGAACATCCTCGGAAGTCATGCGGACAAATTTGAACAGGTAGGCATTGATGAGGCCTTTTTGGACATGACACTGAAGACTGATGGAAGTTTTGAAAAAGCTCAACAACTCGCCCTGAAAATCCAAAATGAAATATTAGAAAAAGAAAAAATCACGGTTTCGATCGGGATTGGACCGAACAAGCTTGTCGCAAAAATCGCTGCGGGAAGGCAGAAGCCCTCTGGCTTGACTGTGATAAAACCAGAAGAAGTGCAAGCTTTTCTTGCCGCGTTGCCTGTGAATGAACTGTTAGGGGTTGGTAAGAAGACGGCGGTTGTTATGGATGAAATGGGAGTAAAGACCATTGGTGATCTTGCAAAATTCGGTTTGGAGAAGCTTGTAAAACGATTCGGCAAAGTTTTAGGCGCGTATTTTTACAATTCAGCAAATGGGATAGACGAGTCGCTGGTTCAAGAGAGGGGCATGGTTGAATCCATAAGCCACATACCCACACTGAAAGAAGACACCAGAGACTTGGACACAATTTTGGAAGAAGCCTATGAAATATGCACTGATATCTATGAGAGAGCAATAGAACTCAAGCTCAACTTCAGAACAGTTACCGTGCAACTAATTCTACAGGATATGAGCACGCCCAGCAGATCAAGAACCTTCGAAACACCTATCGAAAACCTTGAAACTCTGAAGGAGACAACGAAGGAACTTTTCCAGAAACTATTGGCAGAAGCAATAGTTGAGTTGAAAGCGAGAAGGATTGGTGTTAAAATTTCAAACTTCTCCGTTGGAAGACAAGCGCAGAAACACATTACGGAATTCGTCAACAAAACGTAGCCATTTGGACATATTCCTCTTTGAGATATATACAAGGTATGAAAATAAGCTGTATATTAAGACAATCGACAATGTCTCTTTTAGAGAAACCACACACGTGGCTCTCCTCGCCACTTTATGAGGATGGAAAAGAATGGTTGATTATTTCGGTGATGATGCTGAAACTATTCGTAGTAAGAGATGGGATTGGAAGAATTTTAAGACGACTGAAGGCTACCCAGTTTCGCCGAATCTTCTCGACTGGGTGATTGGGCAAGAACGAGCGTTAAATGAGTGCTATCTGTGTCTCGAGGAGTGGGTTCATAAGCTTAAGCAGTTAGAAAGAGAGAAATGGTTCAAAGCGTGGAAAGATCCGAATCGTGACAAGCCCTCGCTAACGAAAACTGTTCCGCCCGGACCGTACCTGCTTTTGTTAGGCGACCCTGGAACCGGTAAATCTTTGATCGGTCGTGCATTGGCTGCTCATTTAACAGAGTTATATGAAAAACAAAAGATTCAACTTCTAGACGTTGTTTGTTGGCAAAATAAGTTAATTCCAAGCGAGCCTAAAATCTCGTGTCATCCTGCTGATGAAGGCAAGACGATAATTTTGAAGGAAAAACTGAAAGAGTCGAAAAAGCAGTTTCTTCAAGCGGCTGGGCTCAAGGTTTTAACGTATTTAATGGTTGTTATCGCTTCGATTTTCATGTTCGCGGGCTTCTATTTCTTGTGGCAACAGAAACTTCAGTGGGACGCAAATGCGATGACGGTCTCTGGACCCGTGCAGGCATCCTATGGTGGTGACTTCGCGAAGTACATGCTCAACTCCTTCATCTCAATCGGTACCACAACGTTTCTTCCAGCCGGCATGATGCTCATGTTCCTAGTCATGGTTGTTTTTCTCGGCAGGTTTGGCATGCTTGGAAACTCAAAGGGCATCGGTGGAGCAAAAGCATCAAACGTGCCGAAGCTCATTGTTGACAATTCGAAGAAGGGCGCGCCGTTTCTTGATGCGACTGGGCACGGTTCGTCCCAGTTGTTTGGCAGCATAGCATGGGACCCCTTACAGACAGGCGGACTTGGCACCCCAGAACACCAGCGAGTCACTGCAGGCGACGTACATCGAGCAAACTTGGGTATCTTGTTTATTGATGAAATTAAGAACTTGGCGCCTAGCGAGGCAATCACATTGCTAACTGTACTAGAAGACGGACAATTACCAATCACCCTACGAAGCCGTTGGGACGACGTTGGAACGGCAGCCATGGCAGTGGCAACTGAACCAGTGCCGTGCATGTCCTTTCTCGTAGGCGCAGGAAACTTTGACAGCATCGCAAATGTTCACCCAGCGCTCATGGATAGAATCTACGGCTATGGCAAAGTTGTTAGAATGAATAATGACATGCCGAATACTTTAGAGAACCGCCGCAAATACGTTCAATTCATAGCACAAGAAGCCTCACGCTTTCATCTAATTCCCTTCAACCGAGAGGCTTGCCAAGAAATCATTGACGAGGGCAAGAGGCGAAGCAACAAGAGAGACGCCTTGACAACACGGCTCAGGCCGATGATTGCGATAGTAAAAACTGCCGCCACTCTGGCCATGAATGAACACTGCAAAGTTGTTGAGAAGAGACATGTCGTTGAAGCCGTAGAGAATCACTGCAAAACGATTCAGAAACAGATCCTTGAGCATCAGATGACAGAAAGGGGCAAACTTCTAGAAATTCATCCGGAAGGCGTCAAACTTGGACAAATCTATGGGCTCGCGGTAGTATCTGACCCGTATAGTGGGGAGATGACGGGCAACGTGCTAACAGTGAAGGGCTTCATAGAAAAACGTGACGAGAAAAGAGTAAGCGACTTGAAGGGCTATTACAAGGTCACGGGTGTCGCAAAAGGTGGAAAGGAACAATTCATAGCCGACAGCGTAGCCAAAGTGAGAAGTGTAATTCTGCAAAAATACGGCGTGGACATCGCACAAGAATACTTCACTCACATAGATTTTGCCCAATCCTATGGAGTAGACGGACCAAGCGCAGGCGTTACGATGGCGATTCTTCTCTGTTCATTGATAGAGGGAAAACCAACACGCCAAGACGTTGCCGTTACGGGAGAAATCAACGTAGGCGTAGACGGCGTAATCCAAGTAACGGCGGTCGGCGGACTGAATGAAAAAATTAAAGCTGCACAGATGTGGGGCTTCAAAAAAGTGGTTATCCCAGCGAAAAACTACAAGTACTCCACGGACCCAAGCGATTACAAGATTGAAGTTGTTCCAGCGGAGACGTTAGAGGACTTTCTCGAAGAGTGCCTCATAAGCACAGAAGAATATTTACCGTTTAACCACCGAAGAAATTCAAACAAGAAATTGCAGCAGGCGAAAGCCCGCATTGACGACAAAAACTAGATTGACAACAGTCCAGCTCTTCCTTTTTTTCATTTTTTCCATAACAAGATCAGGCTAGTCCAAAGAGTTCTGTAGCGATTCCAAATATCATCGGCTCAGGTTGTAATATAATCCGCCGAAGTCCATCTTGAATGCATAGTTTCCAACAATGCACAATCCAAAAAGGCTATAATGCCACCTAAGACGACCAACAAAACTGAAAAAGACAGAGTTTGTTTCTTCCCTTCGTTCAATCTAATGCGCTTAAGTTTTACTGTTAGGTTTAAATCTTTAAGATTTGCCATTCAACATTTGGTAGTTGGGTTGGTATGCCAATTAAAGAAGAGTGCAGTTTGTGCAGCAAGGTCTTGCCGTATTATTCGCTCAAGCGTTGTTTTCGTTGCAAGCGGCTGTACTGTAGCACATGTATAGAGTACGCGGAAGACGGCAACGTAGTGTGCTTAAACTGTGCGCGACGCATGGTTTCGCCGATTAGGCTCGGCACAAAATACAGCCCTTTAACTAGATATTTAGCCAGAAGGGCGCAGTACACGGACATGGTTACACTCTCATTCCATCAAATAGAGGGAACAATTGGCAATAGCCTGCCTCTCACTGCTTTCCAAAATGCGGAATGGTGGAAAAACTGCCGCACGGGTGCACAAGGACAAGCTTGGCTGGACGTCGGATGGCACGTTGAAAACGTCAACGTAGAAAAGAGAACAGTTACTCTTAGGAGAGAGAAAGGGATTCTGCGCGTGGAGAAAAAACAAAAGAAGAGAATACGAAGTCAAAAGAAAACGCAAAAGCCATTGCCAAGGGCTGAACCACGAAGAAGGCGGACACCGTCAAAAACTAAAATGGCGAAGATGGTTGCGCGGCTTAAGAACATAGAACGACAAAGAATGACAGCAAGAACCTATCCAGGCCAACTTAAATCAAAGCGTCCATATGAAAAAAGACTATTCAAGACCAAACGACCTGATTGCTAATTGCCGCAGGGTTACTCTAAAGGAAGTTTTTGATGGTGAGAATGGTTGAGAGAGAAAGGAGGGAGAGAATTCGTAACTACTGCACAGAAAAGGTCAGGGTGTCGACCAACGCTTGACTGTCTACTGATGCGCTTACATAGACTAGCCAGACTCCAATGGTGTTTGGAGCAGTAGAGGGAGGAATTCTGAAACAGTATATAGCGATTCCAGACGAGTTTGTCATATTAGTTCCGACCAATGAGATGGTAGCATCTGTGGTCATGTTTGCCGGTTTAAATACTTCAAAAGAGACAAATATGGCTCCGGCAGGGTTGTTTGAAGCATCTCTAACTTTGGCAGTTAAGTTCATCCAATCCAAAGGGACGAAACTACCACCAGGTTTGTCTTTTCCTTGTCCACTTTTTTGCGTAAATACGTCTATGGAAGCGGTGGAGGCTTGCACCGAGACCTGCGGAAATAAGAGATAACTTGCGCTGCCGAAAAACAGGATTAGCGCTACTGCTGAGCAGGCAGCAATTGTTATCTCTTTCTTCAACCATTCTCACCTAAAATATTAAAGATGGAGAAAATGAATATAATCCTATGCCTTTGTACGTGTGTACAAACTATTTGAACACCTCAAACTCAACATTTTCCAATGCTTGTCTCGTTTGGATTTGGCTCAGACGCTGTTTACCTTTTTATGTGTTGAAGTGTTTCTTGAAAACTTGGTAAATCTCCTCGGGTCTTTCAAGCAAAAAAACGTCAGGCATGCCGACTAGTTTTTTAACGTGCTCCACGTCTTCTCTTCGTATCCTCAACTTTAAACTCCGCCCATCTGGAAGCTTTGTTGTGGTTATTCCTTCTTTGTAATCAGAGGGCATTATGTAAATAGGCACAAAGCCTTTCAACGCCATAATCGCAGCGTTGGAAAGTAAGCTATCTGCAATTCCTAAAGAAATCTTTGCAACAGTGTTCGATGTTGCAGGAGCAATTAACAAAAACTCGAACTTTCCCAACTCCAATTGACCAGCCAGAAACGGCGAATTCGCGTTGATCTCAACCCAGACTCTGGAGAAATGCTCTTTTAAATCATTAGTTGCCCTATAATATTTTGCAACCTGATCACCTGCTTGGGAAAGGTATACGCTTACATTCACGTCATTTTCGTACTGTTTCTTGATTTTCTTCATAACTTCAACCGTTTCAACTAATTTGTCTCCGCTACCGGTGATTCCCCAAGCAACTTTCTTTTTCTTCTTCTCTTTTTTCTTAAATGCACCCGTGGCTTCGATAATCATTTTTGTGCATCCTAATTATTTCTTGGGTCCTTTTTTCAAGAATTCAGCAAATTTTTTAGTAGTTTTCTTTAGGGTTCTGAATCCTTCTTCGTCTGTTTTCACGCCTTCGCGGGTATCTTTTGACCAGAAAGTTGCACCTAGGTTTGCTCCGAAGAAGCCTCCGCTGATGGGTATGATTCCGTTTAGTATGTAGAATGTTGTGATTTGCTGTATCGCCAGTTCTTGCCCGCCTATTCTGTCGCCACCGACGGCTATGGCCATGCCCACTTTGTATTTGAAGACATTGCGGTCTGCTGCGAGTAAGGCTCTGCATCTGTCCATTATGGTTTTTGTTTGTGCACTGATTCCGCCGTTGTATACTGGTGCGGCGATTATTATGCCCTTGGCTTCTTTAAGCATGGGGTAGAGTTTGTGCATGTCGTCGTTGATTTTACATTCTTTATGTTTTAGACAGTAGTCGCAGTGTTTGCAGAATCCAATATTTTTGCCTCGTACAGTGAAGAACTCTATTTCAAAATCAGCCTCTTTTAATATCTCTAAAGCTTTTTGGAGAACATATTCTGTTGCTTGTTTTCGTGGGCTGCCGCATATGCCGATTATTTTCATAGTGCATCGTTAAAGCGTATAATTGTCTGAATCAATAAAAGTTACTGATCAACGGGTGTGGTTTCTGGATTTAAAAGGTCGCATGTTTCGCAAACCTGTCTCATCGTCGACATTCAAATATATCGCATCTGTTCTATTCTCGGTGGATAGACGATGAGTTCTGAAGATGTCGAAGACGTGCTTAGGGGTTTAACGCTGAAGGTCTATCGTTACGTCTTGAAGAACGATAAAGAAACTGGAATTCGTGAGGTCCAGAGAGCCCTAAAGCTGAGCAGCCCGACGTTAGCTGTTTATCATTTGGAGAAGTTGGAGCAGGCGGGTTTGATTAAGAAGGGTGTGACGGGATACGTTGTAGATAGGATTTATCTTCGTAATCTTGTTCGACTTAGGAGGTTGCTTGTCCCGAAGTACTTTTTTTATGCACTTTTTTTCACGTTAGCTGTTGTTGCGGAGTTGTTTTTTTTTAGGCCGATGGTTTTTTCGAGAGAGTATGCGTTTGCTTTTATTGTTACTTGTGCTGCTGCGGTTTCGTATGTTTATGAGACTGTAAAGGCTTGGGTGAAAGAGTCGATTTAGATTGTTGGGAGGGTTTTCTATAGTGTGTTCTCGGCGCACTGGCTAGACCTTTGTAAGAGGCACCTTTTTGCTGTGCGTATGTTCGCTCTAGCCTAGACCCAGTCTGCTATATGATTCAAACATAATCTAACTATGCCGCAAACATAACGAGAGAAATGCTGGTTCTCACATAATCACTCTTTATTTTCTTCCGATGGCAAGTGCTTATCTATCATTACTTCACGAATCTTGCCCTTCTCGTTTATCATAAACTCAAGAAGCGCCCTATCGGTCAATTCCTTCTTTGCGTTAAAGTTTGTGTGGCAGACTCCACACTCAATGTCAGATTCAAGCGCAACAGCGTACCACGAAGCGTCAACATAAAAGCGCCCACAATTAGCGCAACGGAAAACTGCCACATCAAACCAGGCTTTCCTTTCCATACAAGCACCCTCGAAACACTTTAATGGCAACACCAAGTATAAAGCAAATGCTCCAAACAATTTGGTGAAAAAAATTGCAGAAAATCAAAGTTGCATTGGTCGGCGTTGGAAACTGCGCCTCAGCCCTAGTTCAAGGCGTCCAATACTACAAAGACGCAACAAATGAAGAACAAGCAGTCGGGTTAAAGCATCTCTTTCTTGGAGGCTACCGTCCAAGAGACATTGGATTCGTTTCCGCCTTCGACATCGACATCCGAAAAGTCAGAAAAGACCTGTCCGAAGCAATCTTCGCACCGCCGAACAACACATTAAAACTTGCAAGCGTCCCAAAATCAGGCGTAATTGTTCAAAAAGGACCAGTTCTAGACGGCGTCGGAGAGTCTCTGAAAAGTGTTGTTCAAATATCTGGCGATAAAGAGGTTAATGTTGCACAGAGTTTGAAAGAAACCAACACGGAAATTGTGCTTAGCATGCTTCCTAGCGGAGCAACAAAAGCCTCAGAATGTTACGCCGAACAAGCGCTAAACGCTGGATGTGCGTTTGTGAACGTTACTCCTGTCCCGATAGCCAGCAACCATGTTTGGAGTGACAAATTCGGAAATAAAGGTCTGCCAATTGTGGGTGATGATTTAATCGACCAAGTTGGCGCAACTACACTGCATAAGACGTTGTTGAAACTCTTAACCGAAAATGGCGTTAAAATATGCGAAACCTACCAACTCGACGTAGGCGGTGGAACAGAATCACTTGACACGTTGGACAGAACCAGAGAAATGAAAAGAGCATTAAAGACGAAGGCCGTAGCGGCCGCATTGCCATACAAGACAGAAATAGTAGCTGGCTCAACGGACTTTGTGGACTTCCTCGAAAACCGCCGAGACAGCTACTTCTGGATAAAAGGCGTATACTTTGGCAAAGCGCCCATGAGGATGGACATACGACTCTGCACTGTAGACGCACCAAACGCGGGTTCAGTGCTATTCGACGTGATTAGAGCGGTAAGAATTGCGTTAGAAAGAAAAGTCGCAGGCGCGCTTGAAAGTGTCTCGGCGTATGCCTTCAAGAATCCGCCGCAAACAAAGCCCTTAGCCACGGCAGAGCAATGGTTCCAAGAATTCGTCGAAGGGAAAATAAAGAGTTAACCAATTAATGCGTTGACTTCTTTTTCCAATTTTTCAACAAGGTTATAGTTTCTCTGCATCTCCTTTTTCATCGCAGTAATTATATCCACTGGCGCAGGGTCAACGCCAAGCAAAATAGCCAAATAGATGCTTGCAAGGTCGCCTAGAAAAAGCACTGAAAACATTTTCGCCAAGACAGACTCGCCAACGGCATGAACCTCTAGAGTCTTTCTTACTTTGGGTAACACCAATTTCTTCGTAGCCTCTATTCTATTGCGTATCTCTGGTGGCTCATCTTTGACCCGAATAAGCACCACTGTAAACCTTTTAGTAAGCTCTTCAGACGCCTCCCATCCAACAACATCGTTGTGATTCAACTCTGGAAAACTCTCGTGTTTCGCTGGGATTTTGCTGTTTTCATTTAACTCCGACTTGAAACGCACGGCTACGGCGTGATATTGCCTGAACCCGTACACCACTGGTATTGTAGAGCGCAGTTCCCACGCTAATTTCTTAGCAAAATTACTTTTTTGAGGCATCTTAGGCGCATTCTCCTTCGCCAATGTCTCTAGCACGTGGATTGTTTCTTCAAGTTCTCCCTCTATGTCTTTCACAAGTCCCATTTTTTCCATTATTATTACGATGGGGAAGAACAAGTACGGAACTGCAACACGTGGTTGAAGCCCACTTCGCACGGTCAGGTAGGGTAAATGAAGCCTTTGCGCAAACGATATCAAAGTGCCTCCAGAAGCAACCGCCACAATCATGCACTTCCGTTTGACCGCATTCAATAAAGCACAAAGAGCCTCCTCAGTTTCGCCCGAATAACTAATTATGAAGGCCAGTGTTTCTTCATTCGCATATGCAGGCAAAGCATAATCTCTGCAAACTTCAAGCGGTATGGAGATGCGGTTTAGCAACCAGTCGTGTAAAAGGTCGCCGCCTATAGCCGAGCCGCCCATTCCTGCGATTACTATGTTTTTAGGTTTCCTATAACTTATCTGCACACCCTTAGAAACTTGCGCTCTTTTTGGCAGCCTAAAACGCCGAGTCTGCATTATAGCTTCTTGGCAAAACTCGCTCGTTTTTAGGCACAACTCCAACATGTTGCTCTTGTCAACACTTCGCAAGGTTTGCAAATTATCCAAAATAGCGGAGCCTGTCATACTTTCACTTGTTCTGTAGCGTGAGTATATGTGTTTTAGCCTTTTTAGAAACAAAAAGGGAGAGCAAACCTGAGTATTGCTATGGTGAGTTCACTCTTGTTTCAATTGTAACTCGGCTCCACGAGTTTCCTTATTATGAATAAGCAAATTATTTAACGCCTCAATGAACAAAGTCATAAAAGAGTGCGAGAGCAGAGTGTACAGAAAAACTGAAATCTCAATCGCCATACCCGCTTCTATCGTTTCCGATATTCCACACCTCAGAGAAAAAACCGCAAGGATAGGAATGATCGGACGGGCAGCGGCGATTTTTCGCGTGAACGAGGTAATAGTCTTCCCAGATGACCCTACGACAAACCAAAATCGGGACATGAATTTGGTTGCAACAATTTTGTCGTATATGGAAACTCCACAGTACCTGCGTAAATGGTTGTTCAAAATGAAACCCGAACTACGTTATGCAGGGATTTTACCTCCCCTTCGCACACCTCATCACCCATTAACAAAGAAACTGCGGGACTTGAAGGCGGGCGAGTTCAGAGACGGCGTCACCACTTCTCGGGTAAATGAAGGCGTGCTGGTAGACGTGGGAGTTGAACGACCAGTTTTGGTGAGAAATAAGGAAATTAAACTCAACAAACGAATCACCGTTAGAATAACTGCAACCAATCCGCAACCCGAAGCAGTTGTCGTGAACCGTAAAGAAATTCCTATTTATTGGGGATTCCAAGTAACAGCATCGCCTATGCCTCTTGGACAATTTATTAAAGACCACGGCTTTGATCTTGTAATTGCAACTTCTCGTTTGGGAACCCCGTTCGCCAATATAAGAGACGCTATTTTGAACCGATGGAAAAACGCCTATCAAGTCCTAGTAGCTTTTGGTGCACCAACCAGAGGGCTTTATGAAATTGCGAAACTTGAGAATCTAGTCCTTGACGGGATTGCTAATTTTGTGGTTAATATGATCCCATTGCAGGGAACGGAAACTGTGCGAACAGAAGAGGCAGTTTATTCAGCTCTTGCCATCCTCAACACGGTGATTTGCGGATAAACCAAAAAGCAAATCTTCAACGCTGGTCATAGAAGGAGCTATGACATTCGACATAATGATGCCCTCTGCTCTAATCTTCATCGCCGTGGCAACAATCCTACTCTCCGCAAAACTAGAAAAACGAGTCAAGACGCTTTTTGAAGAAAAAGAATTCACCATCCGAGACGCAGTGCTACTGGTTATCGCAATGAGCGGTATGGTTACGGCGTTGGTTTTCATACCAAGTCAAGCGATTCTCATCCTGTTTTTATGGGTTTTTTCTGTCGCCCTCTTCATGGTAACCTACTTAATCTCGCAGAAATGGTACCTCGGCTTCATAGGTCCAGCTGTCTTTTTGGCGCTTTATTTTCTCTTTAAAGACACATGGGTGTGGGAATGGTATTTACTGGACACATTTGCCATAATTTTCATCGTCTTTATCACAGTATATGTGGGTAGCTTTTTCACGTGGAAAACCACAGTTGCCTTTGCACTTTTCTTAACCGTAATGGATATCATTCAAGTCTTGGGCACTGGATACATGGTAGCCACGAGCGAGAAAGTCCTCAATCTGGCGCTTCCCATTTTCATAGTTTTACCGGTAGTGCCTTCGCTCCACAATTTAATGGCGCTCGGTTTGGGCGACCTTTTCCTGACAGGTCTCTTGGGCATCCAAACCGAGAAGAAGTTTGGAAGACGATTTGCAATGGTAAGCGTTTTGTCGATGGCCATAGTTTTCGGAATTGTTGAGGCGTTTATGTTAACGTATTTCCCACTCCAAGCGCTTCCTGCGACTGTTATGATTTTTGGCGGTTGGCTAATCGCTTTATCAGCTCGCCAGAAAGACAAAATTGTAAGCGATCAATACTTGACAGAGATCACAACTTACGCAATAATAGCAATCGTTAGCATAATAGGTGCTTTAGGTCAGAATGCCTGGTGGTTTTTCTCCGGACTCATCTTCGGTTTGTTAGCGATAGCTACTGCAATTGAATATCGACATGGAAGGGTAAAAATCTAAAGTAACATTTATAACCCGACAATGTATTGAACTGAGACGAGACGGATAAATAATGGGACATAGAAAACAGCATGCCCCAAGGCACGGTTCGCTTGCATATTTACCCAGAGGACGTGCCGCACGTCCAATAGGCAGAATAAGAAACTGGCCTAAGATAAAATCAGATTCACCAGCCCTGTTAGGATTTATGGGTTACAAGGCTGGAATGACCCACGTTTTTTACATTGACGACAAACAGGGTTCACCAAACTTCGGAAAAGAAATAATCAACCCAGTCACAATTCTAGATGCACCTCCGATTCTAATATGCTGCATCCGCGCCTACAAAAAAGACGTATACGGCACCAAAACACTAAGCGAAGCATGGATGGAAGCCCCACCAGACGACTTGGAAAGACGAGTGACTTTGCCAGAAAAATTTAATACTGAACAAATGCTGAAGAAGATCGAAGAAAACCTCGACAAAGTCTCAGAGTTCCGCCTGATCGCAATAACTCAACCACGACTCGCGAGTGTTTCGAAAAAGAAGCCTGACATGGCAGAAATCAAAGTCGGCGGAGGCACAACACAGAGCCAATTTGAATACGCGAAAAACTTGCTCGGCAAGACTGTTTCGGCGATTGAGATTTTCAAAGAAGGACAATACATTGACGTAATCGCTGTAAGCAAGGGAAAAGGCTTCCAAGGACCCGTAAAACGCTTAGGTGTCGCAATTTTGCCACACAAATCGCGAAAGCTTATGCGAGGAGTTGCATCCATTGGACCGTGGAACCCATCAAGGGTGCTATACACTGTTGCGCGTGCTGGGCAGATGGGATATCACCAGCGAACAGAATACAACAAGCGCATTCTGAAAATCGGCGCTGACGGAAAAGAGGTATCCCCAAAGGGCGGATTTTTGCGTTATGGATCAGTGAAGGGACCATACATTCTCGTTAGCGGAAGCGTAGCAGGCGCGAGTAAACGCCTAATAAGACTGCGACACCCGATGCGAACGCCAAAGAAGGTGCCCATGGAACCTCCAAAAATCGTCCAAGTATCACTGGAGTCGCCTCAGGGCGCATGAACTAGGGGATGGCCCGTATGGGAAAATTGACTGCAAAACTCTTCGACTTAAAGGGTGCATCAGTTGGTAAGGTAAAAGTGCCAAAAGTCTTCTCAACCCCTATTAGACCAGACGTTATAAAACGCGCAGTTGTTACTATTCAGACTCATAGACTTCAGCCGCAAGGACGAGACCCGATGGCTGGAAAAAGAACAACAGCGAAATCTCAAGGCGTGGGCTTAGGCATAGCCAGAGTGCCAAGACAAGCAGACGGAAACAGAGCAAGATTTGCACCAGGCACGGTAAGCGGCAGAGCAGCCTTTCCCCCAAGGGTGGAGAAGAAGATTAGGAAGAAGCTTCCACGAAAAGAAATGAAATTAGCCTTACGTTCTGCTATTGCGGCAACTGGCTCAAAAGAGGTCGTTGCCAACCGTGGACACGCAGTTGAAGACGTACGTGATTTCCCCTTAGTGGTCACCGATGAGATTCAAAAATTGAAAAAGGCGAAAGAGGTGGAAGAAGCCCTAACAGCACTGGGCGTGTTGTCTGACATTTACCGCGTAAAAGAGAGCAGAAAAATCAGAGCAGGCAAAGGCAAGATGCGCGGCAGAAAAATGAAACAAGCAGTGGGACCTTTACTCGTGATAGACAAGAATGATGGGATAGCCGAAGCCGCGCGTAATCTGCCTGGTATAGAAGTCACCACAATAAACGATTTAAACGTGGAGTCGCTTGCACCGGGCACACATCCTGGACGCTTAACCATTTGGGTAAACTCTGCGTTTGAAAGTCTCAACACACGCTTCGGAGGCAAACAATAGAATGGATCCCTACGAGGTTATTCTTTATCCACTCATGACCGAGGTTACGAGTCGTATTCTTGAGTCAGAGAACAAACTGGTCTTTGCTGTGGACATGAAAGCCACCAGAGCTGACGTTAAGAACGCGGTGGAGCGACTATACGAGGTTAGAGTTGAGAAAGTCAATGTTGTATTGACTCATAAGGGCGTGAAGAAAGCCTTTGTCCGTCTGCATCCAGACTATAAGGCTTCGGATGTGGCTATTAAACTGGGAATACTGTAGGAGAATGAAAGGTTATGGGAAAACGGATCAGAGTTCAAAGGCGCGGTCGCGGCGGATTCCCTTGGAGAGCGTCCACGCATAAAAGAATTGCACCTGTGAAGTATCCTAGCATGAATAGGCAAGACCTGGAAAACGTTGTTCAAAGTTCAATAGTGGAGCTTGCACATGAGCCAGGCAGAGGCACGCCCCTTGCAGCCGTGAAATTGGAAACCGGCGAAACATGGTACACAGTGGTGCCCGAAGGCGTTTATGAGGGACAACAGATCAAAATCGGAGGCACCGCTCCAATAGACATCGGCAATGTGCTACCCATTGGCAAGATTCCAGAAGGCACCTTGATTTGCAACATAGAACTCTCACCTAACGACGGAGGAAAACTCGCGCGTGCCTCAGGAGCATACGCAACCATAGTCGGTCACACGCCAGAAGGGACGATTATCAGACTTCCTTCAGGAAAGACACACTACATCAACGACCTATGCAGAGCCACGGTGGGCGTTATTACGGGTGCAGGCAGAGTTGACAAACCATGGCTAAAAGCAGGAAGCAAACTCCACTTAATGCAAGCGAAAGGACACACCTACCGAAGAACACGTGGCATAGCAATGATTCCGGCGGTCCATCCTTACGGAAGCAGCAAGCGTGGCGGACAAAAACAAAAAACAGTCTCCCGCAACGCACCCCCAGGGCAGAAAGTTGGCTTAATCGCCGCAAGAAGAACCGGACGAGGACGAAAAAAGATAAAGGTTTAAGAGAACCAAAATGAACATCCAAAAAAGCAGGGAAAACAAATGCCGAAAGAATTCCATTACAGGGGTTTAACCCTCAACCAGCTCGAATCTATATCGATGGACGAGTTCATACACTTGCTTCCATCACGGCAACGCCGAAGTCTACGACGCGGACTTTCAAATGAACAACGCAAACTCTTAGAGAATATAAGACTGGTAAAAGAATCGATGCGACAGGGAAAACCTATGACGGTGAAAACCCACGCCCGAGACATGATCATTCTTCCAGAAATGGTAGGCGCAACCGTGCTTGTTCACAACGGAAAAGAGTTTGTATCCATAACAATCACGCCAGAAATGATAGGCTACTACCTCGGCGAGTTTGCAATCACAAACAAGCCAGTCAGACACGGCACACCAGGCATCGGCGCTTCTCGTTCGTCTATGTACGTGCCACTAAAGTAGCACTTTCAGTATCGTTTCTTATGCGCGGTATGATGGCGAAGGCTTTTCCTTTCCGGCGCCCTCTGGAGGCGTAACCTGAGGCAATGGAATAGGCGGTGGAACATTCAGTATACGGGAGATTAATATAGATTCTAAAAATGCAACGTTCGAGACAGCCTGTACAATCACTGGTGGCGGCGGCTTCTTTTCTGTATATCCGTCATAAATCTCCTTTAACTCTTCTCTTGAACCTCGGACGAGTGCTTTGCCCTTAACATTTATCTGCGCAATGGCTGGATTGTAATTAATCGAGAAAACAAAAGGAACTTCTAGTTCCTCTTCGTGTTTTTTGTTTATCCCTACCAGATTTAGGTTTGTGGCGATTTGAATCTGAGGAATGGGCTTTTCTATGTCCCACAAGCGCTCTGCGGAAATGTCGTGTAAGAAAACGTTCACCTGGATCATTCTTTCTTTCCGCCTATTCTACTATTGACTTCTAGGAGATAAAAACATGCTTAACCTATTAAGCGGGTCCGGTTACTTTGTATCGTGTAAAGCCACAATGTCCGCAAGCGAATCGGTTGCCATGATCCGCCATGAAATAGCCGGGTCCGCAACGTTCGCAGAAGGGTCGTAGTCGAGTGACTGATTCGCCTTCGATCTTGTATATGGTATGGATTTTCTTTTCAATTCTCTTCTTTTTTTGGATTTTGCCTTTAGCTGGTTTTTTGGCTTCTTTAACTTCTTCGGCGCCCTTTGGTTCCTTCGCGGGTGTTTTCGCTGCTTCTTCCTTGGCCGGTGCCTTTTCCGTTGCTTTTCCTTCTTTCACTTTTTCTTTCTCTTCTTTTTCTGCTTTAGGCAATTAACTATGCCTCCTTCGGTTTCTTTTCGCCCTCTTCCTTCGGTTTAGGCGCTTCTTCCTGTGGCGGTACAGCTTCTTCTTTCGGTTTTGCGGGTGGAATATTTCTTGTTATTATGTGTTCAGCTTCAACGATTTTCACTTGTTCAGCCGTATCGTAAACGTTTGCTTCTCCAACCGTGAGCAGTGAGCCAGTTTTTGTGACTGCCCGTCTTATGAATATCAGGTCGATGTTTGCTTTCAGGATTTCTGCCAAGTTTTTCCGCAACTCAACGCGGGTTGGAGTTCCTTCGCGCGGTTCGTGTTCCGCTTCGAAGATCACTTCTTTCCTTTTCAGTAGTGGATTGTGATGTTGATTAGTGACTTTGACTTTCATCCTATTTCCGTCCATTGGTGTTCAAACAGATGCATATCTCTTACTTTAGCTTTTCGAGGCAACATACGCCATCGCGTTGACGATTTTTCTCGTCTCACTTTTCTTTTGCAAAGTAACTTCAACAATAACCATACCCTCACGCGGCTGCCCGTAGACAACCAAGGCCTTTTTGGGAGCGCACAGAATGGCTACTAACGTGAGCATGTCTTCTTCGCCTTCTACAACAATTTTTACGTTACGGTTATGTTTGACAGCAGATTCCACAACAGTCCAAGCCTCATCTGATATTGTGCTTGGATCATTCCTGAGTTTTGCAGTTTCGTAACTTTCGGCTACAAGAGGGACAACGGGCTTTCGCATAACCTTATGATCAATGATTAAGATCCTGGGAAGAATACCGTGCTTCAGCAACGTCTCAGAAAGTGCATCGCCCACTGAAATAATCATGGGCGGCTTTTTTGTCTTCACTATCTTTTCAAATTCTTCTATTGTCTGACTGAACGAACCTGTGAGCAATGTTCCCAACGGTGATTTTAGTTTGACCCGCAAATCGTCTTTGAGAAGGTGAATTTGAATCACCTTACGCGCGACGCGTAACGTCCTTTTTCTTTTATCTTCATTGCCTTTGCGATCAAAGAGTTCTCAGGGTCAAAAATAATCACCAAGCCAGAATAGTCTTCGCTAAGCGTGGCGTTTTTGCATTTGGAACATGTTGAGCCAACTGATAGTAGGCGACATTCTCGGCATGCTTTTTCAGGCATAAATTAGCACCTCACTTCCTTTCCGCTTTTTCGGTTTTCTCTGGTTTCTTACCTTTCTCTTCAACCTCTCCCTTCATCCGTTTCAGTTCGTCTTTGATCCAGTCAAGCTTGCCAAGGAAGGGCTGTCTAGCCGTCACTCCGATTTTTCCTGAACTCCCTCCACGACCAAGCGACACGGCGGTTATTCTTACACGCACATGATCACCAGTCGAGAGTTTCCGTTTTGTTTCCTTCCCGAGTAACACTCCCTGTTTTTGGTCGTAAGATATGAAATCATCCAAAAGTTGGCTTACATGAAGCAACGCATCGAGTGGACCTATACGTACAAACGCTCCGAAATCCGCGATCTCAACCACCTCGCCCTCTACGATTTCCTGAAGTCTAGGAAGGAACGTCAAAAGCGAGAACTTGGCTTTATGATAGGTCGCGCCGTCGCCTGGAATGATTTTTCCTACAGGATTAACCTGAATCTTAGTGACAGCGACAACATAGCCCAGTTCCGCGTCAACCATGCCTTCATACTTCATCTTAAGCTGCTCATGACCAACCACAGTTAGCGGATTGCCAAATTTGTCAGGAGGAATGCGTATCGTATCTTCTAAGGTTATCAGTTTAAACATGATTTAGTCTTGCCTCCCTTACGAATGAGGCTTTTCTTCCACATAAAGTTTGAGACACGAATTTAAACAATTCTATTACCGATATGGACACGGAATCTTAAACATATAAACATGGTGTAAGGGTGAAAGTGTCTTCGAATGTAGCGAGTAAAAAGACCCTCTCGCGTGTGGAGTGTGAAACAAAATGAAAAATCAAAACAACAAAGTCGCAAATAAGAAGTCACTCCGCAAACTCTGCTAGACTGAGAGTTATGAAAACTCGGAGTGTTGAAATCGAACCGATAATCATTGATTTTTCAGAGGATAAAGTCATTAGCGATTATTTGAGCGTTCAATCGAAGCACACGAAACGCACTTACAGCACCTATATGAAACGGTTGCTAGAATTCACTAACCAAAACGGAAAACAAATTCTAGCTGAAAGTGAACAATGGCGAAAGAGGATTTTCGAGTTTTACACTTGGCTAAAAGCTAAAGGCTACTCAAGTGGCTATTGTCAAAGTACAACCGCTATGGTTCGCTCCTTTTTTGGATTCTATGATAAGCCTCTAAATCTTCGCAAGTTTGACGCTAGAAAGCTAAGTCGTGGCGAACGTGTAACAACCGATTATAAATTCGATAAAGCCACTCTTCAAAAAATGATAGACCCGATTTTAGGAACCACTTTACTTCAAAGATACGTTTGTGCTGTCGGTAAAAGTTTTGGGCTTAGGTCAGAGGAATTTGTCGAATTTCACTATTCTGATTTTCGCAAACTCAACTTAGATAATGACGCTCCTATCTATGTCGGAAGAATCTTCACGAAGAAAGAGGGCGTGTACGCGAACGCCTTTCTCGATAGTGATAGCATACCGATTGTTAAGGCATTGCTAGAGCAAAACCGAAACAAGAAAGATTCTGATAAAGTCTATAGCGGTAGAGCGCAAGACCTTAGCCCGATATTAAGGCGATTAGCGTCTAAAGTCGGAATCAAGACAAACGAACGCATAAGATTCCATTGCCTACGCGCTTATTTATGCAACTGTTTAGGCTCTGTTTGTAGTGAATCGACTTGGAAAACCATAGTCGGCAAAAAGTGCCACGAAGACGCATATATCAACAATCCCGAAAAACTCCGTGAGGCTTACGTACGAGCTATGAATCAAATAAGCGTTTCTCACGTTCAAAACGTTAATCTATCAATGCTTACTGAGGCTCAAAAAGAAATCGATGCGTTAAAAGCCATAAACGAAAAACTTCTCAAAAAACTCGAAGCGTTAGAAAGCGGTCAAAACACTATGCACAAGTCAATAACCGACTTAGAAGAATTCCGTGACGTAGTAGAGAAGAAACTCCGCATTAAACAGAGCGTGGAATTTTGACCGACAAAGAAGACGAAATAATCGAGTTGCTTAAACAAATCATCGAGAAACTAGACCTAGCAAATAGTTATCTAGACCAAATAAGTAACCGCTAAAACCCCTATTTTTTTCTTTTTTTGTTTCTGTTAACTTTGTACTTTTCTACGCGCCCTATAGGGCGTGAAAACCCGTGTATAGGGCGGGTAAGCGGATAAGTTGATAGTCGCATAAGTGGATAAGCGTAACTTTTTCTGATAAGTGACGGCATAAGTTTTAAATAGGTGGTAATACTTTTAAATAGACAGAAATATAGTAGTGAAGTGAAAGTAATGAGTAAACAAACAACGATGTCCGTAAGTCCAGAAACGCTGAAGACTTGGAACGAACTAAGCGAGCGAACAAAGATTCCCATATCAACACTTGTGAAAGAGATAACCGAGAACATTCAAAAACAACTCGATTTACTGTCACCTTCTAATCGTCTAGTGTTCTTTAGTGATTTGTATATTGACAAGAAAACTGCTAATTTGCCTAAAACTGTTATTCTAATTCGACTAAGCGATTCGTCTAGTTTTGGATTCGACTCAATTCCAGACGAACTTAAGCCCTTAGTGCTAAAGGCGTTTGGTTACAAAAGAGGCAAGAACGGCGAACTAATCGACACGACAGAGAAAGAGGAATCTAAATGAGTGAAACCGAAAAGAAAGAATTTGAAAAGAAGAAACTTAGAATAGGCGATAGCGAAGTAGATTTGACGATAGACAATAGGCAAAGTATCGAATTAGCGAAAGAGAATCAAGCCTTAAAAGACAAGTTAGAAGGACAGAATAAAGGCGACTTATCGGACGCAAAACTCAAAGTTTACAATAAATTCCATGACGTACGCGCGTTAGATTGTGAAACAAAGGAACAATTAAGCGATTTTATCACTATGAAGGTTAATCTCGCCTCAGAATCCTTAAAGAGAATCAGTTCAGGTTCCGCGCCCTTAAACGAGGCTCAAATGGGTCAGAAAACCGAAGACCTATACACGAAAGATTTTGGCAGAGACGTTAGCACTAAGGAAGAGGCTTATAAAAATATGATTGAGGCTGTTATTGACGTTATGCACAACGCTCCTACGCAAATAGAGAGGGATAAGGCAGAGAGTTACTATAAGGCGTTACTCGGTCAGAGCCTACGCGGAATTAAAAAACACCCTGAGCAAAGCGGTCAATTTTATGACCCTAACAGCGCGGAGAATATGATTTCAACGCACAAAGACGAATCGGGTTATACTGTCGCTGATAATCCTGACGAAACTGACTTAGGCAAAATAAAGAAAAAATGGCGAGCGGAGCGTAACCGCAAATTAGGCATAAAGGATAGTGAACAATAAAATGGCAGAACAACAATACCCAAAACCGAGAGAAACAAGTTTTACAGACAATAGTGCCGTTTTTGAAGACGAAAAAGGTTACTTTGTGAATCGAGAAGTTACTACGGAAACGTGGAACGCTTATCTTAGGCAATACGAAAAAAGCGGAACTCGCATAGAAAAAGTGCGTATGAGCGAACTTAAACTGTTTAAACGTGCGGAGCAAGAAATTTACATTATTAAGCGCATACAATCAAATGAAAAATTAACTGACGAAGATACATATTTTTCGTGTACTCTCGTTTGGGAGTTTGACCCTAATGACCCTAGATATAAGGCTTGGTTTTTCTACACTTGCAAGCGTAGTGGCGAAGTCTATATAAACCAAATGGATAGCGGTGTGTGCGGAAGTGCTGGGGTAAACGGCGTATTCGTTAAACGCACTAAAATTCACAAGTTAGAACCCGACACGAGACTTAACCCGAAAATTCCGACTTTTGTAATTAATCCGACTACGAACGAGTTAGAGCGGAAATTAAAAGACCCATACTAGAGAGGTGACTTAAACAAAAAATGAGTAACACAAGAGATTCCCCATTAACGGGAAATGAAGACGAAGATTATACTCTGAGTGCTGAAGAACTAAAGGCACGAATTCAAAAACGCAAGAACAAACTTCTAGAAACTAAAGAAGTCGAAGCGGACGCATACACGCCTAAGAAAAGCGACACGAATGCGGACGGCGATAAAAAGGAATACTCAGTCGAAGACGAATACCCAATAAAAGAAGGTAAAAAAGGACAATAAAAGTGACTAAAAGGCGAGAAGTCCAAAGTGGTGACGCTTTGGTCGGGTTACTCAGCATTTCCCGTTTTCTTCTCGCCTCACATCTTAGTGCTATAGGGCGTGGAGTGCTACGGAGTCACTACCTAGCAACGTCAAACTCTACGTCCTATTCACAAAGGGCGCGTACACGAACACGCCACAAGTCACTCGCGCCCTAAATCGAAGTAATAAGAGGTTAAAAAAAACGGTTAAACGAGTAAAAAAGGTATCAAAAACATTCGAATTCGAAGTTAAACCGTTACAATTAGCGGTAGCGAAAAAGCCTTTAAAAAAGGCTAGAGCAAAGAAGGTTATAAAACTATGAGCGAAGACGAGAAACCTAAATCAGAAACTTTTAGGGAATTTTGTGAGCGTGAAGCAGAAGAGAGCGAACCCGAAGACGAGAAACAATCAGAAACGTTTGCCGAATTTGCGGAGCGTCAAGCAGAAGAAGAACAAGCAACCGAAGAATCCGAAGCAAAAGAAGAAGAAATTAAGATAAGGAAAAAACGACTTGAACTTTTAGAATTAATGGAATCGAAGTTAAAAGAAGACGATAATCCCGTTACGGAATTTTTATCTGAGAACCCCGAATATTCAGAGCCTTTAGAAGCCCTACTCGTAGCGTTTTCAGTTATAATGCATACTCCCGCGCGAAAATTCACGCTCGTTTATGTGTCCAAGCCTAAAGAAGACGGAAAATGGACGCTAGAGCGTCAGTTCAAATTCTACGACTCTGACGATAAAGAATTTTTCCCAGAGCAATTCACGGACTTAGCAAAAGCCAAAAAAGGAAGACGATAAAGAGTGACAATACGACATCATACTTTCGATTGGGTTGACTATCAAAAAGCAAAATGGCGTAAACCTAGAGGTAAAAAGTAATGATGTGCCCTAGTTGTCACAAGCGTATAATGTTTGTCGAACGCTCTACGATAGTCTTCCGAGAGGGCAAGTGGTGGCACAAAAGTTGTTATGCCCGACTGAAAGAAAAAAAGGAAGAAGCCAAACAGAAAGAACGCGAAGTAAAACATCAACAGCTTTTGATTGAGTGGACGAGGGAAATGCAAAATGGCTAAGATATTCCTTCCAAAGTCTATAAGGGAAAATGAGGAAGTAAAAAAAGAGTTTACCCCTACCCCTACTAATTGGAGTAAACTAAAGGATAAAAAGACATTCTTAGCGTCCCATCCGAAAACGTGTTCCGTTTGCGGTAAATCTTTTGTTTGCAAAACTCTTATGGCATTTCAACGCCAAGTTTACTGTAGTCGAGAATGCGCTAAAACAGTAAAATACCGAGCGCACAAGGTTTTATGCGAAACGTGTGGTGCAAACCTTTCAAACGCTCCGCCAGCAATAAAACTTAATCATTTCTGTAACTCTGAAATTTGCTATAAGGCTTACTTAGAAAAATTAAGAAAGGAACACTCAGAGGAATAAAAATGCCCTATAAAGACTTGGACGAAAAACGTAGGCATAACAGAGAATATATAGCGCGTAAACGACTAGCAGAAAGCGAACGTGACGCTAAAGTTTTCGGAATCACGGACGAACAAAAACAACATGTAGAGTATAGAGAAGAACGAAACTATCCAGAGCATCAAGCCTTTTCCGAGCCACATCATAACCGCTCGATTGAGGCTTTGCTTAATCCTACACCCGCTAAAAAAGGAAAAAGTGACTCTCCCGAAAGTTATCATATGACGGGAAAAGACATAACAGACCAAAATGATAAGGACGTTCTAAGCGCGTTGTACCCAAAAACAAAGGAGGAACTAGAAGCAGAAGCACCAAAAAACACGCTAGAAGAACAAGTCAATTTTCAAAAATCGCTAAGTCAACCATCGCCACGACCAATAAGCGAACCACAGTCAGAGCCACAACCAACACAGCAACCACAAGAACAAAAACCGTATAGTGAAGTAGAGCGCGTAAAACAGTTACTATCACAGAAAAAGGAAGACTAGGGACGACAAATAGGGACTACATAGCCAATAAACGAGGGGTTCGCTTGTTTTAAAAGGGCTTATGTAACAACTTTGCCTTATAAAAATCGGGCTTATTCGGTAATGGGGCTTGTTTATGGCTTGTTTCGCTAGCGCACGTTGTTTCTGTGCCGTTTTTGGCTCAAGAGGCTTATAGTGGGCTTATTTTGGTGTTGTCGAACACGGATACACTTAGACCTATCTAGCCCTACAGTTCAACTACTGATGACGTGCGGAATATTATTGATATTATTAATATTATATCGTAATACGTGCGATACGGCACTTTAAAAGAGCCATTTAACCGTGCCCAGAGCGTTAAAGTAAAGTTTAAACACCATACCGCCCATAGTTGACCATCAAATAGGGCTATATTATATCGTAATACACAAGCCTTATATAGTACGATAACCGAAACACTTATATACCCGAACCGATGTCCCCCGCTATCTGTACCCCTGACCAACAGTTCAACAATAGCGTCCGTCTCCTTATATGATAAACTCATTTTGGTTGATTCTAGTTGGTGACTTGGGCTATTTTGGTGTGCTCTATAAGTTCTATTAGTTTTTACTCTTCCCCTAGTACCCTAACTCTAACTAACTATGTTGAATATACTGTTCACTATCTTACTTTCTTTCCTTCAATAGAGTTAGAAATTACTTGGTGAAGGATTAAGAAAGGTTGTCCTTACTTGCTTCTTGGTGCTTAGGACTAGCACTCTCTAGACCTGTGGTTTGCCCACTCCGCTCTTTCAGCGTACAGGTGTTCGGGCTACTAGACCTATCTAGAGTGTTCGAAACTATATGTGGTTTGTAGAGCACAGCCAAATTAGAGAGTTGTGAAAGTTTTTGGTTGCCGTAGCCTGTTCGATGGTTTGAGTTGTGCGCGGTTGAATTTTCAGTTTCATTGTATCCGCACTTGCTACATCGCCAGCGTTGCTTGGGAATAAAGGTTGTTTTGTGGTTGGTAAGTTTCAATTGGGTTTTTTCGGTTCCGTTTTTCCTCATCGTTGCACAACAAATAGGACAGCACGGAGCGTTATAATCGTTAGGTCTTGGCATTAGTCTAACCTTCTTCGTGTTAGACTATTTTGTGTTAATGTTTTATCCATCTTTTTCCATCTACTTTACTCTCTCCTATATAAACCTTTGCCCCTATTTAAATCTTATGGGTATTATTGGTTTTTGTTCTTTTAAATAGACAAACACCATAACACTTAAATATGACGCACGTCATAGTATTTACTAACCACGGTTTGCGGTTGACCGTGACATCCGCTTTACTCCACGCGATTTCTAACCGAAAACCGCACTTTTCATATGCTCTAACGTGCTAACGTTCTGGGCTAGTAATGGGAATCTTGGACTAGTTGCTTAGGACAACTACTCGTACAGTATTTCAAATAACTTTTTCTCGGTTAATGATTTGTCAAGTGGAGAGTGAAGAAATTTCTTTAACGAAATCTCTGGTTGTTTACTTTTGAGCATCACCAATGCTTTCAACAAAGGCAACTTTTTAGAGGGTACCGTCTTTTTCAGCACAATATAGTTGTAAGTCAACAAGAGAAGGGGAATGTCGCTTTCTTTCTCAGATTTAGCAAAGTCAATCATGACAACCGATAATGATAGAAGTGAAATGAGCGCGGCAACCATAGCAAGCAAGACCGTAAGTGCTTCACTTGGCGTTGCTTTAGAAAGACCTGATGGCAATACGCTGTTTATTTCTAGAAGTAGATAGCCAACAATCAAGAAACCCAATAGTGAGAAAAATGGTAGAGCAAGTCTGAGGTAATAACTAAAGGGAAGTTTTCCTGAGAGGTAAATCTTTCTGAGTTTTGTCTCAAATTCTGTATCAACCTTTTCGAGCAAATCCTCATCTGTGATTTTTTCCTCTTCCTTTCTTGCATCTTCGCTCATTTTGAATCCCTAGTTTGTCTTTTGTTGCTCCTCTTGACTGACTTTAACTAAGTTTCAAAATTGCCAAACGTATTGGCATTTTTCGCACTTATACTTAGTTACTCCCTTAATGATAGAAAATCTTCTGCTTTTGCCGTTGCACTTTGGGCATTTTGGTGTGTCTAATTCTTGCAAGACTTTCATACAGGATTTGAGTCGCATCTTAAACCTCTAGTTTGTCTTCTATTGTTGTTCAAATATAAGATTTGTTTTTCGGCATATGCTTATTATGAATCTATAGCCAAAAAACAAAAACCTATTATCTTTTTTCAACCGCTAGTCTAATTGGATTCGACCATACGGCAATCCTAGAGAGTGCAATGTAAGGACAGTTGTGCTTTCAACTATCCTTTACTATTGGTGTGCAAGGTTAGGATTTCATTGCCTTGCACACACTCTCCGTATTCGCTAAAGTCTCTTTTTGAATCATATCCCCAAAACCCAAAACCCAAAAGGACGCGCGCGCTTGAAAGGGATTAATTAAACCGTGTCTAAACGAAAGGAGTCTTTCCTAATATAAAGTCGTAAAGTTTAAGCAGAATCATGATATATGAAAATGCTGCAACGGAATCATCAAGTTGCAAACCTTTTTCCATGAATTGACTGACGCTTAGGGTTCTGTCGTATTCAGCGGGCGTGTCGATAAATCGAGCTTCTTTCTTGGAAGAATCGTAGAACACGGTCGCATGCCCTATTGCATTCCTTATGTTTTTCTTTTCTGACCAGTTCTCAAGAAATACTGGCGGAGTCCTAAATTCACTCAGCACATTCCATACGGTCATCTCACTTAATTCTTGAGGTGTCGGGATTCTATTCTTGTCCACAGTTTTGAAGAAATACATCACTCTTGCTAGTTCGTCAAAAATACCTTCTATCTGAATCAGAAACGCAAAACAGTAGAGATGAAAAACGACATTGTCATCTTTTATTTGTTTCCTCGATAGCTCATCAGCAATTTCTTTAGTAATTTGGCTTCCATGATTGAGTGCATTAAGAGATGGGTAGATTTGCAGTGTCGCTTGAGCAAAATCCGATTGCATTCGCCCTATTGCACTAAAAACGAAGTTTTTTACCTCTTCATAACACCTTCTACGGAAGTCTTGTCCAACTGAGAGACGTTTCTCGAATTCTGTTTGGAAAAGATTGAAAAGACCATCTAACTTCTTCAAAAAGTCTGACGGAACTTCTTTTTCATTCAGTATCTCAGCAAATTCCAGTATCTTATCCGCTGTTTTGCCGTATCCCTTTTCCTTAAACAGCCTAGCCATTTGGGAGATTCCTTTTACTCTCTTTTCAACATCTGGGTATAACACCAATTTTTCCCTCATTCACCTTCTATTTTGTTGGCTTGTATTCTTTAAAAAACTCAAAATAGACGAATAAAGCAAAGAGTAATACTACCGTGTAACCGAAGAATTTCTGAGCCTCATCAAACCCGCTTAAATTGTTTATTCCAAAAATAGAACCTATTACTACACCAACAAGAGTCAAAAGAGCACCTATTTTTGCATAGTCTCTCTTCGTGACTTTTGTTTTTGCCAATGCTATTCTATCTCCCTTATCAACTTGACTATTATTGCCAGAGCGGCTACTATAAGAGCCAGAGCAAAAAGAGCCGCTAATGGTTGCGATAGAACGGCTAAGACAGCGTAGAAGAAATATCCGAGAACAAGCAAAAAGAACAACGCAAAAATTGCGCTTATTATATCGCCAACTTCAGTCATTTTCTACGATTATCTCCCAATAATCGTATAGACTATGATTCTTTTTAGTTTTTTTGTTCTACAAAATCCACAAACAGTTTTTAAGCAACCGTGAGAACGTTTCTTTTGAAGGCTACCACGTTTAAAAGACGTGTCCAAATCGGTTATACAATTCTATAAACACACTACTAAACATTACCCTCAACTTCCAACCGAGACTTTTGCCTCAAAAAAACAACTGGAACACTAACACTCCTCAACCTTTTTCGTAGTTCTTTGTCGTTTGTGGCAACTGGGCACTTCCATTCTCGAGCTATGCGAAGAATTAAATCATCATTCGACTCGTTGCCTTTACGTTCCACCTCAACAATTTGACATTTTTCAGCCAGCTTAAGCCCCAACCGTGCCTGCTTGCTCAGCTTAACGGAGTTTGACTTTGCAAGTTTTTGCAGTTCCTGACAGGTTGGAGATAGAAGAGCGGGTTCTACGTTCTGCAATAGCAACTTGTTTAGCTCTTCAAAAATGTCTAATCTAAACTTTGACGGAATAAAAAGAAAATTCGTGTCAATTATGATTTTTGTTGCCAATTTATTCCCTAAACAATTTGTCAAATCATTATGCCATAGCCTATAAGTCGCCATCTTCCGGCGATTTTTCTGCTAATAGCCACTCGTGATCCTTCTTGGGCACAGACGGGGCGACCAAGCTTAAACGTGACAGCGTTTCCCTTTATCGAACTCACAGTTCCCGCAGTAATGGTAGTCCCGACATCTAGCAAAAACATTTCCCGAACCTGCAGCTTTTCCACCTCTACGAGCTCTTTTGTCCCAACAGCACGCTCAAGAAAGAAAGTTTCCAATGTGACCTCGTTCAAGATTGGTGGAAGCATGTCTGGTTTGCCAACAAGATTGCCAGTTACTCCATCCGCCTTGGTCAAAGACGGATCAAGAAGCGTGCCAACACCCACCAAACCGCCGCACTGGGCAGATTTCACCTTCTTTCCCCCAGCATTCAAACTGGCAACCTTTGTGAAAAGAGGCTCGTACGTGACTTTTTCGCTTTTCTCTATGCGGATTCCAGGGCGAATCTCTATTTCATCATCAATCTGGAACTTTCCCTGCACAATGCCGCCTCCTAAAACTCCGCCTTTCAAATCATCAACCAACGTGCCAGGTTTGTTCACGTCAAATGAGCGAACCACGTACATTATCGGCGGCAAACTCGGATCTCGCTTGGGCGTTGGAATATACTGTTCCATCGCCTGAATCAACACGTCAATGTTAACGCCATGCTGGGCAGAAACAGGAATAATAGGCGCCCCCTCAGCAATGCTGCCCTTCACAAAATCGACAATTTTCTGATAATTCTCCAAAGCACGCTTTTCATCAACCAAGTCAATCTTATTCTGCACAATAATCAGATTCTTGATTCCAACAATCTCTGCGGCCGCCAAATGCTCCCGCGTCTGAGGCTGAGGGCAATGCTCATCCGCGGCGATGACCAGTATTGCGCCGTCCATGATTGCCGCACCTGAAAGCATCGTAGCCATAAGTGCTTCATGGCCTGGCGCGTCAACAAAGCTTATGGCGCGCACGAACTCGCATGCTGTTTTGCAGTTGGGACAAGTAGTTTTTGTGGTGTAGCATTCTGGCTCGTTGCAGTTTGGACACTTATAAATTGGCGCGTCAGCGTAGCCTAGTTTTATTGTGATTCCACGTCGCAGTTCTTCGCTGTGCCTAGAAGCCCAAACGCCAGTTAACGCTTGAACTAGTGTGGTTTTTCCGTGGTCAACATGCCCTATGGTGCCTATATTGCATTCTGGTTGTGCTGGAAGCTGATGCGTGCTTTGAGGTGTTGTCATGGTAATCCTCACATAATTGAATCGGGAAAGATAAAAGAGTTATGCGCTAAAACCAAAACGCCAAAAGTTAGTCGCAAGAACTTACGTTCAGGCAACAGTTCCTTTCTAAGGAGCAGGTTTTGGCTCAGTTTCCACGGTAGTCTTTTCCTCTTTTGTTTCTGTTTTTACAGTTTTTTCCGCTTTTTTCTGCGATTTTTCGGTGGTTTTCATGTTGATTTGGGTTATTTCTTCGGTGATTACGTTGCCTCTGACCGTTTTTCTCCGCCTCTCACCTTTGCGTTTTGGGTGAAAACCGATTCCTCCGCTAAATATCGTGTGTGCTCTTACGCCTCCATGAATGTCGCGACGCATTGGAAAGCCGTCTTTATCGGAGCCGCCTGTAATTTGCAGTTTACTGCCACTCTGCCCTATTACAGAGCCGTCTATTGCCTCGCCTAGTCTTCTACCAATCAGTGGCGCAGCGCGGGAACCTTCAAGTTCCACGACCTGAGACCTTCCAGTTGAGGGGTCAGACACGATTATTTTGAATTTCGCCATGAGACACTTCTACTCTCCATGAAGCAGTTTTCGTGTAAACTTTAGTGAAAAGTGACAATCTTGTTTATTAAGGATTTGCTTGTGTCCAAAGGCTTAACTGTTTTAAACTTTGAATAACCTAAAATATGCAATTAACAGAAAGTGGCATCTCTCGGAAGGATAAGCATTGAAGGCGAAAAATCAGAGAGTTGAAGAGTGCCTGAAACAATGCGAGAAAGACTTGGTGAGTTTCTGTTCGGGACTCGTCCAAGGAGGAGGAGAAAATCCTCCAGGTGACGTGTCTGGCGTTGTTGAGGTTATTGAAACGTTTCTTGGCGAGCATGGAATTGCGTTCAAGAAGCTTGAGCCGGTTAAAGGACATGCTAACATTATAGCCACGATGGGCAAGGGCAAACCAAAGATAATCCTGTGCGGACACATAGATGTCGTTCCCGCGGGGGATCCTAAAAACTGGAAAATCCCGCCCTTTAGCGGAAAAATAGAGGAAGGCAAAGTTTTTGGCAGAGGCGCTTCTGACATGAAAGGCGGGATTGCCTCGATGCTTATGGCGGGTGCTAATCTGAAGCATATTGAGGACAAGTTAGGCGGAACAGCGGTTTTCGCGGCAGTCTGCGACGAAGAAGCGATGGGACCAGCAGGCGCGATCTGGCTGCTTAAAAATCATAAATTGGATGGCGACGTCTGCTTAATCACAGAACCCACGGGCTACCTTCACTCAGGATACTCTGTCATCGCCGGCGAACGCGGCAACCTCTGGATAAGACTGACTGCCAAAGGCAAACCTGCACATGGAGCCACGCCAGCTTTTGGAGAAAACGCAATCCTATCATTAACGAAGTTTATAAAGAAACTAGACGCACTCGAAAAAATGGAAGTGAAGACTCCAAACGATGCGAAAACACTTGCTCGTAATGGAAAAATTGACCTTGCAAAAATTGCTAAGGGAATGGGAATAAAACCGAAAGAAATCACAAGGTCGATGGATCATTACACCATTAACGTCGGAATCCTAAGAGGTGGAACAAAAGTTAACATAGTGCCAGAAAGGTGCGAAGCAGAAATCGACGTAAGAGTGCCAGCGGGCGGTAATCCAGATGCTGTTGAAGAGTTTGTAAAATTCATTCTTCCCGAGAATTTTGATTGTGAAATCATCAATCGCACGTTGGCATCTTACACTCCCGCAAATGAACCGTTGGTTAGGATCCTGCAAAAGCATGGGAAAAGTGTGTTGGGCTATAAGCCTCTGGCGCTTTGTATGACTGCGACCAGCGATGCACACAGCTTTAGAGAGTCACTGGGAATTCCGACAGTTTCATTTGGTCCTGAATATGGAGAAGTATGCCATGCCTACAACGAGTTTGTGTACGCGAAGGACTTGATGAATGCTACAAAGGTTTATGCTCACACTATAATGGACTATTTGAGTTGATAGACCCTCTACCAGACTTTTTCTTAATCCATCGGATATACAACAAAGCCACTGTAAAGATGGCAACAACTCCCGTAAGCAGCAACATGATTAACACATATTGCATTAAAGAGTCTGAAATGAAGCCAAATGCATCAGTTCCACGTCCTGGGATGATTTCGTCAGAAGCTTGTATACGAAAATTATTGTTTATGAGGAAGCTTCGGTATTGCCGTGCTTCATTCACATAGTCTGTTTCAATAGTGTTCATGTATTGTATGGTGTCTTGAGAAGTCACTGCGGCAGTCTTTATAGCGTCTAATGGGCTGCCTCTCGCGCTGTAGGTTAAGTCGACTGGCAACCAGCCCCACGGCGGAATGTAAACCATAGCCCAACCGTGCCATGCAATATGAATCTGGATATTTTCTATTGTTCCATTCCATGCTGGCGATGGGGTGGCATCATTCTGAGAAGGCATGTAAATACAGCCTATTTGAAGATAAGCAGGAATTCCGATTATGTGGCACAAGGAAATAAGTAAAATTGCTTGGTCGTCACAATCGCCTTCCTTGTAAGACAAAGTTTCGTTAGGATACAAAGGCACTTCATGCGAAACCGCTGGATTAGTAGAATTAGGATATTTGATTTGTCCCCACATCCAACTCACAAAATTTTCAACAATCACCAACACGTTTTTTTCGTTTCCAGCTAGGAGTTCAGCTTGAGTCTTAAGCTTGGAGTTGTTGGTCATCCATGTTCCGCTGTTGCTCAAATATGGCTCTGTCAAGTTGTGTGGAATGTCGGATAGGCTTAATGCAGTGTTTTCATCAATGTTTGGAAGGGTCCTAGGTTTCGAGACAACTTGGTAGAATACATTGTATTCTGCACTGGTGCCAACTTTTGCCTGTGATAGGTTCAAAATTGCGATAGCATTTCCATCCTTATCTGTTTTGACAGTTTCAAATGGTTGCGAACTATTTATCAAATATACCGTTTGCCACGAGTTGTTCATGTAAAGGCTTATTGCCTCCTCTTCTTCAGTGAAATTCCACACTTGACCAAGCGTAGTGAACTTTACGCTTGACTTTATCACAAACTCTTTTTCGTTAGGAGAAGCGTAGCCAACTACGATGGTGTAGTATGGGAAAGCTATGGAAACCAACAATAGCAATGAAAGAAAAATGCCTACTGCTCTTTTCATAGCTCATCTCTTCTAGCAATATAGTGAGAAAAAAAGGGGTATAAAAACAGAGTTACTCAACATGCACACGGAACAAGTCGATGTCTTCGCGCATTTCCATCGTGCTTTCGAGAAAGTCTCTCGTCGCTCTTTCCACGTCCCGAGATTGTGTAATGTATCTGCCAACGATAATTATGTCCGCGCCGAAACTCAGAGCCTCTTGCACATTGTATGGAGTTACGCCGCCAGCAACTGCAACAAGGAATTTTTTGTCCTTAAACGCTTGTTTAATCTCCTTAATCATCGCCCAAGCATGTTGCTTCCCAGATTTCTCAACATCAATAGGACGATGCATTATCACAACATCTGGGAAATTCTTAAGCGATTTAAGCTTGGCAAGAGGGTTTTCGACGTTCATCATATCCATTATGCCATAGATACCAAACCTTTGAGCTTCATGGAGAAACTCGTCAATTGTTTCCGGTGCCGCCAAACCCGATACGACCACAGCGTCTGCGGTTTCTTCAAAAGCTAAGTCGACTTCCACCTTGCCCACATCCAACGTCTTGAGGTCAGCGATAACAAAGTAATCCTTCGCCACTTCACGCAGGTCACGGATCACTTTTACGCCATACTTCTTCAGCAACGGCGTTCCAACTTCTAGTATAATCCTGTCACTTTCGGGCAAACCGCCGATAATGCTCCTTGTGCGTTCCAAACTTGGAATGTCCAGCGCAATCTGCAGGTACGGAGGCCGCCAGAGACGAGGCACTTTGAAGCCCATTATTGGATGCTTCGCCCGGTCCTTATCGTAAATCACCTTGTCAAACGAAGGATACTTTGAAAGAGCCCGTTTCAAGGCCAGTTTTGTTGCAGAATAATTATAATGATATATTCGCCTGTAATCCTTCGCATTCGGGTGAATGAAAACACTCGAAATTATAACCCACTCGTCGAGCTTTTCCCTTGGAATAATGCCTTCCTCCGTCGCGTCCGCAATCGCCTTCGCCACGGCAGCCTGCGCTGGGCCGAAAATCTTGCCCACATCTTCCATATTCTTCACAGTAACCTTTGGCACAAGAAGCGTGTGAGGCTTGGGCGGAAGATTTGGCCTAATCACCGCCAAAAGCGGAGTGTGTCCCACAGAAAGATTCGACAATCCACTCGCAAAAGCCTCGCCGACTGGACCGTTCTTGTCGCCAACTAACAAATCAATGTGCGCTACTTCGTCGCCTTCACCCACCATAGCTTCTCCAATCAAGTACGTAGGTCTTCCAGTTGATTCTGATATTTGAGGAGATAGCGGAGTAATGGCCTCCCCGATTTCGTCGAACTTGACGTTAAAGTCTTTAAGCCACTCATAAAGCGTATCCCGATGAACCCCCATAACCCTCGCTGTACCGGCAACTGTAGGCTTCTTTCTCGCAGCGCCGACAGTTTTCCTTTCTCCAACTTCTTTTACCACAGCAGTTTTGAGTAATTGAACAAATTCTTCTTTTGATGTCGGTTTTTTCCCGCTAAAGTCCGACACTATAGTCACTCTCTGACTAATTTCTACAATCACACTGCTATTTAAAACTGTCGGACTAGCAATTCATAAAGAAAATGTCGACACCAATAAAAGACTCAGAGAAGATTTGAAAGCCCAGCCCGACATAGATTGCGTCAAAATTGCGGACTAGATCAGAATTTGCTCGAAGATATCTTTGAATGCGTCGGCTAATTCTTCTGCAAAGGCGACAAAAATTACTTCATGCAGTGTAGTGCCTTAATTTATTTGCTCCTTTAGGGCGCTAAGCATTACTATAACGACTTCTTTAGAACTGAGGCCTCCGACACCTGTACCTGGCCCTGGAAAGGTGATGCTCTTGATTTTTGGTTCTTCTGCGCACTTTGCCGCTCCATCTGTGGCAAGGCATATGTTGTTTTTTTCGACAATCATTACTGGTTTCTTCATTGTCGGGGCGTGAATGGCGTATTTTGCTTTCAGGTCTCCAGCCCAAGTTGCGATTGCCTTCCGACAGGGATTGGCGCATGTTTCAGTGCTTCGTTTTCTTAGCGCTTCGTTTTCTATTTCTCTTCCTCCGACACGTCTATCGCGCCTGCCACTCCGCCGCACATTATTAACCGACTGTTGGCTGGATTGATGATGACGCCAATTTGTTGTTGTGTTATATCGCCGACAGAGACAGTTATCTTTACATTTTCGTAATTGCGTTCAAAGTGCATGCAGTTCACAATTCGCCATTTGTGTTGATTTCATTGAAAAGTTTGCTGCAAACCACAATCATATAAGAGAGACAACGCCTAAATCGCAATTAGGAGAACCAAAAACTTGTTCGGCGTCGAAAAAATCCGACAAGATTTTCCAATCTTGAAAACATGTGTAATATACTTTGACAGCGCAACCAGCAGCCTCACCCCAGAGCCAGTGCTGCAGAAAATGCTTGAATTCTACCATGAATACCGCGCCAACGTGGGCAGAGGAGTCCATCGCCTGTCACAAGAGGCGAATGAAGAATATGAAAAGGCACGTGCAAAAGTGATGGGTTTCGTTAATGCAAAATCAGAAAACGAAATCATCATGACAAAAAACACTACAGAAGGAATCAACACAGTTGCTAGCGGTTTAGAGTGGAAAAAAGGTGACAAAATTGTTACCTCTGCTCTCGAACATCACTCGAATTATATCGTTTGGCTTCGATTGAAGAAGCGTTACGGCGTCGAAATGGAGGTTGTAATGCCTAAAGAGCCAAGAACCCATGGGATCTTGGAACTGTCGGATTTTGAAAAGATGATTGATGATAAGACGAAATTAGTCGCTGTCACTCACGTGTCAAACGTTCTTGGCACGTTACTGCCAGTAGAGGAAATAGCGAAAGTTGCGCATGAGCACGGTGCCTTTATGCTTATTGATGCTGCACAGTCCGTGCCGCACATGAAAGTGGATTTGCAAAAAATCGATTGTGACTTTCTTGCGTTTAGCGGGCATAAGATGTGCGGGCCAACTGGTTCTGGCGTTTTGTATATGAAGAATGAGGTTATGGATGAGGTTGAGCCATTGTGTATTGGTGGCGGAGCGATTGAAGACGTGGAAATTGGCGATTACAAATTGAACAAAACTTCTAAACGTTTTGAGGCAGGTACGCCACCGATAGCAGAGGTTATAGGATTGGGTGCGGCCGTCGACTATCTGCAGAAACTGGGAATGGACAACATTGAAAGGTATGAAAAAGAACTGGCCAGCCGAATGTATGAAGAGTTCTGCAACATTCCAAAGGTTGAAGTTTACGGTTCTGAGCCTGAGCATAAGATTAGTATTTTGGCTTTTAACGTTGGCAACTTGAACTCGCATGACGTAGCTTTGGCGCTTGACGTTACCGCGAATATTATGATTAGGTCGGGTCATCATTGTGCCTTGCCGTTAATGAAGGAGATAGTGAGGAGAAGTGGTTTGGTTAGAGCGTCAACCTATTTCTACAACACAAAAGAAGAAGTCGACAAATTAGCAGTAACTGTGCACGAGATAGCGGAAAACCTAACAAAATAATCAAGGCAGCTTGGTCTTTAGACGCAAACCAAGAATGTATATTTCTGCGCTTCTAATTCTACTCGCCTTTGGCTTAACAATCTCCACACGACTAAAATGCCGTTTGACCTTTGCAATAAAGTCTTCAGTCATCTCACCTTGAAAAGTCTTGACGAAGAAATTCCCGCCAGCTTTAAGAACCGCAAATGCGATTTCGAGCGATTGTCCTGCTAAATCGATTTGTCGGGCGTGGTCAAGCTCCCAGACTCCAGAAAGGTTTTGCGAAACGTCGGAGATAACGACGTCTGCAGGGTGTCGCAGGATTTCTTTGATTTGGTTCGCTATCTCTGGTCTTGTGATGTCGCCGACTATTGCGCAGACATTGGATTCGGTTAATGGTTCAATCTCTTTAAGGTCAATACCTAAGACAACACCTTGCTCTCCCACGGTCTTGCTGGCAACCTGTAGCCAACCACCAGGCGCCGCGCCCAAATCCACGACAATGTCTTTAGGTTTCATAAAACGGTATTTGCGTATAACTTGTAACAGCTTGTATGCCGCTCTTGAGCGGTACTTCTCTTCTTTAGCTTTCTGATAATAATAATCTCGCCTATGCATTTTCAGCCAAGTTTTCGGCAATGGTTAGCTGTCACCTTGAGGATCCATCACTTTCTCCGATGTCTGTTTCAAAATCCAGTCAGTTAGCTTTTCGCAGTCGTTCGGAGAAGTGGCACCCCAAGAACCGCAGCGTAAGTTTTCCGAACATGTGAGACATGGGCAGTCTGCGATGGAGTTTATTGAAGCTTGTTTTCGTTTCGGATAAAGCCTGAAAGTCCATCGACCCTCGCAGAGTTCTTTTTGGCGGTTGATTAGCCCTTTATTTTCGAGTTTCAAGGCTATTCTAGAACCCTCTCTGCTGCTGGCACCGAGCTTGCGCCACAAATCAGACTGAAGCACACCTTCACTGCCAGTATTCGCTATGCTCATGAGAGCTTTGTGCTCCAAGTCGTTCTTTTTAGGCATGGCTACCGTGTCCTTAATTCCTAGTTATATATACTGCTCTTTGAGAATAAAAATATGTATGTTGAACTGTAAATGATTGAATTAAAAATGTTTAACACAAACATTGAACCCTAAATCATTGGGTGCAGGAATTGCAGAAAAACTTTGCATATTGCCTAGGCATCGAATCAACCGCAGACGACTTCAGCGCAGGAATAGCCTCATCTGATGGCGAAATCTTAGCCAACATCATAAGCGCCTACATACCTGAAGAGGGTGGCATCCACCCAAGAGAGGCAGCCAGGCATCACGCGCAAGTTGCAGGAGAAGTTCTGGAAAAAGCCTTTCAAAAAGCAGGAATAAAGCCGAAAGAAATCACAGCTGTAGCGTTTTCGCAGGGACCAGGCTTAGGTCCATGCCTCAGGACGGGCGCAACAGCAGCGCGCGCATTAGCTTCCTATCTTAACGTGCCGCTTGTTGGAGTCAACCATTGCATCGCGCACATAGAAATTGGCAAATTAATAGAAAAGGCAAGAGACCCCGTGACTCTTTACGTTTCTGGTGGAAACACCATAGTTACAGCTTTTGAGGCAAACCGATACCGTGTTTTCGGTGAAACTCTAGACATAGCAATTGGTAACTGTCTCGACGTTTTTGCGCGAGAAGCTGGACTACGCCAGAAAGAGGGCATGCCCTTCGGCGCAGTTATTGAGCGACTGGCAACACGAGGGAAAAAATTGATTCCCCTTCCTTACATAGTCAAAGGCATGGACTTGTCCTACAGCGGTCTGTTAACCGCGACCACACAACAACTTCGCAAACGAATTTATCGTCTAGAAGACCTCTGTTATAGCCTTCAAGAAATAGCCTTCTCCATGCTAGCAGAAGTAACGGAAAGAGCACTCGCACACACCGAAAAACACGAGGTATCACTAACAGGCGGAGTTGCCGCAAACAAACGCTTACAATCCATGATCAACGAAATCGCAAAGGAACACAACGCCAAATTCTCTGTGGTTCCAGCAGAATACGCAACAGATAATGGAGCTATGATTGCTTGGACAGGCATACTTGCGTTTAAGCATGGACTTATAACGCCTATTGAGAAGAGTTTTGTTCGATTGAAGTGGCGATTGGAAGAGGTTCACGTGCCATGGGTTAAGGAGGCTCAAACGGTTTGCTGATGCGAAAAGGAGCGGAAGCCAGCCTGTTTCTAGAAGACTGGCACGGAAGAAAGGTAATAATGAAAAAACGACTGCCCAAAAATTACCGACCTTCAAAACTTGACGAACAAATAAGAACTTGCAGAACCATTCACGAACCACAACTCATCCACCGTGCCAAAGAAGCAGGAGTTCCAACGCCGACGATCTTCATGATAGACACCAAAAACTCAACCATCATCATGGAATTCATTGAAGGAAAACAAGTCAAACAAGTCCTCAATGAGCTGGAGGACGAAGAAAGACTGCTTCTTTGCCAATATATCGGAGAACTGATCGGTCAACTCCACAATCACGGCATAATCCACGGCGATTTAACAACCTCGAACATGATTCTAACCCCTTACGAGAAAGTAGTCTTTGTTGACTTCGGCTTAGGAGAATACTCCACGGAACTAGAAATCCAAGGAGTAGACCTACACTTGATGAAGAGAGCCTTCCAAAGCACACATTATCGATACGCAGAAGAATGCTTCAACGTCATGATGGACGGTTACGAAAAAATCGTAGGGAAAAAAACAATGGAAAGCGTTTTAGAGAAAATCAAAGAAATAGAAAAAAGAGGAAGATACGTGGCAGAGAGAGAAGAAAGGTGAAAAAATGACCGAAACTGTTTGGTGTATAACCTTCAACGTTTGTTACCTTAAAAAAGCAATAGAATTCTATGAAAAGGCATTGGGGTTAACGAAAATGTACGAGCATTCAGGCTATTCTGGTTTTCAATGCGTAGCCGTTGAAATCGGACTAATTCCTAAAGAAAAAGCGGAAATAGGCGAGAACGCTCCGACCGTCAAATTTATTGTGGACAATATTAACCACTTCTGTGAAATGCCGAAAAGTAGAGGCGTGGACTTTGAACCTCCTCATGACGAACATTGGGGCGACAGGCAAGCAAGCCTCAAAGGTCCTGACGGAAACCTATTAGGGACCGTTCAAATCGACTGGCAAAAATATTTGGATGCAGCCGCTAAGGGTGCGAAAAAACAGTGATCAACAAACCATTGAAAAAAGTGGTCTTTCTGGTTACGGGTAATATTCACAAGTTCAATGAAGCCCGCCTTGTTCTAAGCGAATTTGGTCTTTCGACCGCCATGCTTAGCGTGGAAACTATTGAAATCCAAGCAGACAATATAGAAGACGTTGCTAAAGCAAGCGCTAAGGATGCAGCGAGAAAGTGTTGCTTGCCAATAATTGTTGAAGACGCCGGCTTGTTCATAGAAGCCTTTAACGGTTTTCCAGGCCCATATTCCTCCTACGTGTTTCAAACTATAGGGACGAAAGGAATTCTCAAACTGATGAAAGACGTAGAGAAAAGAAGTGCGTTTTTCGAATCAGTAGTTGCATGCTATAGTCCAAAATTGAAATCGCCCAAATGCTTCCATGGAAGAATTGAAGGCAGAATCACAAAACAGATAAGTGGGGTCACGGGCTTTGGTTTTGACCCTGTTTTCCTTCCTGAAAAACGTGGAAGGAAGACCTTCGCAGAGATGTCTATAGGCGAGAAGAACGAATTTTCGCATAGGGCTAAGGCGCTGAGAAGATTTGCAGATTGGTACGTTTCAAAGTTCTAGGTTCGTGAATGACCATTAATGTACTCTTGTTGTGCATTAATACGAAAATATTTATTAATTATTAATATTTAATATACTAGCGTGGGGGAATCGAAAATGGGCAACGACCTGGTGTGTCCCTACGGCAACTGTGGAAAAGAATTCAGGCAACCTATTCTGCTTGCGAGCGAAGGCGAATTGTCGAGAGAAAGCTATTATGCATGCCCTCACTGCCACTCTAAGCTTGACTTGGTCTTAAAAGATAGTCGGGATTTGAGCTCCGTAGAAGCTGTAGCTTCGACTGACTTAAAAGTCCACGTTGCCGAGGAAAAGAAACCAGAAAGTTGCACTTATTACGTAGGATATTTAAAAACACTTTCAGAAGATGCTCCTCTTCCAGAAAGATGCTTGACGTGCCCGAAAGTAATGTTGTGTTTTGCTCGTCATTAAATTTCGGAATTGTTTAGCGCCCTCTTACTCGTCTAATCAAGAGCCTGAGCAGAACAACGCCCTCTACTACTACGATTATCACTCCCACAACAAAAATTACCAGCGGTAAGCCATCGCTATTCCTGAACATTGCGCTGTAATTATAGATATACGAAACGCTCGTTGCCGATGTTGTGTTCAGGTTTTGGATAACGATGTAAGGTGTTGTACCTCCTGTGAAGGCGTCCATCAAGGACGAAATAGGATTCGTAGTATTGCACCATATTGTTCTGTCCGTTGCATTCGTTGTTGCTTTGAAGATTGGATTGCCACTGACGTAAATGGTCACCCTAATTGGGCCTGTTTTTTGCGTTGCGTTGATTTCAATAGACAAATTGAGAGAATAGTCGACTGGGCGACTTTCGTTGTAAATGGCTTGTGAGGAATTGCTGCCAAAGTAATAAATGGAACTAGAGGCGTTAGGAATGGTTATCGAATTTGATTGCCTTGGGATTCTATATGTATCCAAACGGACCATAGGGGATACTGCGAAGTACCAAAACGTGAATGAGAGAGCAATCAAAATAATTCCAATGAGAAATATTACAGCGGGCCTCAGCATGCTTTTCTTTGCTCTTGCCAAGTTGGCTCACCATCTTTGAATTTTGACTCAGTATGTTATTATAACGAACTTTTAATACTTTATGCTCTCTCTTGATGTGCAGAGGTATTTGGGATTTACGTTAGGCTCTACTAAATTTGTGGAGAGTAAGAAAACTTTTTTCGTCAGTCAGAGCTCTAGGATGTATTCGTCAGTTTCTGCTTTCGAAAAATTGAGCTTTTCGTAGAAAAGACGAGCGCCTCTGTTCTTCTGGTTTACCCTTAGCGTGATTGCTTGGCAATTGTTCTCTTTTGTTTGGGTTAGAAAATGGCTGAGCAGTTTCTTACCTACTCCTCGATTTCGACGTTTTTCATCTACTATTATTGCTTGGACTTTTGCGATTTTGCCTTCCCAATCAACGTCTAAGTGATAACTACCGACTAGAACGCCTACTGGTTTTTCATTTTGTTCAGCTATTAAGACGGAGCTTTCCTTGCTTTTGGCGAGAATTGCGAAGACTTTTCTCAGATCAGGTCCTATGTCGCCATGATAGAGCTGTTCGAAAAGCGGAAGGATTTTTCCCCAGTCGCTTGGGATGGCTTGTCTGATTATGAGCTCGTTATTTCCTTCTTTTTGCATAGGAATCCTTTCGTAATGTGTTGTTTTCGTTTCAAATCCTTTTCTGTGGGAAAACCTTAATTCAAGCTTTTCCTATCAAGATAGGCAATTGCGCATAGGCGGGGCTGTCGGCTAGCTTGGTCTAGGCTTGGAGACTTGGGCTCTCTAGACCCCGGTCCAAATCCGGGCAGCCCCACCACACATCAGCATGCGCGCGCTAAAGGTGAATGCCGAAGGCTCGGAAAAGCTGATTTTCACTAACATACGCTTCAACATGGAAGCCAAACTGGAAAAAGGCAACGAACGAGAACGAAAAAAAGCTGAATCAGTTTTCAAAATCGCACAGAAAATATGCCCATTAGGGCAATTGTGAGGAGAAAAGGTTCCAATCTCTTTCGAACTGAACTTTCAATAACACCCACGCACTCAAGCTAACTGCACAATAGTTATTAATTCGCGCACTCTTTACCACAAAACGCACGGTGACCAACCAGCTTGTCATTTGAGATACAGGAACTACCAGACATAATAAGGGTAATCGTGCTGCTGAACCTCACCAAAGGAACTATAACTTCAAGACCCCTGATCAAACGTCGCATTGACAAGGTCTGCGCAGGTTACGCATGCATTGAAATGAGCGACCTCGACAGAACTCTGGACGCAATGGCTGCTGAAGGATTAATTTCTTTAAGCCAAAAGGGAACGGTAGAGCCGACTGAAAAAGGCGCCAGGCTGGGTAGAGAATGGCGAAGTTTACTTTTGAAAAAAGAGCCCATACTCGAAATTGTCGCGGGTTTAACTGACGGCTCAATTACGGGGCTTGTGGTGATTCTATCCGCTTTCATAGGAGGTTTAGCCGCAAACACAGCAGCATTCGCGGCCTTCCTAACACTAACAGCTGTATCCATAACAAATTTCTCAAGCTTTCTGCTAGGCGGGATAACCGAAGATCTAGCAGCTATGAAGACCCTGCAGAATTTAATAAACTACAGTCTCGACGACATTGCCGACAAAAGAGAACGAGGCAAATCATTGTTGTTAATTGAACAACTATTCCTTGTCCTGCATAAGGAGATAAGCAGATCAAACCTTCAAGCCGCAACAATCTGCAGCGCAACAACTTTTCTAGCAGGCATAATACCGATAGCGACTTACTTGACTCTGCCAAAACCATTTAACACCATCTCTGCGCTCAGCATAGTCGCGGTCATCGTCGGAATCTTCCTAGTCCGTTATCGATCAAAGAAAACACAAGTGCACTGGAAAGTATCATTGTTTGAAACTATCGCTATAGTTGTGATCTCGGTTATCGCCTCACTAATAATTGGTCATGTTTGAAAGAAAAATAGAAAATCAAAACAAGAGGTCAATGTTAATTTGCCAAATGTCGCTTGGAGCGCGCGCAGAAATCTTCGATGAAGTTTTCAAGCGGGATAATGAGGTACTTCCAAAAAGCTTAGTTATATATTGAACAAATCAGACGCTTTTGCGAGAGTGCACATGGTTTATTTATATGTGGAACATCCTGAGGACGTTTTTGTTTACAGACCGCAAATCGCGGAAGAAGTGTTCGAACGCTGGGACTAGCGAGAACGAAGTAAAGGTTAATAAACCATCTTGACTGACTTCCATCCAGCATATTGAGGCGATTATTATGACTTGTTATTTTAGGCATCTTCAAAACGTCTTCGAGAAGGCAGGAATAGAGGTTACGAATGAAAACAAAAAAGAAGTTGACAAAATTATCCACCGCATCGTACGTGTAGAGTACAAAAACTGCCCAGCCACTTGGAAAGAAGTAAAGAAAAGAATAGCTGAGGATGAAGACAACTTCGCTGCAAAATTGAAAGAAGTATTGGCTGACGCTAAAATTTGTTTACAGAGATTATTTCGTCCAAGGTTTTCCTTTGGGCATTCATATTGAAAGCATCCTTATTTGATGGGTATCCAAGAGGCGTTGCCGCAACCACTTCGTATCCGTGAGGAACTTTCAAAAGCTTCTTAATTCCGTCGTTGCTAAAAGCGCCTATCCAGCAGGTTCCCAAACCTTCAGCCCTCGCTGCCAAAATCAGATGTGTAAACGCTATAGCCACATCCAAGAGCGTACTCATTTCGCCCATGTAGCCACCCCTGTTTAAGGGCAGCCTTTGACCACAAGCCACGACAATTACTGGTGCCTCAACGATGAACTTTTGATTGTTACAGACCGTAATCATCTTCTGCTTTAACACCTCATCGGTAATCAGAATAAATCGCCATGGTTGACGGTTAGAACCAGAGGGTGCGATGCGTACAGCGTCTAAAACTCTGTTCAAAACGTCCTGTGGAATGGGGTCTTTCTTGAATTCCCTGACGCTTCTTCTTGTACGAATTACCTCGTTGAAATCCATTCTCAACGCCTCAAAGAAAGCTACTATCAGATTTCGTTATATAAAAACAGAGTTGGAGTTTCTATGGAGAATGCCACTCTTGAATCATTTTAAAATGTGATTGGTCAAGCGTCTTCTCCTGCCCGTACCGAGGGAAGGGCTTTGTGAGGTGTCTCTGTGAGTGGGGTGATGTTACGTAGAGCCTCTTTTCTAAAGCTCTTTTTTCGGCTGTTTGAATTTTTGTTAGCTCTTTTGATTTGTACCCGCATTTGTCGCAACGATAGCCCTGATTCTTCCCCATCGAAGACATTGTTTTGCCACACACTAGACACTTTGGGTTGTGTAGGGAAATCTTGGGTACTAGTTTTATGACACGAATCTTTTCAAGGTTTATCGTCATCGGATGAGCCTCAGATGCAGGGCGCACTCCACCGTAAACTTCGATTTCGTCGCCGATTATTAGTTGCTTTGCGGCTTTTCTGAGGTCTCCAGTAGGTTCGTAGGCAGCGCAATCAATCATTGCACTGTCATGTTTTATTGAAAAAATCACGTGTCGTAAAGGAACAATCTTAGGCGCATTTACGACAGTACCTCTTACTATAACTGAGTGAAAAGGATGTATGTCGCCAATAAAGTCAATTCTCCGCAAATGAGCGTCTGTCCCCTGATTTGTGCGAAAGACAACCCACCTCTCAACCGGCTCTTTAGCGTGAACCATGCCAAATGCCTCCGTAACAATTTCTGGGTTTTCACCTCTGATGCCGAAGAAAATCGGATCCGGTCCTCTTGGAGTGATTAATACTCTACCCTCTTCCAAGTCTATACTGTTGAAAGTTAATGGTGCCGTCATTTGATTCATCCTCCGCACAGAAGCAGCGTCCACGAGCCGTTTTGTCCCACAATTCTTAGTAAGACGATACGCAATAAACTCGTAAGTGTGATCGCCTTCTAAGGTTTCACCCACGGCTGCCAACGCTCCGATAACGCCACGACCAGATTTGTAGCCCAAGGCTTCCGCGCCAAATTCCTTGACAATCCTCAAAGCGTCATCCAATTTCACAATGCCTTGAATCGCCTTTTTGGCAAAGTTTCTGATTTCTTTTGGAACTACTTTTCTGAAGAAGAGAACGATGCCCGGATCGGTGCCAGCATTGTCGAAGTCAGAGTTTTCCTCCACGGCTGCTACAACTATTTCCTTGACGCCCTGAACTAGATTTTCATTACATTCTATTCTCAAACAAAGTGCACCGTTGCCTCGAGTCTTCCAAGGAACATTTGGGTTTAGTCGGATCAAATTTGGGTAATCTATAAACCTCACGTCTAGCTTTGTCAGCTTTTCTACCAGAAGTGCCGCTATGTAGGTAGTGCAGCCTCTTCTTGGCGAGTCCGTGTCGTCAATTCCGATGTGGAGATAAACCATTCCTGTTCTTCAGCACAATGTATGCTATGAGATAAGAAGTTTCCGCGCAAATGCAGATTACGTCAAAAAAGAGAGAGTTTGAAGAGCTATTTCTTCTGCTCTTCGACGACTATCATGGTTAGCGTGGAGCGTACTTTGTCTAAGCGTCTCACGTGCCAAGTTACGATTTCCTTAAGCTTGTCCATCGAGTCTGCTTTTATCTTGGCAACGACGTCGTAGACGCCGTAGACTGCGTAGGCTTCTTCTACGCCTTCCACTTTTTTGATGGTTTTCATTACTTCGCTTTCTGCGCCGATTTCTGTGTTAACTAATACAAATGCTATTGGCATACTTTTCGATTCACCTTTGACTCTATGTTTGTTGGAGTAGCCTTAAAATAGTTTGCTCTGGGAAATCACGCTGTGATTTCGAATTCATATCGCATTTATAGCCTCTGCGGAAACTATTTCTACACAAATAGGGCAGAAGAGTAACTATGGAACAGGAAGTTATCACGAGCCGTGAGATGCGGGCGCTCGAGCTTAACGCCGAGTATTTTGGCGTTTCTCAACTGCAGCTGATGGAGAACGCTGGAAAAGCTGTTGCAGATGTTATTAAGACACGTTTTCGGTCGCTGAAGACAAGGGTTGCAGTTTTTTGTGGTTTGGGCGGTAATGGTGGAGATGGCTTTGTGGCTGCGCGGCATCTCTTGTCTGCTGGCTATAAGGTTGAGGTGGTTTTGGCTGGTCGATCTTCGGAGATTTCACATGAAGCCGCTAGGAAGAATTGGGAATCTTTGTATGAGTTGAGGAACGCTGTGCCTATTTGTGAGGTTCATGATTCTTCGGTCATTCCAGAAGTTAATGCTGACGTGGTTGTTGACGCCTTACTCGGCATCGGAGCGAAGGGTGAACCGCGTCCGCCTGTTAAGCAGTTGATTAGCAGGGTTAATCGGTTGAAGACTTTTCTTGTGGCTGTTGACGTGCCGAGTGGGCTTGATGCTGATTCGGGCAAGACTTTTGGCGAGGTGGTTAGGGCTGATTTAACGGTTACTTTTCATCGAGCCAAGGCCGGATTGTTAAAGGCGAAGCGTTTTGTTGGCGAGTTGAAAGTTGCCGACATTGGTTTGCCCCGTGAGTTTGAGCGGTCTGCTGGTCCTGGTGACGTTGGGCTTGTGGTTAAGCCTCGTGCCCCTGAGACGCATAAGGGCGATTTTGGCAGGTTGCTTGTGGTTGGCGGAAGTGAGGTTTATTCTGGCGCTCCGGCTTACGTTGCCTTGGCAGCGTTGAGGACCGGTGTGGATATTGCTTACGTTGCTGCGCCTGAGAAGACGGCTTATGCGATTTCTGCGTATTCGCCTAACTTGATTACGATAAAACTGAAGGGCACACACCTAAGCACTGACAATATCTCTGCATTTGAGCAGCATTTGAGCATGGCAACAGCAGTTGCGGTTGGACCTGGGTTGGGTTTGCATGAGGAGACGAAAGAAGCGGTTAAGGTGCTGATAGCGAGTGTGGAGAAGGCTGGTAAGCCGTTGTTGCTCGATGCGGATGGGCTGAAGGCGTTTGGCGAGTTTAGGCGTTGTTTGAAGGTGCCCGTGGTTTTTACGCCTCACGCTGGCGAGTATAACACTTTGGTTGGGCATTTTCCGCCTGCTGAGTTGGAAGCAAAGGTTGAAGATGTCAGGAAAAGTGCAAAAGGACTTGGCGGTGTGATTTTGTTGAAGGGTAATGTCGATGTCATTTCTGATGGTCAGCGTGTTAAGCTTAATTTCACTGGAAATCCTGGGATGACGGTTGGGGGGACGGGTGACGTGCTAAGCGGTGTTGTGGCTGCTTTTCTGTCGCAGAGTGCTAATGCTTTTGAGGCTGCGGTTGCGGGCGCGTTTGTTAATGGTGCTTGTGGCGATTTCGTGCGGCGCGAGCTGGGTTTTCATATGGTTGCTACGGATTTGATTGATTGGATTCCAAGGGTTTTGGATGACCCGATGTCGCATGTTCAGGTGCGCCGGCGTGGTTAGGATTGTTGTTTATCATGCGCGGGAGTGCGACCCGAAGAAGTGTTCAGCTCTGAAGCTGAAACGGTTTGGGTTAGTGAATGTGGTTTATCAGGTTAGGCTTCTGCCACGAGGCGCAATAGTGCTCAACGCCCTTGCAGAGCGTGCTTTTTCGCCAGCAGACAAGCCAAGGATGGAGTGGTTTGGGTTGGCGGCTTTGGATTACAGTTGGGAGCAAGGCATTCAGCCGCGTCTTCCACGGTATTTGGTTTCTCGTTGTTTGCCTTTTCTGGTTGCTGCGAATCCAGTGAATTTTGGGACGCCGACGAAATTGAGCACGGTTGAGGCGCTTGCTGCAGCGTTATACATTGCAGATTTTAAGTCAGATGCAGAGAAACTACTGGGCATTTTCAAGTGGGGTCCTGAGTTTGTTAGGCTTAATTATGAAAGGCTTGAGGCTTATGGGAAGGCTAAGGATAGTAGTGAGGTCTTAGAGTTGCAGCGTGGTTTTATGCGGGGTTGAAGGCTAAGCGGCTTGTTTTCCTCGAAGCAGCGTTAAGCCCATAATGATTGACCATGTTGCTGCGGCTGTGGCTGAGACGAGTTCGGGGATGGCAACGCCTTCGTATGGTTTTAGTGGCATCCAGATTGCCCACGGTATAATGGCGATTATAGCAATGGCAAGGGTGAATATGCCGAGCTTTCGGTTTTTGGGCGTTTGCATCAGAGCAACGGACTGAATCAGCAATGACATGGGGAACGCGGCGAAAAAGGCGACTGAGACGATGTAATGGATGTTGTTCGGTGCGGTTTCGGGGAATATACCGATGGAGGCGAGGAAGATTCCGGCGAGTAGTAGGAAGAAGGTGCCGTCTTTGCCGACTGTTTGGTTTTGGTAGAAGCGCATCACTCCGAACGCGAAGATGATGTTTAGAATTCCGCCGATGATCAAGCCAGAATTAAATAGTGCGGCTGATTCTTCATGAACACCTAAGTCGCTTAGAGCGTTTCCAGTCCAACTAAACCATGGAGCATAGAAGATTGCTAGGTCTATTAAGATGAACGTTAGGATTGGACTAATCATACCAAAATAAGCAGACAATTTTAAACTAATCAAAGGTTTCGAAGACGACAACAATATCTTCCTTTTTTAAACTAATTACCTTGTTTTTCTACTATTTTTTTTGAACATTCTTATGTCGTGATCTGTTTTAATCTCGCTTGAAAGGATCTTGTTTTCGCAGATTTTTCTTAACTCAGGGGATCTCATATCGAGGATTTCTCTGTATTTAGACCAGTTGATTTCTTTGTACACCTGATCAATTGAGGGATAGTATGTTTTGAACTTTATAAGGTAGTTTAGTTGAGATTTTGACAGTCCAATATCCCGCGGTAGTGCTTCTGACACGTTTGCAAAGACGTAGCCGTCATTTTCGATTCTCTTTATGAAAGAATAAATTTTATCCGCTAATGACCATTGACGCTGAGAATCAGCCATACTTTTTTTATTGCCACGTATTTCTTTTAAGAGCCTTTGACCATTGCTGACAAGAATTGTATATTCTTTCTGGATTTGAATAAGTTTTTGACTTTGCGAAGTATCTGCAATTGCGTCCTGAAAAGAAACAAGCGCCCTGAAACGACTAGCGCCGGCTGGGTCTCTTATCTTTTGAATTTCTAACGGGATTTTCATAATTTATCCTTAACCCATGAATCATACCAACAAGAAAAAAGTTTCGCAAAGGTTTCTTTCGGTGTCTCCATTCCACCTTCTTCTACCAACACGGAGAACACCGTGCGAAGCATATGATATACTCTTACACGCTGATCTCCTGCTTGCCAAGTCAATCCATCTGCAACTTTCCATGCAGGATGCGCCTTATTGATAATAATTGTTTGCTTTCCCGGGTCGAGCCATCCTTCTAACGGGTCTTCAAGCCGTTCGTCATAACCTATTTTTATTCCACCTTTAATTCGTCGCCTAACTCTCTCGATAGGCGTTATTCCACTTTCGTCTTCTATGACCCCTGTTCCTTCTTCTTCGCCGACCGTCTCTACACCTTTTCCCTCTTCTTGACCCCCTAATGTTCCAGAGGTTGTTTGCATACCTTCCAACTGTGTACCGGCAAGTTCGCCTTTTTCACTTCGTATTGCCACAGTTCTTTGAATTATATTTTGAAAAATTGTGTTTGCCAAATCAGCAAGTTCGGGCATTTTCAAGACAGTGTTTATGCTTTTTTCTAATTCCCTAGTCATATTATCCAAGTCAGTGGAGGATGGAAGTTTCGGTTTTGCGTCAATTTCATCTAACCAGTTTGAAAACACTTGCCCCATTTTTCCTTGAAATTTTTTCCAAAGCATTGAAGTGCGTTCAAAATCTGATTTCGACGTTCTCAAAATCTCTATTAAATGATCAGCTAAAATTATGCCATAAAAGGTTTCACTTTTTAGTGGGTATTGTCTGAACCACCATTGCATAACTGTTTTTCCGTACACTGCAATAAATGGTCCCTGAAATTCCTCATCGATTGCATCTGTGGATTTTATGAGGAAACCCTTGACACGGTGCCCGCCATATCTGAAATCGATATCTTTTCTTTTTTCTATTTTATTTTCAGGCACTTGCCAAGGTTTCACTTCTTTTCCATTAATAGTAACACTTCTTAATTGGTAATACCCTAATAAAACAGCATTGTAATATTGGTGCAACACCGTTTCTACAAATTCACATTTGAGTTTGCCTGTGTCTTCGTTGTTTCTTAACTTTACTTCTACATACGTCCCTGTCGAATAGCTTAGTTTGTTAGGTAGTGCAATAGGTTCCCACTGCAAAGATTCACCATAAAAAGCCCAGTAAGTAGCACGGTTGAAATTTTCAGATTTCGTCTCTGTAGCTATGTATTCTGCTCTATCTAGAAAGACTTTAGCGCCGACTCCCGCGAATCCTATCCCTTCTCCACGACGTTTTGTAAGAGATGCAATATTGTGATATTCCTTAAAATCATACGAAGTCATACCGTGACCATTATCCATTATTTTATAGGTATCGCTATCAGGTATCGCTATCAATATGGATGTCTATTTTTGTTGCTTTTGCATCTAGTGCATTGGCAAAGGTTTCGACTATTAAAGCAGTGAGAGAGTCATAAGGAAACTGATCTCTAAAATCTTGTATCAGCTTCTTCCAATCGCTTACTGTAGAAGGTCTTCTTATGCCAATATTCCATTCGTCTGACATTGTTTAACTCCCCATGATACTTAATGGTTTCTGTTATAATATTTGCTTACTGGATTACAGAGAGCATTTAAAAGAAAAAATCTCGAAAAACTGATTTCACATATATTTGGAAAAAAAGTAGCAAACAACGATAGCAAATAGTTTTATTCTTGCGAAACACCTCAAAAAAAGGTGAAAAACGAAAATGCCAAAAATAATAAGCAAATGGTATGAAGACGGAGAAAACTGCAACAGCTGCAACTGAAAAGTCAACAAACTCTACAGTTTTGAAACAAACCCAATAGACACAGAAGGTTTATGCGGAGACTGTTTCATGGACCTGTTGGAAGAAACAACACGAGAAAGAGGGCACAAAATCTTAAGTAAAAGAGAAATCCTGCAATTAAGTGACAAAATCGTTATACGAATAAAGGAAAATCCGATACTTCACGACCACGACGCATTAAGAGAGCTAATACAGAAAACAATAGAAACATACCCCAAAAACAAACCCTAAACCTTCCTTCTCTTCACTTGTTAAATACATTTTTTGTTATGTCCAGATTTGGAGCATATAGTGAACAAGGTCTAGACTAAGCTCACACAGATACACGCAGAGAAAGAGATTGCACTTTTGAACACCATGCAGAGAACGACTAAGCTTAGTGCCTGTTCAATATATCGTCCAGACACCAGCACTTGGACTCGACACCTTGGGCGATTGGAGGCCGCGAGCTAAACATCTCGACCGAAGTCTTGACGCGTACACTCCAGCTCCATCAACCCCATCTTCTATGGGGACCCTCGTCCCAACAAGACGCCTGTTACCAAGCGCCCAGCGTTGGGAATGGCCGCCTATTTTCAGGAAAGGCTTCGGGCTTAGATGCTTTCAGCCCTTATCACCAATGGCGTGGCTGCCCGGCAGTGCCCTGTCGGACAACCGGTAAACTAGAGGCCACAGCGTCCCGTTCCTCTCGTACTGGGGACCCTTTCCCCTCAGGCGACCAACACTCCCATCAGATAGAGTCCGACCTGTCTCACGACGGTCTAAACCCAGCTCACGTTCCCTTTTAATAGGCGAGCAGCCTCACCCTTGGCCCCTTATGCAGGGCCAGGATAGGAAGAGCCGACGTCGAAGTACCAAACCGCGGGGTCGATAGGGACTCTCGCCCGCGACAAGCCAATTACTCCCGGGGTAATTTTTCTGTCGCATCCAGCCCCCACCAGAGGGGACATGAATGATCGCTAGGCCAGGCTTTCGCCTCTGGATCCCTTACTGTGGAGGATTCAGTCAGACTGGCTTTTGCCCTTGCACTCTACGACGGGTTTCTGTCCCGCCTGAGCCAATCTTGGGGCCCCCTTGATATCTTTTCAAGGGAGTGCCGCCCCAGCCGAACTGCCCACCTGCTGTTGTCTCAGCACCCTCACGGGCGCCGGTAAGAGACATGACTGCGTAAGGGCGGTGTTCCAAGGTCGCCTCCCCCGGCTCCCGGAGGAACCAGGATATAACGGCTCCCGCCTACGCTCTGCAAACACAAACACATCCCAGCAACAGGCTGCAGTAAAACTCCACGGGGTCTTCTCTTCCCGATGGGAGACGATGGACTGTGCGTCCACCAGGTGGGTTCACCGGGTACCAAGCGGGGACAGCGGGGCCCTAGTTGATCTATTCATGCGCGTCGGAACTTACCCGACAAGGCATTTGGCTACCTTGAGAGAGTCAGAGTTACTCCCGGCGTTTGCAGGCCCTTAGGCCGGTTGGACCCGGATTTCAGGTACCTGTACTGGCCAAGATTCAGAAACCGTTCACACGCTTTCGCGCTTGCGGTTCCCTGTGTTTTTATTAAACAGTCAGGACCCCCTTGTCACTGCGACCTGCGATTCCAGTCAGAGACTAAAAACGCAGGCACCCCTTATCCCGAAGTTACGGGGCTAATTTGCCTAGTTCCCTCGCTTGATGTACACCCGACACGCCTAAGGTTTCTTGCCTAGGGGCACCTGTGTCGGATCTTAGGTACGGTCACAGAGGATCCTTCCCAACGCCCTTTTCAGTGACTCCAAGGCTCGGCTGAACCGCCCTAAAAACGGGCAGCTATTCCCGCTTTTACCTGGTTCTCGCCATTGCGGCACTCCCCAGGCTTATACGGTTAAACAAAGCGACTGCTTTGCTCAGCCTACCTCGAAGCGTCAGGCATTAGGCTTGCGTTACCGCATGTACCTCTGTGGCTCCGGAATATTAACCGGATTCCCTTTCGACTAGTTCGATTAGGACTAGTCTTAGGACCGGCTTACCCCCAGCTGACGACGCGTTGCTGGGGAACCCTTGCCCTTTCGGCGGAAGGGATTCTCACCCTTCTTTGCTGTTACTACTACCGGGATCTGCAATCCTGAACGGTCCACTGGATCTCACGACCCAGCTTCTACCCAATCAGGACGCCCTCCTACCGGATTACGACTAAACGTCGTGCCCCGAGGTATCGGCGGCTGGCTTAGCCCCGTCCATTTTCAGGGCCATCAGCCTCGGCGGGTGAGCTGTTACGCTTTCTTTAAAGGATGGCTGCTTCTAAGCCTACCTCCCCGCTGTCTGGGGCTGATAACGCCTTTCTTGTCACATTTAGCCAGCACTTGGGGGCCTTAACCTCAGTCTGAGTTGTTCCCCTCTCGGCATAGGGGCTTACCCCCCATAACCCGTCTCTCGAGGTCTACGACGCCGGTGGATTCGGAGTTTGAAAGAAAAGGGGAGCCTTTCGGCTCCTTACTTTCCAATCAGTGCTCTACCCCATCGGCCGCCTCGCTCGAGGCTGGGTTGCGACCCACTTCGGAGGGAACTAGCTATCACCGGGCTAGATTGGTCTTTAGCCCCTAGCCCCAGGTCAGGGGAACAAATTGCACGTTAGCACCCTTTCGGGCCTCCACCAGGCTTTCGCCTGACTTCGCCCTACCCGGGGCTAGATCGCCCGGTTTCTAGCGTTCACAACCGTGACTCCGGGCCCTTTCAGACCCCGCGTCTAACTGGCTTGCGCCAGCTTCACGCATGTCGGTTTTCCTACGCTTGCAGGCTTCCACCCTTAAGCTTGCCACGATTGTGAGCTCCCCGGCCCGTGTTTCAGTACGGAACATGCAACCCTAGTCCCCCTCCATTGTACCGCCATGTCACCATGGTTTCCTTTTGGAGGGATCTGTCCTTCCGGGCTGCACACGGTTATAACCGTCTGGTTTCAGACTCTTTTCAACTCCCTTTCGGGATACTTTTCAACTTTCCGTCATCGTACTAGTTCGCTATCGGTCTTGAGACGTATTTAGTCTTGAGAGTTGGTGACTCCCAGATTTCCACACCCAAACCGGGGTATGGTACTCGGGGATCCCAGTCCAACTTCTTCCAGCTTTTCTCTACGGGGCTTTCACCCTCTTTGGCAGACCATTCCAGGCCACTTCAAGTTCGTTGGAGAGAAGGAAACCGGGCCCATAACACTACATCCCTCGCAAGTTTCCCTGCAAGGTTCGGTTTGGACTTTTCCCCTTTCGCTCGCCGCTAGTCAGGGAATCCCAGTTGGTTTCTTTTCCGCCCATTACTAAGATGCTTCAGTTCAAGGGGTTCCCACTCCATTACTGGAGTGTCGCGGTTCCCGAAGGAACCACAACGAGAAGTCTCATTCAGGAATCCTCGGATCTATGACAGCATGCGTCTACCCGAGGCTTTTCGCAGTTGGCTGCGCCCTTCTTCAGCGCTCAAGCCGAGCCATCCATCAGACGGCGTAGCATGTCGAGCTTTTTTGCCGGTGTCTGTTTAACGTTTGAAATAGGCAGTCTAGATTTTCTCTGCATGGTGTTCATTGTGAGCATAAAGGCTTCTGCCTCCGTCTCACTTGCACTTCTTCACTTCCGATCTTAAAATCGAAAGTGGCATCTACTTTTTGGCGTTGAACAATGATTGCCAAAGGTAATCAGAGGCATGTTTTGGAGATATAAACGTTACTATGCGTGTTTCATGATGTATCATGATGTTCTTTGATGTGTCTCTCTGATGAGGTTTTGTATGTTTTATCATTAACCTTGAATGTTGATTGTTCTTGTTTTGACTTGCCCATGAAAAATTTCATGGAGTTGTGCAAATCTTTGTCATGTATGGTGTTGATTATTGTTAGGTTGCTCCTTGTGCCGATAGGTGATTGATTTGTTCATTGTTATGTGTTCGCTGAAGATTCCGTTTGCTATGAGGATTACGGCGCCTGAAGATGCGTTGTCGATGGCTGATTATATTGTTTGGAAACCTTCGGGCACTTTGATGATGTTGGATACGTTTGTGGTCGCGAACTAAACAACGGAAAGGGGGCTCCCATAACCTGAATGTGAGAAATAGTGCCTAGGCCGGAATGATTGTTGGCTTCAAGTTTCTTCACATGTTAAAAGTGGCGAATTCCCCTCTTAACTTTCTGTCCCAAAATTTTTATTTCACACGACGCTAATTGTACTATGTTGGGTTGGTGAGCTGGCGGGCGGCTTTCGAACGTAATGAGGATGAGCGTTTGAGGAAACTCCGTCCACAAAGCAGACTTGCAACGCCTGTAAAGGCGTAGTGCGAGAGCCCTGGCAACAGAACAGAAACGAAACGTCCATCCAGCGCGTGACGATGATGCTGTGTTGTTGAGGAGGCTGGGTGGCTACGGTGAAACGACTGTCCTGCAGGGTGGAAGGGCAAATAGGCGTCGATGACTGTCTCGCTGGAGATGCGGGTAGCCCGTTTAGCTGAATGCCGTCTTTGAACAGAAGGCGGGTTATGTCCAGCACACCAACCCTACAGCACCGAATACCAACCCTAACGGAAAAATAACTAAAGGTTTTATGGGAACTCAAGAAAACAGGCAAAGCAGAAGACACAATCAAGAACATGAGCAAATGTCTTTACGTCCTAGAAAAACACACAAACCTAAACGACCCCGAATCAGTAAAAACCTTCGTAGCAACACTAGACAAAAACAACGGATACAAACGAAACCTAATCATGGCATACGAACACTACGCCAGAATCCATAACCTAACATGGACGAAACCAAAATACCACGAAAACGCCAAAATGCCCAAAATCCCGCAAGAAACAAAAATCGAAACAATCATGGCAAACAGCCCACCCAAACTAAGCACAGCAATAGCAATATCCAAAGACACAGGATTAAGACCCGTAGAACTAATGAGAATAACACTCAGAAACCTAGACCTACAAAACGGAGCAATATACCCCGAAACCGCCAAAAACGGAAGCCCAAGAGTCCTAAAAATGACAAACAAAACACTCAACATGCTCAACAAATACCTAGCATCCCGAAACATAAGCCTCAACGAAAACATATTCGGAACATGGAACAGCGGAACCTACGGAAAATGGTTCAGACATTACCGAAACAAAACAGCCGAAAAACTACAAGACCCATCGATAAAAGCCATCCAGACTCTACGACCTAAGACACTACTTCCAACAATAACATACCACAAAACCAGAGACATACTATTCACTAAACAACAAATGGGACACCGCAAAATCGAGACGACACTCAATCTACACACAATTACTTCAATTTGACAGAGACGACAACTACACCTGCAAAGTAGCCCAAAACATAGAACAAGCAACAGACCTAATCGAAAACGGATTTGAATACGTCACCGAAATGGACGGGCTCAAACTATTCAGAAAACGCAAATAAACCCAACAACAAAACCAACGAAAACCTCCCCTTTTTTTAGACACCCAAAAAACGTACTTAATCTTTAAAAAAGAAAGTGTGGGACACAAAAGAAAACGCCACACCACACTAAAAACACACACAAACGCAAGCCGTAGGTTCGCCTCACTACGCCCACGTTCCGCAAAAAGCCGATACCCCAACGAACCGCACAACAACCCTCGAAAACTATAAAAAAGGGAGTACGCGTGCCAACTAATCTAGTCTAAAAAACCCGCTCCACACGCGCACACACTGACACATCCATCCTAAATCATTTATTCCAAAAGAGACGATATTTTAGCACATGTTGGCGAACTCAAACAAATTGCTTCACTCCTTTCAAGAAGTGATAAAAGCTCAAAAGAAACATGTGGAGACACGTTAGAGAAAGCAAGGGCATTAATCTATGATGTCAGTTCTTGTTCGGTGTTAGTATCAGAAAAAAGCTGAACCTGAAAATTATCTTGGTTGCATAATTTCTGGTGGTACATGGAATCTATTAGAATTTCAGGGCAAATCCTTTACTTAGCCAATTGCGATTGTAACAGAAGCTGCTTTTGACGTGATATTATACACCTTCTTTATTCGATTATCCAAGGATTATATTCAGACAAATTATCCAAAAAGTGATTTGGCAACTAAATTGGAAAATCCTCAAAGAAATAGAAGATAAAAAGGAATATCATGCTGCGTAGGATTAATTGATGAAAAACGCATACTGGGAAGAATATAAGATGCGAAGGGGTGGACTGCAAGGGGTTACTCAAAAAGGAATACATTGAACTTCCCAGATAATTCATCCGTCCCACGAGAAATTCATCGCCACAATGGAAGATGTAGTTAAAAACCAAGGAATCCCAGAAATCGTGATCCTGAGGTAAGTCTTGAGAATTCTTGATTTATTTGAGAAGAGCTTATGACATCTGCTTTTTTGTTGTTCTTACAAGTTTTCCTGAAATCAACGCTACGTTAAATGAAAAACAAACGAAGATAAGAGAATATGCCTCAAAGTATGAAATGTCAGATACTAAAAAAGATTCTTGTCGCTAAAATCGCATGAGAAACAACACGCGTCACACAGACGCAGCACGCGCGCACACCAAAACAACGAAAAAAAGAGAGAAAAGACTGAAAAAACAGCCCTAAATGAACAATTCAAAGCCAAATCCAAAGCCTTCAAACGAACAGGACAAAAAGACAAACAAGAAGTAGAAACACTATCGCCAGAAAAACAGCGCGCGCGCTAAACCATCGAAAAGAGGATACCCTTCACTTTATTCTGAGAAGCAATCAAAGCATCAATTTCCTCACGATAATCCTTACGCATCATATCACCTCCTCCCCCTTAGACTCACGCAACTTATCAACGAACTCAAAAAAAGCATCTTCCTCATCCGCAAGCTCCCGACCCTCTTTATCCAACTTAAACACTCTAACCTTCCAAGAATCAGCGTAAACAAACCTATACAAAACAAAACCCACAGACGACTCAGGAACAACCAAAGCAACAACACAATGAAAATGCTCACCCGCACCATAAACCGACAAATCAATATCCTCACTCAACGGAATACTTTTCCATACAACAGCCACAACAATCACCCCCTAGTTTAATCAACTTCCTTAACACGCCAAGCAGGACGACCATCAATAAAATGAGGCTCTTTACTCACCCTCACAAAATCAGGGCTATCCCTATCAGTAACAATATCCCTAGAAAAAGCAGGCTCAACAAACCCACACTCAGAACCACACAACGGACAAAGAGACTTAGGCTTCACAACCTTAACCCGAAGGTTGTTGTATCCACAGTTGCCGAAGTAAGTAGCAACACGAGAACGCGCCTTAAAAGGATTAAGACTTGAATGGTTGAGTTGGTAACACGCCGTACCCACAATAGTTTTCCGAGCACCCATAACCTTAAAAAACCAACCATCATCCAGAAACGACTGATAATTCCTATCATCAAACTTACCACATCCCTTAAGACAATTCCACTTACGAGCACAATTCCTACACTCATACTCTTTCTCCAAAACACAAATACAATGTAGGTGAGGACTAAAATACTCAACCCCCGTACGCTTATGAACTCTATTCCGATGGGGTATCATCGAACCCCCAACAACACCACGACCAAGCAAAATCTCTATACTCAACCGCTTCGCCTCTTTAAACGACAAATCATAAGCACTTTTAGGAAGACTCAAAACTCCGTGTTCAACAGACAAACCCAAAAGTTTAGAAGCCTCACCCATCCTAAGTGCAATCGCACGACCCTCTTTCAAAGCCCACCCATAATAATAACAGGTAGGACAACTAGGCTTATCGCAACTATTAAGATACTTAAGAATCCAATCAACATCACCCTCATGTTTCTGATTCTGCAAACACCCCCAAAAACCCCTAAATTTCCCGCACTTGTCATTCGTCACCCGACCACGCCCAACCTGAACCAAGTCCCTAAAGAAAACCTCACCATGCGCCTTAGCAACAACCGACCCAACACCCGCACCAAAACGCTTAGGCAAAAAATCACGCCTATACTTCTCATAATCATCCTCAATCTCCTTCGGAACAGAAGAGAGGAAGTCACGCTCGTAACGCTGAAGCCAATCATCAATCTCTTTGCAACTTTCACGACTCATCACATTTTCACACTCCAACGCAATGGAGAAAGGCTCAAAACGAGCCAAACCTCCACGCCCGCCAAGCATTAGGCGGAATATGCTACGCCAAAGGCACCTCGCCTGAAGCGTCAATAACCCATAATAGCAATTCTTATATTTAAGGTATGGCTAGGGATAACCCATATAAAAAAAGGTGCACCATATGTCAAAACAAGAACCATTACAAAGACGCATAATCCTACATCTTGCAAGAGGCAGACCCCAAACCATCAATGAAACAGCGAAGGGAATCAAAAGAGACTACAAGTCTTCATGGGTTGCCTTCAAGAAACTGAAAAAGAAGGGTCTAATCAAAACCGCCGAAGTGAAATACTATCGTGGCAACCAATACCCATATTTCTGGCTCACTGAGCTAGGCATTAGCCTCGCGTTAAATGAAGGCGCAAAACCAGAACCTCTCCTCAAACAAGTACTCGAAACCTATTCAGAAAGCAAGATTTTACAGTTCCTGATCGAAGCCGTCCCTATTATCGGAAATTATGTCGGGCATTTTTTCCCTAAATCCTATTCAGACAGGCACGCAGAAGAAGAACTAATTGCCATGTTAGCCGCAGAAGTTCTCCCCACTCTCAGCCCAGCCTCGCTAATGCGAGAAGAGTTTGACCGTGAGCGAATAACACGACTCAAAGCATTGCTCAAAAAGTATCCCGAATTCTATCGTCATTTCACTGATGAGCTTAGACGAATAGCCGAAAATCTGAAAACGATATCCACCCTACTAGAAAACTCCGAGTAGCAGGACATCATAGGTGACTTGGCAAAACATGAGAGATTCTCTCTCATACTCTCTAAAAAGAGATTTTTCAATTCACCCCGAACACCAGAAGCGCAGTTATAAATCATGGGCTTAACCGCCCCTCTTGAAAAATCCCAAAAAACACAAAGCAAGCCTCGCTAAAATTTTATTGTCTCCCTCATCCTCATTCGGTCAACATAAAATTTTCCCCATATGAGGCATAATGCATCAATAAACATGGGTCGCTTCGGCTTGCACAACATAAAAAAGGAAGTAGGTCTGCATAAGCAAAGACCCAACCAAAAAAGAAGGCAACCAAAATGGAAACCAAACTCCTAGAATACAAAGCACCAGAAAACATAGAAAAACACATAGAAAAAGTAAGTAAAACAAACAGTAATACAGAGAAAAATTTACTTAGCCCAATGACGGGTTATGTCCAGCACACCAACCCTTTGCATAAATATGATACAAATATGGAGAATACGTCTAAGGCGTTGATTTTCAGGTAGCCTTCAAACATCACTTGGTCACTGGGTCTTATAAAGATAGCTTTTAATGGTTCTCTTAACTCTTCGGGTCTTAGCGCGCTATTAGAAAAGCCAAAAGCAATCAAAATGGTGAGTTGTGAATATGAAAGTTATAGAAGTAAATGGAGTATTGGAATTGGAAAGTGACGCTCTTGAAGGCGCGGAAGAAGCTTTTAGGAATAAACGATATGTCGAAGCCTTTGCCTTACTACACGCGTACATCGATTGGTGGATGACAGCCAATATTCAACTACGTAACAACTTTAACTTCAAGCCTAGATTTATGCAGTCGGCAAATTATCTTAGAAACCACAAAATCATTAATGAGGAACAATACGAAAGACTACGGAAGTTTAACGAACTAAGGGATATGATAATCCATCGTATAGTGAGGTATTCCTATCAACACTATCAGATAAAATACAAAATCAAAGACAAAGAAGTCATCGAGAGAAGTGAGGTTAGACTATCTGAGGTTGATAAAGGATTTAAAGAAGGAAAAGACTTAGCTCAGTTGCTAAAAGAGAAAACTAGCCTGTCTGAGCGACGCACGCGCTAAGATGTTTTCAGTTTTCCCTTTGTGTTGTAGCACGCTACCGATTATAGATGTTTTCAGCTAGGAGAATGAGGATTTCTCCAATTTGTCTCTCTGTAAGTTGCATGCTTTTATCCAGTTGTCGGTTGGCTCTATCAATAGCATTGGAAAACTCATAAAAGGGTGTGAGCATAGCCATACTTTCTTTCTGTTTCTTAACCAGTTCCTCAAATTTCTTCTCATTCATTCACATTACACCTGCAATCTTCCAGCTTTATTTACTTGACTAGATAAATTTTGCCAGTTCGCTCTAGCATGTGCCGTTCTTTTCAACCTCAAAGCGAACGTAGCCCTACGGTTTATAGCGCGCGCGTAAGCGCGTGCTTTGGACGAAGTGCATGCCAAAGTTAAGGAATGCCCAATATGTGTTGGAAAACCTCAACTTGCGCGTTAAACAATTTGCAGACAGAGGTAAAGGCCAAAGACACAATCACGCATTCATTAAATAGTTGAAGCGATAATGATTACTCATGTCCAGAAAGGCCCCGTATAGTCTTCAGGGATATCCAAGAGTTAAGAATGGGTTTCTTGCTCAAAAAGAGTTATTCCCTAGACAAGAACCGCCTTTGTCAATGAATGTCGTCGATGAAGCTATAAAAACAGCGTTTATCCGAGCGGGAAAAAAGAAAAGCGGGGATGAGCTTCGTGTCGATAAGACACCAGAAGAGCTTGTTAATCTGTGCATTCATCATCTGAAAGAGAGAAGCGATCCAATCTTGAGCCCTTTCTTCTTCTCTCAAATGAATGCTGAGGATGTTTTTGATGTTGATGCAATCGCACACGAGATGCAAAGGCAGCGTATGAAAATTGGTCTATTCTACCAGTATCTGATGATAGAAT
>CAWJIF010000005.1:0-389201 GCA_963842875.1 Candidatus Bathyarchaeota archaeon
CAATGTCTCCTACGTAGAAGGAGACAAGATCTCCTGGAACAAGAAGCCTCGATTCAATTTCGGAAGGCTTACCGTCTCTTATAGCGACAGCTCTGATAGAGACACTCTTCTGAAGGTCGTGAACGGTCTTCTCAGCTCTGTACTCGTTGATGAAGCCCAAGACTACGGCTATAACAATCATCAAAAGTATGGATATTGCCTGATCAATCGTGGCGAACTCCGCTGATACGATGGCACATGCGATTAGAATGACGAATATCGGATTCTTGAATTGTCTAATAAGAATCGGTGCCCAGCCGAATTTCGATCTTTGCAGCTCGTTGTATCCGTATATCTTCAGGCGTCGTTGAGCTTCTTGTTCAGACAGACCTTTCTCGTTGGTTTCAAGGGAATGGTAGGCATCCGCAGGGGAGATAGACCAGTAATCTTTGCTTGTGTCATTTGTTTTCTCATTTGCCGTATTCTTGGATCCGCCTCGATCAGGACCATCTTATTGCGCATGATCGGGTTTGTAGCTTCCATTACGACTAGAGACGGATATAGGCGTTTCGCAACTGCAACGCTGCAGGGCATTGAAGAAAAATCGGTGTTATCTAAGCTGGCTCTTCGTGGATATCTATTCTGGTTATCCTAGGGTAGGCCGTTCTGAGTGCTTTCTCAAGCTTGCTGGAGATTTCATGTGCTTTTTTTATGCCAAGTTCAGGCTCGAAACGACATTGAAGAGTCAAGTGTATGCCCCCGCCAGCTTTGCGGACGCTGATTCCTGAGACGCTCTGGATTTCTGGAAATTGTTCGGCGACATGTTTAATGTATGATTCCAGCTCGGTTTCGACCCCTGCCAACTCTCTTGATATGCGATCTGACGCCGATTCAATGTGAACAGTTACTTCTGATATTTCTGGCTTGGTTATCCTTATCTTGCCCTCGACTTGTTCAGCAACATCGTGTGCCTGTTTCACCGTCATGTTCGCGCTTACCTCCAGATGAAGATCGACGTACAGTTTTCCTTCAATTCTTTGGATGTGAATGTTGTGAACTCCTCTTGAACCCGCTGTTTCTTCCGCTGCATCCTTCACGGTCTTCCAGACACCATTTTGGCCTGGTCCAAGAGGTTCCGTGTCGACTGAAACCCGCGCATTGGGATATTTGTTCCTCACCGCTCTCTCAATGTCAAGAGCAACCCCGTGCATATCTTCGCTTGTGAGGTTATTGTCCAAGAATGCGTGAATATCCACGTCAAGTCTTTTCCCACTTATTCGAACATCGAGGTGGCGAATCCCTCTGACCCGGTTTATGGCTTCAACTTTCTTTCGAATGGCTTTAGCTATCTCTTCCTTAGATCGTTCAACAAGCGGAAGTGGCAAACACTGCACCTTATTTTACACTCTGGCGCTGCTGAATATATAACCGTTAATCGTCTCGGCTTATCTTACAGTGACATAAACATCGCTTTGACTTGTTGAATTCCATGCATTCCTCTCACCCTTCCGATTAAATCGAGTATTCTCTCATTTTTTCCTTCGGCAATGAAGATTTCTAGACAGTATTTTTCGTCAATGTGTCTGTGAACATTTTCTACCACCACGTCGTCGAATTCGTGTCTAACTTCCGTTATTCTTAAGTCAATGTCTCTTCTTGCATAATCAGACGTAATCATTATCGTTGCAGCTACATTCTCAGTCTCCATTTTTGCAACCTCCGACTCAGCAATAAGGTTTCTAATTGCATCTCGAAAGGCCTCCGATCTGCTGTAATATCCTCGCATTTTCATGAATTCATCAAATTTCTGAAGGAGTTCATTTGGAAGAGTTATGCTTATCACAGTCATAGGGTTCACCGATCACTAAGCGCGCGCGCTAATATTAACATAATACTATGGAATTATTAGCATATTAATATTTTATGGACGTTTTTCAGCACTATATTAATATTGTTACTTCGGCTTTGATGAATTGGGAAAGGGCAAGATGACAGATACTCGCGAGAAAGAAGCGGAAGTTTACGAGAAGGAAGAAAGAAGACAAGTGTGGATAGCACTTGCTTTAGTGTTGGGTTTGACGATAGCTACAGCGGGTTCGCTTGACTTTTTGCTCCAGGGGATTCCACTAAACTTTACCATACCCTTGCTCAATGAACCTGCGACTCTTTCCGGAATTTTATATCGTGCAGTGGTAATCGCTATAGGGTTCTACGTAGGGGTTATTGGACTCAGGGAACTCGTCGTTGAGAAAAGGTTTTCAGTGGAGTTTCTCATGTCAGTAGCCGCTTTAGGCGCGGCTTACTTGGGTTTTCTTTTCGAAGCGGCAACTGTGCTTTTTCTTTATTCGTTGGCTGAATATTTTGAAGGTTACATTGAGGACAGGGCTAGAAAAACGGTTGAGAAGCTTTCGCAGTTCATGCCCGACAAGGCTACAGTGATAGTTAATGGTTCAGAAAAGAGTATGAGTGTAGAAGAGATTCGGCCAGGTATGGTGATGCTTCTAAGACCTGGTGAGAGAATTCCGCTTGATGGCGTTGTGGTGGAGGGAGGTTCTTCTGTTGATCAATCACTTGTCACTGGAGAATCGGCTCCTGTGTTAAGGGATGCTGGTGATGACGTTTATGCGGGCACGTTAAACTTGAGTGGCGTTCTTACAATATCCGTCAAGAAGGGTGCGCAAGACACTTTGGTGTCGAGAATTGTTAAGCTCGTCATGGAGTCTAGGAAAAGGAAAGCATCTGTGGAAAAGTTGGTGGATAGATTTGCCCGCGTTTATATTCCAATAGTCATATCACTATCCGTTCTTACGGCGGTGCTCCTTCCGAGAATAGTTGGCGGACCATTTGAAACATGGCTGTATAGGTCCTTGATACTTCTGGTGGTCTCATGCCCAAGTGCTTTTGTAATCTCGGTTCCGGCAACTATGTTTATGGCTATAACCGTTGCCGCGAGGAAAGGAGTTATTGTTAAAGGCGGGGTCTTTATTGAAAAAATGGCGAAGGTCAAGGCGGTAATTTTTGACAAAACCGGAACATTGACTATGGGCGAACCGTCTGTTCATAATGTGAACACGGTTGAGGAGGCTGATGCCCGTGCGCTGACGTACGCTGCCGCCTTAGAACAGTATTCTCATCACCCGATGGCTCAAGCCATTATAAGAAAAGCTACGGAGTATAATTTGAATTTCAATAAACTTGAAGTTAAAGAAGTGAATGAAGTTCCAGGCAAAGGAGTGATGGGCTACGTTGGTGATGCATACGTGGCTGTCGGAAATATGGAGCTAATGAAGCAGCACAGTTGCAATTGTGACCAGATAATCGACGTTTATGAAAACGACAAGCATACGTTTACGTGTGTATCAATTGATAGGTCAGCCATCGCTACTATTTGCGTGACCGATGACGTAAGGGATGATGCAGTTAGAACTGTGAAGGCGTTGAAAGAAGCTGGTACATATACAGCGATGCTTACCGGCGATAAGACTGAAATCGCTAACGAAATTGCCGAAAGATTAGGCGTGGATGAAACGCATGCTGAGCTTTTTCCAGAGGATAAATTGAGAATTCTAAGTCAGATAAAGGCCGAGCATGGATTGGTAGCGATGGTGGGTGATGGGGTTAATGATGCTCCAGCGCTCGCCGCCTCAGACGTGGGTATTGCTATGGGAGGCAAGGGGGTTGATGTTGCGCTTGAGTCAGCCGACGTCGTTTTAGTCAAAGACAAATTGATCCAAGTGCCTTATTTGATCAAACTGAGCGACCAGACAGTAAAGATTGCTAAACAAAACATAGTTGCGTCGCTGACTGTCAAGATATTATTAGGTGCGCTAGGGTTGATGGGTTTTATTCCTTTGTGGTTTACCGTAGCCTCTGGTGATGACGGATTAACCATGTTGGTGTTGCTGAATACCTTGCGCTTAACAAGAGTAAACCTTTGAAAAAGCTTCGCGCGCACTAGAGTTACGGTTTCAAGTTAGAAATAGTATCGCAACCCCAATGACGGCTACAAGAGCCCCTAGTATGCCGCGCCAGCTGGTTCTTTCTCTGTAGACTATCCATATCACTGGGATTATGAAAATGGGCATCAGGGACATCAATGTTTGAGCAATGCCTGGTTGAGTGTCGGCTACGGCGACCATGGAGAGCGTCATGCCCACGAACGGTCCGACAATCGCGCCTGCTGCGGTGTACTTCATCCCCTGTTTGTCCTTCACGGCCTGGCGCAGTGTCGGCAGTTTTCCCGCGAAGAGAGCGCATGTCCACACGAATGCGCCTGCCAGCATCATGCGTATTAACGCTACGGACACAGGGTTCATCGCCACGTTCACGTCGAGGTACATTCCTTTTCTTGAAAGAACAAGCCCGAATCCTTGACCCATTGCCGAAATCAAACCGAACAACACCCCTATAGTCTTCCGTTTCGTTGCCACAAGCTGTTCTTCCAACTTCTCTTCCGATGTCTCTTCCCTCTCCAATATGACCACTATGATGCCTGATAATGTGACTGTTATACCGAGTATAGCCGTTTGCGACAACGGGTCTCCTAACATAAAGTATGCGCCTAACGATGCGAAAATTGGGGATGATGCCTGTATTAGGACTGAACGCCGCGGACCGATAGTAACGTAGGCTGCAAACAAGCCGAAATCACCAATGCCGAGTCCAACGATGCCGCTCAGACCCAGCCAGAACCATTGCCCGCTGCTTGCGAGAGGCAACAAGGTGCCCAGCAAAACAACGTGCGCACAAAGAAGAAGCCCGATGGCCATTAACGAGCGATATGCATTGACGCCGAACGAGCCAAATCTCTTGCCAGCTGAGGTGAAAAGGAGGGAGCTAGCCGTCCAGAAGCATGATGTGAGAACTGCAGCTGACTCACCAATGAGGTTTGGATCCAAATTCTTCACTTTTAGATTAGACCGATACCATTCTGACAACCTTAAACCTTTCTTGTTTTGTGCATTACCGCGCGCTAACAGAGCTTTAGCGTGCAACAGGGAATTTAGGGACAAGCCAGCGCGCTTTGTAGAGTGCTTTGCGGTGCGGACATAATCTATTTATTTCCCTTCGATCTCATTACAAGAAACTCATTAGCAGCAGACCAAGCAAAACGCGTGCAACCCTTCGTAAAGGAGAACTCAGAACACATTAAGAGTTTGAAACGAAATGAACACTCAAACGACGCTTAACTTCAATGGTCAAAACTGCCGGAAGGAGAAGCTTTGTCTCGATCGTGAAAGCAAGCTAGCCCATGCTCTGCCTCTCAAGAAGGCTTTTGGGGATTCTTCTGATGAGTAAAGACAGTAAGGCCGCCGATTGGGCGTCTAAGAAAGTCGAGGACGTCCTAACAGAGCTTGTAACAGATTCTGAGAAAGGATTAACCTTTGAAGAGGCTGAGGCTAGACTAAGGAGATATGGCGAGAACGTTCTGGTCGAGGAGGAGCGGGAGAGCTTTCTGGATGCACTGAAGGAAGAGGTGAGGGAACCGATGATTCTCCTCCTTATAGCCGTGGGGATTCTGTACGGCATCTTGGGTAGCGATCATCTTCTCGACGCTGCAACAATCTTCACTGTAATCATAATACTAGTCGTCGTCGAGGTTTACAACGAGTACAAGGCTGAGCAGGGAATAAAATCGCTGAAGAAGCTGACCTCTCCAACTTCCATAGTGCTCCGCGACGGCAAGCTGAACGAGGTGCCCTCCACTCAAATCGTGCCAGGGGACATTTTTCTGCTTAATGTAGGAGAAAGGATATCCGCGGACGCCCGGTTGATAAGGGCCTACGGTCTTCAACTCGACGAGTCATCCCTTACTGGCGAATCCTTCCCTGTTCTGAAAGACGCTGAGGCTGTTGTGCCCGAGAACGCCCAGATGACAGATTTGACCGACATGGTTCTGGCTGGGACGCTAATAACTCAGGGTGAGGGTCTGTCCGTGGTCACTTCCACTGGGAAGAATACCGAGCTTGGTAGAGTTTCGGAGCTGGCTAAGGGGGCAGAAGAGCCTGATACACCACTTCAGGTCACGATGGAAGAGCTTTCCAAGACTCTCGTCTGGATCGCACTCTTCTTCAGCATCCTGATCCCAGTGTTCAGCTACCTGCGCGCGTTTGAAGGCGGCTACCTGAACAAGCAGCCACTCACGACCTTGGTCCTAACAGGTCTGTCTCTCGCCTTCGCTGTTATCCCCGAGGAACTGCCGATAATAATAACCATGGTCTTGGCCGTCGGCACGTACGCTCTTTCAAAGCAACATGCCCTCGTCAAGCATCTTAGGGCGTCAGAGACGCTTGGAAGCGTTACTGTGATCGCCACAGACAAAACTGGAACGCTAACTGAGAACTCCATGAAGCTCGGACACATGTATATTAATGGTGAACTCGTCCAGCCTTCGGGATCTCCTGCTGAAAAGGGGCTTCTGGAGGTAGGTATTCTAGCGACTCATGCCCAGGCCACCGTGGAATACGAGAAGCTACGAAATTCTAACCCGATTGGCGCAGCTATTATCAACTCAGCTGAAACTGCTGGGTTAGACGTTAATGAACTGCACAACTACGTCCTTGCGGACGAGTTCAGCTTTGACAACAGGACCAAGATGGCCTCGTACGTGTACGATGAGGGTGATGAAAGAATCATCTACTCGAGCGGGGCGCCTGAGGTCATAATGGAAAAGTCGTCTAAGATTCTGTTAGAAGGAAGAGAGGTTGAGTTTACTGATTCTGAACGAAGTAAGGTAGCGGGAGTAATCGCTAAGGTTGCCTCTGATGGTGAGCGAACAGTCGGGTTGGCGTATCGTGCTCTTGGGGCGAAGGAAAAGCGTGAAACGTTCGTGGGTGACCTTGTTTTCGCTGGATTAGTAAGTTTCTTCGATCCGCCTAGGCCCGAGGTTAAGGGCGTTATTGCGATGTGCAGGGAGGCTGGGATAAGAATCATAATGTTGACTGGTGACCATGCGGAGACGGCGAAGGCCATAGCGATGCAGGTTGGTATGGTTAATCCTGAGAATCTGCTCACTGGCGAACAAGTCTCGTCTATGAGCGATGAACAGCTGAAGGAGGCGCTCAAAACAACCTCTATCTTCGCTAGGATCACGCCTGAGCATAAGCTGAGGATAGTTAGGCTTCTCAAAGATATGGGTCAGGTAGTCGCGGTCACGGGTGACGGAGTTAACGATGCGCCTGCTCTCAGGGAGGCTGCTATAGGCATCTCCATGGGTCAAAAGGGCACGGACGCGGCTAAGGAGGCAGCTGACATGATCTTAACGGATGATAACTTCGTGTCTATCGGTAGCGCGGTTAGGGAAGGGAGGAAGATTTTCGACAACCTGAAGAAGGGAGTCCAGTATTACCTCTCGGTTAAGGTAGCGCTTGTCCTGATATTCCTGTTACCAATCCTCTTGGGCATACCGCTGCCTTTCGCACCTATACAGATAATCATACTGGAGATGTTCATGGACTTGGCGGCCTCAAGTGGGTTTGTAGCTGAGGGGTTGGAGCCAGACATCATGAAGCGACCGCCTAAGGACCCCAAGGAGAGAATGCTGAATAAACGGACCTTGACGAGAATCTTCGTCGGTGCGGGATGTCTGTTCGTAGCTGTTTCCTTATGTTACCTCCTAACCTACTACAGGACGGGGAACCTTGAGTATGCACAGACGGCCGCTTTCGCTGCGTGGATACTAAGCCACATCTTTCTTGCCTTTAATACGAGGTCAGAGACTGAGCCGCTTGTCAGGCGTGGGTTGTTCTCCAATAAGGTCATGGTTATCTGGGGACTCACAGCCGTTGTCATGCTCGTCTTAGTCACAATTGTGCCGATTCTGCAAACGTTGATTAGGACAACTTCCCTCGGATGGTCAGATTGGCTACTCGTGCTGGCTGCATCGTTCGCTGCGACGTTCTGGATCGAGGCTACGAAGCTGATTAAAAAATAGCCATAAGCAAAGTCCCATAGCTTTTCTTACCTTTTTCTCACCTTTTAATGCGCGTGCTAGAAGTCTTAGCTGAATTGAAATGAATTCTCAGAATAGATAATGGAGGAACAGGATCATTGGCATGAAAACCCGAGGGCGGAGTTTGCTATTCATTATCCGCTTTTTTTGTTTCACTTTTGAGGGTAAGTAGGTGTTTGGCTAGGGTTTTGAAGGTGAGATATCGATAGTGAACTTTGTCTTGCAGATTTATTATGAAACTATTAAGTTCAAACGTGCCAATGAGAGAAAACTGCCTTATCCATTTTTCAAATTCCACATAGCCCGAATACGTTTCGTGGAAGGAGACGACTACTCCATCGGCTTTTGGGCCTAGGCCTCTCTCGATCAGAACTGCTTGGGGGATCTCGTTTAGCCTTTCAGAAGAACTTTCGAGAGCCTTTTTCATCTCACCCAAATCCTTTGGCTCTTTGAATTTGGCAAAAGTGAACGCACAAATGGCATATCCAAGCTTGGAAAAGTCGGGGATTATCGTGTATTCTCTGATGTATCCTTCTTTCTCCAACTTATGTCTGATTCTGGTTGCCGTAGGTTGAGATGCGCCAATGGCCTTTGCCAATTCTCTGTCGCTCTTACGACTGCTACCTAAAAGCTCGGCAAGCAGTCTTAACTCGATTTCCTTCATGTTTTTTCCCTGTCTACAAGCTTCTAATTTGAGTTATGTTGGGCTTTGAACTATAAAAGTCACTTGCTCGAACTCGACAATTCAGATTCAGTGTGGAAGCATAACAGCGCCTTTCCCAGGCAGCGGAGACTGAACAGAAGCATAAATCGCTAAGGCAGTGCTCCAGAACACGTCGTCGTGGCCGCCTTCAGGGTGACTGAACCTGAGATGGCCTGTTTTCATTAACTCGTATTTTTCAATGTTCAACTCGGCCGTGAGGTCTATGTCTTCAAGCTTGCGGGAAGGCACGTAAGGAATCTTCACTTCAGCATTGCGCATTTTCTCCCGCATGATCGTCGCCATCTCTTCTTTCGACTGGACGGTGAATGTTATGCCAGTCACGTTCTGGATTCCGCTGCGAAACATATCTTCAACAATGTAGTTTCCAACACCTGTAATGTCAGCGTACACAGCGCGAATTTCTCGCCAACGATCCAGAAAACTCTTCACGTAACCGATGACACTAGCATACTCGGTCTTCAACGGAAAACGGTGAACATGAACCACACGAAGAACCTGCCCGACTTTCTCAACAACAAGGACTACACTGAAATCCTGTTCCTTGCCAAAGTCTACGCCAACGTAAAACTCGCCCTTCGGCTGGTCTTGAAAATCGCAAAGCTGTAACTTACTGTCAATGCACTGCACGATAAGGCTTTGTGTTAGCCAAGCGTCGATGTCTTCAACAAACTCCGCCATAAACTCCCGCTGGAAACGTTCAGCAGGAAGCTGAGCGCGCATCTCATCGATAAAACTCTGCTTGACAAGACCAGCCTCTTTGACTTCTTCGCATGTTACCACATGCGGACTGAACTCTTTGTTCTGGCACATGCGATAGAAGACGCTGTCTTTGCTCCACGGTGTGCTGCTGGCGATTAACGTGCCATCCGTAGTGCTGAGCATTGGATAAAGCACGTTATAGAAAACAAGCTCGTCGTCCTTGAAGAAGTTTGCTTCATCAGCAATAACCTGGTTCGCAGTGTAACCTCTCAAGAGCTGAGGACTGTTAGGCAGGGCCACGATACGGCTACCATTTCTGAAGCGAATGACAGTTCTCTGTAGTTTTTCAATAAGTTCTAATCGATAGTCTTCCTGCATGCTCATGAGAAAATCTTGAACCCGATCACGCATTATCATGCTCTGCCGAAGCGATGGCGCCACGATCAACGTCAACGTTTTCGGATACGTGATGGCATACCAGATGGCGCGTAAAGCTATGCACGTTGTTTTTCCTGCTTGTCTACTCCACCGAACAACGACTCGCTTCTTGTCATCTCGCAGGAGCTTGGCTTGGTATTCATAGGGTTTGAACTTGAAAAGCTCCTGGACAAATTCTATAGCGTCTCTAGGCAGGCTTGGCTGGCTCTTCCTCTGCATTATCCCCTGTCGGAGCGCGTTTCGCTTCTTTCTCAAGCTTTTCAGTTTCTCGCTCAAGCTCCTCCACCTCCGCATCTCTCACCATAGTGTAACTTGTCCGGACCAGCTCGGCCAGTACTTCCATAGCTCTGAGGCGTACCGTAGTCTTCGTTCTGTTGCTGTCAATTATCTTCATCAACCGTTTAATCAAGTCGTCAAGAGTAGCGACAAGTTCTTTTCTCTTCTCTGCTGGCACAATCACGAACTTACGCGGGTAAACACGTATCTGTAGCGTGAGTTTAGATGACACTATGCGTGAGTTTAGAATCCGAACAGAGCCTACATCAAGCTTCTTTCGCAAAACACAGCCGCCTCCTAGCCCAGTTCTGGAAAAATTTTTTTACTGCCGAGAGCTTCCATCCACGAGAGTCAATACGGATTTCGCCTTTCTCCACCTCGGGCTCACTGCACACCTGAACAGGCGTGGACAGTTGCGCGAGAACACCTAGACGCGAAACCATACAACCCCTGGACCTGCGGCTTGGCCAATCATAGCTTATGACAACCTTACTTTTACAAATAGAGCATTCCTTATAGATTGTCTTCTCTTGCTCCATCTTCCATTAACTCCTTCCCATTAACATACTGAGGGGGGCTTGTCCACTCCTCCTGGAAGCCTAAATCAGTGTAAGGGTTATTCACCAATACGGGTAATAAACCACAAGCAAACAACCTTTAGACTTGTGATTGTTTCTTTTAAGAACTGTGAAGAAACAAACACTTACTCTACTGGAGAGTAGAGTGAAAATGATTTCAGTTTCTATCACAGGTTATAAGAACTGAAATAGAACTAATGCCTGTTGATGAGATTTGAAGGTTGAATTTGCACTTATAGGAGTGGCTCTTTCAGCAATAATTGGTTGGTTGATAGGAGCCTTAATTGAAAATCCAATAGGACCTGGAGGGCTTCAGTTTATGGGAGCACTTATTGGTGCCCTTCTTGCCTTAACTGTCCTGGTGCTTGGCGAAGCATTAAAAGAAACCAAATAACGAATCACAATATCTGATTTCGAAGCCTAGGCTCAAAGCTTTCATTTCTTGAAGCCTAAAGGTGGTGATAGACATGCGTGAAAAGAAATCTCCGAAATGTCCACTTAATAGGAGCTTTCACAGATTCAAATGTTTGCGTTGTTCTTTATACAAAAACTGCCTAGAGGCTGCCCACAAAAAAGGTGATGTCTGAACAAAATTACAGAAGAAACTTCAATATTGTGCAATGTTTCACGTGAAACATTTTGTTTATTGAAGACAAAGCTCATATGCGAAAACGTACTCAAGTTGCCTGTGATGATGGAGAGAATGGTAGGGGATTGATTTTCTGTTAACTCCTTCTCTTCAGCCTCTACCTTTTTCTTCCAGAGTATAGGGGGAGACATCTCTCATATAGCTTATGTAACAATCTTCCATGTCTAGATGAAGACATGTCATGTTTGCTTGTAGAAGCTTCTTTCCGAAGACCTTGACAGAGTCTTTTAGAATTCAGTTTTTATACTGAGCTCGGCCGCTCTATAACCACACTATCTTAAGGAACAACGCCACCTAACCACTCGTAAAACGAATCATGAACTGAACGAAAAAAGATGTTAAGGAAGGGAGATTTCGTTTATCAGCGACAAGTCCTCAAGGCTGTTCATTTTTATTTCCTTGTCTGAGATGGTGTAGAGCACGTCTCCGATGTACAACGATCTTTTCACCCAATAACTCTGGTTCGAAACGCTCATACAGCTCTCCAAATGAGTGACGTTGCCAGTCAGCACAAAGCCATTTGCCAGCGAGACATTGAACACGTAAGCACCCTGCCAGACAGGCTGTGTTTGGTTCATCTTTGCCACAAGAACAGGTATCACCAGCAGGTTCTTTGACTTGTCGAAGAGGAAGGCCTTATGGTCGGTCAGAATGGAAGAGTTTGACCCTCTATCACCGATCGTGTAGTTGTTCGCCATTTGCACGGGGTTTGTGACGTTGCTCACGTCAAACAGGGAGATCTTTATCCCCTGATTGCTGCCCACGCCTATAAGATGAGTCTCGTCATACGGATAAATGTAGTCCGAGTACCCATGCATGTTCAGTTGACCAAGAACAGCCGGGTTGGCAGGTTGACTCAAATCGATCACGAGCAACGGATCGGTCTTATTGAACGTAACTAGGTAGCCTCTATCGCCCACAAACCTGGCAGAGTGCAGGTTTTCTCCTAGAGCGAGATTCTCGAGCCTTCCAACTATGCCCAGACTCATGTTCAGTACGTAAACGTTATTTTGTTTGGTGCCGTCTCTCCAAGTGGACGTTGCTACTCTGAAGTACCCATCGTACTCGTCCATCGAGAACTGATCAAGCACCTGTCCAGGTACATCGCCTTTCGCTGCAAAAGTCATGTTGCTACCTTTCACTCGCAGACGATAAAGCGTCATATTGGTATTCGTCGTTTGAAACGTCACGTAGATGTTTTCCGTTGACATATACATGTTGCTCGTCTTGCCCATCATTACCGTAAGGTACGTCGGCGCTTCAGAAACGTCGTGAATATTCAAAGCAACGAACGTCGTGTACTGATAATACTCGTCGGAACCCGGAAAATAATGAATTTCCGTAGGAACTATCTCAGTCATCCGTCCATTTACGTAGATTTTCGGAAGAATCAGCGTGTCGTAGACCAAAAAAGCCGGCTGATCAGCGACCAGGTAGACGTAATCGCCGATCATTCTCGAATCGAAGAAGTCACCAGTAATACCAAAGTCGTTCAGAAGCTTTGGGTCTGACCTATTGCTGACATCGTAAACGTCCACGAAAGTTTTGGTGTCCATGTCGTAGCTACTGTTCAAGCTAGACACCGAGGTGGACCCATTGCTTCCCAAAACTGCCAATCGATCGCCATTCACAAAAAGTCCAACCAGGGATGATTGATTGGCATAACTTATCTTGGAAACCACCTCTGCGTCTGTCGCTGGATATGCCTTGACAATCGAGACAGTTGTTCCAGAGATCGCGTAAATATATCCGAGGCTGTCGGCTTTCACTATGTCCGCTTCGTCAACCCCAGTAACTTGAATATTCGTAGACGAGTGGTTAAGGGACGGAATGCCCACCGAAAATGCGACCTGCGCAGCCGGGAAACCCGAAAAAGACGTCGAAACCGCCCATAGGGACCCGTTTTGGTAGAATGAAAGAGGATCATGTACTGTTGCGTTTGCAATCAAGTAATTTTTGAGTGCATCCGAAGATGAAAACGTTGCCAACAATCCGGAGCCCTGTGCAGACATCGGAGAATTGAGTATGGAAGGCTGATAGTTGTAAATCAACGTGGCCAAGACTAAAGCTATAAGAACTGCAGAAAGTCCATAAAGCATTGCCCGCTTTCTGATTTTGCTCTCCATCATGTCAATACCTACTAGAAACATAAGCCTACATGGTATTTTATGCTAAGCATTAGTACGGTCTGTTCCAGAAGCTAGAACGGTTTCAGAGACCATATCCGAACCACTTCGCACCAGAATATTGTCAACACGATTCCACCGAAAACTGTGCACACTCGTTCAGGTTGAACAGAAAAAGGGGGGAACGAGTGTTGTTAGTTGGTTTGCCACCCGTAGTATATGGTCGTCGTTTGGTTGGGATCCAAGTTGATTGTCCATGAAAGGGTGGGACCTACTCTGCTGGCCGGCGGTGTGGATGAGACTAGATCGTAGCCATTGATGTATTGTTGGATAAGGATCTGCACACTTGACGACTTGTAGTTTGTGATGGTCAGGTTTATTCCTTGGTCTTCATAACCGCCGCTTTGCACTAATTTTGTCACTGTCGAAGTGACCTTTATGTCGTAGGCATAGTTGACTAGCGCTATGCTTTCTGCGTTCACTGGTGTATAGTTAATGGCGTCTTCCCCTATCCAAGTGTTCCCTCTGTAGAACTCTACTGTTCCAGCTGCAAGTGGCTGATCCAATGTATCGTTCAAGTGATAGCGGTTCTCGACATCGCCGCCTGACCAGAAGTATTCCTGACGCAGGCCAACAGTTCCGTTGAAAAGTGGCAGCTTAACAGTCGTACCATTCTCAAACGACAACTTCGAGTTGTATGTGTATTCATGGTATTCGTCCGTCGAGGTTGGCGTAAAATCGACCACGGAGAGAGCGCGGGCCGCAGAAAAAGCGTAGGTCATGGGTTCAAGGATTGGACCATAGTATACTATGTGAGGGCCGCCGCTTACTAGCACGAGGGTGAAGTTGCTCCAGCTCTCCACATTTTCTATCGTTGCCCAGCATTCGAGGTAAGATGTTTCCACGTTGACAGAATACGTTGGGTACCATTGTGGGCCTCGCATCAGATAAGAGACGTTCATTTGGTACTGTCCGGCCGGCGAATCTGTCGCAACGTCCACGAGTATATTGGGTCCTTGCACTTGGATCACTTGGTTTAGAACGATTTTCGTTATTGTGGTTGTCGGAATCATGATTGTTCCGTTGTTAGCTTCTAAAAGTAACATGTTGTCCCAGCTGAGGAACCTGCCTGTGTAAATACCGGTCACGGTGTAGACGGTTATGTTATCACCGTTTTGAAGAATCGGATAGTTCTCCTGGCTCGTGGTGATGTGAAGTACGTTGAGTCCCGCCACTGTAAGCGTGTCAGTTAAGGCGCCGGGTGGAAGATAGAACTGAATATCGTTTGTGCCGTTTTGAGGACTTGTCCAGTTCGCTATGGTTGGAAGATGTGGAAGTGTGACTGTCTTTGTATACTCTACGAAGGTGACGCCGTTTCCGTAGATTGTTACCTTGTCAGCTGGGTAGTCGCTAGTCTTGGTCACAGAATTGGTCAAAGAGCTTGAGCTTGGGCTTGTGAATCTCGTCGCTGCGAAGGCGATGCCTACTGTTAAAACTGCCACAATGCAAAGAAGGGCTGACACTTTTTTTGCAGAAATATGCATCGAACCCTTCATTCTTTTGATGTCCGTGCTAACTCCATAAAGCATTGTCGGCTTTCTGATATTGCTTTCCATCGTGTTAACACCTACAGAAACATAAGCCTAAATGGTATTTTATGCTAAGCATTGGTACGGTCTGTTCCAGAAGCTAGAACGGTCTCAAGGACCACATTCGAACCGCCTCGTACCAGAATATTACCACGACGATCCCGCCGAAAACTGCGATAAACAGACTTTCTCTCGAAAAATCTGGCATGAAAAGCACGAAATACATAGCGTAAAAAGTGGTTGAAAAAACCGCGTAGAAAAAGTATTTTGGAAACAAAAGTCGTCCCAACTTGACAAAGTGACGGAGCACCCCAATCTTGACCTCGCTAATCAACGAGTATTGACCCTCGGCTTCATGCTTCTCCACCAAGCCCAGTTGCCTCAGTTGCTCAAGATGATGCAGAGCAACGCTAGGGCTGCTGAAGCCTAACGCCTTCTGAACATCCCTAACGCTCAACTGGCGACTGCTCTTCAAAAGGAGCCAATAAACTTTCCAATCCTTCCCACGGAGAGCATACTCAAACTGGTCCCCCTCTCGGTCATCCACAGAACGCACGCACTCAACATAAAATACCGCCAACATAGAGGTTTATAATACTATTCAAAACAACAAATTCAAACAAGCACCTCTCGGCTATATTCGCGCGCATCTTCTTCATCGAAACGTGGCTTTACCTCTTAGCGCGCGCGATTCGGGATATTTATGGGTTGCTGCCTTTTCTCAGGTGTTATGTTTTCCTAAACGTTAAAACCAGAGCGTGAGCTGGGGAATGGTTAAATTTACAGGCGTTGTTCTGTTACGGGAGACTTGGAGGAAGCTGGGTTGCTGAAGGTTAGACGCTTCGTTCTAGGGACGGATGAGGCGGACTGGCTTGAGGTGTGGAATGCGGTTTACGGTGAGCGTTGGGACTTCAGGCCGATGACGTTGGACGAGATGAGGGCTTCTGAAAAGTCACCTGATTTTGAGTCTGAAGGAAGGTTCATCGCTGAGTTGGATGACCAGCCCGTGGGAATTGTTCATGCTTACGTCGATAGGCTTAGGGAGGAGAAGAAGGGTTTCGTGAGGTCTTTCGGAGTTGTTCCCAAGTTTCGGGGTCAAGGGATAGAAGAAAAACTCGCTGAAACGGCTTTGGAAGAGTTGAAGAGTCGTGGAATGAAGGTTGTTCAAAGTGGAACTGATGATGACCAGAAGGACATCGTCCGCCTTTGGGAAAGCTTGGGGTTTAAGCTGGTTCGCAGGTTTAGCTTGATGACGAGAGACTTGGCTGGGGACCAGTCTGACGTCGCGGAAAACATGGAAGTGGCGCTGAAACCCCTCCGAAGAGATGCGGATGAAGATTTGAAGATGCTTAATTGGCTTGACAACGAATGCTTCAAGGAACACTTCAACTGGAGACCTAGTCCTCTTGAGCGGACGATTTATTTTGTGCGGGAAGACCCGTTTTTCAAAGAGCAAGAATGGTTCTTCGCCATCTTGAACAGGAAGCACGTGGGCTACATCGGTATGGGTATAGACGAGAAATACAACGTGGAAAGGAACGTTAAATGTGGCTGGGTCTTGGACATCGGTGTGCTAAAACCTTACAGAAGAAAGGGGATTGGAACTAATCTAATGTTGCATGGCATGAATAAGCTGAAGGCTAAGGGTATGACTGTTGCGATGTTGGGAGTAGATGACTGGAACGTGACGAAGGCTATGCGGTTGTACGAGAAGGTTGGCTTCAAAGTCGTTAAGAAAGATGTAGCTTACGAAAGAAACATAGATTGATTGCCAAAGGTTTATAGCTGTTATCAACTCGTGCTTTAGGCGAATGACTATCCAAATTTCAGAACTGACCAACAGACACTTGCCAATTGCTGTCGGATTGTTAAATGAAGAATACAGAAACTCCTACGAGTTCATTCCATTCGACGAGGAAAGAATCCTGTCCCAAATCCGGCGACGAAGTCTGAAGGTTCTTGTAGCGGAAGAAAACGGTGAAGTGTTAGGTCTTATCGGAACTCACACGCATGCTGAGGAACACTTGGAAGAACACGTCTCGTGGCTTGCCGCTTGCGAAGGCCACAGTCAAAGAGCCGTTGAAGATATGCTTGTGAACGAGATGGAGAAAAACGTTAAGGGCACGACAATTTCAGTAACGGTTGATGAAGGAAGCCCGCGAATCAACGATTGGATAAACCGAGGCTACGCATTGTACCCCGGCTTTCAGCAAATGTCCGCAACGCTCGACGGTTTGAAACCGATTCCCGAGCTTGCTGAAAGCGCCAAGCTTCGAAGCTTGAGAGCTGACGAGGAGGAAAAACTTGTTACAGTCATTAATTCTGGATTTGGATGGCAAAGGCTCAAACTAGGGGTTCTTGAAACCTGGAAGTCTGAGGATCCGCCGTTCAGTGAAGAGTGGGTTCAAGTCACCGAGATCGGCGAACGAATTGTGTCGGCTGTAGTGGCGAAGCCTGATACGGACTACGTAGAGTATCTGCATCTCAAGAGAGGTTATCTCGGCCCAGCGGCCACTCTTCCCGAATTTCGAAACAAACATCTCGCATCAACACTTACGGTCCGAGCCATGAATTTCCTATTTGAAAAAGAAATGGACTCAGTAAGATTGGGGACTTCGGAACAGAACCTTTCTTCGATTGCTTTGCTGCGAAGTCTGGGCTTTCAAGTGGACATTGTCAGAAAAATCCTGCGCAAAGATTTGAAGAACGCCTGAGCAAGAATAGCTGATCAGAATCACGAGTTTGCGCGCGCACACTTTCAAAATTAATCATGCTCGCGCTTAAATTGCCTTGAACCGTTCTTCCGCTTTCTGCGATATTCTAGGTGTTTTCGGGAGAACAACCCGAATTTTGTCGGGGATATCTACGAAGTGACGGAGCGAGAAATTTAAGCTCGAGACAAAATGTGAGCACTTTTTTAATCAAGTGATTAACTGAAAAGCTCGCTGTTTTAATAGAGAATTGACCATATCTAATGATGAGTTGGGAAACTTGATATATGCGCGTGGACTCATCAAGGTCACTATGGGAGAATGGCTCACGACTTGATTCTGAACGGCTACCTAGACCGCAAAGGAAAAATCCTCAGAAACATCGGTGAGGAATAAAAATGCCAAAGTCTAAGTATTGGAAAGGTGCTGACTTCTACCGTAAGAAAGAAGCCCAACACGAAGCAGAGAAACAGAAAAATCTTAAAGAGGGGAGGTAAATGGACTGTCCGAAATGTGGAAGTTCAAATACTAAGGAAGTCGATTACGAAGCGTTAAGAAGAAATACAGATGAAAGCGCGCATAATTAATTTTTGAAGATAGAAAACTTAAACCCTATTTTTTCGGTTTTAGTTTCTTTCTTTGTTGCCAAATCTCTCTTATTACATTGCCCACTTTTTTGAATTCATCATAGGTGAACTGGTTACTCTTAGAAATATTGCAGACTGCACAAGCCAAAACTAAATTCTCCTTTCTCCAGTTTTCTTTGTTACCGTCTTTATGTTCTACCTCTAATTCCATCCTCTTACTTTTTCCTCCTTTCTTGGCGTAAATAGGTTTCCATATTTTGGGAATATCCTCCTCTTCTATCTCACAATAATGACACTTTGTTCCATCCCTCTTGTAAAGCTGTGTTCGCAAATCCTTTTTACCTTTGGTGCTCACTCTAGGGTGGCTTACAGTCATACTTTCACCTATTCGTTAAGATACTCATAACACTTGTTTTCGTATTCTGATTAATTCTTTTGGTTCTGCTATTATGGCTTTTCTAATATAGCCCAGAATGTTACGTGGTTTTCAGTTGGAATAGTTCCGCTATTGATTACCTTATATCCTTTCTTTGCGTAGTCATTAAGAGTAGTATCCCAATCTTTAATCTCTCTTGCTCCTTTCCAATTTCCATCCCCTTTCGCCCAATCTAAAAGGGTTGGAAGGTAATAAGGTCTATAAATTGTTAAGTATTCCAAGTTCTCCCTCAATTCAGAATAAACCTATTTGCTTTTAACTTTATAGTTTGTCCAAGACCATTCTATTATAATTACGCTTTCGCCTTTTCCTCTATCGAATTCTTGAAACCGTGAAGAACGACTCGCTTTTTTCGGAGATATCTCAGAAGGCGTTTATGGAGATTTAAGCGCGAGCATAATTAATTTTAAAGACTGATAGAACAATAAAATAGAAGAATAGAATATGAGGGTGAGGATTTGTGCGAGAATGATGATTTAGTTGAGAGATTGCTAAAATGTGAGAAAGACCTAGAGGAATGTGACAAAGAATCGCAATCGTGGACTGAATCGTTAGAGGAATTATCAAGAATTAAGGACGCTTTTGTGACTGGAGAAAACAACAGACTAGATAAGAAAACAATTTTGGATATTGGAACGGATTGCGTCAAACCTCTTTACATCGCCCTCAAATTCGAACCAGACAAAATCATAGGAATAGACGAAGACCTTCCTTCTATCGCATCAGACATTAAACTGAATTCCAGACTTCTAACAAAGACGAAAATCGGTTTCTACGATTGTAGTTTCTTTGATGAAGAGACTTTTCGGAAAATTCTTGAAAAAGAAGGAATGGATAGAGATAGAAGATTTGATTTCGTTCTTTTGAGCAAGACTCTACATCATCTTAGAACGAAAAAATGCATTGCGGAAGAACGAGACAAAAATCACAAACATCAAAAAGACGAGACTGAGAATTGTTGCATATACGGATTTAATGAACGAAAGATTTTTGAGAAATTGCTTAAATTGGGAAAAAGAGTGATAGTCTTTGAAGCGTTTTTTCCTCAAGAAGATGATGACGATAAGGTAAGAGGAAGAGGCGGATACTTCACAACGACAGAATGGAGAAGAATATTTGAGTATCTTTCTGGAAAGCATCAAGTCAAGTTCATTAGACCGAAACAATTCTCTCTTAACAAGAAAACACTAAACGAGATTGATTCGATACTCAAACAAGTGGATTGTATCTGTTTTTACGTGGAAGAGAAAGTTTAACGAATGTGGAAAACTTATAACAGAACCGAAGGAACTAATCAGAATAATGAGGAAGGGGTAAGACTATGCCTTCAGACGACGAAAAAAACAGAGACAAACTAATCTATGATATTATTGTTGACCGTTTCGAACGAGAATGGAAAAGAACCAACGACATTGATTCTAAAGCGAGTAGTGTCACGGGATTTGCTGGATTATTGGCTACGTTGACTGCTGGTATTTCTGGACTTCTGCCACGAGCACACTACAACTTTCTGTTTCTAATACCGTTGGCAATTTTCATTCTATCAGCAGTTTTTGGATTATTGGCTTTATGGCTTAGAAATTTCGGTGGTATTAACCCAGACGCTTTTATTAATGAATACGCAAACAAGACAGAGACTGAAGTGCTAAGAAGATATGTTGGAACAACCTCTATGCTAACGATGTATAACTTCGAATACAATAAGGACAAAATCAAATGGCTAAACCTAGCCTTTTCATCGCTGGTTTTTGGAATAGGTTTATTTTTTGCGGTTGCTTTAGTAAATATGCTGGTTTGAATAAAGTATGAGCAAAGGAAATGAAGATAAGAAAGAGAAAAAGGAATGGAAACCAGACCCAAAGATTACAATGGATATTAAGAAAGGCGATGAATGGAAACCAGACCCGAAAATAACGATGAGACTCAAAGAAGGTATTGAAAAGAAAGATAAGAATGAAAAATAACTCCCTGCTCTTTTGAAAATGCCATTTTTGAATAACCTATAAAAGCCTAAACAAAGTCACCAACGAATTATATCAAAAAAATCGTTTGGTTGCGGTTAGCGCGCGCCCTCAAAGTTTCGTTTTTTCACCCCTGCTTGACTCGGCGCAAAAAGCCTGGAAAAGGAGCAAGTGCAATTATATAATTTGTAGCCAACTTCAGTGTTGCAAACTGAATAATGGTCGTTTGCTTCTGATTTGGTAGTTCAGGCAGTCTCTTCCGGTATGGCTCCTAATTCTGCGATTGAGTAGCCTTCTTCTTTTCTAATCGTGTAGATTACGTCTGCCACGTCTTCGATTTCGCGATGATGCGTAATTATCAGCATTTGAGGTATGATTCTGCCACCTTCTCTGAAGAAGGAGCTCAGAATGCTTACGAGTTCTTTTCTTCTCTCTTCATCCAAATGAGTCGTTGGCTCGTCCATTATGATTGTTTCAACCTTTCCAGACAACACCTGCGCTATCGCCAATCTAAGCGCTATTGCCAAAGCAACGCGTTCTCCGCCGCTAATCTGATCAATATCCTGCTCCCCAGAAGGCCCTATCACGGCAATGTTGTAGTCATCATCAATCCTAATGTCAGAATACGCAAGATTAAACCTCTCAAAAAGATCCCGTGTAGACCTCTCAAGCAAAGGCCTAGCCGTAGCCCTAATCATCTTCTGAACCCCATCCTTCCCATACGCCGTCCTGATCTTATTCAAAAGTCCAATGAATCCGTCAACCGCTTCCTTCTGTTTTTCTTTATTCTTGAGGTCTTTCAGCTTCTTGTCACAGTTGTCTATTCCGCTTTCAGCAGCTTTCTTCTCAGTAGCCAATCGCATAATGTCTTTCTCAAGCTCGTTCTTGTTCCTGCTCTGATCGTCAAAATCCTTCTGTTTCTTTGAGTGCTCTATCTCATCATACGCTAGGTTCTTGATGGCTTCATTTATCGCGCCAAGTTTTTCTTTCTTTTCTTCTAAACTCTGCTCAATCGCCTTTACATTGGCCTCAAACTCGGATCTGCGATTTGCCATCACCGTGTTCTGATCGTACTCTTGCTTCTTTAACCTGAGCGACGCTAGCTCCTTTTCCGGTTCCTTAGGCTCATATCCAAGACTTGAAACAGCCTCGTCTGCCCGTTTTGAAGCGTCTGCCAAGGCTTTTACAACCGGTTCCATATCGGCTTCAATCTCATCTCGAGAAGGCAGTCTGTTCAATTCCCGCTTTGAAGATTCAAACTCATGAAAAGCTTCCTCAACCTCTCCTTTCTCTGATTCGAGCTTTTTCAGATCATCATCCAATACGCCAACAGCCTTAGCTTGCTCTTCCAACTGCTTGATATCCGTACCCAGTTGTACTAACTCTGCGCTTTTCTCATTGAGTTCTTCTTTCAAGCCTTTGAGTTTCTCGGCATCTAGCTGGTCGACTTTCCTAAATTTCTCGTCAGCCTCTTTCTTGCGCTGAATGACGCGCCCCAATTCGCTGTCGGTGCTCTGCAGTTCTGTTTCAATCCTACTTTTTTCAGCGGTGAATTTTTCGAGAAGTTGAGCAACGCGGTCTGCCGGCAACGCGGTCTCACAAGTCGGACATGTTGTTGCCTTAACTCCAATCTCTCCAAACTTTGAAATGCTATCGTCCAATTCCTTGAGTTTGTTTCTTAATCCACCAATTTTCTCATTAAGGTCGTTGACGGTTCTGCCCTGCTCCTCGGCAGAAAGTCGGAATTCCTCCCTCTTCTGTTCAAGCACGCTTTCAAAGCTGTCAACCGTAATTTCTTCTTCGATCGCCTTACTCCATTTTGCAAGTTCTTTTACGAGTTCAGTACTCTTTTTCTGCTCATCCTTTTGAACTTGTAACGGACGATGCGATGTTTTCTCAAGGAGAATAGGGACACCTTCAAGTCTCTTTCGTTCGCCAGTTTTCTCTTTCAGGCGCCTCTCCTTATGCAAGTAGAGCTCATAACCCGCCTCATTTTCCTTCATTGTTTTCTCCAAGCGGTCTCGATGGTCTAATTTCTCAGCAAGCCTCTGCTGTTCCGACTCTTGCTCCCTTTTTTGCGAACTGGCAGCTACGAAATTCTCAAGTGGCTCAAGTTTGCTCACGTCCGCTTCCAGACTCTTGACTTTTTTCTCCGAATTGATAGCTTCTTCGAGCTCCCCCTTTTTGTCATTCAGGCTTTCTTCATCTGTCTTGATTGCGCTTTCGGCAACTTCTTTCTGCTTGTCAAGCTTGTCAAACGATTTCTTGTCCGCTTTAAGCTTCTCGAGAAGCACCCGAAGACCCTCAATTTTCAAGTCAAGTTCACTCAACTCAGTCTCCTTGGCCTTTTTCTGCGTCTCGAATTCCTTCGCTGCGTCAACGTATTTCTGTCTCTCATCCTGAATCGTTGACCTCTCGGACAAAGCTCCTTTAAGCTCGTTAGAAGTTCGCTCAAACTCGTCAGTGATTGACCTAATGCTCTCCCATGCTCGTTGCAGGTCTTCCACTCCAAGCAGTTTTGAGATGAGGGTTTTCCTATCCGCCGGCTTTGCCGTTACAAGTTCTTCGATTTCGCCTTGCCGCACATAAATCGACTGCATGAACATGCTCTTGTCTATGCCCAGTATTTTCTCGATTTCTGGAACTATGGCGTTTCCTCCGCCCTGAACCTGCAATGACCTATTGCCATCCTGTAAACGATATAAACTGCCCTTCGCCGATTTGTTCTTCTCCATGCTCCATTCAACGGCATATTTGATTCCACCTTCGGTAAACTCAACGGCAGCTCTGCATTTTGTTGCCTTGGAGTTTATCAGATTCTCCCTCTTACCACGACTGCTATAATCGTTGAACAAGGCGAAACTTATCGCGTCAAGGATAGAAGTCTTCCCAGCGCCGTTCGGTCCAACAACAACATTGATCCCGTAGCCGAGATCGAGCTCGCTGTCCTTATGCGAAATGAAGTCATTCAGCTTGACTTTATTCAGAATCATGCGCTCTCACACCTTTGGACAGCTTTTCGAAATATTCGTTGGCAATGGCTCTGGCCCCATCCTGGTCACCCTGACGAAAATGTTTGAACATCTCAGAGGCGAGCTCAGCAACTTCTTTATCCTTCAGATAATCTGCCAAAACCTGATTCATGTTGAAACCACCCGGCTTTAAAGGGGGCAGACGCATCTGGCTCAAATCATTAACCTTATGCCTAAAAAACAAGACATTGCCTGCCAAAGACTCATTCAACTGTTCAAGAACGCTTTGCCTATCGACATTCTTACCTTCCACGAGCACATGAACAATAGGAAGCTTTTCACCGTTTTTCAGCCCCTTAAGAAAGGAATCAAGCTCACTCCCAAAATGAGCGAAATCCAGCTTAACTTCGATTTGAGGCCTTATCCGTTTAAGGTTAACCTCAGTAACCTGAACATCGTCACCTTTTACATCAACGATATTGAAACCCTTCCCGGATTTCTGCCAACCCGCGATTTCCTCACTGTTCATGATTTCAGAGCTACCAGGATATGTCAACTCGCCCTGTCCGTGTGATGCCTTGATCCGCTTATGAAGATGCCCCATAGCATAGTAATTGAAACTCTTAGGCAAATCCGTCAGAGAAAGCTCACAGGCTTCTTCAATGAAAAACTTGTCAATTCCCTCATGAAGCGCAAGAATACTACAGTCGCAATTCTTCTCTAATGCCTCAAGTTTGTTCAACTCGTCGACCAGAAGAGACCGATAATTCCTACTCAAGTTGGAAATACCTGCAACAATCACCTTTTCGCCTTTGAGGTCCAGCCGCTGATGCTGAGCTTCCCCACTAATTCCAAGCGTCTGAATCTGATCGTCAAAAAGCCTGTGAGGCGGCATACTCCTAATCTTAGGCTTGTCGTGATCGCCTAACACAGCAAAAAACTCTGTTTTTCCATCGAGCTTTTTCAGAAACTTCTTGAAAGCATAATATGCTTGCGTAGTCGGTCGGGGAGAATCAAACAAGTCTCCACTGTGAATCACAATGTCAGCATGCTCTTCAAGGATCTTGTCGCTAATCTCCTCCAAAACATCGTAAATGTCCTTTTCCCTTTCCTCCAAGTTGTACTGCTTATAGCCTAGGTGCGTATCCGCCATATGGGCTATTCTGACCATGTCACAGCTTCTCCTCAGTTGGTCACTCGTTGAAGCCTTTCAAATCCTTCCTCAAACGCTGACTATCGTTCTCCACCGTTTCTTCGCCCGCTTTCTCAACAGCTTCCTTCATTTTGCCTGTGATATCTATGTCGCTGCCACCCTCTCGCGTAGTTCGCTTCTTTATCCTCGCCATTATAGGCGCCCGAGTCATCTCGCCAACGATCACAGCCTCACCAGTATTAAGGCCAGGCAAATCTTCCAGCAGAGCTTCACCAAGACGCTCCGAGCTACTGGCAACCGCGACCTGATCCTCAGGATTAGTTACTCTCATAATGATCTGACTGTTACACTGACTCAACGCGTCAGAATGTATCTTTGAAGGCCTTTGCGTAATAACAACCAGAAAAACCCCGAACTTTCTACCCTCAGCAGCAATTTTCTTTATGATACGGCTTGAGTAAGTCGAGCCCTTGGCTGGAATGAAACGGTGCGCTTCCTCCACAAACACAAAAACAGGATACTCAAACTCGCCGCCTGCTGCCTTCTCATAAATGTCCGAAAGAATCCTGAAGGCTATGTAGTCCGATACTCCGTCATCTAGACCCGAAAGATCAACAACAGATAGATGCCTAGGCCTGAGCATCTCATCAATATTTGTGGAGGCATTGGTAAATACTCGCATCCTAACGAGTCGTGCCAAGTATTTCCGAGCAGACTTCGCACCCTCAACAATCTTCGAGTCTAAACTGTCGCTCTTCCACTTATCAATGTTCTCAAGCTTCTGCAATAGGTCCTCAGGTTGAAAAACATCCATCTCACCTCTCAGCTGCGCCAGAGTCGCACCTAGTCCGCTTACGATGTTGGTATAGCTTTGGCTTATTCCTGAAATCAGGCATATTTCGTCTAGATCGAGATCTGAGAAACAAATTTCGTAAGGCTCAACTCTCCCCACATCGCCCTCTGTATATCTTCCCGTGCTCGCGGGATTCCTGAACACTGTTATTCTGTCCGAGAGCTCATGCCTCTTGCCGTCAGCCATCCTGGACAAAAACACGTAATCAGCGTGCGGATCCAACATGACGATGGTTCCGCCTTTTCTCAGCAGTTCGTCAGCGATTATGCCTGCGAGGTAGGTTTTTCCTGCACCGGTTTGTGCGATGAGTGCTAAGTGTCTTCTGAAGCCCTTGATCGATAAGCTAACTGGAACCTCGCTGCGCGTGATCAGAGTGCCTATTCTGATCGCTTCGTCTTCTGGGTAAGAATAGAATTTCTCAAGCAGCTCCGGGGGCGCGATATACACTGGTTTGCTGGGCATTACGGCTTTCTTAGGCTGCTGCAAATCTCCCGTCTCAGTAAGATAGCCCAGCACCCGAGCTTTTCCCCACACTTGCTTATCAGCCAAGCCAGACTCGATGATCTTTTTTATTATTTCAAAATCCAATTCCTTCGTCAAAGCTTGGCTGGCGGAAATGACTCGTTCGACCTGGGCCACAACTTCCACCTGCTTCGGCGTTCCATCCACGTCTTCCTCGGAATACGTCAGCAGATACTCCCATCGTGAAGGCATCTCGCCTGGCTTTGAGGAAAAGTAGAACTCGTTGGAACTCGCTTCGCCGATTATCACGCCAACTTCTTTAAGGGAACCTGACACGCCTATACCCTCTCCCACGGATTATCTTCGCATCAAACATTCTTTCCATCAACGGGAAATAAATAGTATCCACAACACGCTTCTTAAGCCTAACCTTCTCATCCACGTTCTTGAGCCAAAGATTATAGCAATCCAACCCGCAATAGCCCGTGACCATAACCTTCAGCAACTCGTCAACGTTCAAGTCCACAGGTTTAGGCCAACCAGTTTTGGAGAAACTGTAATCCCAACAGGGCAAATCAACTCTTATCGGCGAATCTCTTACGTCTAGCAAAAGATGAAGCGACACGATACCAGGAAAACTCATAAAATCCGAGAGAACGCCAGCCGCCCACTTAACAAAATCCTTGCCCTCTTTCCTGACTGAAACGGGAAAATGAGTGCGCACATACTTCTCCGGATCCCTCCAACACTGCTCAAACCTTCGAGCCATTCTGGCCGAGGGACCAAGCAGCAAAGGTCTAGTGTATCCAGGAGTCTTTGCATGGTTCATGATGAGTTGATAATCAGGTCGCGAAGAACTAAGTTCATTAAAGATGAGTCCGATAGTCTCGAGTTTTTCGCCATATTTCTGTCTCAGCTTGGCGAATTTTCTGAACGCAGCTTGCTCAAGGTCCAATACTTCAGCGAAAAGCGGCTTCAGCCTATGGAGGTCGCCCGGGTCCATATCACTGTTCAGACTCTCAAATGCTTCATTGAAAATCAGTTTCAGTAAATAGTCGCGATAAAAGGCGGTCCTGCTTTCTTTACTTACTCCCATTAGCAGGATGTTCTCTCTTTTGCACAGATCTAGAAGCGCATGGTAAGTTTGAAAATAGTTCAGGAGCATGAGGCGTTGATCCTCAATTTCTGTTTCGATGGGCAAATTCGAAGCTCGACCAAACAAAGAGCCGTCGATCAAGAGATTGCCACACTCAAGGCCACTCTTTAGCGCGTCAATCGCGACTTGAAACTCGAGCATCTCCATTTTTCTGCCGATGAAACGCTGCGATTCGAGCAAGCTGGCCTTCGTGAAGATAGCGTCTGTTTCCAGCAGTTTTCGCTGCTGATCCCTACAGACCGCCAAAGACCTGATAACGTAAAAGATCCCGCCAGTTGACATGAGATTAGTGTAGACGCTCGAATCCACAGCCGTTATCCCAAGGCTACCAGGATTCACCGAACACTTGCCAATTTCATCGAGCGAAATCCAATTAGCACTGAAGAATTTTTCAAATCTGTCATAAAGCGGGTTAGATTTGCCTTTCAAGATTTTTTCCTTAAGAATATCCTTCTTGCTGGAGACCGATGAGGCAAATTCCTCAAGAAAATCAGGCACCTAAATACACCCCTGCAAGTAAATACTAATGTTCACCAAGGCTATTTAAAAAGGATTCAGAATTCGCAAAAAATAGCGCACACGTTTTGCAAAAGACTTAAACCCGCGCAATTGAGTGGAAGAGAAAGGAATAATACTTGCAGGATTCAAGCACGCGGGACAAGAGAAGAAGAGCCGTCTTTTTTACTGTCGTTGCTGGTGTTCTTTGGGGCACTTCTTTTCCGGCTATAAAGATTGGTCTGAATTATGTGGATGCCTACATGTTCGTCTTTTTGAGGTTTTTTCTGGCTTCAATAATAATGTTTTCCGTCCTCATCATCAAGAGACATCATGGATTCGAATTCGAGAAAAGAAGAATCGTCTGGCTTCTAGGCTTAACCAACGGGGTTGCATACTTGTTGCAGTATGTTGGGATGAGTTACACTACAGCCTCTAAATCATCGTTGCTAGTCAATCTAAGCGCCATATGGGTTGCCATACTGAGTTCGCTGATACTGAAAGAGAGGCTAGGAACCAGAAAAACAATAGGAGTCGTTTCAGGGATCCTCGGCGTCTTCCTGATCACCACAAACCTGAATCTCCAGACACTAGGTCAAGGCGTGATTATTGGAGATCTGCTAGTTCTTCTCTCCGGAATCGTTTGGGCGTTTTTTACGGTGTACAGCAAGAAACTAGTCTCAGATTCTACGGAAATGATTCAATTCATAGCATGGATACTGCTCGCAACAATGCTGCCACTAATACCGTTTCTATATTTTTCAACCACGGCGTTTCTGGCACTGCCGATTCAAGCGTGGCTCGCCATCGCCTACACTGCAACATTCTGCTGGGTAATTCCCTACTACTTGTGGCTCGAAGGCTTGAAACACATTTCGGCAGTCAGCTCCACTGTCATCCTGTTGACAGAAGTAATAGTCGCCTTAGCCATCTCTTCAACTCTACTAAATGAAACCTTAACGTTGATTTCAGGCGTAGGAGCCCTCCTAGTACTCGTGGCTATCACCCTCGCCTCTTAGGGCGCGCTATTCACCTGAGCGGCTGAAAGAAATTTTCGAAAATGCGAGTCCTACTATATTATGTTAGTCTGTTAAGAATGTTTGAAGAAATTAGCGCGCGCTTGAGGCATGCGGGCTATGGAAAGGTCACAACGTTACAGGCGCGCGCTACACTTAGACTATTTGGTGATATTACGAAATTCATCAATAAAGCATATCCTTTTCGACATATGTCTCTAATGAAAATAAGAGGTATATTAAAACAGATCACTGTAATGTTTGAGAGTGTGTAAAATGGTGTTGGACGTTGATTTGACTTAGATTCTATTTATGATCTTAGAGTTAGGTGAATAAAATTGTCTAAGCCAATAAAAGAATTATTGAAGTATAAGATGAAGATAATTACTATAGTATTATGTGTAGTAGTAGTAATAGGAATGGTATTTGTAATAAGTCAATTAAGCACAGTTCCTAATGTGTTTGAACCAGCAAACCATAAATTAGAGATTGAAATTGAGAATGTTACTATATTAAATAGTTCATACATTAAATTTGATTTATATAATAATTATTCTCAAACACTTTTTAATTGCGCGGTAAATATAATAAACCCTATAACTGCTACTGCAAGATTTGGAATTTTGGAAACAGGTTCTTATATGAACCTTACCATTTATTTACCAAAATATCCGCTGCCCGATAACTATTCTATTAATGACATTAAAGTTAATGTCTATGGATACGGACTACTTTAAGAAACAATCTGTGTCAAAATCTAAATAATCTTTGGAAAGTAAAATATGCTAAAGTCTATGGACATGAGATTTTGCTGCAACTCTCTAACCTTGGTAAGTAATATCCTCTAAGACTATGAGTGCTTGTTGTGGTGGGCCGGGTGGGATTTGAACCCACGGTCTTCGCCGCGTGAGGGCGACGTCCATCCTAGCTAGACTACCAGCCCCAACAGTCTTAAACCGATGTTCAAACCTAAAAAACCTTTTTCACAACCGCGCGCGTTTGGGTTTGGGGATAAAACTTTACCCCCACACACACACAACGACCACGACCGACCACGGACCACGACGACGACCACGAACCACTACCACGACGGACGGTTAAGGGACAACCATCCATATGCTTCTAATGGACGGCTAAATCCTATTGTGGCTTTAGGATACATCTGGATACTACTGGAACAAGATAAGGATAGGATAGTAAAGTAATACTATGAGGGGTAAAATTCACTCAAGAACTTACCCCTCATAATGAAAACTGAGACTAGTGCTACGAGGGGTAAAAAAGAAGAGAAAACTTACCCCTCACAATGAAGCCTAAAAACTAATAGCGCGCACGCTCAGATTCGCACGCGCTTTATGACCTTGACAAGCCCATCAAAAACAAAGGCATAAAGTCTAGGCACTTATTATTTGTAGGCAGGGACTATGTTATGCCGCTTGAACGCTTAGGGAAGCTAAGGGAGTCTCTTACAGTTAGCTCCGAGCTGTACAAGAAACAAATTTTGAGATATCTTGAGGGAAGAGAATATTATATAGTTAAGGCCAGCTCTGACGTTGAAGCAACGTTAGCGGACGCTATATTGTCACGAAGAGATGAGAAACGTGAATACTGGCTAGAAGTTAAAGAAACGTCGGTAAGTTTGGGCGATGCTGATTTTCTCCGTCAAATGGCAAAGTACTTGGCAGAGTACCTATCCAGAACACCCAAAAACCGATTCAAGATGATATTAGCCTGTTGCCAACTAGTAGACGCCCCACTCTTTAAGAGGGTTTATGACCAATTAGAATCCGAGGCAATCAATGAGACAGTAACAAAGATGCTCAAACTGAGTGATCCTGCTATAAGGACTGTAATTGAACATTCAAACTCCAAAGACATAAAAGAGTTTTTTGAAGATACCACAGTCAAAGAAGTTGACCTCAGATATCTGTTGTTTGCTCAAGAAAAAATTAAACCAACCCCTCCGACCAACCCGACCCTTCCTGAAGCCGAATATGCAAGCAAAGTCATGGCTGAATTTGGCGATGTCTTACCTCTAAAAAATCCAGACAGAATGTTCCTCAACATCTTCAAACTTGAAATCCCTCCAAGAATCCATGTTGCTAAAACTACGTATCGTACGAGCAATGACATATTTGCGGAAAAGCCCAACGCCACATTCCCAGCTTTTGACTTGGGTAACGGTCAAATATGTTCATTTGATGCGTTTCGTAGAGGAGAATCCACTTTCCAGCTTCATAGTGAGTGACAGTGTAGTTTCAATCAATCTTGAGAAGTTCGTTGAGCATGAGAACAACGAAAGTATTGTCATCAAGATTTTGAACAGGTGGATAAAAAATCGATGTAGAAGAATGGGCTTAGTTTTTGATGAACGTACTAATGCATATTATTATCCTAGAGATGCCAACGGAGATGGCTTAGTTACCGTCAAATGGAAAGCACCAACTAAAGAATCAACCAGAGAGTTGACAAAACCCATGAAGAATGGAGGAAAAACTCACTTTTGGGTACATAGAAGCGCCGTTATTATCAGCCCAAAAGTTCTGGGGCAAATATTACGTTCGGATTAAACCCAGATTTCTGTTTTCTTCAGATGGCATGAGCCTGTATGATGGGCCCAAATCCGACAAGCTGGATAGAAAGTTTAGGAAAAGCAAATACAGCCATAACCTCAACCAATTTTATGATGTTTTATTTTGGTATCGGCATGTTTTTCCTGAAACACAAAATCTGGGGATCGCCAACCTCGATGTTTGCTTAGGCTTCAACCCTAAGAAATCTATACGAGTTCTTGAGCAAATCAATGTTGAAAGCGAATGTAAACCTAATATTGAAGCAATCGAAGATCTGGAAGAACTCGAGAAGATTGAATCAGACTCTTCTGATGGGCAAACGCTCGATGCTTATTTTGGAGAGTGATAACATACAACAGCTTAGCAGTTACTATGTTCCAGAACCATATCTGATATTCGCAAACAAAGCGCGATTCAAAGATCCAAAGGCAGGGCTTTTTCTTTTCGGTCCTTATGGGCAATATGGAGATGCAAGTGCGGTCAAGATTACAGCAAATGCAGGGATAATCGGCACATCAAAATCTATTGGTAACCTGCTTGATTTTTTCGACTTTCTTCACAATAGACTGCCTGCGAACAGCGTAGGAGGCGTAGATTTTCCTGGTCTTGGATTGGACGGAAGATTAAGGTTCGATGTTCATTTTGACGAACAATGGCAAGAGACTATAGACAAAACTGATATTGATGAATGCGAAAGCAAAGACAAGCGCACTGATAAGGCGTTACATCTTCTTAAATTGATTGATGACAAATTAGCGAGTTTACATCAGAAGCAACCAAATCCCGATGTTGTATTCATTACTCTGCCTACAGAACTTCATAAAATGTGTATTTTGCCAGGTCAGATTGGTCTGAAAATCACGTTAGCTAATAGAAGATTTAGCTCAACTCCATCAGAAGAACAGATGCAAGGTGACTACGATTTTCACAATATCATAAAGGTTATTGGGATGAAACATCATCTTCCAACGCAATTTGTTTTGCCCACAACTCTTGATTTGGATCGAAAACTGTTTGTGCAAGACTTGGCTACTCGAGCATGGAATCTGAGCGTTGCAGCGTATTACAAATCTAAAGGTGTCCCGTGGAAACTCGCAGAACTCGAAGCAGGCACCTGTTATGCAGGAATCTCATTTTATAGAGAATGTTCTCCTGAAGGGAAGCAGTCTATGAGAGCCAGTGTGGCTCAGGTGTTTTTGGCAACAGGCGAAACGTTGATTCTCAGAGGCGACCCCTTTGAGTGGCCAGACTCAGATACTCATCCTCACATGAATATTAGACAAGCACAAGCATTGCGCGACCAGATCATAAATGCATACACTAAAACGCATAAAGAACGACCTGAAAGACTCGTGATTCATAAGAGCACGGAATTTTTGCCTGAAGAAACTAAAGGCTTTACGGACCCAGATAATACAATCAAGCAGATCGACCTCCTAACACTGACTCAATCGCCAATTGATTGGTACCGAGACGGAGGCTATCCGATTGTAAGAGGCAACGTAGTAAAGGTCTCAGAATCTGAATTCTATGTTTTTACCCTCGGATATATACCACAACTCCAAACGTTTCCCAAACCTGGTATCCCTATTCCTGTAAGAGTACGTGCTTCCAACCTTGACACACCCGAGCGCAAGATGTGCAAAGAGATTCTATCTTTGACACGATTGAACTGGAACAACGCTGACTTCTGCGACCAAATGCCCATAACAATATCCGCCTCAGACAGGATCGGCGATATTTTGTCAGAAGCAAGGATAAGAGACGTTGAAGTGAGCACAGAATACAAGTACTATATGTGAGCAAGCTACAGTTGCCATCGCGAGCGCGTGCGCTCTTTTTTTTATGCTTTTCTCCATCTACCATCTTTGGCTTTCTTCAGAGTAAAACTATGTTTTTCATTCTTTGTATATTCTCTAAAATCCGTCCCGCATTCGCAAGCATATGCTTGAACTTTGAATGTTCCATACTTCCATGTTTTCTTTGCTTTGTCAAATTCCTTCTTACAGGCAGGGCATTTCACCATAGCTATACCTTTGAACTATTCTTACTGCTATAGCCTAAAAGATTCTTGCATGCAAAGATTTTTCACTAGAAACTGTCAGAGTAAACTAAGGTTCTGCACAGAATGCACTCCTCATATGCTTTCCTCAGAAACTATCTGGAGCAGCTCAAGAAAGAATATCCTTCTGGATAAGAGTAAAGTTTTATCCAAACCAACCAAACCAACGACGGACCACGACGGACCACGACGAACGACGACGACCACGAACCACAACCACGACGGACGGCGGTTAATGGGGCAACCATCCATATGCTTCTAATGGATGGCTAGGAAACTTATAGTGGCTTTAGGATACATCTGGATACTACTGGAACAGGATATGGCGCGCGCTAGATAAGAACTTGAGTTATCTCGCTGTCTGAAGGGCTTTTTGCTACTTACTGAGTTTGCTTTTGTCTGACAAATTCTCGAGCACATCTTTCAGTGACAGAATCGCCAGACAATACACCGAGACAAATATATGCGGCAAGATTAAGAGAAGAGCACTAATTTCTCTGGTTTCTCTTTGCACTTCTTTGAAAGTCATTGCGCTTTTCTTGCGTCTGTCAATAAAATCAACGGTCTTCTTTATTATATCGACTTTACATGTTTTGTGTGCAATAGAGTTTCTCATATTTCTATTAAATCCTGAGACAAAAATTTTCCACTCGCTCTTTTCTACAAAAAGGATGTTTTCGGACAATCCTTTATTCCTTGCAGCTTCGTATCCTTGAATCATGTCCTTTTGAAAGAGCTCTACCAACACAGCGACCAAGGAAATGAACTTTTCATAAATCCCAGAGAGTTCTCCGTATATTCTAAATACTTGTCGACTTGCTTCTTTTCGAGCTTTGAAAAATCTCGTCCCAAGTACTCGTAATACTTGATTACTCTCTGCGCAGTCGCTTGAAGTATCAGATAGAAATCTACTGAATCCTTAAATTCATTCAGAATTTGCCATGCTCCAGTGATTTTCTGCTTCTTCTGTAGTTCATGCATTAATCTCTCAGAGCTTTCCAAGTACTGTCTATATCTTGTGCGTTTCAAAAACTTCCAATCGAATCGAAAATTCTTCAATAGATCCTCGCAGACATTGAAAAGATAATCAAAAGCATGCACGTCCTTTGGCAAACTGGGGGCAACGAAAGGTTTCAAGCTCGTGTCTGTAAGTATGTGGAACTGCTCTCTGAGATTTCTTGGTTCCAGTTTTTGCCGTTGATATTCTTCTCTGAGTTTAAGACCAATCTGATAACCTTTAGTAATTGCTTCCTCAATTTTAGGGGTTAACTCAAGCTCTGCTTCTCGCTTCAGTTTCTTTCTCTTCTTTTCGTCAACGTATTTTCCAGTGAGATTAACAACTAAATCAATCGCCTCATCACTTGCTCCTGAAACAAAGCTCTTCAATTGCCTCCTCATTTTTCTTGGCAGATCTGCTCCGAGTTCCTCTTTCATGGTCTGTACAACTGGCTCTTAATCTTGTTCACATATGGCAATACTTAGCATCTTATGCTTTTAGCGTGCGCATTTAATTGCCACAGCATTTTGCCCCTTGCGCAAAGTGATATGTAACCCTTGACGCATTCGCTTGACATAGAGAATTGTTCTAACAAGGCATAAATGTTGCTTGCGTCCATTTAATAAGCAGAAGAGGGGCAAGGCTTTGAGAAGAATAGCTTCATGCATTTTGTTGGCATCGTTGTTTTTGAATTTGTCCGTATTTGCCTTTAACGTCCAATCTACAAAAGCACAATCAGGAACCATCTACATAAACCCAGACGGAAGCATAATCCCCTCCACAGCAAACATCACCACTTCTACAACTACATATACGTTCACGGGCAACAACTATCTACCCATAGCCGTAACAGAAGCAACATAATCATAAACGGAAGAGAACACACGCTCCAAGCCTCATTAGGGAGCAACGGGTTCTTTTTAAACGGCGTGAACAACGTGACGATAAAAAAACACCACCATAACAAACTGTTATAATGGCATTTTTCTCAACTTTTCTTCTGGCAATGTTTTGTCTGGTAACAACGTCGCAGCAAGCGACTATCATGGCATCTATCTTTCCTCTCATTCAACTTACAACAACATTTCTGGAAACAACATAACAAACAACAATTATGGCATCTATCTCAGTTCCTCTTCAAACAACACTATTTCCGAAAATAGCATCACGCAGAACAACGAGTATGGAATCCCCTCAACTACTGCTCAAACAACACCATGGCCGAGAACCACCTCGATAGCATCGAACTCTATTATTCTTCGTCCAACATCATTTCGGAAAGCAACGTTTTGTGGAGCATCTTGCTAGACCACTCCTTTGACAACAATATCTCTGGAAATACCCTCTCTGGAGACGAATCAGGATGGGGGAGCGGCATCCTATTTTACACCTGCTGTTCAAATAACACCATCTCTAGAAACGTGATAACACATCAATTGGGTGGCATCAGGACTTGGGACTCTTCTTTCAACATAATTTCCGAGAACGACATAACAGGCAACGCTGGTGCTGGTGAAGAATTACATGCCGTGTCCCTCTGGGGTTCTTCATCCAACATTATTTCCAGAAACAACATAACAAACAACTCTTTTGGGATAGACATTGAAGGCCCCAGACAACATCATCTCAGGAAACAACATAACAAACAACTACAATGATGGTATCGAGATAGATTACAGCTTACTTCAAGCAACATGCTTTCTGGAAACAACATAGCATCCAACTGCTATGGCATCATTCTCACTCAATATTCTTCAAGCAACATCTTTTACCATAACAACATCATAAACAATACTTGGCAAGTGTCAAGTGACGGCTCACCGAACACGTGGGACAACGGTTATCCTTCTGGCGGAAATTACTGGAGCGATTATAAAAGCACGGATTTGCACAGTGGTCCTTATCAGAATGAAACTGGAAGTGATGGAATTGGAGATACGTCTTACGTCATCGACAGCCAAAACATAGACCATTATCCGCTTATGACACCTTTTAGTGCACGTGCGCCAACAGTGTCTGTTTCGCCTACGTCGGTCACTATGGATATAGGTCGATCGTATCTGTTTAATTCTACTGTTTCCGGAGGGGCTTCGCTTTACTCTTACCAGTGGTATCTCAATAATGCTTCAATATCAGGCGCTACGAACCCAACATGGACCTTCACGCCAACATCTCAAGGTTTCTACAACGTCTACGCGAACGTAACCAACGGTTTTGGTATTACAGGCAAGTCTAATATCGCAACAGTCACTGTCAATCCAGCTCTCTCTACCGGTATTTCGCCTTTCTTCTGTCTTTATGGATGTTGGTCAGTCTCAATTGTTTACGTCAAGCGTCATTAATGGTACTTCTCCGTACTCTTATCAGTGGTATCAATGGCTTCCAAACGGAAGCAAGCCATTTACAGGGGCAACTGAGGCAACTTTTAACTTTACACCATCTTCTGCTGGGTTCAACTTGATATACGTCGAAATCACGGACAGGCTTGGTGTGAAGGTCGACGTGGAAGCAGCAGCTACAGTTAACCCACTGTTGTCCGCATCTATTTCGCCCAGTCCAGTTACAATTAGTGTTGGTCAGAGTCAGACTTTCAATTCAAGCGTTTCTGGCGGTACTTCGCCCTACTCTTACCAGTGGTATCTTAATGGTGCTCTGGTTTCTGGAGCTACTAACTCAACTCTGACGTTTACGCCGAGGTCTGCTGGTTCTTACATGGTCTATGTGGAGGTTGCTGACAGCGTGGGCGTTAAGGCTACATCTAACACTGCAATTGCTACGGTGAAGCTTCATGACCTAGCCGTCACCAACGTTACGTCTTACAAGACAGTCATTGGTCAAGGCTTCAGCGACAACATAAACGTCACAGTGGCGAATTATGGTAACTACACAGAAACCTTAAAGGTCACAGTGTATGCTAACGCAACCTCTATCGCATCGCAAAACATCACTCTTTCCATTGGACAGTCAGATACTATCACTTTTGTCTGGAACACTACAAGCTTTCCCATGGGCAGTTACACCATAACAGTCCGAGTTACGTTAGCGCCAAGTGAAACAAACACAGCCAATAACACCTACACATACGGCACAGTTAAAGTCACGATTCCAGGCGACATCAACGGGGACTGGAAGGTGGGTGCTGCAGACCTTAACCAACTTGGCATCAATTGGGGATTAAGTGGTTCACAATCAAAAATCCTAACGCAGACATCACTGGCAGCGGTAAGGTGGGTGCTGGGGACCTTAACCAACTCGGTCTGCACTGGGGTCTTAGCACATAAAATGCGGGCATAAACAGCTAATGCGTAATCAGCGCGCGCTTTAAATCACTGCTTCCAAAGCAAAGTCGATATTCCAAGAATTAGAATGGGTGAGCAACGGGAAATTGAAACGTTGATTAATGAAGAGGCTCTACTGTTTGCGAAGTATCTGAGAGATGAAGAACAAACGTGGATTCCAAGAATTGCACACGCTACCTTCGGAATCTAAAGATTTCTTATACCAAGGCGTCGGGCGCGCCCTAGGCTTCATTTTGTCTTGTATGATTTGACAGAGTTGCGTTGCAAGACGCTGTGGGTTGTTGAAGACAGTTTCATTGCGTGTTCGGAGCACCTTTATACCCCACCGTGCTAGGTTCGAGTCTCTTTGTCTGTCGTATCTTCTTTGGTCATCATGTATAGCACCGTCAATTTCTATGCCTATCCGCAGTGTTGGACAGTAAAAGTCAAGGATGTAACCAAATGCCACGACTTGTCGGTAAAAGATATGATTTGGAAAATTAGGCATCACTTGACCCTTTAATATCTCCCACATGCGCGCCTCTGCTGGGGTCGGATTGTGTCGCATTTCATAGGCTTTCTCAAATTTGGAAGGCGCACTTCTTCGACGGCGATACATACCAACCAGACTACTATTTACTCTCTGCTATGTTTGAGTATTTTTCTGATTAGATAAATCACTTTCCTTAGTGTGCGCGAAGCGAGTGCATTTCTAGTGCTCGTTTCACACACTTACTCGCCGCGTGTGTGCGCGTGTTCAGCGCGCGCTTTGTGAGGGGTAACTTTTCTCTTCTTTTTTACCCCTCGTAGCACTAGTCTTAGTTTTCATTATGAGGGGTAAGTTTTTGAGTGAATTTTACCCCTCATAGTATTACTTCTATCCTATCCTATCCTTATCCTTGTTCCAGTAGTATCCAGATGTATCCTAAAGCCACAATAGGATTTAGCCGTCCATTAGAAGCATATGGATGGCTGTCCCTTAACCGTCCGTCGTGGTAGTGGTTCGTGGTCGTCGTCGTGGTCCGTGGTCGGTCGTGGTCGTTTGTGTGTGTGTGGGATAAAACTTTACCCCCCCCCCAAAACCCAAAACATTTGTTCTTACTTACGACTACGGGGGCGTGTACGTACGCGCGTGCGTGTGTGTCCAGTCAGTCACTGTCAGTCAGCTGTCCCCCCTATTGGGCAAAACAGATAATACAGTAACTAAACAATCAATCAAACAATCAAACAAGAAAATCTAGCGCGCGCTATCTATTTGGACTTGTCGCACTTAGCGTTCGGACATTTCCAGTTTGTTCCTTCTGGGCAATCAGGATGGATTTTATTGTCTAATTTTCCGTCTGCACCACCAAAGTCATGCCATAATTCGCATTCTTTCTCATAGGCATCTTTAGGCGAAGTTGCATAATCAAATTCAAAGAACTTGTACTTGCCAACCCAATCTTTAAGACGCTTGTTTACGTCGTCATCGGCTCTTCCGACATAACTAACTTGAAATCCGCCTGTCGCAGATTTGTCTAGAGCATACGCGCCAGATCTATTTTGTGTAACAATAGCATCGATTTTTTCATTTCTGAGAGCCGCCAATACGCTTAATTTATAAGGAATACAGACCACCGAATCTCAAGTTGCTATTATCCGTATAAGAATCTATGGGTATAGTCTTTAAATCGGACAGTTGACGACTAAACATGACAAATAACTTAGCGTGCGCGCGCCCTTAAGTGAACAACCATGCCAATTTTGCAATAGCACGCGCGCAGTGTATTACTGTCTCAGTTGCCGCAAATACGTTTGTCGTGATTGTGCAAAACGGAGTTTTGTTAAATGGCGCTGTCCACAATGCAATGACAGACTTGAACCGCTTGTCCCACTCAGATAAGCGCGCGCTAAGAAAGATTAGCGGTGAGACAGGGTAGTGGTGAGGAAGCCCACACGCCATAACTTGCGAACCGTGGTGAGCGGCTCACCAGAAAGCGTGTCCCTTGCCACTATCCCTCAAAGTGCTGCTTATTTTATGGTTATACGTTCTTTTATACGTTTTTTCCCATTCTTGCTGAGTAATTATGCCTTTTTCCTCGAGGATACCGTAAAGTTATTTGTGATAGCTCACGTCGATCGATCGACGTTGTGAACACTATTCGCAGTAACAGGACATTTCAGTCTCCCTTCACCTTTGTCCAAGTTGTTTTTCCATTGCAAGGGTCGGAGGTTTGACAGGCCATCCCTTCCATTTGGATCAATGTGATCTACTTCCCAGCCATATTCAGAGTTTCTATCTCCATAAGCTCCTCTGTAAATCCATGCGCCGCATTGATCTTTTCTCCATTTATTTGGGTCATTGTTAGAATCCGTTACCGCCTTTTCCCATACTTGCTGAACTTTCTCATCGCTAAAACTCATTTACTCAATCACCTCCTCTAACTCTCTCTTAGGATTTCTTCGACTGTTTTTAGCTTGATTTCCAAGCCTTCCTCATTTTTTGCTCTTGCTGCTTCTTCATAATCTCCTTTGCCAAAACTAAGCGCAACAATAACACCCTTCTTCTTTCCTATCCTTCTTATTGTTTGCTCATCGATAGATGTTTCCTTCATTTTGCAGGCTTTGGCCCTTTTCTTGACCTTTTCGTTGATTGTAAATCTAATTTCTAAACAACCTAGCGCGCTAGTTAGCGCGCGCCAAAGAATTTTACGTTGGAAAACTAGATCCACACACAATTAAAACAGTGCAAGGTTGAGGTTTCATTTTGGACATGGGAGTGCGGTAAGAAAATGGGAAGGTTGAAAGTCAATACGTGCTTTTAAGTGAAGGCGATCGTCCTATTTCTTTTTCTCCTCAGATTTCTTTTCTTCAGGTTTCTTTTCCTCGGTTTTAGGCTTCTCTTTCTTCTTTCCTAAGGGCATAAATTTCGCCTCCTGAACTCTTGTCCAAGGGTCTATTGATTGTTAGGGTTGGTATATGCTTTTTTGCCAACATTCATATACCTGTCTACTTGTGGAGAAAGAGGACTCGCACCTAATTTCTCATACTAGATAGAACATTCTAAGTAAAGTTGCAGGTCAAGGATACGAGAGTTTGAAGCTATCCCGGGCTACTAACTGCTTTGTGCGTGTGCGTGCAACAGTTCTAGGCCCATCTATCAGGAGCCAAGTATGTTTAGTCCGTTATTGGCGTGCAGTATGAGCGAGAATTTGAAGCTAACCAGAGCTATCAAAATCGCTATAATTCAACAGCATTCCATAAAGCGCGCGCAAAAATAGGGTAGATGGGTGGATCCGTTTTCTTTGATGGTCCTCATTTTCTGATGGTAATTTCTATTGTTGAGACGTTTCTGGGATTTCCGCCTTCTCTGGGTGTGATTTCTTCAGTGCCGATAGCGATGGAGTATACTTTGGCGTTCTTGAAAAACCTGTCGCATGTGATTTCAGCAACATCGACAGCTGTGCTTATAGCACGACCTCGCGCTTTCACGATCACTTCAGTCGTGTCACTCATATTGAAAGCGGTTATGACGGCCATGACATAACTCATCGGAGGTTTTCTTCCGATGAAGACCACGTTTCGCTCTTTGCCAACTCGGGAAAGTGTTTTGCGGCTTTCAACTTCTTTTTCCTCTGCCGCCTGCTTGCTTTCAACCTTTTCAGCGGATGCCTCGTTTTCGGTTTGTTCTTTGTCTGACATGTCATTTAACCACTTGTTGTTAGGCTTATTCATTAGAGGCATGTGCCTTAAATGCTATGCTATAAGGATCCGTGTGTGGCTCACGCTAGAAAGCGCGCACTTTTGTCTCTTTCTAGAAATGAGGAAGCAGCGTGCGCTATATGACCTCGTAGTGTGCTTTGCTACGCTGCATTACATAAAAGAAATTGAACGCGCTGTCAAAAATCTCTTCGAATTAGTCAATTCTGAAGGATATCTAATCTTCAATTATCCAAAACCTCGAGATGAATACATGAAAAAGCGTTTTGCGCTAGTGCTTGCGGGAGAAAACTTGATATCACTTAGGAAAATAAACATCGTGCTAGGATCTAGGCCAAAAGAGTTCTATTCACCCATTAGGGCGAATATCTACGTGCTTATTCGCAAGAGTAGATGATGAGAAAACTTGCTATCTGCCCAGTGTTTCCTTTCGTCTTGAGTCTTGCCGATCTGACAACTTTTCCATTACGACCTAGGTCGTAAAGTTGGCCCTGCAACGTGCATAGGGTCCTATAGGTGTACTCCGCCGTGGCGACGTACAAATAGCATTCACTATTAACCAGAGGCATATTGTTGAAAACTACTTGACAAAGCTAGCTACTTCAACGATTCTCTCATTTTCTTGATGGTTTCTTCTTCTTCTGCAAGCCTTTTTTCTTCTGCCTTTTTTGCTTTGTCCACATCCTTGTTATAAAGCTCCGCCCCCTCGTTAGTGAGTCCTACCAAATCCCGAATCCATTCAATTTTGTCTCTGACATCGTCTGGCGCCGTTACAACTCTCAGTTTGTCGTCGAGTATCGTCACTTGCCTTTTCGCTGGATAAAGACTCTCTTGTAATTGCTGGTTAAAGAGTAACTTCCAAATGCCGTCTGGTCGCGAGCTTAACTCAAGTTCAAAAGCATAGGCTTCTTCGAATTCGTTGCTTTTTTCTATCTTCAGTTTAGTTGGTTCAACTGGCTTCAGATATATCTTTTTTGAAAAAGATGCCATTTTCGTTCAACCTTAATTCATATGATCCAAAAGGGTATAGCTTTTTCGTACTAGCTTGAGTACTGAGCCTGACATTGTCCTAAAAAATGGTTCGCTTATTCTTTCTTTTCGTTTTTCTTGAATTTCAATAAGGCCAGCTCAACTAGGTGACTGCGATTTCGGAACCTTTGAGTCTCAACCTGCCGGTCAATCCACGCGACCAAGTCCTTTTCAACGGTGACGCTGATACTCTGCTTCATACTCTGCGTTTAGTCATCAACTCCTTTTATATTTTACACGATGTTATGTGTTAGATAAGGCGCGCGCTTCTTAATATATGAACAAAGAGTATGTGGTAAGCAAGATAGGCATATGCTGGGTCTCTATGAGTATAGGTAGGAAAATACGCAAGAGAAAGGAAAGATACTTGAAGAAAATGCAGAGACCGCACAAGAAGAAAGCGCACGCCATAGTCACTTCCCCCTAGTTTTACAGATAGTCTGCAAAAACACGTATTATCAGCCTTTAGACTAAAGCTGAACAATAGCCTATATCTTTAAGCAAGGCTTTATTTGAGTTATCGCCATTCTAGAATTTTCACTAACATGCTGTTGATGTAGCGCTGCAGTTTGGGTTAGCGCGCGCTTTTGACACGCTATTTTAAATAACTTGGTCGTGCACTCTGTTTATTAGAAGGGTGTTTTGTGAGCGAAAACGCGGAGACTGTGAAAAAGCGTCTTGAGCTTCTGATGGAAGAAAGACGGCAAAAGCAAGCAGAATTGGTAAAGTCTGGCGATGCGTGGACTCTTCAAGGTCACTATGGGAGAATGGCTCACGACTTGATTCTGAACGGCTACCTAGACCGCAAAGGAAAAATCCTCAGAAACATCGGTGAGGAATAAAAATGCCAAAGTCTAAGTATTGGAAAGGTGCTGACTTCTACCGTAAGAAAGAAGCCCAACACGAAGCAGAGAAACAGAAAAATCTTAAAGAGGGGAGGTAAATGGACTGTCCGAAATGCAGACGTTCAAATACTAAGGAAGTCGATTACGAAGCGCGCGCTAATTTCTGACTAGTAAGACTCCTCGTCTTTCAATTTTTCCTCAATTTCCTTCTCGATTTGCTTTTTGGTTCTTTTCCACTCTTTTCCAAAATCATCACGGTAATCGAAAGCTGTTCCCTCTTCGTCTTCTGCCATTAAGAAAATTCCTTCTGAAATACGTTATTCAAAATATCGCGCGCGCTATAAAACTTTGCCCCCAAACCCAAACCCAAACCCAAACGTATTCTGGACACAATTCAATACAAAAGAACGATGCTTTGTTGCCTTCCTTACTGAGATCATATCCTAGAAACACGCTAAATCAAAAAGGTGAAAACTTCTATATATTAGGCATCTAAGCTTAAACTAGCGGAGATCGAATTTGAAACCTGAACATTATAGCGGGCACCCACATAAACCGATAAGGAAAGGAAAGCCCAAACGAAAAGGCAAGATTAGTACATCCAAAAGTCGGATGCTTGCAGTGGCTCAAGAATGGAAACCCATTACTTCTCCACAATTGTGTGAAGCTTACTCTACTAAAACAGAATGGGCAAGGAAGCTGATTCCGAAATTGAAAAAAGAAGCAGAAGCGCCGAAATAAAAAGAAGAGGTTAGATAAGCGCACGCACAAGTTCTAGCGCGTGCGTCTCTATTGCGGAGCGATTCTCGTTAGGTCTTCAGCGTGTCCTAACCCAAAATTCTGCAATTTTGACCATTTAGTAGCGTATTATCAAGCTAAAGGCGAAAGGAAAGAATGAACTGTTACCGCTGTTTAAAGAAAATCGAAAAGGATGCAGATGACAAATTACCTAGCGGAGTTTGTTTTCTAGGCGATAAACCGTTTTGCTCTATAAAGTGCTTGCAAGAATGGTCACAATATATTGACAATCAACGAAGGCTAAAGAGGAACAGAAAAGATGCCAATTAGCCCAAGCGTGCGCGACATTACTCAGACCATCGTTGACTTGAAGGTTAAATGCAATTATGCTGCGCGTTTGAAGGGGAAGGATCCCATATTTCACGCATCTCTCGAGGCCGAAAGACTATCCTCGCAGCTGTCTTCTTTTTCATGTCAAACGGAGGATGGTTTCAAGAATTTTGCAGAGATGATATACAAATTCATTATAGAATCCTCAAACGGCGGAAGGCGATTGCCTGAAGACCCTGGAATCGACTCTATGAAATTGAGCATAAAGAAACTAAGAAACTACTTTGATCATGTACCAGAATATGGCGAAAATTCCGAAGTTCGAAGAAGATACAAACAAGTAGGGGAGATTTATCGAACTCTAATTGGAAAGGAAATCCCGGGAGAAGAAGATTGGCAAAGGCTCCAAAATGCTATACTGCAACTTGTAGCCGACAGTTTACAACGGGTTTACGAATTGTCCGTCACTGAGAAACCGGCGGAAAATATACTAGTTTATGAAGACAATCGTATTTACATTATAGGCAAAAAACCTGCCAAATCTAGGACTGCTTTCAAAAAGGATTACTTATCACCACTTGCTCACATCCCCGTCTTTATGCCAGAATTCGCGTTGGTCTCACCACCTCAACTTGGCCTCCGGAAATCGGTTGCGTATACGACATCTAAGCCGCCCTGTTATGGCAGAATTGATGAATTCAAGAATTTCGTTTGCGCGATAGAACAAAAATGGCTAAAAGAACATTACCTCCGTGACACGTATGGGCCATTCTATTGGACCATATCTGAAGACAACAATTTCACATATGGCTGTGGGGCAAGAAATCTTGTTGATGAACTAGAAAGTCATCGTAGAGCCGGCATCGGAGCTATACTTCAGGGATGTTTCGGTGAACACTATGACCGAACATGTTTCCTAGTGCTTTCGGCGTACAGAAAAGGAGAAACCATTCTCCACATAATTGTCGACTTATACCTTAGTTGCATTCCAACAAATTGGGATTGGTTTGATGAGCTGTATGGTGCTCACCGCTACTTTAGTTCCCTTGCTGAAGACGTTAGGATAGACCATTTCACCGTTGAGCCATTGATAGCTACATTTTGGGAACCATCTGAGGAAAGAAGAATCAAACTCAAAATATTAGGTGGAATAAGACGTAAGGGGTTTGGGCGGTCCAGAGAAGATAGAGAAACCGACGATTTTGCGGGAACAATCATCCAAAATTCATCACTGGGAAAACTAAACTATCACTTGACAGATTCCTGGAATGCAGAATTTCTGACTGATATCAAATTTCCCCTAAATGCTCTCGACGAGTGCGTTACCAGTATCACGAATCCAGTTCCAACTTGTTCAGAGATAGAGACTGGTAGAATAATTGATGTTAACCCTCCAACGGTATCTATGTTCTTATTCAAAGCTTACGGGGCAACAATCTATGGCATAGCGACTAATTCTATGGGACCAGATATAGAGGAATAATGATTCATCAACAATAAAAGCAAAATTGCCGAGTTGTTTCGATTGCTTAGCGCGCGCTTTTAGTCTTAGGTTTCATTGTGAGGGGTAACTTTTTGAGTCTTTTTTTACCCCTCATAGTATTACTTCACTATCCCACCTTATCCTGTTCCACTAGTATCCAGATGTATCATAAAGCCATTACAAGTTTCCTAGCCATCCATTGAAAGCATATGGATGGTTGTCCATTAACCGCCGTCCGTCGTGGTCGTCGTCCGTCCGTCGTGGTTCGTGGTCGTCCGTCGTGGTCCGTGGTGGTGGTCGTGGTCCGTCGTTGGTTGTGTGTGTTTGGGGGGGTAAAGTTTTATTCCCCCAAAACCCAAAACAACTCGAATGAATAGCTAGCTAGCTAGCTAGCTAGCTAGCTAGCAACGATCATTCTTGAGCTTAGGTTAGTCTTTGGCTTGGTAGGTTGCTTAGAGATTTTTTACGATGAAATCTCTTAGCTTCGTATGTTCTCCCAGATACACAATTATCTCTTTGGAGATATTGATTATTCTTTTAGCGCGCGCGCTGAGATTTAGTCGTAGAAGAAGAAGAAGAAAAAGATATAACTTTACCCCAACCACCACCAACCGCCAACCAACAAAATAGTCAAAAGAGGGCCGGTCGTCCAGCGCGTGAGGCCTCAAGAAAAGATAGCTAGTAGACTAGGCTTCGAACTGACCTCTTATGACTTGTGGAGCAACTCAAATTTGTGAAAGGTTTGGAAGCTTACTACAGAAGAAATAAGAACCTCTGTAAATGTTTAGTCAAAATGAGGAAGTGGGGCTTGTCAAATAGACTTGTGTTGTATGTAAAGTCCGAAAAAATCTTTAGAACTCAATATTCCGAAGGCGTCCCCGGCCACCCATGCACGGCAGCCTACAGAGCAAGCGAAATCGTATGTGACTATAAGCCAAAAGACAAGGAAGCGATAGACCTCCTTGAAAAAGAGGGAATGCCATACAGACTCATAGACCTCTCCAACTGCTCCCTAATGTTCAACCTAAAGGCGAAAGTATTCGGCTTGAATGAAACTCCCACATTGGTTCTGAGTGGCAGAAAAATAAAAGGCACAAAAAATATAGAAAGCGCCCTCCATGAAATCAAAGTAAGCAAATAACGCGTATTGTTCTTATAAGATTCCAGTCGTAACCGTGTGACTTGTTAAGATCGCGCGCGCCAAACTTTTGGGTCCCACAAACACTAACTCGCATGTGTCCTTTGCGAAGCGTGCGTTTATTAACTCCGACCACAACGAAATTTTATTCTCCCAATCATGCTTGCTTCAAGGTTGAACACATTTGCGCGCTGACATAACGGTAAAAGGCATCGTTCAAGGCGTTGGCTTTCGCCCTTTTGTTTACCGATTAGCAGTGGCGCATGAGCTTGTTGGTTTCATCAGGAATCGAGGCGACGCAACAGTAGAAATTCTCGTAGAGGGCGAGCAAAATCGCGTTACGCAGTTTGTTGCGGATTTGAGAAGCAAGAAGCCGCCTCTCACGCGCATCTACGACATGAAGATCAAATACTCAAAGAGCCAAGGCAGATTTGATAAATTCACAATTGTTAAAAGCACGGAAAGAGCAGAACTTTCCGGTTCGGTCATCCCGCCAGACGTTGCGATATGCAAAGAATGCTTAAAGGAATTGAAAGACCCTGCAAACCCACGCCGCGAATACTTCTTCATAACCTGCACCGACTGTGGACCAAGATACACGATTATTGAAAGTCTACCGTACGACCGACCGAACACGACGATGCGCGACTTCGAAATGTGCGACTTCTGCAAGGGAGAATACGAAAATCCGCTCAACAGAAGGTTTCACGCGCAAACAGTCGCCTGTCCAAAATGCGGTCCAAAAGCAAACCTCACAACCAACGACGGCGAGCCACTTGACGAGAGAAACCCGATCGGAAAAGCTGGAGAACTCCTTGAAGAATGCTATATAATCGCGATAAAAGGCAATGGGGGCTTTCATGTCGCAACCGCAACAACAAACGCGGCTCCCATAGAAAGGCTCAGAAAAATTAAGCACAGATCCCAAAAACCGTTTGCCATAATGGCACGCGACCTTGAAACCACAAAGACCTTCGTCGAAGTCAGTGCAGAAGAAGAAAGGTTGTTAACCTCCTACGTTCGCCCAATCGTGCTATTGAACAAAAATGAAAACTATTATCTTTCCGACTTGATCGCGCCAAAACTGCACAACGTTGGCGTAATGCTTCCATACACGGGATTGCACGTTATGCTATTCAACAAAGTAAAAGAACCCGCATTCATCATGACAAGCGCCAATCCACCAAACGAACCAATAGTAACCGACAACAAAGAAGCCCTGAAAAAGCTAGGAGACGTTGTTGACTATTTCCTCTTTCACAACCGCACAATCGCACACCGATGCGACGACTCCGTAGTGCGGATGCATGGCTGCAATTTAACCTTGATTCGACGCTCCAGAGGATACGCTCCAGAACCAATTCATCTCGCAAAAACCATGAAAACCTGTGTGTTGGGCGTGGGTGCAGAGCAGAACGCGACCGCTTGTATTCTCTTAGATGACAAAGCTTTCATTTCCCAGCACATCGGCGACGTGGAAAACATAGAAACACTCGAGTTCTTAAGAAACACCATAAACCACTTGATCAAACTGACAAACAGCGAAATTGAGATAGTGGCTTGCGACCTGCATCCCAGATTCTCAACAACAAAATTGGCCAGCGAACTCGGAACAGAATTAGAGTGTCAGGTGGTTCGGGTTCAGCATCACCATGCGCATATAGCTGCTCTTATGGGCGAACACCGCATAAGCAGCATGATAGGCATCGCATGTGATGGTTTTGGCTTCGGCGATGACGGCAAAGCCTGGGGCGGAGAAATCCTCCACTGCGACGCGACTGGCTTCAAACGACTCGGACACTTACAAGAACAACCAATGCTAGGGGGCGATCTTGCAACACGATATCCAGTTCGAATGGCAGCAGGAATCCTCCACCAAACAGGGGACATCGCAGATTGGCTCCTAACCAACAGCGCAAACCTCCCGCATGGCAGAGCAGAAGCAGAAATGATCCTAAAGCAACTAGAGAAAGTTAAAGCCACGCCAAAAACCACCAGTTGCGGACGAATATTAGACGCAATCTCAGCGGTCTTAAGTATATGCGACGAGCGCACCTACGAGGGCGAACCCGCAATGAAGCTAGAATCCACGGCGATTAAGGGGAAAGACGTGTTAAAACTGGAACCAAAGCTTGAAGGAAACATTCTCAACACAACATTGCTCGTTAAGGAAGTGTTTGAGCAGAGAAACAAATTCTCCGTTGCTGACTTGGCTTATTCTGCGCAAGCTTATCTAGCACGAGGCTTGGCGCAACTTGCAGTAGAGCAGGCAAAGCAATTGGGCATAAAGCATGTTGGATTTTCGGGCGGAGTAGCCTACAACATGCACATCGCTACGGTAATGAGGAAAGTAGTGGAGAAAAATGGACTCGAATTTTTTGTTCATGAGCGATTACCCGCAGGCGACGGGTGTATCAGTTTCGGTCAAGCTTTTGCAGCAAGTTTGCAAAGGCAATAGGGTAAAAACAGAATGCATTTAAGTTGGATTAATGTGGCTTAAAATATGATAAAATATGTGCTTGGCAATTCCGGCAAAAGTCGTGGAGATTAAAGAGAACGTTGCGAAAGTAGATTTTGGTGAGGGTGTCCTCCGCGACGTTAATGTCACGTTGGTTGATGCTAAAGTTGGCGAATACGTTTTAGTGCACGCTGGATACGCCATTCAAGTTTTAGACAAGAAATCCGCCGAAGAGACGTTAGAGTTGTGGAAAGAAGTTTTAGCTACCTCTGCAACCTTGACTGACTAGTCGGAGTGCCTAGAATTGACGAAACTGAAAGATGTTGTTAAGGCTGGAGAAGGCGAAATTTTCGATGTTGAACTGGAAGAGGACGTGTTGAAGGCAAACAGAAAGCTCGCGCAGGAAAACCGCTTGCTTTTGCAGAAGCACGGAGTGAAGGCAATAGATATTATGGGCGCCATCGGTGCAGGCAAAACGTCACTAATAGAAAAACTCGTTGAGCGCTTGAAAGGCCACTATCGCATCGCGGCGTTCAAGGGTGACTTAACTACGACTATAGATGCAGAAATGATAAGTCGCCACAATGTCGAAGTCGTAGCCATAAATACAGGCAAAGAGTGCCACCTCGACGCGAATCTGGTGAAGAAAGCCTTGCAACGACTAAACCTCGACAACATAGATCTCCTCTTCATCGAAAACGTTGGCAACCTCATCTGTCCCGCAGAGTTTCCTTTAGGCTCTGAGAAACGCATAGTCGTAATCAGCGTTACCGAGGGTCCTTTCATGGTGGTTAAGCACCCGTTCATTTTCATGGACACCGACGTAGTGGTGATAAATAAAATTGACTTAGCCTCAGCGATGGGCATTGAAGCGCAGAAACTGGAAGCAGACGTAAAACGGATTAATCCCAAAGCAAAAGTCGTTGCCGTAAACTGTAGAACTGGAGAAGGCGTGGAAGGAGTTGTGGAGGCATTAGGGCTATAGGAGTTGCCCGATAGTGCATGAAGGTTCTATAACAACACAAATTGTCGAGAGTGTTTTGCAAGAGGCAAAGAAAAGAAACGCCAAGAAAGTCATCGAAGTACAATTGGTGATTGGAAAACTAACCTTTCTCAATCCAGAGCAAGTCCGTTTCTGGTATGAAATCCTTACCAAGGAAACAATAATGGAAAGCTCTAAACTCAAGATTGAAGAGAGTGAAGGAATAGTTAAATGCCCAAAGTGTGGTTATGAAGGCGACTTCAGATACGCCGACGACCCAGCCCTGCACATCCCCACTCCAACGCTTAGCTGCCCAAAATGTGGTGGCGTCGTGGAGATAGTTGGCGGAAAAGACTGCCTAATCAAAAACGTCAAAATGTCGGTGTAGCCAGATGACGGAACAGATAAACTTCCGAGACCCAACACTTGCAAAGCAAATAGCGCAGCATATTCGCAGTCTGGCGCCGAAGTCTCTAGTCAAATTCTGCCACGTGTGTGGCACGCACGAATGGACAATCGCACACCATGGGCTGCGTGCGCTCTTGCCAGAAACCGTCGATGTCGTCGCTGGACCAGGTTGTCCGGTGTGCATAGTTCCTGCTGCAGACATCGATGAAGCAGTAGAGTTGGCTTTGAAAGGCGTCACCGTCACGTGTTATGGCGATGTTTTGCGCGTGCCTGGCTCTGAATTCTCACTTCTAGACGCCCGTGCCCGTGGAGGCGATGTGCGTGTTGTTTACGGTGTCAGTGATGCCGTCAAAATGGCTAGAAATGAAAAAGAGAAGGAGTTTGCTTTTTTTGCGGTTGGCTTTGAAACCACCACCCCTTCTACGGCGGTCGAGGTTTTAAATCGTCCGCCTGAGAATCTGAGTTTTCTGGTTTCGCACCGTTTAATTCCGCCAGCCATGGAGCTATTGCTTGGAATTGGCGACCTGCACATAGACGGCTTCATTGCGCCGGGGCATGTTTCCACAATCATTGGTTTAAAGCCCTATGAGGTTTTTCCAAGCGTTTATTGCATGCCAGTTGTGGTTGCTGGGTTTGAACCTTTGGACGTTTTGTTTGCGATTGATATACTGCTTAAACAATTAAGTGACGGAAATGCAAAACTAGAAAACGAATACGTAAGAGCTGTCTCAGCCGAAGGCAACACCAAAGCACAAGATTTAGTTAATCATGTTTTCAACATAGTTGATGGCAACTGGCGAGGGCTGGGGCGATTGCCTTCCTCTGCTTTGGCGTTGAAAAAGGAGTTTGAAGCTTATGACGCGCGTAAGAAGCATGATTTGCACGTGGAGAAAAGCAGAGATCTAGTGCCAGGCTGCATGTGTCACCTTGTTATGATTGGAAAAATCAAACCCAAAGAATGCCCACTATTCCTGAAAGCATGTGAGCCAGCGTCGCCAAAAGGTGCGTGCATGGTTTCTATGGAGGGCACTTGTCGCATCTGGGCAAGATACAAGCTCGCGTAGTCGGAAGGTTTCTGAGCGTGCGGGTACAGCCTCAAAGAACGATGGCTGCAAAGAAAACCGGAGAAGAAAGATAGTTAACTCTTTTCTTCCAGTTTTGCTGGCAAATACTCGTCCACAATGTATGTTAAGCCGTAACGACTGAACGCCTCTTGCTCGGCCTTCTTCCTGATCTTCATGAAAGTCTTAATCTCCCGTTGCCACAAGTCATTCTTATACCGCGGGTCGCGCTGTAGCTCATGTAAACGTTTTATGTCGAGTTCTGTTAGAGGGTCAGAGGGCAGCTTGTAGTCCACGATGTCTGACGCCCAAACGCCACTCCATTTTGCGTCGGGAGTTGTCAACTCGCGTAAGTGTGCTGCGTTGGCTGAGCCGCTGATAATTACCATGGCGATGTGCATTCCCCATGGGTCACCGTCAGTGAAGACATAAACTGGCAAATCCAGTTCTTTGTTAAGGCGACGGATAAAATGACGTGTTGCCCGCGGTGCTTGTCCTGCCGTAAGCACTAGGAGCGCGTTGTATTTTTTGTGCACGTTTTCTTCGATGAAACGTGTGAATAAGCCGCCTTTCTCTATGGCTATTACCTTGTCTGCGGTCGTTTTTACAAATTCGCTGGAAGTCAAAGCTGGGCCGATCATCACGCCGTCTGGGTGGGAAGTGAGGTTTAGCTGTTTGCCCTCATAGCCAGGCACCGTGTATTCGATAGTCAAGTCGCCGAATATGGCTGAGCGTTCTTCTGGGAAAATGTTAAAGTCTTCTCTTGCGAAGCCTGCGACCGTTTCCAAGTCCGTGATTACGTTGTCTGATTCCGACTGGTCTTGGAAAGACATTTCATACGCCTGCGCCGAGTAGAACACATCTCGGAGTGTTGAGGTTTTGCGGTTTGTTGAAAGTTCGTGCGCGAAATAGGCTGTCCAGACAAGCTGAGTGAAGGGTCTGATGTGACGCACGTTTTGCGCAGTGCGTCGCACTGATCTATCGCCTAAGATGTATTGACGCAGTTCTGGGTTGTAGTAGATGTTTTCAATCGATCGGCTAGGCATCTTTATCGAAGGAAAACGTCCCTGCAATATCTGCTGATAGAGATCTTCGCCGAAATCTCCTAACTTGTCTAGAACCTTTTTCTTTCTTTCAGTTGGGGAAACTTCGCTTTCACTCTTCATATTTTTTCACGCTCGCTAATAACTTTTCAATATCTGGTGGTTCTTTTCTCCCAGCAAGGCTCGTGGAGAACTGGGCAATTTTAGGAAGGTATTTTGCGAAAACGTTCAATCGCTTTCTATCTCTTTCCACATGTTCCTGTCGGGACAAGAAGTGTTGGAGTTCTCGGGCTACTTCTCGTACGCCGTTTAGGACTTCTTTTTTCACTTCTGGGCGGTCAGCAATGAATTCTTTGCCAACTGTTTTGTACGGAACCTTCGTGCTGCAGATGTGTACCAAAATGGCAATGGGCATGTCGGGTAAGACTTTGTATCTTCGCCAGTTTATTCCCTTAATCACTCTGAAAGAAACGTCGCTTGCCTCATCGTAAAGTAATGGTATGCGGTTTGCGAATCTGTAAATGACAAAGTCGCTCTTTTTCGGGATGTTTCCTCCATAAGCAACTGCTACTTCAACAATAAAGGGATGCCCAGCGTAAGTGGAAGGCTTCCGCTCATACACCGCCGTAAACTCAGGCTTCAACTCCTTCAAGATGCCCGCCCTCAAGAGTTCCTCACCCAATGGCGACAAGCAACTCGCATTTGGAGGGAGAAAGTCCTTGAACCGTTTCATCATCTGCACAAGGCGGACGATCTCTTCGCGGTTCAGTTTTTTCGGGTCTTTTGTTGCCGGGAGTTCTGCGAAGGTTAAGAATTTGCGTGAAGTGAGTTCGCCGACACGGTGAAAATGGGTCTTCATGAATTCCAACATGTTGTTGCAACCTGTGACATGGATTAGCCGTTGAAGAGTTTCCACATCAACGCCATATGGATGCGGTAGAGTCTCTTTCGGTGGAGCAGGCATCTTTGTCGTTACCCGAGTGAATTTGTATAGCCTGCCTTTCGGGTCGACAAAGGTGATGTTGGCATAGGGGTTTACGAGCGCTGTTTGCTTTAGGTATTCTAGGATTTTTGGCATGGCGCGGAAATAGTCGCCTTCCAGACTGAACTCAACAGTTGTTCCTCGCCATCGTTCCTTGTTTAGAATAACTTTTCTGTCTACGATTATGGGACGGTTTTTTTGGATGTCGATCGTTATTTTGTAAATGTAAATCTTTGAAATACCCGTGCTGGAGGCGATGTAGGCTGGTTGATGCGTAGTGATCTGTCCGTATAGGATTGACATTGTGCCACCGAGTCCGAAGGTGCCACGGGTTTGCTTAAGCTTGTATTTAGAACCAAACAACACCTGCCCGAAAGCTGCTGGAATGTGCTGGGGAGGTATGCCCGAACCGTTATCCATCACTCTTAACTTGTAAATAGCCGCTTCGGGGCCAGCTTCACTTACATAGGAAAGTCGAAGGTAAATGTCTGGGGGAACCTGGGCAAACTCCGCGGCATCCAAAGAATTTTCTACTAACTCTCTTACCGAGGAGAAAATCGCCCTTGAAGGATTGGTAAAGCCTGCGATGTCTCTGTTGCGGTAAAAGAAGTCTGCTGGACTTATTTCCTCAAACGTCTGACTCCCCATAGGCTCTCCTTCTCTTCGCCTATAATATTTGAATGGATTTGAAAAATGCTTCGGTTACTCCTCAAACCTCTCTCCAGTCGGCTTCCATATTTCCAGTTTTTTCTTTTTCAGTACTCTCCGCTTTTTATGCAAGAAACGGTACACTGTGTTGTGGAGGCTTCCGTGCAGTAGCATTCGTATTGCTTGTTTGGCGATTTCGATTTGTTCGCCTTCGCCTATAATGCTAATAGTGTGCCCGTAGACAGAAACGTGTGTCTCAGTTAACTCCTCGATGATGCTTCTTGTTCTGCCGTCTTTTCCAATGACTCTTCCCTTAAGCCGCTTCAAATCTGCTTCCGACTTGCCCACAGACTCATGCAAATCAATGATTTCAAATAATGCATCCTCGTTATCCATGAGTATGAAGGCGTGTTCCGCCGAGAAACCCCTTCCAATCGCTGTAACGACGTCCTTTGCTCTAAACACTGCTGTAGGGTCTGGTGCATTTGGAGATAAAGAAATCTCAACATCGCCAGAGTCACTGTCTATTTTGAGTATTACGTTCATTTTTTCTTCTATACGCCTTCTGACAGCGCCGTCTGGACCAATAAGCACCCCGACACGTTCTTTTGGAACTTTCACAAAATTACTTGCACTAGTCACCAATAACCCTCCTATACGACTCTTCAACAGACAACACAGACACTCCCAATCTTCGAAAATAACGGTGCAGGTTGTTTAAATCCCTTTTCAAAAAACCATCAGCCATAGGATGCTCCAAGCGAACCGCCTGCGCCACATCAAACAACACAGGTCTGTTTCTCCAAATCATAACGTTATATTCACTTATGTCGCCGTGCACCAGTTTCGCTTTCTGATACAACCTTCTCACAAACTCTAACAATTGCTCGTAAACTTGCGCGGGATTTTTTGGTGCTTCTTCTTTCAGCACAGGCGCCGTGACGCCGTTTTTTCCGATAAACTGCATTATGAGGACGTTGTTTTTGACTTCAAGCGGTTTAGGAACCCTCACGCCTGCCCTAACGGCGAGTTCAAGGTTCTTAAACTCCTTTAAAGCCCATGCAAAAACGATCGAGCGTGTGTCGTGTCTTACGTTTCGAAATCTCGGATCGCCTTCAAGATAAGGTATTTTGCCCTTCTTGAATTCTGCCGAAATGGTTAAGTAGATTTTGATAGCCAATTCCTTTCCAGCAGGATTTTTTGCCCAGTAGATTCTGGCTTCTTTTCCTGCTTTGACTACTCCGTGAATGTCTCCGATTATTCCTTTGTTCATGAAATCATAAATTGTCATTAGGGTGGAACGGTCAAAAACTTCTTCCAGAACTTCGTACTCTTCGCTTCTTTTCTCCTTCATCAACCGTTCAGTTTCATAGCTTTCTTCTCTTCGCTCAAGCCGCCTATCCACACGTTTTCGAAAGGTCACGTTCCGTTCCCTACTAGATAGTCAAATATCCTCTTCTGCGCAGCAACTCTGCTTGCGCTCTCGTGTATCGCCAGAATAGATCTCCTTTTTTGTCCGATTGAAAATCCCAAGGTGAGACAAGAACAACATCGCCAACGCGTACCCAAACCCTTCTCTTCATCTTCCCCCGTATTCGACAAAGTCTTTCGTGCCCATCCTGGCACCTAACCAAAACACGATCAAAACCAAGTAGTTTTATCGCTACGCCTAGCACGTCTGTTTGGGCTGGGAGTACTAACTCGTGAATTTCTTCTTCGCTTAGGACTTTCTTCTTTCCCAAACGGGCACCCTCAACTCGTAATGTTACATGAATCATGCATCTGGCTTAAAATAGCTTCTATCCCTAACTCCTAACAATCTGTGCGTGCGGTATGCCTTCGATCATCAAAACTGCTTCTGGATGAACAAAGCCGCGTTCTATAGCTTTCTTCACTATTTTTTGACCTATCATGTTGACGATTGTTGATTGTTTGATAAGCTCCAACGCCTCTTCAAGTGTGACTTTTGGGCCCTTGTAGAATTTCTCATGCACGTGGAAGGTGATTTTTCCTTCTTTCAGAGTTTTTCCTAAGAGTTCAGCGTCGCATGCAGCTAAGAGGGTGCATTTGCCCATTCGGTGTATGTTTACGTAGACATCCAACTTTTAGACGCTGCCGCTCTATTCTATATGGTCGCCACGGATGACCGTGCACCGCAGGCTTCGCACGTTAAAAAGAAGAGACGTTTCTCTTTTACGATTTTCGTATCATAACTCTTACACACGGGGCAGGCCACGAATCTTTCACCGTATCGGCTCAGCAAATGCTGTAATGTGTCGTTTGGGAATTTTCCTTGAAAAATAGCCCTTCCGCCTTCCATAGTTGCCGCGGTTGCCATTTCTTTAGTTAAGAACTTTAGAAGGTGCTGTGGGTCACGGCGCAACGATTCTGCAACGCTTCCAAAGTTGCGGATTATGGTCCGCATGCCAACAGTGTGAGATTGGAAAACTGGCATTTCAAATCTTCCTTTCTTCAGAAGCTCTGGTGGGAACTTTTCGTGAGCACGTTTCAGCAATTCTTTGTAGTCTGTTTTCACTTTAAGCGTGACACTCCTGCCTCGTTTCTTTAAGGGAAGGCGTCGCCAGTTTAAATACTTTAATACCCGAAGATGTTAGAACAAAAGAAGAGACGCAGGCTTATGGGATATATTTATCTTTACACGGGCACTGGTGGCGGAAAGACCGCAAATGCCCTAGGCTTAGCCCTGCGCACGGTTGGACATCGCCGTAATGTTGTGATCATTCAGTTCATGAAATGGTGGAAAAACACCGGCGAGTACAAGATAAGGAAAACCTTAGGACCTAATTACGAGATTTACCAGTTCGGAAGGAAAGGTTGGCACGGGCTAGGCAATCTTGGCGAAGAAGACCGTAAACTCGCCAGAAAGGCGCTGAAATTCACCAGGCAGGTTATGATTGGGAAGAAACCGCATCTGCTTGTTTTGGACGAGATCAACTTGGCAGTATACTGTAAGCTCTTGAACGTTAATGACGTGCTTGCGCTTCTTGACCTCGTCCCCAGACGCACGCACGTTGTTTTAACAGGGCGTTTTGCGCCGAAAGAACTCATCGAAAGGGCAGATTTTGTTAACGACGTCGTCGCTGTGAAGTATCCTGAGAAGATTCCGACAACTAAGGGTATACAATACTAGACTATGTTTGAAGAAAAAAGAGGTTCGTAGATTATCCAAAGAGAAATTTCGGAAAAAAGAAAGGAAAGAGAACTCACTGTTGCGGCTGCTGTGTTTGTTGTGGTTCGTGTGATTTCTTTCGTGTGAGTACCGCGGCGACTATTAGCACTATCGCAGCTACTATGATCACTAAGGCGATTATGGATCCATATTTTGCAGGCGATGAGGCTGAGCCTTCAGTGGGTGCGAAGTATGCAGTATAGGTGGGATCATGTACGATTTTGTAGCCGCTGTATGTTGGGTAGGAGATTATGTAGAGGTAGTTCGCACCTGTCACATTTAGCGTTAAGGTCTGTCCTTTGTTGTATGCAGTTTCGTCTATGTGCTTCAAGACGTAAGGTACATAACGCAGAAAGGATGTGCAGTTTGAAATCACTGCGTTGAAGGCAAAGCCACGTATCTTGCTTGTCCTTATAACCGCAGTATATGTGTTTTCACTATTGTCGTCAGTATAATTATACAGCCTATACGTATTTTTCGTTCCAAAGGACGCGTCAAAAACTCTTTCTCCAGTATCTGCGATCGTTGCAACATCAGAGTCTGTCACGTTAACGTCTTTGTCAGTGACATTCTGCGAACCTGCCATATTCTGTACTGAGTGATTTATCATCATCGTGGTTTGGTACTGTATTATGCTCATTTTGATTTTGTTCTCATTCAACCAATTATAGATGGTAGTTCCGTTGAGTTGGGTTCCGACGAAGGTGCGGTAGCATCCGGTGCTGTTGAAGTGCAGCAAAGCTAGCAAACTTTGGTCCCAGAAGTATAGATCACGCATCCTGCCAATCACGTAATTTTGTGTAAGAGTGGCTTTGTGTGCGTCTTTGTTTATAGTCAGGTTGTAAGTGAAGGTCAGTTCGTCATACTTTGTTATTGCAACGGGTGTGTTATTGTACGAGTAGCTGTTTGGATTTATGTCAGTTCTATACCAGATAGCTGTCAGATTTGTGTACTGCATTCCCCAAGACCAATGTGTTCCGTCATCAGATCCGGTCAAAGGAATCACCGTTGTCTTACTGTTAAGGTCAGCGGGCGCTCCTTGGTGCCATGAACTCAAATCAACTCCGAAACTGACGGACGAATACAAAGTATCATTCAAGTCGGGTGAGTTTGGAATATTCATTGCTGTCTCATTGTCTTTGAATGCCATCAGCATCAAAAATGTCGAGGCAGTGACAACGTCAGCGCTTGTGTTTTCGGTTTTATAATGCATAAGGACCGTTTGAATAGGCGTCGTAAAGCTTAAGGAGCCAAAAGTTACGTTTTGCAGTCCACAGTAGAACAACTGAAGCCCAGCAGTGTTTACATAAGCCATGTACGTCCACGCATGCCAACCAAGTAGCGGCAACGGTCTCCCATGAAACGCGGCATCAAGCCGAAGATAATTGAAATAGTCAACCGTCTTGCTCCAGCTCGTCGAGGTGAAATCTGTACCTGCTAAAGTATCCGCTGAAGAAAGCGGCAATAGACTTGCTGTAGATGCGATGCATAGTATTAGGAAAATGCCTAGCAATGCTTTGGTTTTCATTCGGGTTTTTCTCCTTTTATGTTCTGTTTTGGATTAGGGTGGATTCATATTATTTAATAGATTTATGAATTTAGGATACTGCTTTTCGGGTCGAAACCAATGGGCAGCTGACGTTCGAAGTTGTCCTGGGGGCGAGTGCGTAATCCTTAAATCTCATATAGTGGGTAGAACACACTCTCTACATTGAAAAATCAAGGTGAACAGAAAATGGCCAAGAAAGTTACTGTCGAGGAACTACTTGAAAAAGCCAAAAAACCAAGCAAACTCGCACTCGCTTACCATCCTTTCTATGAAGGCAAGATTCAAGTCCTGCCTAAATGCGCGATTAGGAGCCCAGCAGACTTTGCGATCTGGTACACGCCAGGAGTGGCGGCGTCATGCAGAAAAATTCAAGATGACCCAGAAGAAGTTTGGAGACAAACCAACAGGGCCAACTTTGTAGCAATCGTGACTGACGGCACAAGAGTCCTAGGCTTAGGCGACATCGGACCGCAGGCTGGCATGCCGGTCATGGAGGGCAAGGCATTGCTCTTCAAATACCTCGGAGGCGTCGATGCATTCCCGATCTGCCTAAACACCAAAGACCCAGATGACATAATCAAAGCTTGCGAACTAATCGAACCGACCTTCGGCGGCATCAACCTCGAAGACATATCCAAACCCAAATGCTTCTACGTGCTCGAAAAAGCTCGCGAAAAACTCCAAATTCCTGTTTGGCACGACGACCAACAAGGCACAGCAACGATCATTCTAGCAGGCTTAATTAACGCCTTAAAAATCGTGGGCAAGCAGAAACAAAACGTCCTAGTGACATTGGTTGGTTCAGGCGCGGCAAACATACGCACAGCATACGTCCTTATTCGAGCGGGTTTCAAGCCAGGTAATATTCTAATGGTGGACACGAAAGGCATAATCACAGGCGACAGATCGGACATCCAAGCATCCAAAGAAGAAGACCCGTGGAAATACGAACTAGCACAAAAAACAAACGCTGAACACCGAACAGGCGACCTCGCAGCCGGATTAAAAGGAGTAGATGCAGTAGTAGCCGCTTCGCAACCAGGACCAGGCGTGATTAAAAAGGAATGGGTATCAGCCATGGCCGCAAATAGCATAGTCTTCGCATGTGCCAACCCAATCCCAGAAATCTGGCCCTGGGAGGCAAAAGAAGCAGGTGCACGAATAGTAGGTACGGGACGAAGTGACTTTGATAATCAAATCAACAACAGTCTAGGCTTTCCAGGAATCTTCAGGGGCGTTTTAGACGTGAAGGCTAAAACCATCACGGACGACATGTGCGTTGCAGCAGCCAATGAACTCGCAAAATTCGCAGAGCAGCGAGGAATAAATGAGCGAGACATTTCGCCGCGTATGGACGAATGGGAGGTCTTCCCACGAGTCGCAGTCGCATGCGCTTTGGAAAGTATAAAAGAAGGCGTGGCGCGAATCAAACCGAGTCGTCAAGAACTCTGGGACAGAGCGGTTGCTATAATTAAGAACGCTAGGGAATCTACACAGTTGCTCATGAAGAGTGGTCTTATCCGACCGCCACCAAACGAGGAACAAGTTTTGAAAGGTAATCCCTAACTCTTTTCTATCCTTTTTTCTTCGATGTTAGCAAAGTTTATATTTTCGTGGGAATTGGTCTAATACGCAAAATTTACAACAAGGAAGGATTTAGATGGCTTATTTAACCACGCAAGGCGGGCAACCTGTTTTAATCTTGAAAGAAGGAACCGCCAGAAGTAGAGGCAAAGAAGCCCAAAGAAACAACATCATGGCTGCAAGGATAATCGGCGAAGTCCTGAAGACCACTCTCGGACCACGCGGCATGGATAAAATGCTCATCGACAGCCTCGGTGACATAACAATAACAAACGATGGCGCGGCAATTCTCGACGAAATCGAAGTTGAACACCCCGCGGCAAAAATGATGGTAGAAATCGCAAAAACCCAAGACGACATGGTTGGCGATGGCACAACAACCGCCGTGGTGCTATCAAGCGAACTGTTGAAGAGAGCAGAAGAATTGCTTGACCAAAACATTCACCCGACTGTATTGATAAGTGGCTACCGCAAAGCCTTACAAAAAGCGATTGAATTACTCAACGAGCAAGGAACAATCGTTCAGATTGACGATAAAGCAACACTGAAAAAAGTCGCGCTAACCTCCATGGCGAGCAAAGGAGTAGGCACGGCGCGAGACCACTTGGCAGATATCGCAATTGAGGCAGTGAGGCAGATCGCCGAGGACAGAGGCGACAAAAAGGTCGCAGACATCGATAACATCCAAATAATCAAAAAAGCAGGAAAGAGCCTCTTCGAAACAGAAGCAGTGAAAGGACTAATAATCGACAAAGAAGTCATCCACCCAGGCATGCCGAAACGCGTTGACAAAGCAAAAATAGCCTTGATTGACTCCGCTCTTGAAGTTGAAAAAACGGAAATAAGCGCAGAAATCAGAATACGCGACCCGACACAGATGAAGGCATTTTTGGACCAAGAGACTCAAATGCTTAAGGGCATGGTTGGAAAGATTAAAGCCTCCAAGGCAAACGTGCTTTTCTGCCAAAAAGGCATTGACGACATGGCGCAGCATTTCTTGGCAAAAGAGGGAATTCTGGCCGCAAGAAGAGTGAAACAATCGGACATGGAGAAACTCACCCGAGCGACTGGTGGAAACATTGTCACCAAATTAGACGATTTGAAAGAGCAAGACTTGGGCATGGCGAACGTTGTAGAAGAACGCAAAGTCGGCGAAGACAAAATGGTTTTCGTAGAAGGCTGCAAAAACCCGCGTTCGGTGGCCATTCTCATTCGCGCAGGCCTTGAGAGGATGGTTGACGAAGCAGAACGTGCCATGAACGACGCGCTTTCTGTGGTCTCCGACGTTATTGAAAACAACAAGATCGTCGCAGGCGGTGGCGCTGTAGAAGAAGAAATCGCGAAAACACTACGCGACTATGCCACGAAAGTCGGAGGAAGAGAACAACTCGCCGTTGAAGCCTTTGCAAACTCTGTGGAAATAATACCTAAAACACTCGCAGAGAACGCTGGCCTAGACCCAATCGATATCCTAGTAACCCTAAGGTCGGCTCATGACAAAGCAGATGGGAACTTGATGGGCGTTGATGTCTTCACTGGCAAAGTTGTCAACATGCAAGATAAAGGCGTTATTGAACCCTTGAGCGTAAAAGAGCAAGCGGTGAAATCGGCAACAGAAGCAGCATGCATGATTCTGCGAATAGACGACGTAATCGCCGCGTCCAGACCCAAAGAAGGAAGAGGCGGACCACCTCCAGGCGGAGAGGAAGATTAAAAGGGTCCTTTCTCCCTTTATTTTTTCATCTTCAAAATTTAAGACCAGAAGCTCTGCTCTCAGTTTTTTCCCACAGTCGTTGCATATTATCTATCTTGTTTCGTAGTTTCAATCTCGCTTGCGTATTTACGAAGTTCTGTTAGCGCGCGAAGGAACAAGCGAAATACAAAAAACCCAATCGCCAACTGCCTCATCAAACAACAGTAAGAAATATTCAGCCCCTCTCTTTCTTTCATAAACTCTTTTCAACAGTGTAGACTGGACATTCAAAAGTCTTATTACTCTTGTTTCGGCAATCAATTATCCATAAGGAGGAAACACATCCTTGCCAGTCGAAAGCTTAAAAAAAGCTGCCATCGTAGGCTCAGGATCAATGGGACACGGCATTGCAGAACTACTCGCAATGAGCGGATACCAAGTCACAATGATAGACATTGACGACGAGCTTCTTAAGAACGCAAAAGAAAAGATAAAATGGAGTCTAGACAAGTTCGTTGAGAAAAAAAGAATACGAAGCGAAGACGCTGACGCGGCGCTGGCAAGGATAAGTGCAACGACCAGCTACGAAGAGGCATGCAAAGATATTGACCTAGCCATTGAAGCCGTGCCCGAGAGGATAGACCTCAAGAAAAGAGTCTTCGCAACGCTGGACGCGAATTCTCCGCCAAACGCTATACTCGCCTCGAACACTTCAACACTAAGCATAACAGAAATGGGACGAGCGACCAAACGCGCAGACAAAGTTGCAGGAATGCACTTCTTCAACCCACCCGTAATGATGGCTCTCGTTGAAGTAATCAAAGGCGACGACACAAACCAAGACACCCTCAACACGCTTACTGAGCTCGCAAAGAAACTTGGAAAGACGCCAATAATGGTGAAGAAAGACGTGCGAGGGTTCATAGTAAACCGCGTGCTCCTCGCGGTTTGTAACGAAGCTTTCTGGGCGTACAAACGAGGAGAAGCCACGAAGGAAGAAATAGATGCCTCCATCAAATACACAGGCGGGTTCCCGATGGGATGGTTTGAACTCGCAGACTTTTCCGGTTTAGACATTGATTATGAAGTCGTCGAAGTGCTCTACTCGGCCTACGGCGAAAGGTTCAAGCCACCCGAAGGAGTCATTGAACCGCTCATCAAAGAAAAGAAGCTCGGACAAAAAACTGGAGCAGGGTTCTACGATTGGAGCAAGGGCAGACCGAGAATCCCCTTCAACCTTCTCGATACCTACGATGTTGAAAGGTCATGGGCAGTCGGTGTAAACGAAGCTGCATGGCTTATCCAGGATGAAGCCGCAACCCCACTAGACATCGACACCGGAATGAAACTCGGTACATACTGGCCTTCAGGACCGTGCGAATACGGAGACCGAACGGGTCTGGACACGATACTGAACAAGCTTAATGAACTTTACAAACGATATGGCATGGAATTGTACAAGCCATGTCGACTGCTTGAAGAATACGTCGGCAAAGGGTGGACTGGCAAGAAAGCTGGAAGAGGTTTTTATCAATGAACTTTGAACTCGACGAAAAACAGACTCACATAAGAAATGCAGTAAGAGATTTCTGCAAAAATGAATTCAAACCAGAACTGGCGTTGGAGCTTGACCAGAAAGAAGAGTACCCGCTTGAGCTCTACAAGAAGGCTGCACAACTCGGATTTACAAGCATGACTTTTCCAGAAGAATACGGCGGACAAGGATTGGGCCTACTAGAAACCTGCATAGTGATCGAAGAAATGTGCAGAGGAGACTCCTCCCTGGGAGTAGCCATTTCAAGCGGCACCTTCGGGAGCGAATTCATCCTGGAACACGGAAACAAAGAGCAGAAAGAAAAATATCTGCCACCGATCTGCAAGGGCGAGTTCCTATCTTCAGCCGCGTTCACAGAACCCAACGTAAGCGGAAGCGACATCAACCGCATGGAAACGACAGCCACAAAATACAGCAACGAATGGTGGATAAACGGCCAAAAAACATTCATCACAAACGCTACCCTGGCAAACTTTGCGGTAGTTTTGACACAGACGGACCCGAAAGTGAGACCCACTCACCGAGGAGAAACACTCTTCGTAGTCGAAAAAGGAACGCCCGGATTTGAATCGACAAAACTGCATAACAAGATGGGGATCAGAGCCTCCACAACTGGAGAACTATGCTTTGACAAAGTCAAAGTCACCGACTGGAACATAGTGGGAGAACTGAACAAGGGCTTCTACTACTCCATGGCCTTCTTCGACAAAACACGTGTAGGTGTTGCCGCACAAGCAGTCGGAATGGCCCAGGGCGCATGGGAAATCGCGTTCAAATACGCGAAGCAGAGAGAGGCTTTCGGCGTACCGATAATGCAGCACGAAGCAATCGGCATGACCCTCGCAGAGATGGCCACCAAAATCGAAGCTGCAAGACTGCTAACATACAAAGCCGCTCAGCTTGTCGACCAGGGAAAAATGGACGCTATGGCGACGGCGATGGCAAAATACTACGCTGGAAAAATCGCTATGGAAACGACAGATGCTGCAATCCAAACCCTCGGAGGGTACGGATACTTCGGCGAGTACCGCGTCGAAAAGTACCACCGCGACGCAAAAATAACCGAAATATACGAGGGAACATCTGAAATCCAGCGGCTGCAGGTCTTGAAGTACCTTCTGAGCAGGTACTGACCCAAATGAAAATCATATATGTATTTAGACACAAAATCTGAATTGGTGATGTTTGTTGAGTAAAGCATATGAAACTGTTAAAGTGGAAAGGGAACAAAGCACATTATGGGTAATACTGAACAGACCACAACGGTTAAACGCGTTTAATGAGGTTTTAGTGGAAGAACTTGCAGACGTTCTAGACACCGTCGAGAGAGACACCAGCATTAGATGTGCTGTAATAACTGGTGAAGGAGACCGCGCCTTCAGCGCAGGGGCAGATCTAACGATGTTTACCAAGGCAACGCCAGTTAAAGCCGAAGAATTTTCAAGAGCTGGGCAGAAACTCTTTGGCAAAGTCGAGGAGATGTCTAAACCGGTTATAGCGGCGATAAATGGCTTCGCGCTTGGTGGCGGCTTGGAACTGACTTTGGCTTGCGATTTGAGGGTGGCGGCTGAACATGCTGAACTTGGGAATGTCGAAGTATTGCGAGGCACCATACCAGGATGGGGCGGAACCCAAAGACTCGTCAGAATTGTAGGTCTAGCCAAAGCCAAAGAAATGATAATGTTGGGAAGCATGATCAAAGCAGATGAGGCATTGAAAATTGGCCTAGTGCATAAAGTCGTAAACTACGAAAAACTCCGAGACGAAGTTAAAGGCTTGGCCACTAAGTTCAGCGAAGGACCCCCAATAGCTCTGAAGTATGCGAAGTATGCGTTAAACTTCGGAACCCAGGTGCCATTAGACGCTGGGCTGCGGCTAGAGGCGGCTTTGATGGGCCTTGCATTCTCCACGGAGGACCTAAAAGAAGGCGTTGAGGCCTTTATGACGAGAAGAAAAGCTGAATTCAAGGGGAAATAGCAACATCCCTCTTTTCCTTAGTATTTTCAAGGATAGGCGAATCAAGTGGTAAGAGTGTCTCATTATGAGAAAAGTTGCAGTTATTGGAGTTGGCAATTCAAAGTTCGGTAACCGGAGCGACGTAAACATCGCGGAACTTGCTTTTGAAGCTGTTAAGCCCTCGCTCGAGGATGCGGGCATTGAAGCTAAAGACATCGAGTTTGCTGCTTTAGGTTCGGTAGGAGCAGGAGCATGGTATGAAGAGCTACTTCCTGCGGTCGTTGCTTCTGAGTATTGCGGTATGACTCGGGCTGGACTGGTCCGTTGCGAGGCGGCATGCGCAAGCGGCAGTGCAGCGTTCTTCACAGCTTATTCTGCCATAGCCAGCGGTCAAACAGAATTGGCCATGGCTATGGGCGCAGAGAAGATGAGGGAAATAGATTCAGCATCAGCGATGGAATGGATCGGCAGAGGAGGCTACTATCTCTGGGAATTCCACAACTTCGGAGTGACATTTCCAGCATACTACGCCCTTTATGCAAACGCGCACATGGCCAAATACGGCACAACAGAGGAGGACTTGGCGTTAGTAGCAGTGAAAAACCACAAGTACGGGTCAATGAACCCCATTGCGCATCTGAAAAACAAGATAACAGTCGATGATGTCATGTCTTCCATGATGATAGCGTCTCCAATCAAGCTGTACGATTGCTGTCCCCTGACTGACGGAGCTGCTTCAATTGTTCTTGCGTCTGAAGATAAAGTAAAAGAGCTCAAGGTTGACACGCCAATATGGGTAGCAGGCATAGGCTACTCGTCTGGAACAGCAAACCTAAGCAAGCGATCGGACTATTTAGGTTTAGAAGCAAGCGTAATAGCCTCCCAAATGGCGTACAAGAGAGCCGGAGTCACTCCAGACCAAATTGACTTTGCAGAGGTTCACGACTGCTTCACTATCGCTGAAATAATGGCGTACGAGGACGTTGGATTCTGCAAGAAAGGTGAAGGGTCAAAACTGATACGTGAAGGACAAACTGAAATCGGAGGAAGAATACCTGTGAACATGGACGGAGGGCTCAAAGCTAAGGGACATCCGATAGGCACAACAGGTTGCTCGATGATTTACGAGCTGACCAGACAACTGAGGCAAGAGGCTGTGGAGAAGGCAAGACAAGTACCACTTAAGAACTACATCGGACTCGCCCACAATGTCGGCGGCACAGGGCACTATTGTTACGTTACGCTCCTTCGGAGGTGAAAAGAATGTCCTCGATGCCCACGATAAAATCAAGAGAAATAAAAATAATCCAAGAGATCCCCATAAGCAAAACCCTCAAGTTCTATGAAGGACTCAAACAAGGGAAGGTCTACGCAACCAAGTGCAGCGGCTGTGGACAAATCATTTTCCCTCCTAGCGGCGACTGTTCAAACTGCCTATCCACGCAGTTAGAATGGATTGAGCTCAGTAGCGAAGCCGAAATCGAAACATTTACGCACGTAGTGGTAAGGCCGACTACTTTCCTTCAATACAAACCCTATACTGTAGCGATTGGAAAACTGAGAGAAGGAGTCAAAGTGCTCGCTTGGCTCAGCGGCTTCAAGCTCTCAGAAATAAAGGTAGGCATGAAGGTCAAACTCGTAGCTGCAACTTCTCAAGAAGGGAACCCAACCTACGCGTTCGTCCCACTTTGAGTGAGCAGACTGTCGTTATTCCATTTTCTAATCCATTCGAGCGTCTTACTAATCAATTGCTGTTCTTTTCCTTTGAAAATGTGGTTTGCAGACTTGATTACGCAGAGGCTTTTCGGGCCAGGAGCTGACGAATATACTTCGCGGGCCTCGTCTTCTCCAACTATCTTGTCTGAACTTCCTACTACCACAAGTACGGGTAAACCATCTAGCTTCGACACGGCTTCGGTCTCGTTCAATTTCATCAGTTTCTGCCGCACTTCCTTGAGACGTAAGTTTATTCCATAAACTTGAAGCTTAAAGATCTCGGAAACGTTAACTATGCGATCGAGGGGAGATAACAGCATAAACAGAGATAACCACAGCTTTCCATGAGTCCGCCTGATGAATTTCCTAACGTTATAGTCATGCTTCTTCGGAACAGCCCATAAGACGAGCGCCCTGACTCTTTTTTCATTCTCTAGCATAATCAACGAGACGGCACCGCCCAGGCTGTGGCCCACAACGTAAATGTTATTCTGCAGGACCTCGGGACGAGAGGCCAAGAAATTCAGTGCGCACTTAAAGTCATGCTGTTCAGCAAGGCCATAATCGAATCTTCCAGTGCTTTTCCCGACGCCGCGGAAATCAAAGAGCAGAGAAACAAAACCAGCGTTACATGCAGCTTCCGCTAACTTGCTGTAGATCTTGAGGGCATGATAGCCTTGTGCATTCATTCCGTGGCAGATAAGAACAGCCGGGGCGGGTACCTTAGCCGGTATTCTCAGTTCACCATAGAGTTCAACATCTCCGCATGTAATTCGAGTTTCCTCAGCCTTCATCGACAGCCCAACCTTAGAAAAATGTTATTACTCTAACCGTGGCTTATTTAAAAATAGGGTTAATCATGTCAGCTAAAAGAGGGAGAGGCAAGAAGGCGCAGGCTCAACCTCAGCCGCCAGCTGAGCAGCCGACTGAAGCCACGACTGAGAGACCGTTTGAGAAAATCATTGACAGACCATGGCTCAAGTCTTGGCCTCCTGATGTGCCGCAGCATATCGATTATCCGAACATTGCACTTTCCGACTTCTTGAAAAACACGGCCAAGAGGTATCCTGATCACCCAGCAATAGTGTATTTTGATAAGGAACTAAGCTACGGACAACTAGATGTAGCCACTGACAAGTTCGGAACCGCCCTGGCAGACTTGGGTGTTAAGAAAGGAGATCGAGTCGCACTTTTCCTGCCTAATATTCCTCAGTTTATCATGAGTTATTATGGCACGTTAAGAATAGGGGCAATTGAGACCGCCATTAGCCCGTTATATAAAGAACGCGAAGTGGAGCACCAGCTCAGCGACTCTGAAGCTGAAACCCTTGTACTTTTGGACGCGTTGCATCCGGTCGCAGAGAAAGTCCTAGCGAATACCAAGGTGAAACGAGTGATTGTGACAAGCATGAAGGAATACATGCCTTCAGCAACGGCGTTCCTAGGATCCTTATTAAGAAAGATTCCTTCCCGCAAAGTTGAACGAAAACCCAACATTTACTTTTTCCAAGAACTCCTCGCAAAATACGACGCCAACCCACCTAAGGTGGACATAAACCCGAAAGAAGACTTGGCAGCCCTTCAATATACGGGAGGAACCACGGGCATCTCGAAAGGGGCCATGTTGACCCATATGAATCTAGTTTCAAACGCCGTAATGTGTGCAGAATGGCTTAGAGGAAAACCCAAATGGGAAACCTTCCTCACAGCGCTACCGCTCTTCCACATTTACGGAATGACAACAAGCATGAACGCCCCAATATACTTGGCAGGAAAAATGATTTTGCTCCCGCGCCCAGGTATCTCAGCTTCGCTTAAAGCAATCGAAAAACACAAAGTCACGATTTTCTGCGGAGCGCCAACCATGTACTCAGTTCTTCTCGCTCATCCTGACATCAAAAAATACAACATGTCCTCAGTACGGTTCTGCATCTCAGGCTCGGCTCCTTTGCCGCCTGAAGTCCAGAAGAAATGGATGAAAATCACCGGAGGCGTCCTAGTCGAAGGATACGGATTAACCGAATCCTCACCTGTGACTCACTGCAACCCGCTAGACAAAACGATGAAAACAGTGAAATTGGGAGCAATCGGTCTTCCATGGCCAGACACGGATGCCAAGATCATGGACATTGAAACAGGCGAGAAAGAACTAAACACAGGTGAAGACGGAGAGCTTGTAGTCAAAGGTCCACAAGTCATGAAAGGCTACTGGAAAATTTCGCAGGAAACAGCAGACGCACTCCGCGACGGGTGGCTCTACACGGGCGACATTGGAAAAATGGATCAAGACGGATACTTCTACATCACAGACCGAAAGAAAGACCTGATCAAATACAAAGGATACAGCGTCTACCCAAGAGAAATCGAAGATGTCCTTTACGAACATCCTGCTGTAAAACTCTGTGCAGTGGTCGGCAAACCTGACCCTGTGGCGAGCGAAATACCGAAAGCCTTTGTCGTACTGAAAGACCACACCACAGCAACAGAAGACGAAATAAAGAAATTCGTCAACAAAAGGGTAGCTCCCTACAAGGCTGTAAGAGAAGTTGAATTCAGAACTGAGTTACCGATGACCTTAGTCGGAAAAGTGTTGAGACGCGTACTACAAGAAGAAGAAAAGAAGAAAACCGAGGCACAAACTAGCTGAACCTAAACTTGCCCGCGAATAGGCAGTTCGCCTCTTCTCACGGAGGCCTATGACTTGCGGTCTAGTTACAGCAGGTGGCAATTATAGAAATGAATCTAGTGTTTCAACCTTTGACTCTCGAAAACTGGAAAGACATTGAAAAGCTCTTTGGAGAAGACAGCATATGCAGGTCATGCTGGTGCATGTGGTGGAGGCAATCATCATCCGAATGGCAGAAAAGGAGAGGCATCGACAGAAAAGAATCCTTAAAAACCATCGTGAGTCAAGGGAAGATTCCAGGAATATTAGTATATTCTGATGAACAGCCTATTGGCTGGTGCTCCGTATCTCCGAGAGAGGAATTTCACAAACTCGAGAGATCCCGGACACTGAAACGAATAGACAGCCAGCCGGTTTGGTCCGTGGTATGCTTCTTTGTGGCCAAACCCTTCAGAGGAAAAGGGATTTCAACCAAGCTGCTGGAAGCTGCCGTCAGCCACGCCAGAAAGCAAGGAGCCAAAGTAATTGAAGGCTATCCAAGCCGTTCCATGGAAAAACAGCAGGATACGGTTGTTTACACCGGTCTTGCTTCTATGTTTCTGAAGGTTGGGTTTGTGGATTGTGGTTCCAACTCAAAGCGCGCGCTAGTATCGCTTTTCGCCCTTAGCGTCAACGATTTCTTTCACTCTGCCTTTCGTCTGCAAAGACTGAAGACTGAGTGCTTCTTCGGTTCTAGTAATTCCCAACTCCCTCAATGTCTTGGCATTCTCAGGTGAAGTTGCACTCAACTGCCTTAGTTTTCTGATTGTTCTCCGATTGTAGAAGAAAATGAGGATTCGGGAAACTGGAATTGACATCATTGACCCAAATGAATCAGAAAAAATAAACTGCAATATTAACGTTGACGGAAGGCGCGCGCTGGATTGCAGGTCGCTAGGATTTGAACCCAGGACAAGTGGTGCGCGCGCACCCATCCAGAACTCACTTAAGACCCTAAGAGTTAAGAGAACCAAGATTAGGAAAACATAAAAGCGGCAGATGTTTTGAAGTCGCATAGCCGAGATGAGTTAATTGACAATAAAGGTTCGAGCGAGTAAATGGGAACCAGAGGCCCGAACGGAACCGGGGGCTAGAACGGAACCTGAGGCGAGGACGGAGCCCGCAGCAAGAACTGAACCAGAAGCTAGAACGGAGCCAGCGGCGAGAACGGAGCCAGCGGCGAGGACGGAGCCAGCAGCAAGAACTGAACCAGAAAGCGACAAGAGACAGGCTATCAAGTGCCCATCTTGTGGTTATCTTCTGTTCTACGTCAAAGGAACCGAAGAGCGTAGCATCAAATGCACAAAATGCGGAAACGTCTTCCGGGTAAAGTAATATTCAGTTCGTTTTGCGTGTGGGCAAGACTCTAGCGCACGCTCAACTGAAGTAGAATGCTAAGATGCGATTGTGGGTCTTGATTGGAGTGACTGAGACATTCCAGATGAAGCTGGATTCTATTCAGCCAAGCCAATTGTATATTAGCTTTAAGAAACTGGATAGCATAATGAAAAGCCTTGAACGAGGCAAGTCTGTGTTTGTTGAACCTATTCCAATAAAGAAGCTTGGAAATCAGGTTATCTTTGTTGATGGTCACACGAGGGCTCTTGCAGCATTTTTGCTTGGTCTTTCTGCGGTTCCAGTGTATTGGGAAGATGAAGAGCTTGATTGGGAAGAATATGAAATCTGTGTTGAATGGTGCAAGAAAGAAGGAATTCACACGATAATAGACCTGAAGAACAGAATTGTGTCTCACAGAGACTATCAAGTTCTATGGCTTGACAGATGCAGAAAAATGCAACAGGATCTAAAAGCCAGAAGGAAGACCAGAGGCTCAGTTACGAATGGAAATGAGGTAACCCGCTAGAAACTTGTGGCAATCAAGAACAAGTTTCAATAGGCCGGAGTGGAATGGCACGCGCGCTACTATTCCTTTTTCCCTTAGCGTGCGCTGGTTGCGGAAAACCGCAACTGTAATATGACGTTCTGTAACGTGAAAATTCCCGTTCAGCAATATTAAATTCAAACCAAGATTAAACCGAGCAGGTCGCCAAAGATGACGACCAAAAAGCGGGCAACCCGATCAAAATAGAAAACAAAAAAAAGAAAACGGGGGAACATGGGGGCCGTCTAGGGTCTAAGGCTTGGCAATGACGTTGCAAGTCTGGAAGCCCTCGTTCATCAGCCTTAAGGTGTAGGTGTCGCCAACTATCGGAGTCACAACTATCTTTTTCAGGAGGATTATCATCGGATTCACACCTATAGGCGGACACTTCACAATACATAATCGCTGAAGTTCCAGCACGCCGCTAAAAGTCAAAGTAGCATTTTGACCAGGTCCTAGGGTCAATGCAGAGGTTACCATGTCCGCAGCGTCAGCGCCTAAGAGTGGAATAAGCGATGTACCGTTCACCTTGAAAGGAATGGTGTCTAGAATAGTCCTCATGCCCACGATGGTCGGCATCATCGGCATCATATTGACCGGTGTCATGTTGAAATCGCCATGCAACGTCAGCCCGCAAATTCTGAAACTGATGTCACCCGTATTCTTCAGCGTCACATTAAGACTCGTAACATTGCCGTTCACCGAAAGCGAAGCATTAACGATTGTCAAGTTCTTTGAGAATGATTCGACCACGCGTACCAGTTTCTCTCTGCCATTCTGCCCCAGCTCAACAATGGTTCCAACCTTGACTTGCGCCCGGCTCAGGCTAGTGACAATGGTAGCAGTCGCACTCGGAACCAGCACGTAATAGTACACCAAGTTCCCATTAGAGTCAGTTGCCCGAATCTGCACCAGCGTAGGGTTAAAGTCCACTAGTACACCTGAAAGCGTCTCGTTGACCTTACTGTTCGCGATCGACATCACCAGCGTGTTTGACAAGGGCGTCACAGAGTACACAGTTCCGTTAACCGTGGCGTCAACACTCTCGATCGTGAACTGAATCTTGTCTACCTTTGAACCACTGGGAATCGATGCGGAAGCAATCGTCTGACTCCAGTTCACTAGCGAGAACAGATCAACCGTTCCCGCAGCGTTAAGAGAAAGCCAACTAGAATTCCCGTTAGGATAAACTACGTGAAGCGTAACATTAGAGTACGTCAAGTTAAGCATTGTAGTCCCGGCGGGCACAGTCGGAGGGTCAGTCAACATCACCAGAAAAGAGCCTGAAGTTGATTTCTGACTAGACATGAGAGAAGACAAAGGATTAGCAACCAAGACGGCAGCAATGACGACAATCGCCACGAGCATCGCGGCTAGACCGTACTTCAAAGTCCATTTGCTCGCCATTTTTTCTTTTCCTCTCTATCAGTGTAGACACGAAGGGATAAGAACCTACATTTTTGAAAATTCTTTCAATACCGTTGAACAAGCTTTCAACAGTCTTTAACCATGCCCACGGCGACGCCCGTGGACCAGATCAGACGGCTAGTCTGCGCCAGAGCCTCACTGTTTCATACCAGAACACGAGAACCATGGCGGCACAAACAGCCACTAAGTACACCGTGGAAACTTGGGCGTACAAGGTCTCGAACGAAAAGAACGCCGCGAGGATGGTGAAGAGTAGCGCGAAGAAGAACAGCTGCGGCACGATGGCGGGTCCAATTCTCGAGTAGCCTTCAAGAACCTTGTCCGATGCCTCCTTCACCGCAATATACCTCCCGTGCTCATCCTGCGTCGCGAAGCCCGCCTCCGAGAGCTTCCCCAGATGGTAGGAGGCAAGGGAAGGCGATGACAAGCCGACTCCATGCTGAATATCCCTAAGCTCAGAAGGCCCGTGCTTGAGCAAGTACAGATAAACCTTCAGCGTATTGCCCCTAACTTCCCGGCTGACTGACATCCTAGAACGTCCCAGAAAATGATGAACAACTCTGACCTTTTAACCTTATGACGGTCATGCTTCGCGCGCGATCAGACTTTTCTTGGTCTCGAAAAACTATATGAGCCTCGATTCCTCACGGGTTTGCGTTGGAGGTTGTTAATTCTGAACAGGGACCTGAAGTTGGTGTTCACAACCAACGTGGTAGGTTCCTTTGGCGATGGTCTCTTCGCATATTTGTTGCCTGTCTATATGCGCAATGAGCTGGGAGTTGATCCGATTGAGATTGGCATACTCTACGCTTTGATGGTTCTGGCGGCAGCATCCACGTTGCTGGTTTCGGGAATGCTTGCGGACAGGTATGATCGCAAGAAATTCATGATAGCCGGGTGGCTTGCGTGGTTGCCTGCACCGCTGATTTTGCGTTTGCCAGAAACTGGGTTGAAATGATTCCGGGGATGATGTTGTGGGGATTTTGGCTTGGGCAGCCTGCAGGGTCTGCGTATATAGTGACCTGTGCAGAAAAAAATAGGTTAACCTCGACTTTCACTATAATATCCGCTGGTTGGTCATTTGGCTATGTCTTCTCTCCCGCTGTGGGCGGGTTTTTGGCTGGGGCGGTTGGGATGAAAACGGTCTTCTACCTGGCTTTTATCTTCTACTGTTCGGCCTGTTTTACGCTCTCATTTATCAGAAGCCAGTATGCCAATCGTGAGCAGCACGCTTCAGGAGAAGACGAGTATTCCTTTCTTAAGCTCGTAAGGAACCGGAGACTGCTGTCTTATTCGGTGTTTTTCGCCATGCTCTTTTTTGTGATCATGTTGTTCAGAAACTTCGTTCCGAGCGCGCGCTTTGGGGGGAGGGGCAAAATTTTATCCAACCAACTACAGACGACGCGCGCACACTTCTATATCTGCAGCGGGAATCACTCAGCGCCCGTGCTATTGGCTTCTGCAGCTTCAAACTTTTTCAGGTGTGATGTTTAGCCATATCTTTTGTTTTAGACTTCCAAAGGAGGTGAGGCTTGTTACAAGCAAAGTGCCCGCCAGGATGAGATTTCCCAAAATAGCCTGTGCAGGGTTTAGTGCGATATAGAGGCTGACGCATACAAAAATGTAGAAAGACAAAAGACCCGTGAGGCATTGAGTCGCGTGGATAATTTTTCGTGCTTGATAAGCCTTTGATTTCAAAACACTTAGACCGGATCTTAACCGTTTGGAGATATCGGCAAAATCATCTAAGACAAGAGTCAAACCGCCTAAAACAAAGAATCGTCCAACATTAATCGCTATGCTCTTATTGCGTGCCGTGAATAGACTGACTAGAGGAACAGATGTGGACATCTCTACTGCAAAAACTGATAAAACCAAGACCACGAACCCATAAACGAAGTGATGAAACCATAACCTTCCAGTTTTCACTCTACCAATGCTCATGGCCGGAAAAATGTTCACAATTGAAGCTAGAATTATCACCCAGAAAAGGGAACCATCAACCAGAAACGGCGGATAAAGCTTCCAATTAGCCTCATAAAAACCCGCCAAGAGTCCGATCGCATACACTATGCACAGAAGGCAATTGAAAGTCAAGACCAAACTGAACAGTTTTCTTCCAAAGACCGAGACACGGCTAACCACTGAATCAGCACCACTCCGCAACCTTCAAACTGGCAAAATAAATTCGCAAATCCGCCTAATAGCTGTTTTTGTAAACCAAAGCGCGTGTGTGGTAACAAAGATCTATTCAATCATTTCAAGAGTTGATGCGCAAGCTGCACGTGTATACTGATCAGAAATCCATAATCGTTAAAGCTGAACCTTTTAGAGAAGCTTTAGCTTTCTTTCTATGAGTATAAATATAAAGTATACGAAGAACCCCAGAACCAATGAGATTAAACCTAGAAGCATGGATATCTCGAATATGGAGAATACTCCAAAAACAAGAAGGATTAGCCCTATGATACCCATGATTCCAAGAAGGATTAGCCCTTTTCTATTAACAACTCTCTTTTGACTCGTTTGTTTAGTCATTTTTTAACTCTTCTCTCAGCAACCTTTTTGATTCAATGCTAATATAAGCCAATAATGGGTTTTGAGTTTAGAGTTAAAATCCTATCCAACCAATCAAAATAAACTACTTATGGACCGTAAACGGTTGCAAAGCAGTACATCGGGTTCGGGATACATGTATTTGACGTGGGTAGACATAGGCACAATAGGGTATATAGATAATATCGAAATCGAGCATACAGTGCACTTCAAAAATGCAAAGAGACTGCCAAAATCAGTGAGTGCGGTCAGTGTCTCCGTTTGCCGGTTTCTGAAATACAGTTCCTAATCCATTTTGCCACAATTTCGTCTGCCTTTTCTGGGTATGAATAGCTTAGCTTTGCTGCTGTTTCAGTTGCTAACCAGTGGAATAGGTCCATCGCCGCCAAGAGTGCTCGCTTAATGTCCTGCGTGTCGTAGTGTGCAAATGCGTCCTGCAATCCTTTTACCGCACTAGGATGCGCCCACTCTTCCAAGAAGCGTCCACGGAACCACGTGTCGCATTTCCAATCATGGGTTGCAAGCGCATGCCATTCTATCATCCTTAGCAGCAAGTGTTGCATGCGACAGTTTAGGCATGATAAAGTCCACCACAACTCTCCCCGCTGCAGATGTTTCGCTGTGAACACGGCGTGATGAATGAAGTCATTAACTATTTCCAGAAACTCATCTTGCGTTGGTGTGGACGGAGGCGGCTTCTCAATCGAGGCAGTGAGGGTTTGCAGTTGACCTGCCATCCTGTCCTTGTCTATGAGAACTCGCATTCCGCGACCAAACAGATTCGCGATCTGTGCTTTACCCTGCGAATCTGCAACAGTCTCGAAAAGTCTTTGGGCTCTCTCTTGAGAGACGATGGCGAAGTCAACATCAAGCATTCCCTCAAAGAGGACTCTGCGTTCCTTTTCGTCTCCAGTTGAGGCAGGTTCGATGAATGTCAGCAATGGTTTGCCGAAATTGTCTATCCAATCGGACTTTGACACATAATGTTCGGGGTCTGTCGTGACAATTGCAAGGTCAAGGTCTGCCCATTCGTCAGCAGGGTGATCAACCCGAGCCCTAGACCCTATTACAACCGCTGCTCTAATATCGAGGCGATTTTCCGCCCATTTACGGAATCGTTCCACCAGCGCGTTATATGACCTTTCGGTTTCTGACCTGCTTTTGTTTATCACAATCTCACTATCCCTACGCGTTATACCATCGCGCACGCCTGAGAATTCTTCTTCCAGCTGACTTCTCTTTCTATTTGGAGGTTTGCAGTAAGTGTTTGGCCAGGTATGAGAAAGTGAGATAGCGGAAGTGCACTTTGTCATTGAGATCTATTAGAAAGCTGTCAAGCCTGTTCGCTTCAATGAAAGGCATCTCTGCTATCCATCTCTTGAAATCAACGTATTCCGAATAACCTCTGTGAAAGGAGACTATTACGCCGTCATGTCCTATTCCCATCCCTCTCTCGTTCAAAATCACCTCAAAAGCCGCCTCATGGAAACTCTGAACGAATTTTCTTCTTGCCTCGTCTAACAACTTTGGCTCCCGAAACTCCTCCTTCACACAGGCAAACGTTATGGCCGCCAGACTATATCCAAGCTTCTGAAAATCTGGCATAACAGTAAATTCCTTTATTACACCCTCCTTCTGGAGCTTATTGAGCATTCTGCTAACGGTGGGCTGAGAGACTCCAATTGCCTTCGCAAGTTCCCTATCGCTTCTCCGACTGTTCTTCATAAGCTCGGAAACAAGTTTCAATTCGACATCTTTCAAAGCGAAATCCCCAGAGGGAGTCATATAGATCATCCTATTTAAAACTACACAGTGCACGTTAATGCAAAGTTCGAGATTTGAACACAGGTGCCTCGAGAAGCCTGCATCTGCACTCATTTCACGCGTTGAAGCTGAAAAAGGAGGCGCGCTGAGTACTAAGAGGCATGAATCAACCAGTCGCGTCGTTGAGTTGGAAGATGACCAAGTTTGCCAAGACTTCTCGCCTTCATAGACATTTTCGCAGATCCACCAGAAATGGACAACGTAGTGCGCGCGCGGCTGCTATTAGGAAAGCAATTGACAAGACAGGATTCAAAAGCTACTTGGCCATTGAGGAAAACCGCTAAAGCAGCACTCTGATTAAGGATTTAAACTCGTTTGGGACACAGAGAGACCGCCAGATAGATGAACATGAATTGTGAATCAACAAAACATAATTGCTGCAATAGAAAAGCATGCATTTTGAAGATGAAGTGCACACTACCCAAACGAGTGTGATATTGAAATGTCCAGAACCTTTCCTCCACACCTGCGCCTTTAATCGAAACATCTGGGCTTACTAAGCAGTTTGGCTCCGTTCAAGCCTTAAGGGGTTTGAATTTGCGAGTTATGCCTGGAGAGATCTATGGTCTACTAGGTCCCAACGGTGCAGGCAAGACCACAACTATCAAAATCATCACTGGTCTAGTGGAGCCCACCTCAGGATGGGTAAAGGTGGCGAGGATTTGACCCTGCCAAGAACCCAATCGAAGTCAAGTCGAAAATAGGCTACGTAGCGGAGAACCCGATACTATATGAGTCTCTTTCTCCCAGAGATTTCTTGGAGTTTGTGGCGTCAATAAGAAAAATCGATCAAGGCGCCACTAACCAGATGGTCACTCAGCTGGCAGAGGCTTTTGACATGGCGCAGTACTTCGATTCTCCTATAGCTACTTTGTCGATGGGAATGAAGCAGAAAGTGGCATTGATTGCATCATTCATTCATCAGCCCCCTGTTCTTCTGTTAGACGAGCCCCTGAATGGTTTAGACGCCAAGAGCAGCCGCATAGTCAAGGACTTGGTTTCATTTCATGCACAAAAGGGCGGAGCAGTATTGTTTTCTACACACATAATGGAAGTTGCTGAGCACATCTGCACAAGGATTGGCATAATATATCAAGGCAAGGTGATAGCTGAGGGGACGCTCGACCAGCTGAGGACTAGGACCGAAGGCAAGGGCGACACCCTGGAAGAAGTCTTCTTGAAGTTGACAAATGAAGAGGACGAAGGTCGCCGACACCACGAGGCTGTTGAGGGAGGCATTCTTCAAGAATGAAGTTAGCTGAAGCATGGCGTCTGAGTCGCATCCCGTACAGAGAAGTCGTCTACAGGTCAATAGCTGAGGAAAGAGGGCGTATGTGGTGGGGCGCTTTCGGCAGGAAGCCAGCTTGACAAGGAAACGCAGGAAGAGCTTGAACTGACCAAGAGGGCGTTGAGAATTGCCAAGTTCGACAAACTAATCGTAGCTGTTTTTAACATAATAGTCTCAGTTATGCCCTTTCGCATCACTATTCCTCGGATCTCCAGATCCTCGTGACATAACAAGCTCGATTTCGTTGAGTTTGGCCGTTACTTTTGGGTTTACGATGTTGTATGCAATTCAGACACTTTCATCGTTTGTCAGCGCAGAATCCTCAGCCTTGTTGGCCACTCTACCCATAGCGACAGAAGATTTCTCCTTGATTACCCTATTTTCTTTCATCCGATCAGTAGACTACATGGTGGCAGGGTCAATTCGTAAGCCAAGTCATCTTGGTGGCTTACCTAACGGCATCCCCACTGGCAACCTTAATCATGCTTGCGGCCTCCGTAATGAACGCAGTTTTCGCCGTCAGCATCGCTCTTTGGTTCTCAAGATTGTTCCAGAAAAACCTGTTGCGCGGAGGAAGATCAAAGAGCTAACACTGCCTTGCGCCTGGTCTTTATTTTGATGTGGGGGTCTTGCTTGTTGGGGTGGGCTTCTTGTTCAGCGTTCCTTGGTACATCGTGCCTCACTTAGAAAAAACGTTGCTTAGCGGCTCGAGCAGACTCTCAAGCCTATTCTTCTGCCTTCTTTATCCCTTCTCAGCCGGCATAGCCATCGCTAATCTAGCTTATCCTAGCGTGACGTTCACTGCGGCTTTGACAGCATCTGTCGCTATGATAGGATACACCATACTCGCTGTGATTGCAGGTAGATGGAGCTTAGAGACGGTAAAGCGCATATCTGAGGGAACTGGCGTCAAGATAGTGAGGACACAGCCAAGGATTTCTCAATTAAAACACGCAATCCCTTGCTGGGCTATGTAGTAAAAGACTTGAGGGTTTCTTCAAGAAATCCGGCCACAGCTTTCTTTTTCGCCCTTCCCGTCCTTGGAAACAGTGATCGTATCATTGCTGATAACGAACTATGAGCTGCTGAAGGCCTCCACAATACTCGTAGCCACTGCCATCGGAGGAATTTTCGCTCTGTTCATGCCACTTGCCTTGTTGAATGCTGAAGGAAGAGGGCTGGATTATACTAAGACTTTGCCGAGAGATGCCAAGAGGATCATAACCTCCAAGACATTGATTTCAACAGCAACCTTTGTCCCTGTACCGTTAATTTTGCTTGGTATGGCCTTCATAAAACAGCTGACCTCGCCCCTAGCAATTTTCATACCATTTATCATCATACTGGCAATCGCTTCGGCAAGCATCTTCGAAATCAAACTTTTCTTGAGCTCTGCCGCCAAGGGAAAAATACGAGCGTTAACCCAGGATTTCGAGAAATTGATTGCAGGTGTCATGATCATACTGATTCCAGAGATTGCATATGCAACTGCGTATTTCATTTCATTTGACCACATTCTTGCAATTTCAATTATGGGCTGGGTAGCTGTTTTCGAACTAGCAATAGCTGTTTATCTGCTTAAGCGTTCTTAAATCATGGGAAGCTTACTTCAAACGGCACCATTTTCTGATCCTTTCAAGGATAATTCTCTCCTAATAAGGTACTAATTTGAATCAAAGGCAAGTGGGTAGTCTCCTGCAACTTTCCCTTCTTTTTTCTTCATGGGGAGAAAAAGTACCCATCAGCTTTGAACTGAGCTTCGAATGAAATCAAAGAAAGGCGTATTCACGACTCGTACTCGTCCAGTATGCAAGTGCCGTCCAAAAACTATATTTTCCACATTGAACATCTCCACGGAGAACAGTTGTGAATAATGGGGCTGTGTCGGTACCAAGAGATTTTATGAAAAGGATGGCTGAATGAGGTTGTGCTTCGAATGATTCCGGTTGAAATTTCTTCTGTCAAAAAATCGTATGGCGATCTGAAGGCGGTTGATGGAGTTTCCTTTTCGGTTAACGAGGGTGAAGTTTTCGCTCTTCTGGGCCCGAACGGCGCGGGTAAGACAACGCTGATAGAGATTATGGAGGGTTTGCGGAAACGAGACGAAGGCGCTGTGAAAGTGCTCGGTCTTGATCCGTGGGGAAACAGCTACGTGCTTCACAGGAGAATCGGAGTGATACCGCAGGACTTCACGTTCTTTGACAAGGCAAACCCGAGGGAGGCAGTGAAATATTACGCGGATCTTTTTGGTGTCAGCGTCGACCCAGATGAGATCTTGAAAGAAGTCTTACTGGATGATTCAGCCAATGTCCTTTTTGAAAATCTTTCCGGAGGACAGAAGCAGAAGATGGGTCTCGCGCTCTCACTCGTGAATTCTGCTGAGCTTCTCTTCCTCGACGAACCCACCACAGGGCTTGATCCGAACGCGAGAAGAGCGGTTTGGGACGTGATAAGAAGATTGAAGAATAAGGGCAGGACGGTGATACTGACCACTCATTACCTCGACGAGGCTGAACAACTCTCCGACAGAGTCGCTATCATGAACCATGGTCACGTAGTGGCCATGGGAACCACCGAAGAAATCATCGAAACCCACGGTTCAGGGGAAAGGCTGGAAATCCACGGAACAGAACAGCTGGCAGCCTACATCAAAGCGCACACGAAACTGAAGATCGAGCACAACGGCAAAGGCGTCATCAGCATAGCGATCAACCAAAAACACGATGCCTTAACAGCCATAACGGCGATCGAGCAGTCAGGACTCGAATGGCATGATCTTCACACACGCCGTGACAGTCTGGACGACGTATTTGTCAAACTCGTGAGCGGAAGAATCGATGAGAAGGGCGAGATCAGAGTTGAAAATGCTGGTGATAATTCACGTGATCAGGAGGAGGCGCTGAGACAGATGGTTAGTGCACGAAGAATAATATCTGACCTTCGCTTGTTTGGTCGCGGATACCTGAGAAACCCGGCAGGATTGTTCTTCGGTCTGATATTCCCAGTGATCCTCATACTTATTTTCGGTGCCATTTTCTCGTCAGGTTTTTCCGGCACGATAACAGTCTACGTTCAGAACCAAGACACCCAAGACATCGGTGCTGTCACGACCGCCTTCGTGAAAGCGCTCAACAACGCAGGCACAGTTAACTTGGTAATGGTAAGCATTCTAGGAAAACTTCTCTCAGTACCTCTCGGCTCATTCCGCTTCCGACGGAATAATCATCCCCTCAGATTTCTCGGCGAACTACACTAATCGCCCTGCTAAGCCTGTCAACGTGACAGTCTACGGCAACCCTTCCCAAAGCTCAAGCGCATATCGTGAGCGGAACAGTCACTGGAGTGATAAACGGGTTTAATCTGCAACGTTTCGGCGGTTCACCAATCATCGGTATAACCCAGACTACGGCCAATGCTCAAGTGACCAAGTACATCGATTTCCTAGTTCCAGGGCTGATCGGTTTTTCAATACTCGTGAGCCCGATGTTTTCTCTCGTGAACATATCCTCAGAGTACAAGAGGATTAAACTGTTCAAGCAGTTATCGTTGACTCCTCTCACCAAGATCGAGTGGCTAGCCTCCAAAGTACTCTTTTACATCCTCTTGTCAGTGATATCATTCTTGTTGATGGTTGCCGTTGGGGTCTTCGTCTTTGGCGCACATGTTGCACTTTCACTGTGGCTGATACCGTTCCTAGTACTGGGACCGATGTTCTTCGCCTCTTTAGGAATGCTTGTGGGAACCATCTCAAAGAGCACCGAGACAGCCAGCGTCGTTGGAAACATCATAACGTTCCCGATGATGTTTCTCTCCGGCACGTTCTTCCCAATCACGCTCATGCCAATGTACCTGCGATACTTCGCGCATGTCCTACCTCTGTTCTACATAATCGATGGACTCAACGGCGGTTATGATATACAGCAACTATGCACAGGCGACTGATAGACCTGGTCATAGTCGCGGTAATCACGATTGTTGTCTTCGTAGCCGCAGCGAGATTATTCAAGTGGAGAGAAGACTAGCTTCAGAAACCAGTACCCGTCAGTCATTTCAAGAGCCGTTAATCAGGAGGTCCGAAAGACACCCCGTGCGCCCGCCAACAACGGCCTAAACGGAGTGTGTTTAGCTGGAATAAGCTCGAAATATACCTGAAATTGTGGTGCGGGAGGTGGGACTTGAACCCACGAACGCCTACGCGACAAGGTCCTAAGCCTTGCTCCTTTGACCAAACTCGGAAACCCCCGCATGCGTTTTCTAGCTATCTTTCCTTAGGAACAGTGAATTAAGGCTTTCTTGATTAAGAAGCGATGTTTCTACATTTTAGTCCAGTTATGTTGGTTGTCTCTGGCGTTTCTGATGCGCGATAAGGAATTCAGGTGAATTATTTTAAAGCGATAATCAACAGCATTAAAGCTTCTTGGACATAATAGCCCAGACTATTATCATAAGCAAGGCAACGCCCACGATGACTAGGAGAAGAAACATTTCTTGGGACATACCGAAAATCTCGTGAACAACATTATAGTTTAATGTGACACTAACGCTTGTATCAGTGCTCGTGTTGAACATGTGAAACGCAAAGTAGCCTGAGGTGTTTGCGTCTAGCGAGAATTCTGTTTGTCCGCTGTAAGTTGTTACATTCATGCCTTGTGGGTCTGAAATCCAAAAGTCAACGTTGCCTCCGCCATTTACCACAATCGAGCCAGAGGCAGAGTCTCCGCTGTTTAGGTTTAATTGGATAATTTGTTGTTGCTGCGGTGGTATTTGGTATGTTCCTGTTTCGGCGAATGCTGGACAGACAATCGCTAGCAAGGAGGCGACCACAAGCAAAAAAAGCGGGACACTATTCACTTTAAGTCGCATACTTGTTTCCTACGTGACGTAGACATTGATGACTTTTTCCATTCGCTTCGGCGGTAACCAGCCGGTGTCTTTAAGTTCCTTTATCACATGCATCATTTTCTGGTCTATGTGAGCGGTTTTTGCGAGGTCTGTTAGTGTGATTAGTCCCACAAGTTCTTGGTCTTTCATTATTGGGAGTTTCTTGACTTTCTTCCGAAACATAAGTCTCGCGGCATCTTCGAGTTCCATCTGAGGGTCACCGTAAATCACCGGCTTGGACATTATTTCTGCCACTTTAATGGTTTTTGGCGGCTTGCCTTGTTCGAGGACACGTTTGAGGAGGTCACGTTCGGTTATTATTCCCATTGGGTGTCCATTCTCAGACACGATAAGGCAACCTATCTCGTGCGCGTTCATGATTCTCACGGCTTCCTCGACAAGAGTATCTGGATCCACCGTAACGACATTTTTGACCATTAATTCTTCAACATTCATAATAACCACTTCTATGGTTTATTCTCATACACCATGTTTTCTCTATAGCGCGCGCTCTATAAGATAATGTGCAGGCGCCTAGGCTACACACTAACGGAAGTTGATCACGCCTTCACCAGTTTCTGAACCGTGCTTCGTGTCCCAACATAAACGACGGTTGCCATGTTCAGGAACAAGCCAGTCTCTACTACACCTGGGATGGATTTGATCTGCATATCCAGTTTTTCTGCGTCCTCTATTGTACCGAAATCAACGTCGAGAACAAAGTTGCCGTTGTCGGTAACGACTGGACCGACCTTGCCATTTCCTTCTCTCAATCTTGGATTTCCAATTAATTCTTGAAGCCTTGCAGTAACTGGCGCGAGCGCGAAGGGTAGTACCTCAACTGGAATTGGCTGTTTGAAGCCTAATTCATCGGTTAGCTTCGTTTCGTCAACAATTATGACCAGTTCTTTTGAGGCGGCTGCTACGATTTTTTCTCTAGTAAGCGCACCACCCATGCCTTTGATCATGTTTAGCGTTTTCTTTTCAACCTGGTCTGCCCCGTCGATAGTGAGGTCTAATTCGGGGTGTTCGTCTAGTGTAGTTGTGTGGATGTGGTTTTGTGTTGCGAGTAGGAATGCTTGGTAAGACGTGGGTACTGCATGAATTTGTAGTTGTCTTTGTTTTGCTTGCTTTCCTAGTTCTTGGATTGCGTATGCGACCGTCGTTCCGCTGCCTAGGCCAATTACGTAACCGTCTCTAACTTGTTTGACCGCTTCTTTTGCGGCTGCTTTTTTGGCTTGTTCTTGCCAATTTTGGCTTTTAGGTCTCAACTTCCATCTGTCCTAGGCGTTCTAAGACTTTTTCTACTTCTGCTCTGATTTGATCGATGCGTTTTTCTGCCTCTGTTTTCTCAGGTGGAGACGGCGTCTTTGGTTTTGGCTTTCTTTTTCTGGCAAGCTTTTGCTCGGCACCTCGTTCTGAAACCTCAGCGACTTCCTCCTCTTCCGAGGCTTCTATTGCAATTGGGATCTCGGGCTCTTCTTTTTCAGGTTCTATTTCCACTTTTGACCGCATTTCTTCGATTTTCGTGTTCAATTCATCGAAACGTTCATCGAATAGTTTGACAAGGTCTTCCTGCATTGCTTCTAGCTCTTGCAGGGCGGCGACCGATTGCTTTTTGGAGATGGCGTCTCTGACCCTTAGCATTCGGGATTTGTATCGTTCCGCGAGTTTGTCTCTTTCTTGTTCTGTTATTTTTCCTTCCACTTGTGCTTCGTAGAGGCGGCGTATGGCGTCGCTGAGGACTTCGCGTTCTAGTTCGAGGGTTCTGAGTTTTTCTCTGGCCTTTGTTGCCTCTTCTGCGGATACCGTGTGTTCTGTTGTAAAAGGCCATTTCGTCGTGTGAGATTCTGAGGGAGTTCTAGGCAGGACATGGGGTTCGTCTTCTTTTCTTCCAAGCATTACGTACATTGCAAAAGCAGTTACGACGACTGCCCCTACCGCAACAATTATGTATGGGAGGTATTCCTCAAAAGCCACGCTTGTTCTCCCTCATCACAGAGAACACCTATTCCCATGTTATATATAAAATTGAGCGAAAACCCAAGAAAGTGAAGCCTCGGGCGGGATTTGAACCCGCGACCACCGCCTTACCAAGGCGATGCCCCACCGAGCTAGGCTACCGAGGCACGAAGTTTCTTTCAGAAAAGAACCTTCAGTAAGAAATTTAGAGCTTTCGGTTTCACTTTCTTTAGGAATATACTCGAGAATTGAAGCTAGTGCTTGTTCGGCTATTTTGCTTATGTTTAGGTTTCTTTTTTTAGCTTCATCGATTAGATAAGGCGATAAGGTAATTCCAACCGTTTTTTTGGCCTGTTTTTTTCTGTGAGTAACTCGAGTGAAAGTATCCAAACCACTCGAGTGACTTTGCCTAAATCCATGCCTCACTTCACTCATGAGTATCACCCTCTTTTGGAATGATACCTCTATCTTTAGCTAACTGATTAAGCAACTTCTCTGTTACTGATAAGCCAACTTGCAGTTTTCTTAAACCAATAACTGCTACAAAGGACGCAGGTTGTCCTTTCACGTGAATCTCATCATTTTTGATTTCAAAGTTAAGATGCGCTATCGAATTCCTGAGCTCGGTATCGATAAGTGAAGTCAACTCTTTGATGCCATTGTCCTCCAGAAAACTTAGCTTCGTGCCTAAAGGGATTTTTTCTGCTTCCAAGTCCCGTATAGAAGTGACGTGTCTTATTCTCGGCGTTGTATATCGGCACTCTATGTGAAAATCTCTACCATTTGCTACAAGGAGCATAACTAAAATATCTACCAAGCTATTTCCAACGCTTTCTATGACTCCTAAGTACACAAAAAGCAGGTACATTACGTCCTTTATTTTTGAAATACGAAGGGGATCTCCGGCTCCTTCCAATATGGCATTCATTATTTTTTGCTTGTATTTGTATTTGTCAAAAAAATAGACGTAATCTTTCTTAATATCTTGAAACTCCTTTGAAGCGGCTCCCAAACAATAAATACCAGTAATGAAAGGCTGTAACTCAGAAACTATATTTTCCCTCAATTGAACAGCTTCTTTCTCAAAGGCTTCTTCCATCTGCGTTAAAGTTGGACTCGATTTACTTTCATTCATGGCTTAACCCTCTTCAGTGCTTCTTCAACTTGCATCAAGATTCCGAAATCTTTCTTGAGAAGTTCTAGGTAGTCAGGGAAATAGGCATCTTTGACTATATCTATTACAAACGGTGGTATGGAATGGAGCGGAGGCTTCAGATCCTCAGATAGCAACTCAAAAGTCCAGTACAAAAGGTGTTTGCAAGGTTTCAGTTTAGGTTCCAAGTCTCGCCTATATTCATAGATTTCGCCGTTGTACACGGTGGTAGCTAGAATTGGCCATTTCGGGAAGGACTTGACAAGATCTAAACAAGCTCCTTTGACTTGATACACAGCCTTTCGGAAGAGATTTGGAGAGTCCTCTTTGTTCTGTTTCATTAATGCCACATAGCAAGAGTATGCTCTTGGTAAGCTGTTATTAAAGAAATGGCTTTGTGTAATAATGTCTATTATCTCTTTTGAAAAGCTGAAGCGCTGAGGATTTTCATAATCGACGTATCTTTGAAGCAGTGAAACGAAGGTGGAGGGAATCGCGCTCATAGTAAGCAAATCGATGCCTTTTCCTGCAGGCATCTCTTTTATTTTTTCTAGGGGGTTGGATGTTGAATGAAAAACCCATGGTTTCTTCTTCTTTGGGCGCGTTGTCTTACATTCCACAACTAGTCGAGGGAAACTGGTATAGTTCAGTTCTTTTGTAATATAGTAGGCAACGAAATCAACGGTGCGTATTTTCTTGGTTTTTTCATCCAAATATGGAAATTGTGGGACAACACTCCAACCCTTTTCCATAAGTTGATTTGCAGTATCAATCTCAAGTGGAAATCCTGAAGTTTCTATGTCTTCCAAGAGCTCTTTCTCATAATCTTCACTCATGGCTTAACACTTTTTTCTGTTGATAGAAGAATATCACAAGCTTGCATCGCCTGCATCTCCAAGCTTGGACTCTGGGCATTGTCCATTGCCACATGGAAATCAACTTCTCCGAAGTGAAGATGTGCCACTTGTGTTCCTCTGTATCCCAGTAAATACCATCTCGAGCATGTATGAAACCTTGCTCCATTTCTTCACCACACGTGGGACACTTCTTGATTTCATTAATGGCTTAACACGTTCCTTCCGAGACTCTCTATTTGTTGAAAGTTTTGCGAAATATCATTACCAAGAAAATGAGACATAAGTTTGGTTAATAACAATATTATGAAAGTATTTTCGTTCATGCTGTCCAAATCGTAGCCCTGAGTTATCCATTCGTTAGTTGCGTTTTTTAAGAGCGCACGCGCTCAGTATTCACATATTCTGTACTGGCGAGTTTTTAAAGGATTCCGCGGCATTCCAGCAAGCAAGGCTAAGGTCTTTGGTAGAAAGCCTCAAATCAAACCTTCATAACAGAAAATAGCACTCTGTCCACGCCGGGGTAGCCCAGCCTGGCTAGGGCGCCAGACTCATAATCTGGAGAACAAAAGGGGCAAAAAAGCGCCTTGTCCAGAGGTCGCGGGCTCGAATCCCGCCCCCGGCACTTTATTAGTTTCTCCCGCCAAGCAGCGGTTTCATTCACATAATTATTCGTGTTGCAATCATCTTCAGAGGCATAAGCGCCTAAAAGGACAAACAAGACGGCAAAGGGGTAAAGCAGCCTAATGTGCAGGAATAACCCTGCATTCACCTGACAAAGTTTATAACTATTCTTTCATCACGTTTAGCTCGATGTGTGCCCCGATAGCTCAGTCGGTCAGAGCGACAGCCTTGTATTCACTTTGCACAGGAAAGCTGTAGGTCGCGGGTCCGAATCCCGCCCGGGGCTCCACACACTTCTAACTGAAAAATCTTTTCATCACCCGAAGAGCATTCAATGTAATCCATTTGCTTGGTTTGCCCTTCTGTTCGATATTCACTAAGAAGCGTCCGTTGAAAGTGCTTTCCAATTTCCACCTACCACCATCATCTTGTTTCGAAATCACCAAATCAAAGGCTTCTTGCATCCGTTTGTCTCTATAATCCAACTTTGTTAATACCCCCAAGATCTCCAGAACATCAGTGTTCCACATTAGGGGAAAACCGAATTTTAACCATTCAGGTTTCGACACACGATTCAAATCGTGGCTTCCTTTGTGAATGTGATGTTCAAGCAAGTACTCAACACTTTTTTCGATGGTGTTCTTGATCTCTTCAGATCTCTTGTCCGGAGGAATTTCTACAAGTGCCTTCAATGTCTTGACCACACTCATGTGGCAGGTGTGTTTTCCAAAGCATTTCTCCCGCTTATCGTAAGGCCAGCCTTTCGGCGTCTCTTTTATTCCATCATCAAATCGCTGGCACGTGACGATCCAGTTAATGCCTTGCTGAACTCTTTGGTCATTGAGAGAACCGAATCTAATTAAACTCCAGACCATGTTGCCCGTCAAGCATGCCAACACAGCATTATGCAGACCTCCACCATCTTCAGTACCGCGATAGGAAAAACCGCCGCTCTCTCGATCTTGAGAATTCCGAAGAACGAACTCACAAGCCTTTCTAATGCGCTCATCCTTCCCATCTGCACCCAATCCTGCCAAAATTATGAACTGCCACACGGTTCCTTTGTATTTAGAGCGAATGTAAAAATCCGCAGGAACCCCCCAATAACCTTCAATCTTCTGCTTGCTCAAAATGTTGGGCACAACTCCGGTTTCCATTATTGCGTTCTTGGCTTTCTTCACTTCAGTATCGTTTTCGGATTTTTCCAAAATGTCAGTTAAAGTAGAATATCTAACCGAAGGATTGTCCTTTTCGAGCAGCCAGTCCGTTGGATCTGCTTTTAACAAGGATTTCCAATCACTCAAATTTCTTAACCTCACGCTTCGATGCTGATCCTTCCAGACACAATTTCATCATGTTCCTTATGCAGTAAAGGTATTAACGAAGGTTTTAAATATTACAAAACGCTCGCTATGATGAAACTCGTTGGGGGAAATCAAGGTTGCCTAAACAAGAAAAAGGACAATCCCATCAAACACGGCCCGTAAGTAAACGTTCACCGTCATGGTGTAGATACGCGTCTGAAGAAGTGGAATCGCTGGTTATTAAGTTGGCAAAAGAGGGCAACGGCCCAAGCAAGATAGGCGCAATACTCCGCGACAAACACGGCATTCCACTAGCCAAACCCATCGTAGGCAAATCAATAACGCAGATCCTAAAAGATCAAGGAATAGCACCTGCAATGCCAGAAGATTTGGACATGCTCCTAAAAAAAGCCTCAACACTTGCCACGCACCTAGAAAGAAACAAGGGAGACCAACACAACAAACGCAGCCTACAGATCATCGAAGCAAAAATACACAAACTATCCAAATACTACAAAAACGAAGGAGTACTCTCGCCAGACTGGAAGTACCAACCAAAAACTGCTTCCATAACCTAGTTTTGTGGTCTGAATGGCGATTACCGAAGAACAATTCAAAGCCTTCACGGAATCAGTCAACCAAGCAGCCAAACTCATAAGAGAAAAAGTCGAAAAAGGCAGCTTCATACACGTAGTTTCTCACTTGGACGCAGACGGCATCGCCGCTGCAGGCGTCATAGGAAAAGCATTACTAAGGTTGGATGCGAATTTTCGAATAAGAATCCAGCAATGGGTGGATGAGAAGATTGTAGGAGAACTGATCTCAGACAAGCCCGATTTGGCTGTTCTTTCTGACATGGGAAGCGGCTATCTTGAGCTGCTTTGTGAGGGCTTGAAAGGCTTTGATGCAATCATTTTGGACCATCACCAGCCTATAGGTGAAAACTCTTGCCCATCATTGCTTCAAATAAATCCGCATCTACAGGGAATAGACGCCTCACGCGACATAAGCGGCGCTGGTGTTTGTTACTTTGTTGCAAAAGCCATGGACAGCAGTAACGTGGAATCAGCACCAATCGCAGTCGTCGGTGCCCTCGGCGATTTACAAGACAAATACGAACAAAAATCGCTAGGGGGCTTGAACCGAATAATCGTCGAAGACGCCGTCAAGGCAGGCGTCTTGAAAGAAGAGAAAGACCTGATCTTTTTCGGAAGAGAAACCCGCCAAATTCACAAAGCCTTAGCGAACACTACAAGCCCGTTCATTCCGGGGATCAGCGGCGAAGAAGACAAAAGCTTGGCGTTTCTTGCGAACTTAGGCATTAAGCCAAAGCAAGGCGACAAATGGCGCGCACTTAGAGATTTAACTGAAGAAGAGAAAACAAAACTATGTTCAGCGCTTGTGGATTATTTAGTGGCTAGAGGTTATTCAAGTAAGGCGTTAGATTTGATAGGAAATGTTTACACTCTCCTCCGTGAGGAACCGTGGACTCCACTTAGAGACGCCAGAGAATTCTCGGTGCTACTCAACGCCACAGGACGACTGGATAGACCTAGCTTAGGCGTGGCGCTTTGCATAGGCGACCGCACAACCGCCCTAGATCAAGCAAACCAGACATTAGGAGAATACCGAAGAACAATCACAAAGTATCTTAGTTGGATTATGGAAAAGCCAGAACGCATCGAAGAATTAGACAACGTCTACGTCATTCGCGGCGACAACTTCATCAATGAAAAAGTCGTCAGCACAATTTCGTCAATTTTGTCGACCAGCCTACCCAAGCCAGAAAAGCCATTGCTAGCCTACGCCAAAGTGCCAGAAGAAGACATGATGAAGTTCTCGGCAAGAACTGTGGACATGATGACAGCGAAAGGGCTTGATCTGGGCGAAATCATGCGAACCGCGGCAGAGAAATTCTCTGGGCGCGGTGGCGGGCATAACATTGCCGCTGGCGCACAGGTGCCCATAGAGAATGTTGATGAATTCATAAAATTCGTTAACGAGTTGGTGAAGCAACAGCTTGGACGCTGAAATACGATTGTCTTACAAAGATTCTAAAGAAGCATGGGCAGTTGCCAAAGCGGTAACGCCAGACAACCTGAAAGTGCCTGTATTACTAAGAATAGAAACAACACAGAAAGGAAAAACCGTCTTAACACATATAACTTGCGAAACTCGGCTCCAAACCTTCATAGCAACTATTGACGACCTTTTAGAAAGCGTTTCAGTTGCAGAAAACACCCTCAAAGCAGCCAAGTCGCAAAGTTAAAGTGCAGAGTTTTTCTTTAACCTTAAGATTACATCAGTAAATGCAAGTTCTCCTGTGGAGATGCATAACTATGCTTGACATCAAAATAATCCGCGAAAACCCCGATTTGGTTAGAAGAAACCTAGCCAAAAGAGGTGATGAGACCAAACTAAGAATGTTAGACGAGCTAATAGGCGATGACAAAGAATGGCGCCAAAGTTTAACACAAGCAAACGAGCTTAGGCATAGACGCAGAGAAATCACCGTCGAGATTGCGGAGTTAAAGAAGGCAGGAAAAGACCCTGCTAGGAAGATTGGAGAAGCGCAGAAGATTGACGACGAAATCTTGGCTATAGAAAAGCGCGTGGATGAGTGCAGGCAAAAAGTGGATTTAATTCTGATGAGGCTGCCAAATATTTTGCACGAGTCTGTGCCGTTTGGAAAGGACGATAATGACAACGTTGAAATCAGAAGATGGGGCAAGCCGCCGAAATTTGGTTTTGAGCCAAAAAGTCATTTGGAGATTCTTGAGAATTTGGACATGATCGATGCTGAAAGTGCTGGAAAAGTTGCTGGGAGCTTATTCTTTTATTTGAAGGGATCTATGGTTTTGCTGGATTTTGCACTGCAGAGATTTGCAATGGATTTTCTGATGGGAAAGGGTTTTCTAATCACGGAACCCCCGCTTATGGTTAACAGGAAAGTCTATGAAGGAATGATTGGTGATCCTTCAGATTTTGCAGAGGCGAGTTATAAGATCGAGGGTGAGGAGCTTTATTTATCCCTACAGCCGAATACCCTCTTGGTGGAATGTTCATTGATACAACCTTTACGAAGGAAGTTTGCCTGTGAAACTGTGCGGGGTGAGTGTGTGTTTTAGAAGAGAAGTCGGAACACACGGCAAATTTTCGAAGGGTTTGTTCAGGATGCATCAGTTTAACAAGGTTGAGTTATTGGTGCTTTGCTCACCTGAAGATTCTTGGGATTTTCACGAAGAGCTACAAAGAAATTGTGAGGAGCTTTATCAGCAATTAGGCTTGCACTACAGGGTTGTGAATGTTTGCACTGGCGATATCGGAGCCAAAGCGGCTAAGAAGTATGATACGGAAGCGTGGATGGCTGATGGAAAATTCAGAGAAGTCGGCTCAAACTCTAACTGCACAGACTATCAAGCGAGAAGCTTGAACATAAAGTATAGAGAGAAAGAAGGCCAGCCTCCGAAGGGCTTCGTGCATATTCTAAACAACACAGCCCTTGCGACGAGTAGAACGATGATTGCCATTACAGAGCAGTATCAGCAGAAAGATGGTAGTGTTGTAGTGCCTGAAGTGTTAAGACCATACATGGGCGGCTTGGAGAGGCTGGAGAAACACTAAATGCTTTAATACTGGACTGAGGTTTTTTGGCTATCGCACGGTGATGTAATGTCTTCGAAAGGCGCTAGACAAGTTCGAGACAAATGGCGAAACAAAGCATGGTACACTATCATCTCGCCAAACTATTTTGGCAGCGTAGAACTCAGCATGGTCCCTGCGGATGAACCGTCGAAACTCATGGGACGAATTATTGACTCCACACTTTACGATATAACGAACGATTTTCAGCATCAGTACTTGAAAATGTATTTCCAAGTCGTAGAAGTGAACGAGAAAACTGCCAAAACAGTGTTCAAAGGCCATGAGTACAGCAGAGATTACCTGCGAAGTCTAGTGCGCCGACGAACCACACGCGTAGATTCCTTAATAAACATCACAACAAAAGACGGTTACAAGCTTCGACTCTCGGTTTCTGTCTTCACGCTTTCGCGAATCAAAACCTCACAAGAAAACTCCATGCGCAAACTCATGATGCGAATCATTAAAGAAAAATCCGAAGCCTTAACCTTCGACCAGCTTGTGCAAGAAGTAGTGCTTGGTAAAATCGCCTCTGACATTTATAATGAAGCGAAAAAAATCGCGCCAATTCGCCATGTCGGGATAAGAAAATCAAAACTTGTTCAGCAACCGGCATCTACTGCTGCATAACAAGTTTTCACTGTTTTTGAGGGTTTGTTTGACGGCGAAACACACGTCAAGTTCTAGAGCTAAAGTTGCAAACGAAGCCGCCTTGCTTCTTTACCTGGGGCAAGAGAAGGAGTATAAGCAGGCGAAACTCAAAGCTGCAGAGATGTTGGGCGTGCGTATTCTTCCCAGCAACGCTGAGGTTGCAGGGGCGCTGGATAAAGTTGCCGAAGAAAGAGAGGGCGAAGAAAGGAAGAACAGACTAGTCTTAATGCGGCAAGAGGCGCTTCAGATGATGAAACTGCTCCAAAGCACAAACCCCAAACTAACTGGCAGCGTTTGGCGAGGCACTGCACACAAAAACAGCGACATAGACATAGTAACCTTCAGCGACAACCCACACATTGTTTTGAGAAAACTGGAGCAAAGTAACTACAAAATCACAAGGACAGAGTGGCAATCAGTAACAAAGCACGGAGAAAAAATTCGAACCTTCCACATTCATCTTGCACTTTCGTCGGGTAATGAAGCTGAAGTGATTGTTCGCAGTACGGAAAGGAAACATGTTAAAGAGATTTGTGAAACCTACGGCGACGTACAAACAGGACTAGACACGCAACAACTCCAACGGCTACTTAAAATCGCGCCTACACAGAAATTTACACCAACATAGTTTTCTTTTTTGTTTCCACCTGAGAGAACGAATTATTCATTCGGCATATTTACGGCATATACAAGACTAGGTCTAATAAGCGTCCGACAGCAACGCAGAGAACAGAACCTAATGGAAAGCTCCAGGCACCGCACCGAGCACACACAAGGAAAAAGGTAATTGTTTAATCTAGTTTTGCCCATTGATAGACTTCAATAATCGCCCCAGCAGACAGACACAGAATGGCACCAATGACCAGCAACAACCCAACTACTAACTGCTGCGAAATCAACATAGGCATCGCTATACCCAAAATAAGAAACACAAAGCCAACGCCCATGCAAACGCCATCCACCAGCGCAGAAAACCTGTGTCCCTTGATAACCTCCGAAGCAGTTGTTTGTTTAGTAACCTCTTGAACTTTCAATTCTTCATCCGCAAACGTTTCTTGTTCCAAGCTAAACACCCGTTTCTTCACATACCCCACCTTTTCTATATGTAGTTTGTTAATTCAAAATGTGGATTCGGAATCTGCTCAAACATAAACAAAGCACAACCCATCGCTACTTTTCGATAAGGATATATTCTCCGCAAGTGTATCACCCTTTCCAATTATTTAAGAGGGGCACATATGGATATCAGCACTAAAATAGAGCAGCTGAAAAGAGAAAAACAAGCCATAATCCTAGCACACAACTATCAGAGACCGGAAATCCAAGACATTGCAGATTACGTCGGCGACAGCATCGAACTGAGCAAACGAGCAGCAGAAGAAACAGATGCGAAAATATTGGTATTCTCCGCAGTGGATTTCATGGCAGAATCCGCAGCCATACTTAACCCCGAAAAAAAAGTGCTTCTGCCCAGCATCGGCGCACGCTGCCCAATGGCACAAATGTTTCCACTAGAACAGGTCAAAATGTGGAAGAAAAAATATCCAAAAATCCCCCTCGTACTCTACGTAAACACCCTTGCAGAAGCAAAAACACAATGCGACGTCTGCTGCACTTCAGCAAACGCCGTAGAAATAGTAAACGCCCTAGACGCTGACACTCTGCTTTTCGGTCCAGACAATAACTTGGCATTGTACGTTCAGCAAAGGACGACCAAGAAAATAATTCCCATTCCCCCAGGCGGATTTTGTCCAACTCACCTCCTCTTCTTGAGGGGAGACACTCTTTCTCTAAAAGAGGCAAATGCGGGCGCAGAAGTTATGGTGCATCCAGAATGCAATCCAGAAGTGCAAGAAATCGCAGACTTTGTTGGCAGCACCTCACAAATGTGCAAATACGCAAAAAACGCTTCTTCCCGCAAACTCATCGTAGCCACCGAAATCGGATTGCTCCACCGTCTCAAAAAAGAAAACCCAACCAAAGAATTCTTGTCTGCTTACGAGGGTGCAGTTTGCCCTAACATGAAGTTAAACACTCTCGAACGAGTCTATTATTCGTTAAAAACCGAACAAACCCAAATAACCGTGCCTCCTGCAGTTGCACGTAAGGCAAGAAAAGCTCTAGAAAAAATGTATACACTACTCTCTTAAACTGCGCCCTTCCATAAATGGCAAGCGCGAATAATTGCAAGTAATTCACAAACGGTCCACATAAAAGCATGGAGCTAATTTAAACAATTAGCAACCACACTAGAGCCCTCGAAGATATCCTACCCCATGCAGAGTGCATCACCATCCAAACCACCAGTAGACTTGAGATTAATCTTCACTATCCAAAACACACAATACGTTTTTCCAGACTTCGCAAAAAACAAAGCGCCAAAACACACAGAAATTCCAATCCAAACAACCTCGGCCGAAGAAGCTTTCATAAGCAAAGAAGCAATGAGTAACTTCCTCCTGAACAGTTGAAACGAAAAGACCTCAAAATAATGCTCGTTAGAAGTTTTAGGCTATAATCTGAAAGGACAAAGATAATATTCATATTCATATTCGTAAGAGAAGATAACGGAGTGCCAGCGCTATGGATATTTTACTTACGGCCGACAGAACTTTGATGAGCAATTATCACTCAAACGAGTTTGTGGGTTTCGGAACAACAGCGCCAGAAAATTTTTTCCCAGAGCCGATTTACCAATGGCTCATATTTCCACCAATGAAAACCAGAAAAGGAGTGCCTCCACAAGCCCCATATGGGCTCAGAAAAATAGAGGCGCAGCTACTAGATGAAGGTTTCAACGTTCTAACAGTGGACCCAGACCATTTAAAGAATTACATTGACCAAGCAAAGGTGCTAGGCGTTCACGTGATGGATCCTTTTGGATTAGGTCCAGCGACCACAACTTTTGTAAGAATCGTTCGAACAGGCGAATCCTACCTAGCCAAATACTTTCGGCACATATTTGCCAAACCAGAGGTAAGACAAGCCAAAAAAAGAGGCATAAAAATAATCGTGGGCGGACCAGGCGCTTGGCAATTCAAGTATCGTCCAAATTCCATAAAAGAATATGGAATCGACTGCGTAATTGAAGGGGAATGCGAAAAGATCGTGGGTGGTCTATTTAGAAAAGCGTTGAATAGTGAGGAATTACCGAATTTTCTGGAAGCTAGTATAAAGGACGCTCCGAGTCTTGAAGAGATTCCTGAGATTAAAAATCCCTCAATAAATGGGTTGATAGAAGTTGGGAGAGGTTGCTGTCGTGGATGCTCCTTTTGTTCTGTTACGCTTCGTCCTCTTCGTTGGTATCCGCTCGAAAAGATTGAGCGTGAAATGAAAGTTAACATTGATGCAGGCGTAACTTATTGTACTCTCCACGCAGAGGATGTTATGTTGTATGGATCGAAGACCGTTATACCGAATCGGGAAAGAATTTTAGCGTTGCACAGAATTGTTAAGAAGCATATGGAAGGCATCGGTTGGAGCCACGCTTCATGCGCGGCTGTTGCATCAGATCCAAAATTGTTCGGTGAAATTGCCGATGTTGTTATTGACGAAAAACAAAGGTGGTGGGGCGCTGAGATAGGAATTGAGACAGGCTCCCCTCGTTTGATAAAGACAGCGATGCCGGCAAAGGCAAGTCCGTTCAAGCCTGAAGAGTGGCCGGAGGTGGTGAAAACTGCTGCCGGGACTATGACGGACAATAATTTTGTGGCTGCTTGCACCTTGATTGTCGGGCTGAGCGAAGAAACGGAAGATGATATTATCAAAACTATTGAGTTGATTGATGACTTGAAGGATTTCAAAAGCCTCATTGTACCCTTGTTCTTCGTTCCAATGGGAAGGTTGAAAAGCCAAGATTGGTTCAAGTACGAAGAACTAAGCCCGGTGCACAGACAATTGCTTCGTGTCTGTCTTAGGCATGATCTTTATTGGTCCAAGAAAATCCTAGATTCCTACTTTGAAGGACAGTGGCAAGCCCCGGTTTTCTCGGTTCTTTTCAAGTTTCTTGTTTGGTATGTGAATTATAAGGCACGAAGCGTTCTTTGATAGCGGTCACAGGGGTTTGAACAGGTTGGAGCATACTTATGCTTATGTCTGATTTAGAGATTGCCAAACGCCAGCTGCGAAAAAGAGGTTTCAGTTTGGTTATTGCAAAAGGCGGGAAAATTATTTTTGAGACAAGGCAATCAGGTGTGAGTGGATTTCTCAAAGCGATTGATGAGTTTGGTAAAGGAGGCTTAGCAGGTTCTTCAATCGCAGATAGAGTTGTTGGTCGCGCGGCTGCTATGCTTTGTGTGTATTGTGGTGTGAAAGCTGTTAATGCGGTTATTCTTAGTAAGAGGGGAAAGGAATTATTGGAAGAAAACGGTGTTTCATTTCAGTTTGAAAGCCTTGTGCCGAACATCCTAAATCGACAACAAAATGGGGTGTGTCCATTTGAAAAGATCGTAGCCACCATTTCAAATGCAGAAGAGGCTTTTGAAAAACTGAAAACCTGTATAAACGAAACACGGGAATCCACGAGGGTACATTAAGCAAGTTGTGGATGACTTTCACGATACGAAGACAAGGCGAAACAGTAATTCTTTAATACCGCACTTGGTTGCATCTAGTCAATGGAGATGGTGGAACGTGGAGATTCCTGAGAAAAGGGTGATTGGGTCTCTATTGCTTTTGACAGGTTTGAGCTTCCTTGCTGTCGGTTTGTATTCGGGTCAGTTGACTTTTATTGCGGATTTTGTCAAGCACGTGTTTCAGCCTGCTGTTGCAGGTATGCCTTAGTTCTGTTTTCTGTTGTGCGTGTTCTCGACGCGATGCCTAGACCGGTCTATTAGACTCCAAATAGGCAAATGGTGTAGGTTGCGGTAAGTTTTAGAAGAGTACCCACCTAGTATTCTTAGTGGCGTGATGGTTTGAGTTTAGATGAGTATCGGAGGAAAAGACGATTTGAACAGACTAAAGAACCAAGAGGCCTGGTGAAAGTGAACAGTAGTGGTGAAGGCGGAGTTTACGTGATTCAAAAGCATCAAGCTACGCACTTACACTGGGATTTGCGTTTGGAGATGGATGGTGTCTTGAAGAGTTGGGCTGTGCCTAAAGAACCGCCCATGGATAAAGGTGTTAAACGACTCGCTGTACAGGTTGAAGACCATCCGCTAGACTATGCAACTTTCGCTGGGATTATTCCTGAAGGCGAGTACGGTGCTGGAACTGTGGAGATTTGGGATAAAGGGACTTACGTGCTAGTGGATAATAAGCCGAACAAGATTATTTTTGAGATCAAGGGTGAACGGTTAAAGGGAACTTATTGCCTACTACGGTTTAAAGAGGACAGGAATTGGCTGTTCTTCAGGACAAAATAGTGTGAAAGCTATGATAAGGGGAACAACTTTTAAGGGTTTTAAGCTAGTTGATGAAGAACTCCCGCCAAAGTGACCACGGTGTAGCAGATGAATTAAACGTTTCCTAGCCTATAATAACTCGTGCGCGAGCAGAGCTTGAGAAGGAATACGTGAAAGAATACGCGCCTATTCTAGATTTTCCGAAAATAGGCTATGAGATAATGGCGATAACTCTGGTGAAGTCAAAAACATTTCTTTCCAAAGAAGAACTCGAGAGGACATTAGGGAAAAATTGCGTATGTTAGCATATTCTTGGTATTGGGTCTCCGATGGGTGTTGAGATTATTCGCTTTCCGCCAACTATGGTTTGCATTGCGACTTGGCTGAACTGTCTTGTTGCTTCTCCTATTATCTCTGCGTCTTTCCCCTCTTTAGTTGTTTTTAGGTTTGCTAGTATTTTTTCTGCTTTCTCCTTTATTACACCGATTATGAGTTTTCCTTCGTTTCCGACTTCCAACGGGTCTATGCCTAACATTTCGCAAGCAGCCCTAACGTCTTCTCTTATTGGAATCTTGTCTTCGTAAACCAAAATGCCCATATGCGACTTGTCGCTCCACTCGTTAAGCGCGTTTGCTAATCCGCCACGGGTCGGATCTTTTAAAGCCACGATCCCACCCACTTGGAGCAATTGCTGAACCAATTTGTTCAACGGCCTAACATCAGAAACTATGCCACTGCCAAAACTGAGTCCCTCTTGCGCGGACAACACTGCCAAGCCATGGTCACCAATCGTTCCAGTAAGAATTATCTCGTCGCCTGCACTGATGTTACTGTCTACCGTCCATCTGCCCTTGAACGACGGTCTAAACTGTCTAACAACGGCAAAATTGCGCTCCAACGCTTCCGTGCGCCTCCCAATACCAGAAACATTAACCACACAACCTCCAAGGCTGCCCTTCTCCACGACCTTCGTATCTCCAGTGATTACGTAAGCACCTGCCTCATCGCAAGCTTGACGCATACTGACTAAGATTTTCTCAAAATCTGCCAGCGCTAGCCCTTCTTCCAAAACAAACCCACAAGCCAAAGCGGTTGGTTCTGCGCCGAGGCAGGAGATGTCATTCACCGTGCCCGAGATAGATAGACGCCCGATGTCTCCACCTGGAAAGAAAATGGGCTTAACAACGTGCGAATCTGATTTTACGACAATGTTGTCTATAACGGCAGCATCATCTAAGGCTTCTAACCCGACCTCCGCACCAGACGGCGCGTTGCCCAAGTGCTTGAGAATAAACTGCTTAATTAACTCGTTCATGATGGCGCCGCCAGCACCGTGGCCCATAGTCACACGGTCTGTGGCACTCATACTCTTATACACCACATTTGCAGCACCCTTCACTTGAATCAGCTAAACAAACGCGCAAAGAGAATTATACAGTCAATGATGGAAACTATAAATATTTCCTTACGTAAGCCTAGTATCCCAAACGGGCTAACGCTACCCAAAAAAAGACTTAAGTGAGAAAAATTGCCGCTAAGACTGCAAAAGACAGAAACAGAGAACCAACTTCTAATTGAAAGAATTCACCACGCAAAACGCTATTCACTCGTCATCGATAAAGCATCGTGCGTTGGCTGCGAAATCTGTAAGACCGTATGCCCAAGAGAAGCCATAAAAATCACAAAAGCCGAAAAAAAGCCCGGCGAAAAGGCACAAAAACCACGAATTGACGTTGATTTGGAGAAGTGTCATTACTGTGGCATTTGCAACGCCATCTGTCCCTTCGGAGCGATGAAAGTCCTAATCGACGACAAGAACATTCTCTCGGTGGTTGAGAAAGAGAGTTTTCCCGTACTGATACGAGAGATAAAAGTGGACCCAAGCAAGTGCGATTCTGCATGCTCAGAGTACGAGAAGTCGTGTCCACTGAACCTCATCACAGTCACATTTAACACTCCAGACGGAAAAGAAATCAAAAACCTTGACGAATTAACAGAAAACGAAAAGAAAGAACTCAAAACCGAAATCAACATTAAACAAGAACTATGCCCATGCTGCCGACTCTGCGAATTGAAAGGTCCAACAGACGCCATACTGGTCAAGCCGATATTTAATGGGACTTTGAAGATCAATGAAGAAAAATGTCCCGAAGGCTGCCGAGACTGCTTAGATGTCTGCCCAATAACAGGCGCGTTACACCTTTCTGAGGATGGCAAGAAAGTGAAGGTTAACGAGTTATTCTGCGTTTACTGCGGCGCCTGCCGAAACGCTTGTCCTGAAGAGGGCGCGCTGGAACTGCAACGTTCGAGCATAAAGCACACGCCCGTAAAGTCGGGCGCATGGAACAAAGCCCTAGAAAAACTCGCATCGACAAAGGGGATATCGAAAGAGTTGCGGGCGAAGGGCGCGGCGAGGGCAAAGGAAATGGTTGACAGACGGGTTGAATGGAGGAAAAAGAAAGAATGACCGCGATACGACAGCGAAAGAGACCAAAAGGCGACACTGTGAAAGCGCGGGTCGAAAAGCCACGGGTGGGCGTTTTCATTTGTCACTGTGGGCTTGATATCGCTGGCGTGATTGACGTTAATTCTCTGGAAAAGCATGCGAAGACTCTGCCGAATGTGGTCTATACAGCAAGCATGAACTATCCGTGCAGCCATCAAGGTCAAGACGAAATAGTAGATGCCATAAAGAAGAACAACGTGAACCGAGTGGTCGTGGCTGGCTGCTCACCCAGACTTTATGAGCCTACTTTTCAGCGTTGTGTTTCACAGGCCGGACTAAGCCCTTGGCTTTTCGAGATGGCCAACATTCGCGAATTCTCATCATGGTGCCATTCAGACAAACCTAAAGAAGCCACGAGAAAAGCAAAGGATACGATGCGAATGGCAATAACCAAAGCAAACCTGCTTGAACCGCTTCAGCCGATCAATCTACCTATTACAAAAAGCGCCATGATAATAGGTGGCGGAATCACTGGAATCAGCGCAGCACTTGACTTGGCAGACATGGGCTACAAGGTATACGTGGTTGAGAAAAGCGAAAGCATCGGCGGCAAGATGGCGCAGCTTGATAAGACTTTTCCCACGCTTGATTGCAGCATATGCATTGAAGGCCCAAAAATGGTAGATGTTGGAAGGCACCCAAACATTGAGATAATTTCTTTTGCTGACGTTTTGAATGTTGAAGGATACGTTGGCAACTTCAAAGTTAGAATAAAGAAGAATCCACGTTATGTTATTGCCAAAAACTGTACCGGTTGCGGCGAATGCAGAGATGCCTGCCCAATCGAGTACCCGAACCCAGCTGATATGAACATGGGCGTGAGAAAAGCCATATCAGTACCTTTTGACCAAGCCGTACCGCTCGTTTATACAGTGAATAGAGATCATTGTATTGAATGCTACAAGTGTATGGACGCTTGCGGAGCTAGGCAAGCCATAAACTTTGACCAGAAACCTGAAGAAATTGAAATCAACGTCGGAGCAATCATTCTATCGATTGGCTATGACATGTATAATCCTGAAGATATGGAAGAATACGGTTATGGAAAATACGTTAACGTTTTGACTGGCTTGGAGATTGAACGACTTCTTCTGGCTGCTGGACCCACGAGCGGCAAGGTGATTCGCGCTTCAGACGGCCAGAAACCTCATTCTGTGGCTTTTATTCAATGCGTCGGCTCACGCGATATTAACAGGTATGAGTATTGTTCTGGCTTTTGCTGCATGTTCACGTTAAAGCACGCAGTCATGTTGAAGGAGAAATACAAAGATCAAATTGAGGTACACGTATTTCACACTGACATGCGAAGTAGCTTCAAAGGTTACGAAGAATTCTTCAACCGCGCACAGAAAGTTGGCGTTCACTTCACCCGCGTTAAGTTGGAAAACAGAAGAATAACCGAGAACTCCGAAACCAAGAACTTAACGGTTTACGCTGAGACAGAAGAAGGCAAACCTGTTGAAGTCGAGGCTGAAATGGTTGTTTTGGCTAATGCCTCAATACCCACCAGCACCACCAAAGAATTGGCAAAGATGCTTAACATTCCGCTGGGAAAAGACGGTTTCTTCGCTGAGTGTCAGCCTAAAATCCGTCCAACAGACACTGATGTCCCAGGCGTATTTCTTGCTGGCGCTTGTCAGGGCTTGAAGGATATTCCATACAGCGTTGCACAGGGCAGTGGAGCAGCAGCTCAAGCCGCAGTGATTCTGAGTCAAAAAGCATGGGCTGTTGAGCCAATTGTCGCTCGAGTTAACGAGGATGCTTGTAGCGGCTGTAAAGTATGTGAATCTGTTTGTGGTTACCGTGCGATCAATGTTGAGAACATGAATGGAAAAGATTTGGCAAAAGTTACAGAGGGTTTGTGTAGAGGTTGTGGCAATTGTGCTTCTGCATGTCCTGTTGATGCGATAACCATGCCGAACTATACAGATAACCAGATTGTGGCTCAGGTTAAGGCTGTTCTGCAAATAGGTGCAAACCAATGACTGAGCAGTCTACGGTTGAAGCGGAAAAGCTTAGAATCGGCGTTTTCATATGCTATTGTGGTCTCAACATCGGGGGGGTTATAGATGTTGAGGATGTTGCAAACTATGCTCGTTCGTTGCCCGATGTGGCTTATGTGAAGACGAATCGTTACACGTGCGCTGATCCGGGTCAGGAAGAGATTAGGAAGGGGATTAGGGAGCATAATCTAAACCGTGTGGTTGTTGCGGCTTGTTCGCCGAGGATGCATGAGCCTACTTTTCGTAGAACTGTTTCTGATGTGGGTTTGAATCGCTTTCTTTTTGAAATGGCTAATATTCGTGAGTTTTCGTCGTGGTGTCACCCGAGTACACCTAAAGAAGCGACCGAGAAGGCTAAAGAGATTGTGAAGATGGCGGTCGCGAAAGTAAGGTTGCTTAGACCGCTCGATTCCATTGAGGTGCCTGTTACTAGCAAGGCTCTCGTGTTAGGTGCGGGTGTCGCCGGGACAAGCGCGGCGTTGGATCTTGCTGAGATGGGCTATCACGTCTATTTGGTTGACCGTGCTGAGATCATAGGTGGTCACATGGCTCAGTTGGGTAAGACTTTTCCTGTTTTTGAGTGTTCTAACTGTCCTCAGCAGATTCATTGTCCAAGGTTTTCTTGCGTTGCTACGCGGATAGGTTCGGTTGCGGTTCATCCGAATATTGATTTGTACGCTTATTCTGATGTCAAGGAAGTTGAAGGTTTAATCGGTAGTTACAAAGTGAAAGTGGTTAGAAAGCCGCGTTTTGTAGATGCAAACAAATGTACAAGCTGCGGCGTTTGTTCTGAGCACTGCCCTGTGTGTGTGCCTAACAAGTTTGATGCTGGCATGCGGATGCGAAAAGCCATCTATACGCCGTTCAAAAATGCTACGCCGTCAGTTTACGTGATTGATAGGGAAAACTGTCTTCACTTTAAGGATGGAAGCTGCAGCAAATGCAAAGAGGTCTGTCCAGTAGGCGCTGTTGACTTTGATCAGAAGCCAGAAGAAGTCAAGTTTGAAGTGGGTACCATTATATCTGCTACCGGATTTGAAATCTATGAGCCGCATGACTTGGAGAACTATGGTTTCGGTAAATGTAAGAATGTTGTTACTGCTTTGCAGCTTGAGCGTATCTTGGACACTGGAACACAGCTTCTGGGCGAGGTTGTTAGACCGTCAGATGGTAAGCGTCCTCGTAGTTTGACTTATATTCAGTGTGTGGGTTCAAGGGACGTTAACAAGTTTGAATATTGTTCTGGTTTTTGCTGTATGCTTACCTTGAAAAGTGCTGTTTTTCTGAAGGAAAAGTATGGCGATAAATTGCAGATTAACGTGTTGTTCACGGATATGCGTTCTAACAAGAAAGGTGACGAAGAGCTTTATCGGAAGGCGCAGGTTCTTGGCATAAACTTCATTCGTGTGAAGCTTGTCAACAAGAGAATTGTTGAGGACTCGGAAACCAAAGGCTTGACGGTTTATGCTGAGAAGGAGAACGGTGAGCAGGTCGAAGTTAGGACTGACATGGTTGTCTTGGCGACTGCAGCGGTTCCCAGTGAAGGTGCTGGTGAAGTGGCGAGGTTGTTCAACATAAGCCGTGGCACTGATGGTTTTTTCATGGAGAGTCATCCGAAGCTTAAGCCGATAGACACTCCTGCGGATGGGGTTTTTGTTGCTGGCGGCTGCCAAGGTGCCAAGGACGTGCCTTACAGTGTTTCTCAAGGAATGGGCGCAGCTGCGAGGGCTGCCACGATTCTTTCCAAGCCCAAGTGGAAAATTGAGCCCATTGTGGCTGTGGTTGATTCTGCGAAATGCCGTAATACGAAGGTGAAGTGTGGCATTTGTGCGCAAAGGTGTCCATACGGATCTATTCGGGCTGAATCTGGCAAGGCGGCAGAGGTGGTTTCAGCAATGTGTCACGGTTGTGGAACGTGCGTGGCCGAATGTCCGGCAGATGCGATTCAGCAGATGCATTTTACCGATGCGCAGGTTATGGCGCAGATTCGAGCCGCGCTGGAGACGAACGCTGAGAACAAGATTTTGGGTTTCCTGTGCAATTGGTGTAGTTACGCTGGCGCGGATTTGGCTGGGACGAGCAGGTTTGAGTATCCACCGAGTCTCAGGGCGATCCGCGTGATGTGCAGTGGTAGGGTGGATAGAGATTTTGTTTTGGAAGCGCTTAGGCAGGGTGCTGGTATGGTGCTCGTGGGTGCTTGCCACTTGCCATACGATTGCCATTACATTACGGGCAACTATAAGATGAAGGCGAGAATGGATGCTTTGGCGCCGATGCTGCAGAAGTTAGGGCTAAGTCCAGAAAGGTTCTGGGTGGAATACGTTTCAGCAGCTGAAGGCGTGAAATTCGCCGAAGTAATCAGACAAATGGACGAACAACTGAAAGCCCTAGGCGAAGAAAAAATCAAAGCAGAAAACGCCAAACTTAAACCGTACCTAGACAACATGCTCTCAAGAAAGAAAGCATAGACCGGACTTGTGGAGAGTCACACAAAAACATTTAACTGCAGACTTCGCCCAGCACGCCTACAAGCTGTTCCCCAATCTTTTTCAGAGCCCCCTCAAGTGCTGGTGATAGACCTTCCCCAAAATCCACAATTTTGGGTTGCACACCCAAAAGCACCACCTTAGCACCGACACTTTTCTCAAGAATTTCAGCCAGCATGTAAAGCGGCATGGCGTGAGTTGATACGGCTACACCTGCAATCTCTTGGGGTGGAACAAGTCTCGCTCGACCGGGATTAGCCCCGAAGCATGCTGAATCAATAATCAAAACATGAGACGGTTTTAAGCGTTTTATCTCGCCCGTGAAGTTTTCCGGCGCTGTTTGGCACTCGATTAGCCTAACACTTGTTGGCACTTTTCCCTCGAGTATTTTCAAAATGTCTAAACCCAAAGCGTCATCTCTCCGTAACGGATTTCCAATACCTAAAACCACAAGTTTAGGGCAAGCCCCTAGCCAATTCTTCAACTCATTCTCGAAAGACACGCTTATTCATCAATCTCTAGTACAGTGTCTTATTGCCATAAAAAGAATAACTAATATTCGACAAAAACATTGTTTGATTAACAAAAGCATAGGATGCATGTTGTATAATGGTTAAACATGCTGGGATTCATGAAAAGGGCACGTTCAACTTGTCCGATTTAATGAGTGCAGTGAAGACTAATCCGGGCTTCAGGAAAGTGGGCGCCATCTCATTATTCATCGGCGTTGCGAGAGGCGAGACCAAAGAAAAGGAGACCGTCCATAAACTGGAGCTGGAAGCCTATCCAGAGAAAGCGGATAAGGTCTTAGAGAATATTTGCAAAGAATTGAGCGATAAACCAGGAATCGTTGACGTTCAGATCCACCATCTCACGGGAACATTCAACGTAGGCGAAGAACTCGTCTATATCTCAGTTGCGGGTAGTCACAGAAGCAACATTTTCCCAGTCCTGCAGGAAGCGGTTGAACGTTACAAGCATGAAGCGCCAATTTTCAAAAAGGAACACATAACTGACAAAAGCGGTGCACCCAAATCATACTGGGTTAACGAAGGAGAAAGACACCAAAAATAGCACGGAAGCGATGCCATGAAGACCAGAGTTTCAGAGGAAGCTGGGGCTGCGCCGTGTGGGCTCTACTGTGGTGCTTGCATAGACAACCTCACGTACAAGAGTTGCCACGGATGTGGTTGCGAGTGTGGAAAATGCGCAGCGGCTGAACATCATGAAAGTTGCAACATATACCAATGCTGCGTCGAGGAGAAAAAACTGAAAGACTGCTCACAATGCACAGATTTTCCATGCACACAACTGATTCAATTCTGTTACAACCCAGTTTGGCAGCACCATTTTCCGGTTATAGAGAATCTAAAACGCAGAAAAGCTATCGGCACTGAAGAATGGTTGCGTGAGCAGAAGAGTTTTTGGCAAAAACACGATTGGTATCTGAAGGCTTGGTTGTGGCTGCAACGCGACTGCGAGGAGCGGTTAAGGAGTTTTAAGCAAGGATCTGCAATTTCAAAATAGAGTCGTGGCTTGTATGAAGTGGGTTACGCGTGAAAATGTTCATGTGGATAGTGTGCGTGTCCTTGGTTGATAGCGCGCGATTCACTATACGCCAATTGCAAACTCAACTTAATACGCGAAAAGTACAAAGAAAAAACTGGAAAAGATGGACAGAAAACAACTATTCACGTTCATAAAACAAAAATTAAGGAATAACTTGTTTTTGGTGCGGATAGAGGAAGGGAAAGAGAAAATTAAAGGAAACTATCGTGCCATTCTCGCCGAACCTTGAGGGGGGGGATCATCTTTTCCGCACCAAAATAAGACTAGGGCAGGATTGTGTTAATAAGGGTTGATGTAAAAAACACCAAATGATTCTTAAGGAAACACAAACGTTCTCTCTCGATGAATACAAATGTTCCCATCATCCAACGCACTTCCAGCGGCATTCCAGCCCGTACTCAGCCCTTGGTACAACAGTCTAAACGACCCTGCAACAACTCAAAAGGCAATCCTCCGAAGACTGCTAAAAGCATACGAAAAAACCGATTATGGACAAACCCACTCCGCCGACAAAACACAAACCATCACAGACTTCCGCGCCAACTTTCCTAAAATGGATTACAGGGGATTGAAACCATATCTTGAAGAAGTTAAGAAAGGCAATTACAACGCCATTTTACCCGAACCGCCAGTCTGTTGGGTAATGACTCGTGGCTCAACAGGCGTCGCCAAAGTCTTTCCCACTACTCAAACACATCTTCAACAAATCCTCCAATGCGGAGCGCGAGCCATTCTAAACCATGCCATCCAGAAAAAAGATCTGGAGATTTTAACTGGGCGAATTCTGAACCTCAACTTCCCCTCTATAGTGACTAGTCTGGATGTAGCTGGAAAAAAAATAACCTACGGCTACAGCTCAGGCACCTACGCAAGGCTGAACCCGGCCCTTAACGAAGTCAGCCTTTTGCCCAAGCAAGAGGAAATCGACGTGCTTGGTACAGGAATTACAAAGAAAGACTGGGAGGCACGGTTTGAGCTGGTTTACGAAAAGGCATTGAACCAGAACGTGGTCGCCACGATGGGTGTTGCACCCGTGATTCTGTCTTTTGCTAATTACGTAAAACGCAAGCATGGACATAAGCCCAAGGACTTGTGGAAGGTTCACACGCTCTTCCTCACAAGCGTGGCGAAGATACATGCCCGCTATGCGCCTTTCCTCAAGTCCTATTTTGGCGACGTACCTATCGTAGAGATTTACAGCGCCACCGAAGGCGTGTTCGCTCAGCAACTGGACGACCTTCCCTACGTTGTGCCAAACTATGATGCATACTTCTTCGAAGTTGAAACAGGCAAAGGCGTAAAAATGCTTCACGAACTCAAACGAGGAGAATGGGGACGAATACTAATCTCCTCCAGCCTCTTTCCACGTTACGATATTGGCGATTTGATTGAAGCAATGGGAAAAAATTATTTTAGAGTTTTTGGAAGAAACAAAAATCTAACAGTTTTAGAGCACAGACTGTATAGGCTATTGTTTGGTTGGTTTCTCTAAACAGGCGGCGTGGGACTTCTGCGCATCGCGGACGTTGCGATAATGGCGTAGACTATGATTGCAATTCCAACTAAAACGAGGAAGATTGGCCACCATGGGACGGAGACCTTGTACCAATTGACTAGAAATATGATTACGCCTATAACGACAAGCAGTACTCCAGCAATCATCGAACCCATTGCACCCATTCCTCTTTTCTCATGCTTCTCAGACTTCTCAGGTGCTTGCTTCTCGTGTTTCTCTTGCTTCTCGTGTTTCTCTTGCTTCTCGTGTTTCTCTTGCTTCTCGTGTTTCTCATGTTTTTCACCCTTCTCGTGTTTCTCGTATCGTTCAGTCTGAGGCTGGGCTTGGGGGATTTTTGGTTTTTCTTCTTCTTTTGGTTCTTCTTCGTTTGCTTTTGAAGATACCCTCGACACATTGGTCACCGTTGCTATGTTATTTTGCGGTAGGACTATTTAAAACCTTAAACTAAGATGTCTAAATAATGCATTTTCCGCCTTTCCAAGATGATCTTTCATCAATTGTGACGAGTCAGTCTAAATTGAAGTCTGAGGTAAACATCCGTTCCTAGCGCGCATTTCCTTGAAAAAGCTCCCACTTCACGCAGAATTTGAAATACACTAACTATGAGTATGATGCTATCTATTTGAAAATCTAATCCTAAATCAGCTTTTTCCCAATCAGGAGGGTGGTGCGGCCGCCGAGATTTGAACCCGGGTCGCCGGCTTGGGAGGCCGATGTCCTAGACCAAGCTAGACTACGGCCGCTTACAAACAGACTAGACCCAAATATCCTTACCCTATTAATTAATCTTCAAGCCAGTGAATTATCAGAGAACACCCTTAAGGATTTAATATGAAGTTGTTTCGATTCTTTCCTTAGGTTGCCTATTGCATATACTTTGTTAGTGGGGTGGTTCTGAAGTGGGCAGTGCCGTCGCATATGGTCGTGTTATACTCTGGGAATCCTTCTCTGCAAGCAGCGAATTGTAAATCGTATTTGAGAACGATTTGTCTCAGTCTCATGATGATTGCGCGTCTTTCTTCCTCGGGGAGATATTTGTAGCCCGTTACCCATTTGGCGTCTTTGTATGCTTTGGCGATTTTTTCATATTTTTCTGGAAGGACTTGCTTTATTTTCGTGAAGAAACCTCTTACTGGTTTTACGGTGGAGATTGTAACTTGTTTTATGCCTGTGGATGCGAGTGTGGAGACGAGGGTTTCAAATTCTTCTGAAGCGTCGTTCACGTATGGGATTATGGGGTCGATTCTTGCTGTTGCAGGTATTTCCGCGGCTACAATCTTCTGCAATGCTGAAATCCGTTTTTCTGGGGTTGGCGCGTTGGGTTCGATCTGTCTTGCGATAACTTCACTCGGGGTTGTTACAGTCATGGAGACGACTGTCTGGGTTCTTTGGAACAAGTCGATGTCGCGTGTTACAATGTCGGATTTTGTGACGATTAAGAGCGGAAAATCATTCTCGGCAAGGGTTTGGACGCATTTTCGCGTGATTTGGTGTTCTATTTCTAGGGGTTGGTAAGGGTCGGTGCAGTCACTTATCATCACTGGCAACTTTGGCTTTGTACCCTTCGTCATCCGTTCTATTTTCTCGATCAGTTCTGTGCGTGGCTTAGATAGACCCTCAAAGGTTGGAAATTTCGTTGCGTAGCAGTAGATGCAGTTGTGACCACAGCGTCCAAGGTAAGTATTTAGGTTGTATTTCGGTGGACACGTGCAGAAACCTTTAGCTGAGGTATTGAAGCGAGACAGTTGTATACAAATCACGGCCTATGCAAAAGGTGACTAGATCCGCGCTGACTTTGATTGATATATCCGGAGGGGGACTTTGCCCCGACCGGTAGTGGTTGTTTTGGTAATGTGTGCTTATCGGCTTATGGACTGTATGGGTTGAACGGGACTGTAGGTTGGGCGGAGACGCTCCAGGTCAGGCTCCACTGGGCTCCGAGTAGGTGGACGTCCTTGGTGTCAACAACGCCGTCGCCGTTAATATCAGCTCTTGCAACATTGGACGTTGGAGTAGCGCCAACGGAACTCAGACCCCACTCTCTTCCGAGTAAGTGGAGGTCTTTGGCGCCAACAGTGCCGTCAGCTCCGTAATATGGAGAGTTCGTCTGTCCGCCAGCTATGTCAGCACCGAGTTTTGCGAGGTTTATTACTGCGATGCCGTTTGTGTAATACGACCAGTGGTTTGTATCAGACCCTAGACTGGAGGTTGTGCGACCTACGAAAGTGGTTATCGGGAATGCCGTAATTGTTATGTTCAGATCGTCCTGTGGGATCATGAAAGTAGAATTCGCCGGTGGAGTCAACGCGAACTTGAAATATACTACTTTATTTGAATTTGCCGACATAACTATCCCCGTTTGTGTTTGTGCCACTGTGCTTCCCGCGGACCAGTGTGGTGGTGACGGCATCGTAATCATCCAATACGGTGTGAGGCTTCCGGTGACCGATACTGTGACGTTGTATGGGGACACGTTTGTTAACGTTACGCTTTTGATTATGGCGGGGATGGAGGCTGCGTAGTATAGCTGTGTTGGGTCTGCGCCGAGGGTCTTGGTGTCTGCTACTCTTACAGGCTGCCAGTAGTAGCTGTTCTTCTCCGTGAGGCCACCGTAGGTCAAGCCAGTCTGATAGGCTTGCATTACGTACTGCACACCTGTGGTTCCGCTGGTGAGGACGTATGGACCCGTGCCGTAGAGCAGGTTAGCGCCCGTCCAAGGCGTCAAGTCCATGGTTTCCACCAATGGGCATCCGACCTGGATAGGCACTGTTTGCCCATGAGTCCGTTGCGAGCCATTCGAAGATGTAGTGCGGGATAATTGGTATGGCTAGGTCTCTGTAGTAGGTCAGCCATTGCATCTTGTCGGTCAGGTAGAGCTGGATGGTGTTCGCGTCGAGCGACGAGTTGAACTGGACATAGTTGTACTGCCACGTTATCGGCGGTAAGCCTTCGCCTACGCATTCGGCGGCTATGTCGGTGCTGTTGAACCACGGAGCGCCCAACGGATATGCCGTGGCGTTCCAGAATGGCCAACCGTTCACCGGGCTGGTGTTGTTGTAGATCGAACTCATGACAACGTTGATTCACATCATCGATGAGGATACCGTTGTCAGTTCCGTACCAGTAGTCCATGTCGCGCAGGTACTCGATGTTGAACGCGATATCCAAAGGTGACAGCGTCTTGTTGATGAACGGACCGTTCAGCTCAGAACCACCATCCACAGTGTAAGCGGCTCTGTTCTGGAATGGAATGTCTTGCCAGTACACATCGGACCTCAAGTGTACGGTTATCACCGTGTTCCCACCGTTTATCGAGGGATTACCCGAGGTGACCCCGAAGCTATCAGCCAAGCCTGGATAGATCTGAGTCACGTTGTAGGGGTTGCCTGAAACCATCGAGTCGTAGATTTCGTCAAGATTTCCCAGTCCCAGAACCAAGTGCTCGTGATAGGGTTCATGTTCTGAACGTCGGAGCTCCAGCCGTACTTTAGAGTGTCACCGCCGCCCGATCCCGTTGACTTGTATCCGTCAAAGAATGACCACCAGTTGTTGAAGCCAACGCCGTAAGCGTTGATGCCGTTGTAAACGTTGCTCAGCATAGCAGAGTAGCCCGAGTAGTACCACATCGGAATCAGCGCAGCGTCACCCATCAGTATATACTGCAGTTGGTAGGACCAGTAGCTGCCAGAATCCTACGGGCAGCCCGTTGTTGCCCGGAACCGCCGAGTTGAGCAGGTTTTGGGTATCGGTGGCATACAAAAAGCCGTTGGGGGTGGTCTGCATTTCGCATGAACCGTAGTTGTGAACGCCTGGAGCAAAGCCTAGGTTACTTGGTGCATACTGGTACGTGTAGAACTGCAGAAAGTCCGGAGTGCTGCTCAAGCTCCAGCCACCGGTGTATACCTGAAAGTCGTAGTCAGAAAAGACATATTGGCTGCATGTGGCGCGCTTATAGTTGTAAACGTTGACGATGATTCTTGGCAGAAGGGTTGTGCTTCCAGACTTCGGAAGCGGGTACGTTGTAAAGACGGGGTCAGTGGGGTTCGCTGCAGCCCATGCTGGCAGACCATACTGACAGACTTGCTGTAAGTAGGTACCTTGCTCCGTTCTCTCAAGCTGTTCCGTCCTTGCATAGATCTCTATTTGACCGTCAGGGACTGTCGGTTCGCCGTTTGGACCTGTGGTCGGGTATGGACTCTTGAAGGTCCACGTGCAGTAGTGAGTGGGGTCGGTTGGGTCTGGGATCAACGTAAACCCAGATTGCATGAAAGCAAGATAAGCGCTGGCATTGCTCGGCGGATACAAGCTCTGCATAGCAGCTGCAGGGTAATAAGGTCCGTCGCAGGCGATTGGCGAGTATGCCGGGGTAGCCGAACCAGGTAAGTACGTGTTGATGAAGTAGTTTCTGTCGATCAAGTAGGTCAGACCACGTCTGTAGTAGGTGTTGTTGAAGGGCGCGACGTAGTCGTTGAGGTCGTACTCGCGCAGGCTGTATTGGGGTACGTAACCCGTCGTAAACGTTGGGTTGCCCGAAATCGCTGCGTATTGGCTAGGCGCAAGAATCTCATCTACAAAGTCAATCGCCTGAGCCTGTAAATCAGAAAACTCCGAAGTGAAGCTAGAGTAGACCTTAATCAGCAGCTCAGCTGGCCTAGGACCGTAGTTTGCGTAATTAGTGTTAGGACTGCCTGGACCTGTTTCATACGCTTTAGCTTGCATTGGAATGAGGCTTAATGACATCAAAGCGATAAGCACTATACTAACTATTGCATATTTCTTGTTCAATTTCCTTACTCCTTTCTGTTTTTTCATATCTCATTGAGGGCCCTCTTCAACGGCCTCTCATCTTTCATTAATAACGCAAACTGTGTTCCAGAAACAGTCCTTTTCAATTGCCCTCCTTTCCCATGTAGCATGACCAACTGAGAAATAACACTTTCGGAAGAAACTTCAATGCAAGAAAAAAGAGGACTTCAGGAGAAATCTCCAACCGTTCATTAGCGCGCGCTACCTTACTAGTATAGTCCACCTAGCAGATTCTACGATTTGGATCAATGACCAAACCGTAAATGAAGCCGCAGGAGGATTGGGGATTGCTTATTACAATTGATATGAGTTCGCCAACCATGCAGGAAATGTCTTGATTGACGCTATGTCGGCGACAGCATGAGCATGGACTACTGTAACCTATTCCGCATATCGCGTCAACTATAACGTTGCGACAAACGTTGGTACAAGTGGAATAGCAGTCTCTTCCGTTTTGCCCTCTTCAAGCATAACAGTTGGGGTCCGAAATGGGAACCTTGTAGTTGGAGCAAAGCGTGCACAATTCTCATTAGTTCTTGTGCGGACTGTAGTTAAACGGCAGAAGTGGTTTTACGCGAGCTGAAAGAGAAAATCGAAAAGACAAAATAAGCGCCTGCGGATAAGTGAAAGGTCACTTCTTACGCACTAATAATTTAGTCTCTTCTTTAAGAAAACCATTCCTTACGATTGAACTCATTATTCACTCGGCATATTTATAGCATATTGAGCCTAATAGAAAGGTTTAGTCACCATGTCAACAGCACACACCGCACTCAAGATAGGCTTTTAATAGGAACCACTTTTTTAATCCTTCACAGTGAATGTGTTGACTCTACGCTTTGCACCACTCGAACAGTTACGTGCATCGCCTTACGCCGAGATTATTTGCTACCCCAAATTAACTCAAAAAGAACTGCATGAACGGCTTCAAGAATTGAAACAACTCCAAATTACAGCAATCGAGTTCATAGGCGAAAAATCCGTGCACAACGTGCCAGTATTAGGTAAGGGATGCGTTGGCATCGTTGTTAAGGCCTTCACCAGCACTGCTGTTGTTGCGTTAAAGATTCGTCGAGTGGATGCCGACCGTGCGGAAATGAAGCACGAAGCGGAAATGCTAAAAATAGCAAATTCTCTGAATGTGGGCCCTAAATTTTTGAGTGCCAGCAAGAACTTTCTCCTCATGGAATACGTAGAAGGACCTTTCTTCCCAGAATGGCTGAAAACAGTCAAAGGAAAACAGCGCAAACAAAGAATCCGCGACATTTTGCGCCTAGCCTTGGAGCAGTGTTGGCGACTGGACAGGGCAGGCTTGGATCATGGCGAATTAAGCCACGCACCAAAACACATCATCATAAAAGACGATGACACACCATACATAATAGATTTCGAAACCGCCAGCACAACCAGAAAAGCCTCAAACCTAACCTCACTCTGCCAATACTTCTTCATCGCAAACCAAACCGCAAAGTTAATCGCAAAAAAACTCGGCACTGTTGACAAAGAGAAGCTGAAGCGGATGTTAAGAAAGTATAAAGAAAAAATGACGAGAGAAAACTTCGAGGATGTCTTAAAAACTGTAGAGTTAGCTTGGTAGCGGGGGGTCGATTTGAACAACCGATCTCTGGGTTATGAGCCCAGCGGGTTAAACCTGGCTACCCCACCCCGCTTCTTGAGAAGCCTATGCATAAATTCTGCGTTGTAGTAGTTAGAGTTGTGTCTTTTAAAAACTTATCGTGAACGTGCGAAAAACCTATAGACAATGCTGTCATGTTTAAAGGGGTGAGTGTACTTCCTTGGACAAAACCTACTTCCGTCAGATAGCCAAACCAAAACTCACTCAACCCACATTAGTCGTTGGACTTCCAGGTTTCGGAAACGTTGGCAAAATCGCAACTAAGCTTTTGATCAAATTTGCGGGCGCGAAGCCTTTTGCGGAGTTGTATTCGCCCTTTTTCCCAGATTATGTGCTAATTAACTCTGAAGGAATTTGCCGTCCTCCACGCTACGAATTTTACGCCTCAACAACCGAGAAACGTAACTTAATCATACTGACCGGCGACACACAACCGTCTCTAGATGACGTAATCGCACATTACGAGCTATGCAGCGAAATTCTGGATTATACACAAGAGTATAGCACGCAGTTTCTGGTCGTAATGGGAGGAGTGCCAGTGCCCGCGCCCAAAAAGGAAGTTTACGTAGCTGCAACCTCATCAGCGTTGGCCACAGAGATAGGCGAGAAAGGTGCCGTTATATATGGAAAGGGACGAATAATGGGCGGCACCGGACTTTTCCTCGGACTGGCCAAAAAACGCGGCTTAAATGGCGTTTGCTTACTTGGCGCAACCACAGGCATGAGAGCAGACAAAGGCGCCGCACTAGAGGTTTTCAAACTCTTAAACAAAATCCTCGGAACCGAAGTGAACGAAGCACTGTGAGGAAAAGCATTAATATTCACTTCGTACATTTTGCATGTATAATGAAGGGAATTGCATGCTAAAGGACCGAGAATTCTTCAAAAGAATCACCAGTGGACGGCTAGGAAAGGCTTTCTGGATACTTCTTTCAGCGGTGTTAATGTTCGCAGGCCCCACGTATGCTATCTACGCCCTTAGACGAGTATTTCGATTTCCATTTTTAGAGCTCGTGAACGTAATACTATTCGTTATTGGACTTTACCTATTTCTGCAGATTTATGAGGAAAAATAGTTTTCTTCTAGGATTATCCTAACAGAAGCAAGCGCCTTTCTTCTTATGTTTCCAAATAGATAGCGACAGGCTTGATTAGCCGCCTACTCGCAAGCGAAAACATAGCCTTAAATAAATCTTTAGCCTTAGTGCCTCAGTGTTCTCAGCTATTCTTTAAACATTACCAGTATAGGCTATGAAGTCAGACGCTTATAAACGAAGTGTGCCTTCTGTTGTTCAAAAATACATTAGGTTATTCTCTGCTCTTTTCTGCTCTGGATCTAGACTTCAGCAAAAAAGGAATAATAGAGTTTGTGGTTCTAGGATCTACAGAGAGAAGAGAACTAGCGGTTAGAAGGGTTAATCTCTTTATAGCGTCCAGTCACTGGTCTTTCTTTCTGTTTAGAGGTTTGGAGTAGGTCTTTGGCTAGATATGAGAAAGTGAGATAGCGATGGTGAGCTTTGTCGTTGAGATCTATTAGAAAGCTGTCAAGCCTATTCGCATCGATGAAAGGCATCTCTGCTACCCATCTCTTGAAATCAATGTATTCCGAATAATTTCTGTGAAAGGAGACTATTATGCCGTCATATCCTAGTCCCATTCCTTTCTCGTCCAAGATCACCTCAAAAGCTTCCTCATTGAAACTCTGAATGAACTTCCTTCTTGCCTCGTCTAACATTTTTGGCTCTCGAAAGTTCTCCTTCACACGACCAAACGTTATGGCTGCCAAACTGTACCCAAGCTTCTGAAAGTCTGGCATAATAGTAAATTCCCTTATCACGCCATCCTTTTGGAATCTTTTGAGCATTCTGCCGACTGTAGGTTGAGAAACCCCTATTGCTTTGGCAAGTTGCTTGTCGCTTCTCCGACTGTTCTTCATAAGCTCAGAGATCAACTTCAACTCAACATCTTTCATAGTTGCTTTCCCTTTCCTCTTCAGACTAAACAATAGAAGATTAATTAAGACTTGTGAAGCAAATTTAAGTAAACAAGCACAACGTCTCTTCTATGAGACATGGAAGATTGTTACATGGGCTAAGAGCTAATGAATTGAGTTTCTTAGAAAGAGAAAATAGACTTTAACAAAAAAGAGGTTAAATCTCTTCGCATTTCTTATGTTTGTCTGGTTTGTCGAGATTTACTTTTTCTTCATGTAAGGGCTTGTCAATCGCTTTTACATAGTCGGTTACTATTTGCTTTGTGATCTTGTCTAATTCATAAATTCTAGGCAGATACCTATAATTAATATCTGGATGCGTATGCTCTTTCCCTTCCTTAGATAGAAATTGAGGTCGTCTAAACCAAACGGTCAAATCTGTTTTGTTGATACCGAAATGCAAAATGTAGGGTTTCTGAGCATCTTTAAACCCAACATACCAGCAAGTGTATATATTTTCCCGATGTTGATAACAATAAGGTTTGAGGTTCAGTTTATCAAGGAAATCGTTAAACGCTTTCCAATTTGCTTGTGTGTCGAGAAAAACGTATTCACGTAATTCCCTTTGGGAAAGGTCAATAATCCCATGCTCTGCCATTTATCTCTCTCATTCTGAATCATTAATTCCTTCAGTTCTGCTATAAGCCTTTTCAAAAATGGCAATTCATAGGGAGTAGAGAGATTATTAAAAAAAAGAGAATCATTAATACTATTACCATTTCTCAAGGTGATTAAGAGCATATTCTGGAAATTCGGTTTTTCCAAGTTCTTGATTCAACTTTTTACAGTATCCAGAAAAGTCTTTTACAAAATAGTTGTATTGCTCTCGGAATTTCTCAAACGGTGCTTCAACGTCTTTGGCAATTGGCTTGTTTTCAAGGGTCATCGTTTCGTGAGCAAATATCTCCATTATGCTCAGATACTTCTTGTATATCCACAGTATCAAATCAAATTGCTTCATCATAAGGTAAAGGTCATGATAAGTTCTATTTGACTCATCAATCTCCTTCTCTAAATAGGAGAAAAGATTTTGGATGTCTGTCTCATTGTAAGAATCCCTCAACATAAAAAGGTCTAGACCACGATCTTTGACGTACTGAAAAACCAAACCACTTAAAACGCCTTTTATGGAAGAATTGAATCTTTTAGCAGTTTCTACTAGGTTTTTGAACTCTAAGAAATATTTTTGTGCAATAGCGTTTTGTCTCCGTCTTTCACTCAATTTGTCAAGCCTCTTAGAAACTGACTTCCAAAAAATCACCACTGGTGTAGAAAAGACAAGTACTATAAGAAAAATCAATGAAAATTCAAACCACCAAAATGGAACTTTTCCACTAAGATTTAGTAGAGTCGTACCAGCTACCAAAATTGCAACCATTACACCTACAAGTTGTACCCAATCTTTTATGTCTAAGCCTTTCTTTTTCTCCTCTTCTTTCTTTTCTTCAAACATTGTGTTCACTTTTTACTATTCTGATTAGTTCCTTAGGTTCTGCTATAAGTTTTCCTATACGATTCGAAAAGAGACTTTAACGAAAAAGGTTTGAATGCAGAGAGAGGGATTGAGGAGAAGAAAAGAAGTATCTACAGACCAGCAAATAGAGAGACTTTAACAAAATAGTAAGTATTGATAGGAGACTAGTTGACTGAGTGAGATCTAGTTCTCCTATCTTTGTTAAACCTCAAGAGTAAGGATTAGCTTCCTTGAGGAGTAACCATTAGAAGAGTAAAGTAGCATCCACTCCACTCTACTCCAAGTGCAAAAGAATTGACTTGGTTTAATCCTTTTGCTGTGTCAGAGCAGCCTTCAAGGGATGGATAATCTCAAAGGTTTAGCTGTGACTGTTGAGGATAGAACTCTAGTAGGTGAGCGTCAGGATGTTATGGAGAACACCTGTTTTGAGACTTTAACAATCTCAAAAATTCCTACTTCATTGTTCTATCCGCAGTTAGTCCGAAAGAAAGATAGCTTTCGGAGTAACTTTGACTTATCAAGTTCTTGAAGAAATTATAGACCATGAGTGTCCGCAACTATTGCATAACAGAGGAATTACAACACATTGATGACTTTGCATTGTGTTTCTAGTAAGGTCTTGTTTAATGTCTGTAGATTTACAGCTAGGACAATACCGTTCATTCGGAAAAACTTGCAGATGCTTATTGTTGTCCATTTACTTTTTCTCTTTTGCTAGTTTCAGTTTTTCTAAAAAGCTCAGTTTCTTCTCTGGTTCTTTTAGTGTTTGTTTCTCTGAAGCAGTGACTATGATGCTTAACAGTTTCTCATCCAAGTCCAAGAATACTCGCACTCGCTACACGTTAAATTGATTCTTATGGTTTTACTAGAAATCCAAGGAGAATATTGTGACTGTTCTTTCTTTTCTGAGCAGTTGTTACAGTGATATTTTTCTAATAGATTATTGTATAATTCACAGCTATAACAATGTAGTGGAACTGTTCTTTTTGGATCAACACTTTTAAAAATAGAGGAAGAATGACATCTAGGGCAGACTATACCGCTAATGTCAAAGTTCTCTATTCTACCTAAATTATTTTTATGAGGCATTCTTTTTCTCCTTGCGTAACCTTTCTAGTAGACTTTGTTTCTTTTCTGGTTGTGGTGTCTGCTCTGGACCTTTAGTCTTGGTTATTTTCTCTCTGAGTTCTTGCTGTCTTCTTTGAAGCTCTGCTAATTCGTGTGGATAAACCCTTCTAAAACAGTTCATAGATTTGTCCCATATTTCTCCAAGTAATAACATCTCGTCTTCGTTTGGAATGTTTTGAAGTTTACCCTCATCGACTTTGCTGCATCTTGGTGGAATGTTCTTCTTTGTTTCTGGTTTAACTAATTCTTCAGCATCATGAACAATAGGTATAATTGCAGTAACAACTCTTCCACCTGTGTCACTATTACATTTAATAGCAGTGAATTTTATAGGTAGCCCATCTGCATTAGTTTCTGATTGTTTAGCTACACATTCTGCACCATTGTATAAGTACCACTGGTCTTTGTATTTCTTCAACTCATAGCCATCTTCAGATACATAAATGACTTTGCGTTTAATGTGGATGGAATTCCAAGTTACTGTTAATGGATGCTCATTCAACCATTTAATTACAGCTTCTTGTTCTTCCTCTAGTTCTTGCAGTTTAAAAGAGTCTATACTTTTTCCTTTTATTTTCCAGTCTTCAGGACTTGAGATCATTCTGTTAAGTAGGTCTAATCGCATTTCTTTCTCTGTTCTTTCTTGAGCTTCATTTTCTGGTTTATCTTCCATAGTTCTAATCACCTTCCTTATTTTATGTAATCAACTTGAGATTGTGATTTGAGCCTAATGCTCTCTCTAAAATCTAAACTCCATCTTGTTAGGAAATTCGAAACCATAACTAAAGTTTTGTAAGCTCGTTTCTGGTCTGATGGTGACATACCGTCTATAATTTTTCCATACTCTATGAAAATATCATCTATAGTCTTGAGACTTTGCTCCATAACACCAATAAGCTTACCTAAAGTTTCAAAGTCTAAATTTCTTTTCTCCTTTTCAGTTAATGGGATCTGTGGAGTTTGAGGAGCTTGAGCTATAGGTTTAGATTTTGATTCTCTTCTCAGTTCTCGAATATTATCTATTAACCTAAGAAGGTGAAACATTAATCAAATCTCCAGAACTTTTAGAACAATAACCACTTGTTCTAAGCTTTCTCTGATCTTTTTCAATTCATTAAGTATTTGCTCTTCAGCACTTAAGACACTAGTAAATATCTCTTTGATTTGTTCTTCAGTACTCATTCTCTAGTCTCCTCTTATTGTTTTACTCCACTCCCAAGAGAGCATATCCAATACCCAAACTATGCCACTGTAAGGTCTTTTTATTCTGTGTGCTCTTTCTCTATGGTCTGCATTACAGTACTTCTGAGCTTTACTTTCGGAGTTTATTACTAGTCCACAATACAAACAATGTTTGACTTGGTTATTTTCAATCATCATTAATCTCCTTAGAACTGTTCTCTCATATCTGGATCTCTATATTGACTCCAGTCTAATTGTTGTTTGTAGGCTAACATCTCTTCCCTTGAGTTAAATTGTCTACAGAACTTGCATCGTCTTTCAATAGGATCATTTTGCTTGATTTCTTCAGTCTCTGCTATACTTTGAAGAGTATTGCACCATGCACACTGGATACTCTCTTCTCTCCGAACCATTGGTTTTCTAGGATTAGCAGACATTTTAATAATTCTCCTTTTTACCAAACTTTTTGTCGTAACAACGTGAACAGTAAACGTCTCTACCATTAGGGTCCTCATATATTGTAGTCCACGATGGACAAGAACAACACTTTACCTTTCTTGCATGGAGATACTTATTAGGTTCCCAACTATGCCATACTCTTCCAGATCCATCTTTAGAACCAATAACAATTCGACTAGAAGCTTCTGGTTCTAGTGCTGTAGTAGAGTCTTCCCATGCACTAAGGATTAATGCGTCGATAAGATTCTTGTCTTCTTTCTTCTCTCTGTAGTAATGATTAGCTTCATGGTAAAGGTCTTTGAACTCTGAAGGGATCTCTAGATTGCCTTTCACCTTCATTAGGTCTACTAAGTGGTTTTCTCCTGATCCTTTTCTATTGGTCCAATCAATGAAGCAGAACTTTGTAGTTTTACAGTAAGGCATTACTTCTGCTTTAACTAGCTCACTAAGTTCTTTTGGTTTAAAGTCCACCAAGCATAGTTGAACTTTATTCTGTGTTATGATCTCTATGAAGTGAGACCAGATGGGATCGCATTTCTCTCTATAGAAAACTTTACTCTTTTTCTTGTTCTTGTGTTTCTGGAGTAGAACAACACCGCATGGGTTTCTATGAGTTAGTCCAGTGCCTAAGTCTAAACCCATTGTGTTATAGCTTCCGAGATCATTAGAAGCTTCTATTAGATCGCACTTACAATTCTTTAGATATTGCTTGAATGGACTTAGGTTTTCTTGTGTAGGTAAAGTAGCTAGAACTTCTGTGATATACTCCTCACTGTTTCTTCCAAACTCATTAGCGTCAGACTCTATTCTAGCTCTAAGTCTTTCTACTCCCTCAGTTGAATATTGGCTTAGCTTCCAATCTGCATACTTCTTACTTTGCTTTAAACAGCCCTCAAGAACATCTCCAAAGTAAGTATCTCTTTTTGGGGTTCCAATCATTACAAACTGAGCTATTTTCTCAGTAGCGCACTTTCTAATATCTTGAATGATTAAGTTTCTATCCACAGCTTGAGATTCGTCTAAAAGCACTACCCAAGTGTGAAAGCCTCTGATTTGCCTACTAGTGTCTAAGCGTATGTAGAGATGAGAATTATTATCCTTCCAGATTATCCCTTCCTCTGGAAAGCTTCGACTAAACCCCTTAATCTTCAATCTCTCTGTTAGACTAGAATCATTCTGGAAGTAAGTTTCTAGGTAATCATAAATTACGTTTTGGTGAGAACAGAGCAATACATTAACTGGTTCTCCTAGCATAGTGCTAAAACAATCAGTTAGCCATAATGCAAAACCACAACCTAAAGTTGATTTGCCTAAGCCTCTTCCAGTACAGATTATCTTGTTGTGAATGGTAAAGTCTAAGAGGTTCTTCAATACCTCAATTTGTTGAGCCTCTAGCTTGTAGCCATTATGACTCTCAATGTACTGAATGAGATCTGAAAGCAACGTATCAATATTGAAGTCTAGTACCGTCTTAGTCATTGATTAGTCCCTTCCACTTTTCTTTTCTCATAATAAGGACAACAAGGGCAACAATGAGGAAAGCATTCTAAACCCATGTTACAAACTGCTACTTTGGGTTTCTTTGCGTGTTCTTTACGGTATTCTATGACATCTTGATTTACTGGGAGCTTGTTAGAGAAATTATGAATTGTACCAAAATTTTCCAACGTGTTGGAAAGTTCTTGATCATTCATTCTGCCTAACTGAAGCATTGTATTGATAGTCTGAGGAGATTTAATTCCCATAGCTTCCATAAATTTCTTTTTAAATCCTCTAGCTTGTAGACTGTGTTTATAGCCTACCTCAATAAGCAACTTACCACATTCGGAGTATTTCTTCCAGACTCCTAGACTCATTTCTCTTTCTAGGACTCTAGCTCTTTTTACTAGTTCTTCAAACCAGTTTTCTTCATCTACCCAATTTTTTGGTATTATCTCGGTCTGTATAACTTTTTGTTTATTCATTCTTCAACCCATCCTTTAATTGAATCTTCAGACTCTCGTGCCACTTTTGAGACTGTAAAAGCTAGTGAAGTCTGGTAAACCTCAGTTTTCTTATTGACTTTCTCCAAACTAACATTAACAATATTGAAGAAAGTTGGTAGATTGTTATAATTATTCTTCTCTAAAGCCTCATAGACTAAAGAGTGAATAACACCACACTTGAATAGAGCCTTACACAGAATAGGCTTCCATTCTTTCTTATCAGGTTCTTCTGGTAGCAGAACACATTTAATATTGTGAGCTTCTAAAATCTGATACTGTTCAATAGTTGGTTTTACTCCAGCACAGATTAGAAACTTGTACTTTGCTTCTACTGAATTTAAATTAGATAGTATCTTGGTAAATCGGTTAGAGTGGATGTAGCCACCATACCAGTTTAGACATTCTGCAATAAACAAAACCTTCATACTATCATTATCTAGTCCTTGAACATCTAAACCTCTTTCATAGACTTTGTGAGGGAGTATTCTAGAAGAACGATTGATTACTTCTTTCGTTATATCTTCCAAACTACTCCCTTTAATGATATTGAATTGATACATTTACTACTTTCTCTCTGTCTCTCATTATCTCACTATCCTTGCGCAAGAGATAGGAGCTAAAAACTAGCTCGCTATTCCTGTAGAGTTGAGGGATTGTAGGAGAGATTACTACTTTCCCTATTACTATACTTAGTAAAACAATCTATTAAACGTATCGCTGCTATACACTTTACCATAATATCTATCCATTCTTTAACTACTACCTTAAATAACCTGTAGCTATATTTTCTCTCCATGCTCAGAGACTTGATGATAGTTAGTAGTTAATTTACATTGTATAGAAGTATGCAGTTTGAAACTAGTGAAGTCAGCATATTGTTTGGATAATTCCAGTTCTGTATTGAGGACTATTTAGCTAAAGGACTAAGCCTATTCATTCATCCTACAGTTTAGAAGCTTTATTCTTGTCAAGCTGTAGACTATGCAATATGGTGTCCTCACTAATAGTATACCTACGAAAATGTCCATGCATTACTTTAAATTATCCATAGAGGCTCTACTACCATTCTAGTGTATATTTGCACTACACTTAAGTAGCTGTTTAGACTTAGGTTAATAGTGAGGACCTTAGAGAAACATGGAGAAAAAGAATAGCCTAAGTCTCCAGATCTATAGACCAATATCGTTCTCACCATCCCTATGAAAAGTGTACCATCGTAGCGATTTTCTTTCAGTATTAAAAATAGAATGGATATAATCTGTTATAGAGTAATCAGATTTAAAGAGAGAGATACCCTACCAGTATGAGAGGTAGGGTTTAACGTATATTCTACTGTTCATTCTTCAATATTTGATGGTAAAAGTCTCAGAGTCTTTCTACATAGACCTCTTTGTTCAAGAAATGAAGCCTTAGATCCTTAATGTTGTTCTCTTTGATCTTCTTGTTCAAGGCTACATAAACACTTAGAGGTTTTCTGTTCTTTGGTTCGATCAAGTAGTTCCCTACAGGTTTCTTTCTCAAGTCCTTTAGCATATCATCATATATCTTACCAGTTGCTTTGAGAGACTTGGGCAATTTCTCAATAGATTTTATCTCGTAGTCAGTAGGCATACAATCACCTGTAGAGAGAGTACATGGTCCTATTATTTAAGTCATATTCCACTAGACCTATCAGCTAAAAAACATCTAGTCTAATTCATAGAGGCTAGTCTAATTAATGAATAAAAAAAGAGAAAAACTAGCTTACGGTAGCATAGCTTCTAGTCGTTTACGAATCTTCTCAAAGTCTATTTCTGTTGTTCTTGTGTAGTGGTCTAGTCGTGCTGGTACACCACTTTCACTCTTTAAAGAGGCTTTGACTCTAGCAGTTTCTTCTATCATTTTACCCTGTTCTGTTTTGATTAGTGCTAAGGTTGCATCTCGATTTGTCTTAGTAGCTTCTGTGAGTGTTTGAATCTCTTGTCTTTGCCTTTCTATTATTTTGGTCTGAGCTTGAATCAGATCTTCTAGTTCTTCCAGTTTCTTAGAGTGTCCGTTAGAACTAGAGATAGAAATAGATGGCATAACCCTAGAATAGACTTCTCTTAATTGGTCCTGAGAGACATAAGCACCTTCTGAGATCTTCTTACCAACAATCTGCTTCCATTGAGATTCAGAGGCTACAGCACTAAGTCTAGTGATTAAGAACTTACGCATACAGTGAAACCGAATCCTAGAGCCATGACCATCTATATTGCTTCTTTTAGCTAAGGATCTGAGGATCAAAGAGAGTTCTTGTTTTCTGCTAGTGAACGCTTGTTCTGAATCTGCTTTATCTTTATTGTTCTCTAGAATAGTTCTCACAACTGAAATAGCATCCAAGTCTAAGAATGGATAAGCCTTTACATTCTCTTTTTCAGTGTTCAATTCAGTTAAGAATATTGGAGCTTCTTGATCTAGATCTAAACGTCTAAGCATACCGTAAGTAATCTTAACGAAATCTTCAGCACGTAAGCCTAAACATTTACCCATGTAGAGAACATAACGAGACTTTAGATCTGCAACTGATCCCATTCTAGCAATTTCTTCTTTAGAGAACTGGTAATCAGTGGTTGTTCTAGCTCTACTATTGATTTTCCTTGTTTCATGTCTTGTAAGGGTTAAGGGTTTTCTGTAGTAATTGAAAAATCCTCTGAGCATCCCTAAGCAGCTTTGAATATAGTTAGAGGAGTAGCCTTTTTGACTTAGGTATTTTTGAAAGGTAAAGATCTTCTTGATCCACTCTTCAGAATCCGCTAGGATCTGTTTTCCACTCTGGTTAGTGAACTCAATAACTCTCTTCATATAAGTGCCATAAGTGTCCTTAGTGTGTTTAGTTTGAGCATCTAAGAAGTCTTGTATGATCTTATCTCTGCTAAACTCTATTACAATAGGTTCTACATGCTCCGTTTTAGTTTTCAAGATCTCACTAGCAGAGCTTACGGAGAGACTTTGACTTTGTTTTCTTTTCTCTTTTATGAATCCTAAGTATCATTCTAATCTCACTCTCCATTCTCCGAACATCATTTACGGGTTTGATAAGCAATGTTTAAAAGAATCCAGAACCCTGAAACAGAAAGGCTAAATAAATCTTTTAAACTACGGAATAGACTACAAAGAGTGAAACGGGGTTCAGCAATGAGCAGTGAAGAAGAGCCAGTAGGCTTAAAAATCGGCGAAAAATTCTTCGGACTATTGATAATAATCATCGGCTTTATTATCTTTTATTTTACATACACAAGTTATTCGGCATTGAGCAGCATTGTTCCAAGTTTGCCCACAATTGTTCCAGGCATATTCTTATTCTTCAGCGTTACTATTTTTGTGATTGGTATTTTGTTCATCATAGCTAAGGAAGAGGAAGAATAAGGGCTTCGGGAAAAGAAAACCGACGGTAGGCTAAGTTTTTGTTGAAAGGGAGAAAGGAACGAAAAATAGAATGAACTCTCAACCTCCGCCTCACAAAGCTTTGTTCTAGACCTGAACTCTAAATAGCGTGTGTCTTGAAATGACACTATGTCTGACTTGGATTCTTCATATACATTTCTTGTTTTTGGAATCGTTGCGTATAGTCTGGGGTTGTGTAGGAAAAGTATATTTGTGTGCTTGATGTGAAACGTAGCGTCGCGGGTGTGTTTGAGATTTGCCGATTACTGATCCCATTAAGAAGGCTATTGCGCAGAAGCGTAGGCTTTTCGTGAAGATTTGTAGGGATTGTGGCGCCCGCAATGCGGCTACCGCTGTTAAGTGCCGTAAGTGTAGGCGCAAGAATTTGCGGTGGAAAAAGCGAGAGATAGTGAAGTAAAAGGTTCTGTTCCGTGTGTACTCAGCGCTGTGCTTTGACCTTTCTATTAGACACAGAATAGACGAATTTCTGCTGTGCGTGTGCATCCCTCCCCTATTGGATCTACTATACGACCACGTATGATACAAATATGCTGTGAACATGATTAGTGAACGGTGGCTCTTTTTGAGATGCTATCCTTTACAGGTTTTGCCAAAGATTTCTTATTCATGCATTTTATATTCCTCTGATGACTGAATATAGCAGGAAGCATGTTTTCGATTATAAACAAGCAATTAGCTAAGTATAGCTTTCATAGATCCGAATTTTTCAGGCGTTCAGCAAGTTCTTTTACTTTGGTTTTTATTTGTTGATACACTTTCTCTTCGTATTCTGCTGAGGTGTTGTACGGGTCGTTAATGTTCCAAACTTCAATCTTCCCTTCACATTCTGGGCACTGTATTAGAACTGCATACTTGTGCACTTGCTCCATCACTACAATTAGGTCATAATCGCGAAGTCGTTTCGTTTCAAGCCCTTCAGGACGATTCTTAGAATACTTTGCGGCGCTTTCTCTCTCCAGAAACCTCCGTGCACGTTCTGAAATCCAAGTAATCGCCGACGTTCCTGCAGAATCCACTTCCACTCCAGCAGGCGCATATTTACCCATCAAAGCCTCAGCGACAGGACTCCGATAACTATTCCCCGAACAAACAAACAACACCTTCAACCACATTCACTCCTCATACTTCAGCATATGCAAGACTAGACATAGAAACGTACCAAGCGCTCTCACAGCCTAACACGCTCGACACACGCATAGACATTCATCTTAAAGCCTCGAACAAAACCAACCAATCCCACACCGCAAGCCTCCGCAACCTCCACACCACTGCTTAAAGCGGCAGCTCGACTCGCAACAACAGGCACACCTACACGCGCACACTTCAAAACAACATCCCCACTCAGACGCCCACTCAACACCAAAAAACATCCACCAAAATCCACACCGCCCAAGACACCAGCACCAATCACTTTGTCCACAGCATTATGCCTACCAACATCCTCAGCAAACGCCACCAAACCACCATCGGCAACACGATTCAAAGAAGCCACATGCACACCGCCCGTTTGCCTATATTCCACAGCAAGGCTACCCAAACGCCGCACACACTCTAGAATCACACCAGCACTCACAACAGAATCGCTCTTAACCTTCAATCCCTTAATCCGATCAACAAGCTTCGACAAAGGCCACAAATCCGCAGAACCACAAGCGGAAACAATCAACCGCCCAAAAGACCGCGTCAACTCTAAACGCTTCTCCACATCCACATCGCCGTTCAACAACACAAAACATCGACCATCATCCTCCAAACGCACGTCACGAACTCCATCCAACCCACGCAAAAAACCCTCAGAAAACAAGTACCCAATAGCCAACTCCTTCAACCTACCAGGCGAACACAGAATCGAAACAACATGCGTCTGATCAAGAAGAACGTGCAAGGGAACCTCCTCAGCCACGACATCCATCCGCCTTTCGCATTTTCCCTCAACAACATTAACCTTCGTGATCTCAACCTCACGCATACCCTTCTACCTCCTCAACCCCGTCAAGACAAATCCCACAATCTCATCAGCAATGTTAAACTCTGTCACCGATTGTAGTCCCCGCCAACCGGGCTGACTGTTAAGCTCTACAACAACCGGTCCGCACTCACTCTCAAGAATATCCACACCGGCCACTTTACAGTCAATAACTCTCGACGCCTTCACCGCAAGCCTCTCCAAACTCGCGTCTAACTTCAATGACGCAGGCTTGGCGCCTAGACTGACGTTGGTCTTCCACCCTTCAGCCACACGTCGCATTGCCGCAACCACACGATCACCAACTACAAAAGCACGAATATCAGAAACTCCATGTCGAACAAATTCTTGAACATAAAGTACCATGTGATGAAACGAAAGCGTCCGAAAAACACGCGTAGCAACTTCAGCGTCCGAGATTCTTGTGGAACCGATGCCTCTTGAACCAAAAATAGGCTTCACCACAACATCACCACCCAGCTCAAAAAACGCCTTCAAAGCCTCCTCAGCACTCTCAGTAGCAACAGTGCGGGGCACGGGAAGGCCGTTCTCTTCCAAAAGCGCAACCGTATGAAATTTGTCCACAGCCCGTTCAATCGCCAATGGCGGGTTAACTATAACCATACCCAAACGCTGAAGCCGATGCAAAAGATCCATGCGGAAAATTATCTCCTCCAAGGAACCCCGACCGATTGGGCGCATGATTAAAGCGTTCAACTCTTTCGTAATATCCGCTTCATCGACTGTTGTAGCAGGCGTAGCGCTAACACGAGCGACAAGTTGAGAAAAACTAAAACAGAAAGGTGTAATTCCGCGTTTTTCCATTGCTTTACGCAGTTGAGTTGTACACCAGCCATTTTCGTTTCTTGTGATTATTCCTATTTTCATTTGGTTCCCTTCGGTTAGAATTGCTGTTTGCGTATTATAGATGTGTTTCGTTGCGCAGAAATGTCATGTTTTTAGAATTGCTGGATATATGGTAAAAGTTCTTCAGCGTTTCTTGTTTTGAGTGAAAGGTCTATTTTCAGGTAGGCTCCTTTCTCGTTGTAGTAGGGCTCGCCTTTTCTTGAGAATAGGGTTAAGACTTTTGCTTCATGGTTTAGTTTGAACCCTTCGCTGCTGGGTTCGTGACCGCGGATTAGCGCTTTGACTTTCAGCATTTTTAGAAAGACTTCTGTGACGTCGTTGCCGAAGAGCTTGCCTGCCCCTCTTGGAGAAGGAAAGGCTCCAGTAATGTTCTCTTCTGGGTCGTTCCACAGCATTTCTTCGAGAAAAGTTTCTTCAGGATGTTTCTGGTGAGCGTATGCTAAATCATCAAGTGAGCTGGCGTCGGCTGGAAAGCCGCCATGGATCAGAATGAAGCGGTTTGTCACCAAGACCGCGTTGTATAATTGGTTGAACAGTTTTCGGATGCTGAAGTACGCTGCATCGCCTCGGCTGCCGAATCTCTGATGAAATTGGGTCGGCAAATCATGTGGGTGCGCCAAGAGGTCCTCTGGACCTTCATGATTACCTCTCATGAGTATGACGTTGTCTGGAAATTGACGTTTCAGTGTAAGCGCAATATAGTAGACTTCAGCTGAGTAGAGACCGCGGTCTCCATAATCCCCGAGGAAAATCAGAAAAATGTTTTTGTTTAGTCGGGCTTTTTCTATGAAGATGCTGTCTGTTAAAAGATGCACGAGGCTCTCCAGGTCTCCGTGAACATCGCCGACTATGACCGCTTCGCCTTCTGGCTCAAGGGTTACAAGTTTTCCTTTAACCAGCATTCTTCCAATTTGCCCAGTTTCTTTCCCTAGCAAGTTAGTGACTTCTTCAGTTAAATGAATAAACTCGCTAGAGTCTGTTTCAAGCGCGGCTTTGGCTAGTTTCAAAACTTCTTTCTTGCAATTAATCGTCGAACCCTTCTATCTGTAACCAAGATTTCTTCTTTCTGCTTAAATATTTGGCGTGGACCAAGTTTACGATAATACGCTACGGGTTTAGCTTGTTTTAGACATACTCCTTATTGAGTAGTTACTCTTAAATAATTATGCACAGTTTGGTAAGAACCGCAAAGACAGGGAGACAAGAAGAAGTTGGATTCAAAGGCTATTGCCGCGACAATAGTGTTTTCGGCGCTTGCGCTAGTACTCAATTTGTCACCAGCAAAGATTCCTGCACCTTACGCCCCATTTCTCATATACCAAATTTGGGAGATACCCATAGTCGCCGCTTTTCTACTTTACGGCCCAAAAGTAGGGGTCGCCGTATCTATTGTGAATACTCTTGCTTTACTTGCTATATTTCAGGGAGCACTCCCTACAGGCCCGTTATACAATCTTGCTGCGGTTCTCAGCATGTTATTTGGAATATATATAGTTCATAAAGTCGTGCTTGCATTCAGGGGTAAGTTTGTTAGTGACGGATACTCGACTGAAGTTGTGACCTACATAATGTTAAGTATGCTGAGTATTATGGGCGCATTGGTTAATACTTTATTGTGGCTTTTTCCTGGATGCGTATTCGGTTTGTTATCGATAATAGTAGCCATCGAAGCTCGCCAAAGGAAGAATGCATATCCTCAGAATATTGCCCAGAGCACCACTGGCCAATACAATGGTTTAGTTATAACTGCCTCGACAGTTGTGGGGGCTTTCACAAGAGTAATTGTTATGAGTTTTGTAAACTTGACTTTTCTACCTTTCCCTCCTCCTGTGGGACTTGGTTTGCCCCCAGAGGCAGCTATTGCAATACTTCCACTTGTAGCATTTTTTAATGCAACTCTCGCACTCTACACGATTCCTATCGGTCACTCTATTGCAAGAGTTGTAAGCTCACGTCTCAAGACGGGAAAATAAGCCAAAGAACCTAACTTTTGCATCATTGTTTCTTCTTTTTTGCAGTTGAAAACGTGAGAGCGAATCCCACGAGGTCTTGTGTGATATGAGCAACAATAGCCGCAAGCAAAGAACCTGATAAAAGGAAAACAACACCGAACAAAACGCTGCCATACAGTGACAAAAGTGCATTGTAAATGCCTTGATAGAGTTGAGGAGCAAAGGCAAAAATCGCCTGCAAAACAATGGCAGCAATGATAGGCAGAGTTAGTAAACGAAGATTCTCAAGCAGATACCCTCTAAAAATTATTTCTTCCAAAACGCCTGCAAAAATAGATGCAGCAAACACATTAAGGAAGACGTGCGCAGACGACCTTGTCATCGAGACCGTTAAGAGTTGTGTCAACTCAGATTCACGTCTAGTTTGGGGAATCGAGAACCTGCGGCGAACTGCTGAGATTAATAGATTTACGGGAATGCCTCCAGAAAATATTAGCACTCCGCTAATTATTCCAACTGCAAACACGTAAGGTGTGAACCAAATTGTGTCAAGGCTAAAGACTGTGCGAAGCTCTCTCTGCGGAACCAATGCAAAAACCGCAAGTAAAACCAATAAAACGAGCTTTTCAACCGAGGACAACCAAAGGAGACGATTGAATGATAATGGCTTCTCGTAAACCAAAGAGTATCTCGGGTCGATTCTGTAAGTGAAGAGCATGTAGATCGCGTAGGCGATTAGAAAGCCGTAAAGTCCGAGAGAAACAAGCCCAAGGTCTCCCAATCTTCTCGCCTCACTGTGCCCTAGCAAGCAATGCTTGGATTTTTTTCACGCAATCCCCGGCGTCTCTAGCGTAGGCATCAACACCGTAGTCCTTGCGTGTTTTTTCAGAAACCGCCTTGCCCCCAACCACCACCTTAATGGCATTTCTTAAGTTCCTTTTACGCAAAATCTCCACAACAGCCTTTAAGAAGGGAATACTTTCATCCGCCGATATGGAAATAGCAATCACGTCAGCCTTTTCCTTTACCGCTGCATCTACGAATGCCTCTGGTGAAACATCTACACCCAAGTCGACAACTTCGAATCCTGCGGATTCTAAAACAGCGGCTACGAGGTCCTTTCCTAAGCCATAAATGTTGCCTTTCAAGGAGCCTATCACTATTTTCCCTTCAATGCTCATCATCCAGAAGCCTCAATCGATAAGCCCTATTGACCGTTTAAGCACTTCAACGTTAATCTCGCCCGCCCTAAACACAGTGCCCGTTTCAAGGTTGTTAATCATGAGCACCGCAGGCGCAAAAAGATGCGGGTCTATCTGGTAAAAGTCATTGTTTGCTTCTCTGAAGATTTCTTTAAACAGTTTTCCGTAATCCTTTGACGCTTTTGAAACCGCTTTGCTCACTAACGCTTTCAGTTTTTTGTCATCTTTGTAATGAAGCGCGCAATATGCGACGCCGCCGTAAAGAATTACGTCATTTGTTCTGCCCATGGCTTCAGCGAACTTTGGATGCACCGGTGCTATAGGTGCACAGCCCCAAGCATAACGAATCACAGTTGGGTCCAAGCCCAGCATTGTCAACTTATGAATCCCGGTTTCTACAATTCGACCAGAAACCTGCGTGGAGCCAGCAACACTTGTGGTTGGTGTCAGGATTATGAAGAGTTTGTTTGGCTTGATTTTGCATTCTGAAGCACACTTTGCTACCAACTCTTCAGGCGGGTTCTTACTGGTTTCTAGCACTACTGTTGCGGTGTCTGCTATGTCTTTGTAGCGTATTTTTTCATAGATTTCTTTTGGCTTCAATGCAAGCGCACGCGCTGGACCTGAGCCTATGGCGGGAAAGCTGTCGCCTTTGATTTGCCAGCCAGCGAACTGTGAGCCTAGAGTTGCCATGGTTGGGTGATCGGTGTGGACAAAGATTGTTGGGAGCGCAAGGTCGCCATATTGTTTCATTGTAATTGCTGTTTTGCCGAGGCCGCCCATGCAGATTTCTGTTATGATTTTGCCTGCAGAAAAACCGCCTTTTGCTTGGATCCCAGCGTCGATTAGGGTTGCGCCAGATTTTGTCTTTGATATGATAACTCCATATTCTTCGGCGTTGTTGCAGAGTTTTTCTACAAGTTTGTATGCAGCACGATTCACGCTGATCATGTGTGGTATTTAGATGATGAAGAAAATATAAAATGAACGGAATTGCATCGCTTGTGTGTTAGAGGTATTTTTCGTAAATACTTAGGTGCTTATTTCTTGTTTGGGCAAGGTAGAGTTTACCGTTGCCTTTCTCAGCAATGTCGCCGGTAAATAAATAGAATGGCCCTTGCACCTCTTCCCCGTCAACTTCGACTTTCTTCTTTACGCTATCTATAGTAAAGGTCGGAAGCACAGACGCAGTGGAACCCAGTAACACGATTTTTCCGCCAATCATACTTGCACCTGCACGTCCATCCGAATCGCCCTGAACAAGAATTGTCCCATTTCGCATGTGCATACCAACAAATTGTCCAACGTTGCCGTAGATCTTAATCAGCCCTTTTTTCATAAAGCAGCCCCCTTCGTTTCCCACATTTCCATGAATTATTATAGTTCCGCCTCGCATTCCCTTCGTGCTACCTCGATAAGCGGCACCCACATAATCGCCCGCGTTTCCTTTAACTTCAATGCTTCCGCCCTTCATCATTGCCCCCAGCCAAGAACCAGCATCACCAGAGACTATGATTTTTCCGCCCTCCATTTTTTCGCCAAGATGCATACCAGCGTCGCCTTCAATTATTATCTCGCCACCAGACATTTCTTCGCCGATTCTTTTGACTTTATGCACGTCACCAAAAATTTGGATACTTACCTCCGTAGGTGTCTTGCCGTTTTCGCCGCTAACTTCGAAAAGTTCGCCTAAGGAGCGCTGTTTGTTTCCCTCCCAAACTTCCAACGCTTTGATTTCTTCTATGGTTTTAGATTCGAAAGTGCCTGAGCTTATGCTTTGGGCGTTTACCGGAACCGTGAAGGAGTATTTTGGGCGAAGGGACACGACCATTTTTACGCATCTGCTTTTACACGGATTGGTGCTGAGACTGCCAGATAATGTTCAGGCACTTGATAATTCTCATATTGCACTGTGTAGTATTTCTCGAATCTCTCTCGCAGAGCTGACATAGCCTCATCTAAAGCGTTCTCAGTCTCTACGTTAACCCAGAACGTTCTGCCACTTACAACCTTGACAACCTCCCCATTTTTAACAACAACTTGCCCGTCCTTGATCGTATAAGCAGCACGTTTGAAGGCTCGACGAATCATCCGTGGATTTCTACTCAAATCGGTTTTTTCTGGGTTCAAGTCATATATTGCAATGTCGGCGTCCGCGCCTATACCTAAATGCCCTTTGTTTGCTAAGCCTAACGCCTTTGCCTGTCCAGCCCGTGTGGCGATTGCGATTTCATAAGGCGTGTATTCCCTACTTATGGTTGAAAGCAAACTCTTGCTTCTTGCTTTTTTGTTGATTTTTTTCATCGTCTTTTCTCTTGCTTTTTGGCTCATCAGCCATGAGATGATCCTCGGGTATGCAATGAAAGGACCTGCGTTGGGATGGTCTGTTGAGAGATAGATTTTCCACGGGTCTTCTATGAGCAATGCAAGTTCTAGGGCTATTGACCATTGTGTTGCGTGGACGTAGCTCGAGCGTTTATAATGGAAAGGCACAATTCCAGAGCTGGTCTCGGTTTCCACATCGCCGTTTACCCATTTATTTCCGGTTAGTTGGTAGAGGATGAATTGGAATGGACCGTCAGCTGTCATCGTAGTCGTGTTAGTGAATATGACCTGCCCCATGTCAAGCGTAACGTGATTATGACGGTTAACGTAACTCGCTATTTTCTCGGCTCCAGACTCGAAAGTTCGCCAATTCGCACCTTCACCGCCGAAAGCGCTGAACTGACAATGTGTTACGTGGATAACGGGCTTGTCGCCATGAGCTAAGTCTTCGACACACCTCATTGTCTGCAGAGTGGTTTCACAATTGCCAAGCTTACCCAGATTGTTTGTATGGACATGAATTGTGTGTGGTAAATGCAGAAGTTGATTAACCTTGCACAGGCCACGGATTATTTCTCTTGGGGTTATGTCGAAGTTAGGAACAGGGTCGTCGATGTTGCGGACGTTTCTGCCGAAGCCCCATGCCTCGAGTCCACCTGGGTTAACTATCTTAATTGCATAGCCCTTTGTCGCGTTTAGTTCCCAAGCTACATAAGCGGCGCATTCTTCTATCCTGCCATCACGAAGGGTTTCCAACACTTTCCAAGAGTCGCCTAGAAGAGGGTACGTTCCTTTGTCGATGATTGGCGTGTCATTAAATTCCTCATGTGTGTGCCTTGCCTTAAGTGGAGGCATTGCGGGGTCCATCACTGTTGTCCAGCCCATTCTCGCGTAACGGTAGCCTGTCGTAAAAGTGGACGGAATAGAATGGCCAACGCCTGACCGTGTTTTGGCAGTTTTGGGCTCAACGTCCTTGTAGTGGTCTTCAGGGCGTAGCAATCTGCCCATGTTAACCTTTGCGCCAGCGATGTGGGAGTGAAGATCCACCCCGCCTGGCATTACTATCATTCCATTTGCGTCAATCTTCCTCATCCGCTTGCCATCGACTTTTTCAACTATCTTTCCATCTCTCACGGAGATGTCCATTATTTCCCCATTAATCTTGTTCAACGGGTCGTAGACAAACCCATTTTTGACTAAAAGCTCCGCCACTATCACATTCTCCTAGTTTTCTTTTTCAATCTGCGAACTTCTCTGAGAATTCTCAGCAGAATCTTCTCGTCGGAGAGGCAGTTTTTCGATGGATTCACGACTCGTTTTAAGGGCAGGGGCACGCTGTCCATGCGATAGGCGGTTCCTTCAGCCTCTATTCCCACAAAGGTGCTGGGCAAAACAACATCCGCCATAAGCGCAGTAGCGCTATTTTCTGGGTCAATCACTATGAGCGGATTTTTCACAAGATTTTTTGCCGCGCCTTTAGGGAAATTTGCAACCGGATCTGAGGCTATAACTAAGGCTGCATCAGACTCATCTCGGGATAGTATGTCAACGGTCGAGGTTTCCCCTGGATTATATGTTGGATAGCCTTGAGAGAAGTCGATTGCGAATGGGTAGCCTGTCTGCCAAAGGAAGACCGTGTTGGCGCCAGTTACATTGAAGTGTCCACGCATGGGCATGATAACGAATTTTGTGCGAAAGTTCAAGTCTCTTGTCAGGGTCAAGGCGGCGTCAATGTTACGCAGTTTGCCTGTGCTCATTGTCAAGCCCACACCGAAAAAGAGAATGCCAAACTTGCAGCCTATCATCATGTCTACAATTTTTTCCAATACATCCACCGGGACACCGGCAACTTCGTCAACTTCAAGCTCTTCGTTTTTAACAAGCATACGCATGGCTTGGAGAAGCTCATAATCTCTATTCGGCTCAACTTGAATGAAGTAGTCTGCGAATTCTGCGGAACGAGTTCTCCGCACATCGATTACGATGAGTTTTCTTTCTTCTTCCGTTTCCAGCGTCGGCGGAACTTGACGCCCAGTGATCGGCGGAACAGAAAACTCTTCCATCAACACCAATTCAGAAGCCCTCTCCAGCTTCTTCTTACCCACCACTCCGCGAAGCCGTGAAAAGTAGCGGCTCCATTCGCTTGGTTCGAATCTACCATCCGAAAAAGCCGTGTAACGCTCCATGTGGCGTGGGTGCGCGCTGTAGGGGTCGCTTCCCCAGTAAATGATTAGGTCTGCGCGATGCCGTATCTGTCCAAGTGTGCATGTAGAAATTCCAACATCCTGGATGCTGAGCATTGATGGCCCATGGCATACGGATGTGGTGTTGTCGATGACGCCGCCAACTTCTTCTGCCAATTCAACGCCGACGCGAACGGCTTCGCAGCTTGTACAACTCCAACCATAAAGAAGAGGATAGGATGCACCTGCAAGAATTTGGGCGCTTTTTTTGATGGCTTCGGTCATGGATACTTCAACGAGTTCGCCATTCTTTCTAACCAGCGGTTTTAGGTTTCTGTGATGGGGATCAGCATAGCTGAGGAATTTTGCTTCGCCCATGGCACAGGCGTTTTTTACGTCTGTTATTGCGTTGTTTTTTGTGGTGAGTTCTATGTCGTCGCAGAATGTGCCGCAGACGGGACATGTTACATTTCTAATTATCGGCAACGGTTACGTCTTCCTGAAAGTTTGTTTCAATAATTCTTGCAGAGTCAACACGGAATCTGTTGGGGCTGCGGCTTCTATTTCAGCTGGTATACCTTTAAATGAAGGCATTCCTGTTCCATGCGTTGCTGAACCCACAACAGTGTTGACCCATGGACCGTATGGTATGTAAATGATTTTTGAGTGTGGAGCACGCTTTGACGCCACGGCTTTTACGGTGATTGAGCCGAATTCTGTGGAGACTTTTATGTTTACGCCTTCCTTTATTCCGAGTTTTTTCAAGTCGTCTGGGTCGATTTCGCAGATGGCGACGCTTTCATAATACCATTGAGAGGTCTTCCCGCACTCCTTGGCTGTGCCTTGATGGATTGTGCGACCGCTTAGGAGTGTGACTGTCATTTTTCCCATTCGTTTTCCTCGAAGAAATCGGGATCGTGAAAAAATATTTTATCGGGTCGCAACCTATTAATGTATTGAAAACAAACGAGGTTGTATATATCGAGTTTCGATATATGCCAGTGTTAGGAATGAGAGTTTATTTGTTAAACTTCTATAATAATCTTCTAGAAGAATTCTCGGTTTAGAGAATAAGGAAGTGCGTGTGTTTGGGAAAGGGCGTTGCCGTGTGGATCTTGGGTTCTCTGACGTTTTTGGCTGGGCTTCATGTATTGGACGCGTTTTTTGCTTTGACGCAGAATGGTTCGATTACTCTGCTCAAGTTGTATCCATTTAGCGCTTGGTTGGGTTCGGTTGATGTAGTAGCGTATTTTTGGGGTTCTTTGATTGCGGCTTTTGTTCTTTGGGGCGCCACATGTGTTGTTGCGCTTCGAAGTCCGCTGGATATGCTGCTTAGCAGGATTCTCAGAGATGCGCAGTTGGAGAATGAGGAGGAAGTTAGCCTTGTCAGTGCAAAGGGGAATTTTTTGGAAATGATGAACGAGGGTTTGATTAGCAATACGATTGAGCTGAACAATGTTAAGGATTTGCTGCAGAATGTGCGGACTGAGGTTGTGAGTTTGAGTGGGTTGCAGAATGTAGTGGGCGGTGTGAAGTCTGATATTACCTCTTTGAAGACATCGTTTAAGAAATTGGAAACCAATTTGTCGAGAAATGTGTTGTGTCCTGCTTGTGGGAAGGACGTGCAACCAGGTTTTCGCATATGCCCGTATTGTGGGGAAGATTTGCTAAAAGAAAAGATCCATTTGGCCGAGGCCGCGACTATTAGAGCGCACAAATAGGCTTTCTCGGTGATGTGTGTTCTCGTCGCAATGACTAGGTCTCTCTATTAAGCACCTTTTCCCTTGAGAGCGCACCCACTATTGTCACTATATTTAGCTTGCCACTTCTTGGAAGATTTCGAATCATACGAAAATTCCAAACCTTAAACGGATCAGAGTCTTTTGAAGATTTGTTTTTGTTTCAGGCTTTCTGGGTTGTACAGCGGGTGTCCCATGCAGAAGTTGATGCCTTCCAATAATTTTGTTGTGTTCCATGTTGGTGGGTTTGCGTTTTTGGCTGCGGGTAGCCACATGAGGTAGACAGTGATTGTTTGGTCGGTATGTTTCATCTTGTGTCTCAGTCTGATTGAGTCGATTGTCTTGAAGCCAAGTTTTTCCATTTGATCTTTTTTCATCCATGGGCTCCAATGGTTTTCAAGGGCTACTGTAGCAAAGCCATTTGCGTTCTTTTCGCTCTCTATCATGTCATTCATTAATTGTTTTCCGAAGCTGTGTCCTTTGACTCTTCTTAGAACCCAAATGCAGTTCATCACAGTTATGCCATAGCCGTTGATGGGGCAACCTGAGACTTGGGCAGGAGCATACTCGATTGTTCCAGCAATGTCTCCGTTAAAGATTAAGAGTTTCTTCCGAAAGCCTCGTGGAATAGCTCTGTTTAGGTATTCGTGTCTTCTCTTATATTTTCGGAAGGGCATGGGAGCGAGGCATTTGTAAAGATATTTTTCATATTCAGTTTTTTCAGTGATATCGATTATTTTCACTTGGTTTTCGGGCTTCATTTCACTTAGCTTGTTCATTAAATTCAACTATAAAGTTTCGTGTTGGTTGACGAGGCGCAAATTTATTCAGTCTTAGCCGCGAAAATAGGCTTAGGTGTCCCTGTTGGGTGTTGATTTAAAGGATTTAGTTCCTAGAACCGTCGTGGCGCTTGAGAACTTAGGCGGCAAATCCATCGCCATCGACGCTTATAATGCATTGTACCAGTTTCTCGCCATCATCCGCCAACCAGACGGCACTCCACTAAAAGACAGCAACGGCAAGATTACCAGCCACCTTAGCGGATTATTATATCGAACATCAAACCTTGTCGAAATGGGAATCAAGGCAGTTTATGTCTTCGACGGTGCGCCGCCAGTTTTGAAAGAGGTGGAAATAAAGCGCCGAATGAAGATTAAAGAAGAGGCAACAGTCAAGTACGAAAAAGCCTTAGCTGAAGGAAGAATGGAAGAGGCACGTAGCTATGCGCAGATGACGAGCAGGCTTAAGGACTACATGGCGGAAGACAGCAAAACCCTCCTAACGCTCATGGGCATCCCATGGATACAGGCGCCGAGCGAAGGCGAAGCACAAGCAGCCCACCTAGCACGAAATTGCGACACCGACTACTGCGCAAGTCAAGACTACGACAGTCTACTCTTCGGCGCACCAAAGCTTCTGAGAAACGTGACAATAAGCGGAAGAAGAAAGCTCCCAAGCAAACCAGTCTACATAGACGTAGTGCCAGAAGTAGTGGAACTGGAAAACACGCTTAAAACGTTGGAAATAACCTACGAACAACTGATCGACGTCGGCATACTAATCGGCACAGACTTCAACCCAGAAGGCATAAAAGGGTTAGGACCAAAAACAGCCTTAAAACTAGTAAAAGAGCACGGAAATCTCGAAAATGTACGGTTACACTTGAAAAATGCGGAGTTTCCAGTTGAACCTCAAAGAATCAGGGAGATATTCCTTCACCCAAAGGTCACTGATGATTACAGGTTAGAGTGGAAAGAGCCAAATGTGGAAGGCGTGGTGGATTTCATCTGCAGACAAAGAGACTTCTCAGAAGACCGAGTTCGAAGAGCATTAGAGAAAATGCAGCAAGGTATGGGAAAACAGAAGGGAAAAACCACACTAGAACAATGGTTCAGCTAGCGTTCATTAACAGAAATCTTTAACTTGAAATCCCTTTAACTATACAAGTCTTTTAAGAAAGGTGGAAATCATGAAAAACAACCAAATCGCACTACCCCCAGATGAATTGCCCACAAAATGGTATAACATCGCACCAGACCTGCTGGAACCCTTACCACCGCCAAAAGAACCCGAAACTGGTCCTTCTCGTATGGAATTCCTCGGCAGAACAATGGTGCACGAGTGCCTAGGACAGGAGATGTCAACTGAACGCTGGATACCAATTCCAGAAGAAATAAGAGAATTATACATTCAAGCTGGTCGTCCCCGTCCTCTTTACAGAGCAAGAAAACTCGAGAAAAAATTGGGACTAAAAAAGGTAAGACTGTACTACAAACGTGAAGACATGTCGCCCACAGGCTCGCACAAAGTTAACACAGCCCTGGCTCAAGCCTATTACGCAGCCAAAGAAGGAAAAATGACCCTAGTCACAGAAACAGGCGCAGGACAGTGGGGAAGCGCTCTAGCCTACGCAGCCAGCCTGATGAGCCTCAAATGCGTAGTCTTCTGGGTACGAAACGTGTACGATTGGAAGACTGACCGCCGCACACTCATAAAACTCATGGGCGCACAAGTCTACGCCTCGCCCAGCAAAGAAACGAAATTCGGCAGAGAATTCCTAGCCAAAAACCCCGACCATCAAGGCTCACTCGGTATCTCCATTTCAGAGGGCTTAGAGTATGCTGAAACCCATGACAAAACCGTCTACTGTCTCGGCTCAGTGTTAAATCACGTTCTCATGCACCAGTCCATAATAGGGCTAGAAACCATCAAGCAATTCGAACTAGCCGATGATTCGCCAGACCTGATTGTGGGTTGTTTAGGCGGTGGTTCAAATTTCGGCGGCATAGCCCTGCCATTCATCGGCGAAGTACTTCAGAAAAAGCGCCAATGCGAATTTCTAGCCTCCCAATCAGAAGCTGCGCCCAATCTTGTCAAAGGCGAATACCGCTACGACTTCGGCGACGTAGCCGAACACACACCATTGCTTAAGATGTACACGTTGGGTCACAAGACAGAAATGGTGACTATAAAGGCAGACGGCTTACGCTATCACGCCGCAGCGCCGCTCATAAGCGCCCTTCGTCACAGCAACATAATCAACGCAGTAACCTATCCAGTGGATGAAAAAGTGATTTTCGAAGCTGCAAGACTGTTCCTCCAAACCGAAGGCTGGCTCATAGCACCCGAATCTAGTTATGCAGTAAGAGCAGGCGTCGATGAGGCGTTGAAGGCGGAGAAGAAAGGCGAAGAAAAAGTCATCTGCATGAATATAAGCGGACACGGCTTTCTAGACTTGCAGGCGTATAGAGAAAAACTCGATGTCGCATAGCCTAAAATCTGTGACCAAAACGCCCAGTTAGCGGTACAAAGGCTACACCGCCCAAATCCTCTTTTGCAATGCGACCGTCAGCAGATTTTCTAACACGTACTAATGATTGAAATAATTGTACGCCGCCAATAGGAAGCACCAAAACCCCACCAACACGTAACTGTTCAATCAGAGGCTGAGGAATTTCCGGCGCTGCGGCGGTGGCGAGAATACGGTCATACGGCGCCCTTTCTGCATACCCCACTGAACCATCACCGTTCACCACGGTTACTCGGTCACTAGACCCAGCTTCTTCCAAATTCTTTCTTGCAATGTCAGCAAGTTCTCCAACGATTTCAATGGTGAAAACGTGCCCCCATTTCTCTTTAGCCACATCGCTGGGAGCGACTATTTCAGCCACAGTTGCCGAGTGCCAACCGCAGCCAGTTCCAACCTCCAACACTTGGTGTCCAACTTCCAATTCGAGGGCTTCATTCATTATTGAAACCATGTCTCGCCCAACAAGCCGCTTAAGTGCTTGCTGTGTGGTGCGCTTACCGTTTGCCCCCATCCGATTGGAAGCGGAATATCCACGGCGCTGTAGGATTTGGAGTGTTCAGACAAGAACTTCTCCCGCGGAACCAGTTGTGTAGCACGAATCACTTTGGGAGAGCGAAGAATGCCCTCCCGAATCAAAGACTGAACTAGGTTTTCCCATGATTCGTTATCCAACGAGTTTCTCCTCAAACGAAATATGGGAGGGAGTAGCCTTAAGGCTTTACTTCACAGTAACGGATTTTGCCAGGTTTCGTGGTCTATCAGGGTCGCATCTCCGCTCAGTAGCCATGTAGTACGCAAACAACTGCAAGGGCACAACGTACGGGATTGGCGACAGAATCTCTGGAATCTCTTTCGGGACTTCTATGAAATCATCTGCCAGACATTCAATTTCATCATCGCCATCTTCGCAAACGGCTATGATAGTGGCACCGCGTGCCTTCATTTCCATAATGTTTCCAATCAGCGTCTTCCGAGTTTCGTCTCTTGCACAGACGAAAAAGACGGGAAAGCCCGGCTCAATGAGGCTGATGGGTCCGTGTTTGCTTTCTCCAGCAGGAAAAGCAATCGCTGGCACGTAGGCAATTTCCATTAGCTTCAATCTGCCTTCCAACGCGGTTGCGTAACTTATGCCTCTGCCTAAGAAAAAGAAGCATGCTTTATCCTTGTATTTCTTCGCAAGTCCCTTAATCTTCCCGTCCTGCGTTTTCAAAATAGTCTCCACAATGTTTGGTATCTGCATGACTTTCGCTTCTAAAAAGTCAATTTCATCTTGGGAGACTTTACCTCGCTTCTTTGCCAGTCGAAGCGCAAGCTGCGAAAGCACAGACAATTGTGCTGTGAAGGTTTTCGTGGCCGCAACTCCTATTTCTGGTCCTGACTGCTGACCAATATAAACACGTGAAACACGAGTTAAAGTGGAACCAATGGTGTTTGTCAAGCCCATAATAGTAGCAGCACGCTGACGTGCGGTCTCAACCGCAGCCAGAGTATCGGCCGTTTCTCCTGACTGGCTAACAGCCAAGATCGTACTGTCGATGTTCACGGATTTTCCGTGTTGTTCAACAAATTCTGAAGCAATTACTGGGTTGGTTATGTGGAAGGCAAGTTTCGAAAAAGTGTATGACGCTGCTAGGCAAGCATGATAGCTAGTGCCGCAAGCGACTAGAAAGAGTTGGTCCGCACGGTCGAGAAAGGTTGCCATTAGTTCCAAATAGTGTTCCTGTAAACGCAAAGTGTTCCGAAGCGCGAGCGGTTGCTCCATGATTTCTTTCAGCATAAAATGTGGATAGCCCTGTTTCTCCGCCATTCCAGGCGTCCAATCGATAGTTTTGGGTTCTCGAACCACTGGTTTTAGATCTGCAATTTTCCAAATCTCATAACCAGTTTCCTGAAGAATAGCTAATTCGCCGTCCTCAACGATTACGGCTTTGTTGGTCAACGGAAGGAACGCGGGAATGTCAGATGCGAAGTAGACACCATTTTCGCCGATGCCAAGCGTAAGGGGACTTTCTTTTCTTGCACAAACAATTCTATCTGGTTCTTTAACCGAAATCACCGCAAGGGCATATGAGCCTTCCAATCGTTTCACGGTTTCAACAACAGCCTCTTTTAAGTCTTGGCCTTCACGCATTTTCTCCTCAACAAGATGCGCGATCACTTCCGTGTCGGTCTTTGACTTGAAAACGTGCCCACGATCTTCTAACTCCGTCTTCAAAACCGCAAAATTCTCAATAATACCATTATGAACAACCGCTATTTGCTCTTCGCAGTCGGTGTGAGGATGTGCGTTCAGTTTCGTCGGTGCTCCATGAGTAGCCCAACGCGTATGACCTACACCGATCTTCCCGGGAAGGGCATCAAGGTTATGTATCGCGTGGACTTCATCGATTTTTCCGACATCTTTTTTTATGAAAAGTCGACCCTCATCCAGAGTTGCTTCCCCGACCGAGTCATACCCTCGATATTCAAGGCGTTTCAGGGACGAATGAATCGTGCTTGCCACTTCGCCGTTTTTAAGTACGCATCCAAAGATTCCACACATTCTGATGAGACCTCAATTAAGCAAGTCCATCTATGATGGATGGGTCTATAAGCATTTTTAAGTAAGAATCCTTACTTCTAAAACAGTTTTTTTAATGGTTGTCCAACGTGTACGAGAAGCATGGTTGAAACCTTTAATAAAATATTTATAAAGGTGCCTTCTAAGCCATAACCGAGGCCATTTCATGGTGAACAAGAAGCTTCTTCTAAATGAAAAAGGAAAAGCAGTACAGGAAGTTAAAGAGATAGCCATTTTCGACAATCCAGAAAAACTGAAGAAAGTTTTGAACAGACTCACTTGGAAGATTTTGAGGATGCTAAACGAAAAAGAAATGTACCCAATGGAAGTTGCAAGAAAACTCGGAATTCATGAGCAAATAGTCTACTACCACATACGAAAGCTGGCGAGAGTAGGCGCGATAAAGCTTGTAAGGAAGGAAGATAAGAAAGGCGCCGTCGCAAAATATTATCTCGCAACTTTTCCTGCGTTTGGCGTTGAACTGCCGTTCGGTTCTCAAACAACTACAATGCCCTCACTATCAATCTTAGATGTTAACCTGAAACACTTTCTGAGCCCAATTCTTGGCGACAATGGAGCTTTTGACGGAAAAATCATTGTCGGAAGCCCAACACCCCACGGGCCATTCAAAACCATGGCAAGAGACGGACATTACGCGTCTTATCTAACATTCTTTTTAGGCGGCTTCTCAAGATTTCCTGACGAGTTTGTGATAAAGCTTGATGTTGATGTAAAAGCAGAGAAGGATGAAGCCAACAATCTGATTCTTGTGGGCGGACCAGGCACAAACCTTCTCACCCAAGAGATAAACGACCACCTACCCATCAGATTCAACATGACACCTTCAAAGCACGGCTTTCTCTTCGGAGGACTATTTTCCACCGAAACAAAAAATGTTTACACAGACGACAGTGCAGGCTTGGTCGCAAAGATTGTAAATCCATGGAGCAAGGAGAAACGCATCATAGTCCTAGCAGGCAACAAAGCCGTTGGCACAAAAGCGTGCGTAATAGGGCTCGTAAAGTTCTGGAAACAAATGCTAAAAAACTACACCGGCGAACCCTTTGCCACCGTGATAAAGGGCTTTGACTTGGACGGCGACGGAAAAATAGACTCTGTCGAAGTGCTTGAATAATAGGACATGACATTATTATGAAGACGGTTGAAGTTATCCACGCACAGGGACACGAAAACATTCTTTCAACAAACAAAACGACCTTTGAAATCACAAAAGACACGCACCTGACAAAACGCGGCGACTGCATAATCGCCATTAACGCAGACAAAGCCGCGGTTGACTTGAGCCAAGAATTCAAGAATGCACTACGAAGCGAAAATGCCAGACTAACAATTACAATAGAGACCGATACAGAAAAGGAAATTGTGAACGCATCTGGAAGCCCACAACTAACCCTAACACACTTGACAGATTTGGTGGTGCGGAAAAGCAATTGCTTTTGCAATCGAACTTTGGCAATACACGCGGACAAGGCAGCAAAAGATTTATCCAAAACACTTGTGAAAAAATTGCAGAATCCCAAACAAACCGTTATAATAGCATTAACTGTTGAAGCACCTAAATGATTTTAGCGTCCACTACAACCTGTATTGCATAAGGCGCAATAGCACGAACAGTTTTGGATGTTAAAACCTTATTCACTTCACGGTTTGCTTTTTCTACGGCTTCGACCAGTCGAATCTCCGCAGAGATTTTGGGATCTGGAGCGTTCGTGAACTCATAATAATGCATAATACCACCTGTTGACTTGATCGCTTCACAGGCAACGTCAACGTATTCTATTGCTTTTTCAGGCAGATTCATCACAACCCTGTCCGCTACTCCAGTCAGACTCTCACAGACAACCTGTCTAACATCACCAAGAATAGGAGTGACTTTAGCCATAACCCTGTTCGCTGCAACGTTCTTGTTTAACAGCTCAATCGCGCCTGGATTCACGTCAACAGCGTACACGCGAACCCTTTCATGTTGCTTCGCGATTTGAATAGCGAACGGTCCAACCCCTGCAAACATGTCAACAACAGTCTCTCCCTCATTAACCAGCCCTGCCAATCTTACATGCTCGCTGGAGAGACGCGGAGAAAAATAAGCTCTAGACAAGTCAACATAGTAAACGCACCCATACTCTCTGTGCACGGTCGCAGTTTTGGCTTCGCCAGCGATTACCTCATACTTTCTTGTACGATAGACCCCTTCAATCGCGCTGGCTTTAGCCAATACCGTGCGTAAACGCCTATTCGTAGCCAAAACCGCCTTGCCAATTTTCTGTTTATAGCCTTCCAGTTCTGGAGGAATTTCAAGCACGGCGATGTCACCAACGAAATCTGCCGAGTGCGGAAGACTCGCAACCAGATTAGGCGGGATCTCCTCTGCTAGAACGTCAACAAATGTTTTGGATTGCAGGATCTCTGCTGAAAAGTTGTGAACACAAACCTCCACCCAAGAGACGGATCTTTGCAAGATTGCACGTTCATTTGCGGCTGGTTCTCGTAATAGCGGTATGTATAGGCTGCTGCTTTCTTGCTCAATTTCCAGTCTCTGATTAAAAAGTCTGAGTTGTTTGGCTAGAAGTATGGTTTTTTCTCCCGAGGCCTTGGGGATTTTCAGGCATGGCGACGTTGGCAAGCGGGAACCCTCTATCTCATAGTGGTTCTTGTGTTTCCTATTTCTTCCAGCAGTCCCTTCAGAAAACCCTTGTACAGAGCTATTTGCGTCGCTATCCTGGTCTTACCCATGCTCGTCCACATTTGGCCATATTCGCCTTTCTCAAGTTTCACAATCTCTTCTAGAAGAGCGTTTACACTTTTCTCCATTCCCGAGAACGGTTCTTCCACTGTTTTCGCAAAAAGTAATAGCCTAAAATAACCGAATTCGTCCATCTTGTTTGCATCTTGCAAGATTTTGGTTTCTAGTGTTTTCGGTCTCCCTTCTTGGGCTTGATTTTCGATGACATTCGAGACTGTGTCTATGAATTCTTTTTTGAACCCTTCGTTCTTCATGAACCTTCTTGCAGCTTCCACGCCAATGGCTCCTTGGACTTCACGCTTTTCTGACTCGAAACGAGAAACATCATGAAGCAATCCAGCAGCCACGCATGTGCTCACGTCAGTGTGCATCTCTAAAGCGAGTCTCCAACACCAGAACGCCACGCGCATAGAATGTTCGAAATAATACTTTGGTCCCATTGAGCTGGCAACTTGCCCTCGCCCAGTTTCCAACAAATGCGCCTCTACGAATGAAGAAATTTTCTCAAACAAATCTCCATTACTGCTCATGTCTCATCGAAAGAAACCTACGATATTTAAGATATAAAAAGTTTCGAACAAAGTGGCAAGAGCGAAAGTTTTTGAAAAAAGAGTGTAGATATTTAGCGTGGCCTAGTGCTGGTTATAGTTTTTCTCTGCTTCTATTTCTTTGACACGTGTCTCAATGAACTCCGCGACTTTGCCTTGGCTGAACTTTTTTTCTTGTTCTTGCTTTGCTAGTTGTTCCTTGATTGTTTTCAGGACTTTCGCCATGTCAAAAGGCTTCATCACGTAGGCGTCCGCACCCTTATTGACCGCTTCGATTGCGTTCTGCAATGATGGATAGCCCGTGATGATTATTTTCCGCATCTTAGGAACAGTTTCTTTCATTCGTGTCAAAAGCTCAGTTCCTTCCATATCGGGAAGCCTAACGTCTATCAGCGCCAGGTTGTAGAATTGAGTTTTGGTTTTCTCGATGGCGTTTTCTCCGTTTTGCGCCGTGTCTACCTTATACTCTTCTTCTTCCAGTATGGTGGCCAAAACGGTCCTTATGCTTTCGTCGTCGTCAACAACAAGGATTCTGGTTCGCTCATCCAAATCCTTTCACCTCCCTTAGCTGGTTTCTGTCTAATCGGAACGGTTACTGTGAGAGTTGTGCCCTTGCCAATATTGCTTTCTACAGAAATTTTACCTCCATGCGCTTCCAAGATCCGCTTGCAGATAGGCAACCCAAATCCCATGCCTCTGGCTTTTGTTGTGAAAAGCGGCGTCCAGAGTTTACTCATGGTTTCTTTTGACATCCCCACTCCAGTGTCCAAGAAATTGAAAACTACCCCATCTTTTACTTTCTTAGTCGTTATTGTGAGCTTTCCGCCGTCGGGCATCGCATCGAACGCGTTTTTGATTATGTTGATGAAAACTCTTCGCATTCTTTCTAGGTCAACACTTATTCTTAAGCGGCTCTGGGTCTTGTTTATTATTTGAATGTTTGGGGGAACCTGAACAAAGAGTAAAACTTCATTCAATAATTGTTGGGGATTGGTTTCTGTCAATTCCAGGTGTATCTCTCTCGAGTATTCGAGAAGGTCGTTTATGATCTTGTTAGAGTAATCTATGTCCTTCTCAATAATTCCTAGCATCTCTTTTCCTTTGTCATCCATTTCTGACCCATACTTCTTTTTCAAATAGTACGTAGCACCAGCAATACCCGTCAACGGATTTCGCAAATCATGCCCAACCATTCCCGCAAGTTCGCCGATAGCAGCTAATCTCTCTGATTTGAGAAGTAGCCTCTGAGCCTCTTTTAGCTCTCGAGTTCTTTCCTCCACTTTATCCTCCAAACGCTCTGAGTATGCCTTCAATTGCTGTAGTAGTTTGGCATTTTCAATTGCTACTGCCGCCTGAGGCAGAAACAGTTCCAACGACGCCAAAGACTCTTTGGTGGGTCGTCTTCCATCAAGCGGATCGTCAATACTCACTATGCCCACGATGCGTCCATCAGCCAACCTAAGCGGAGCATAGAGCAAGTCGTCCGGATTCCAATCCACCATTTCTTCTGGCTTGAGATGGCTGGCAACAGTGCCCGCGCTGAATTTCTCCCTAACCCAAGGGTCGCTCCATGGCAAGTAATAAAACTCGCCGATTCTGAAACGCGTGAATTCCTGCTCGAAACGTTCCTGCCAGACTTGCCCCGGCTGTCTGTTTGTCCATAAAAATTCTCTCTCTTCCTCCGTTAAGCCTGCGGTTACTATGTCTTCGGGTCTTTCTATGTCCAAGTCTTGGTTTCTAACAGACAGGACAACCCTTCGCCACCCAAGCCCTTCAATGGCGTCCAGAATTGCTTGAAGACGACGTCGCAATTCTGTTGAATGAATCATCTCCGCAGAACTCCTCATCAACGAGGCTTGCTGCTTGTTGCGTTTCTCAATCTCCTTCATATTCGAAAGATTGCTCATTGCAGTCGCGGTATGAGAAGCTAGAATTTGAACCAATGCCACGTCTTTTTGATTGAATTTATTTAGTTCTGTGCCTTCTGCATTTAAAACGCCTAGAACTTCCTTCTTCAATATGATCGGGACTGCAAGCTCCGATCTAATACCAGGAATCGTTCGAACATAATTTTTGTTTCTTTCTACATCTGGGACAAGAATGGGTTTGCGCAGGATTGCAGACTTGACGGTTATCCCCTTTTTTGACCCGTCTATAGGCAATTTTAGAGGAAGAGGTTTCTGGTATCCGCGTTGGTATAGTACGTTAAGGTTGCCCTTTTCTACCAGCATAAAGTCTGCATACTCAAAACCCAATTTTTGTTTCATAGCGTCTAACGTCAATTTGCAGATTTGCTGTAGGTTCTTTGCGGCGTTGAGTTTTCCACTGTAGGAATTTAGTGCAGATAATCTTTCCTCCATTTTCCTGCGTTCAGTAATGTCACGCACAATACACGTGAAGAAGGTTTCTTGTTTGGTTTTCCACGTGGAAAAGGAATACTCCATAGGAAATTTGCCGCCGTCTTTCTTGCGCACCACAAACTCTGCAGCTTTCGTTACTGCGCCTAGTTTTCTAGCTGAAATCATCTGGCGTGCTGTTTTTAGATGATTTTTCTTCACTCCTTCAGGCATTATTAACATAATCGATTTGCCGATTGCTTCTTTCGCTGAATAGCCAAAGATATCTTCTGCAGCTTTGTTCCAGAAAATTATCGTTCCACGACTATTCATGGTGATGACTGCTTCAGACGCATAATTTACCACTGAGCGGAAGTGCTCTTCGTTTTCCTGCAGTTTCCCAGTTCGTTCTTCGACTGACTCTTCCAAAAGCTCGGAGTAGCGCTTAAGTTGCTCCCTCAGTCGCTTGCGCTCAGTGACATCGTCAACCATCTCTATGGCTGCCACGACTTTTCTATCTTCGTCCTTGATAGGAGAGGAAACTATGCGGTAGTTTATGATTTTGTCGCCACTGGGGGTTCTTGTTGTGGCCTCATGAATCCGCCCATTCCTTAGCGTCTTAATAGTCGGACAGTAATTACAGGTCCTTTTTCTAGGAGGGTTGTTAAAAGATTTGTAACAGATAGGTTTTTTTGAGATGTCGATATTCGGAAACCATTTTTTCATTTGATTGTTTAAGGATAAAATTTCCATGCGCGGACTTATCACTGCCACGCCGATGGCAATATTGTCCACGACGCTTCTGTATCTTCTTTCTGATTCGCTTAATGACTCCTCTGTTCGTTTTCGTTCTGTGATGTCTTTGTATAGCGTCACGTATCCTATGGGTTGACCGTCAACTGTGATCGGGGCGGAAGATATGGAGACATGAACTTGGGACCCATCTTTCTTCTTTCTGATGGTTTCGTGGTAGGTGCATCCTTCTTTGGACTTTTCGCCCAGTATTTTCGATTCTCCCAACTTATCCCTTGGCACAATTACTTTGAAGGGACTTTTACCCTTAACCTCAGCCAAGGAATACCCGAAAAGTTCAGTGAAACGAGGATTAATGTCTAAAATGCGCCACTTTGTGTCCGCATAGATAGCCGCCTCAGGATTACTCAAAAACAACCTCTCAAATTTCTGCTGACTCTCCCGAATCACCTTTTCGGCTTCCTTGCGTTCCGTGATGTCTTTAATGATTCCGACAAAAGACGTAGGGTTGCCTGAAACGTCTCTTACAACACTTGCACAGAGCTCTGCAGGATATTCATTACCATCCTTTTTCAAGAGCGTGCACTCAAATTTCGCAGAACCTTGCACCAAGGTTTTCTGCAGGCTTTCCATTGCTCTCTTACGATCTTTTTTCGCGATAAAGGCGAAAGAATTTTTACCTATCAATTCCTGTTTTGATGAACTACCACAGATGGCTAAAGTTGCCTGATTGCAATCAACAATTCTTCCGTTCAAATCAGTGACCGTGATAGCGTCTGGAGAGGCGGCAAATACGCTTCTGAGCTTCTCCTCATCTTTACTTAGATCCGTCGTTCTCTTTTCGCCGAGTTTTTCTAAGCGTCCCGAGTAACGTTTAAGCCTCTGTTCCTTTTGCTGGTTTAGAGTCTTTCTTTTCAAGTGAAATTTGGTCAAACCCTTGGCTCCTCTTCTTCGCACTCAACCAACTCGTTTATTGTCTTTATTCTGGCCTTTTCCAGAAAACTTCGTCTAGCGACGGTCACGTATTCTTTGAACGAGAATCCCTTCGACTTGTTCCATTCTAAGACGCCCCCAACCTTTTCATGAAGCCGTTGCATGATCAGAACTTCAAGACAACCAGCTCCAGCCCCAAAAATGTTCTCAATGGCCTGCGTGAAAGCGCCAAGTCTGTCAGGGATTTCTTCCCTTCTAATATCGAAGCTTTTCTCTAAGTGAAAATAGATCGCCTGCTTGGAAGAGTCGCCTAAGGAAGATAACCCTTCGTCTACGGCCTCAAGCATGAGTTTTTCGAAATCCTTTCTCACAATGAAAACCTACCGCAAGGTTGCACAATGAACTTATCAGTACCTTTCAGTGAGGAGTAGATTAATCACTTATGAATCTCCTATCAAGAATATGAATCAAAGTTGAAAATCATGTAAAATTGTTGGCGGGCCCGGCGGGATTTGAACCCGTGGCCAACGGATTAAGAGTCCGCCGCTCTGCCTTGCTGAGCTACGGGCCCACCTTTTTCGGAACCGTTAATCTTCTATACACGCTCACGCTAATATTTTTCGTTATCGCAACAAAACGTGCAAAGGAGAGAGATAAAGTTGGGCGAGTTAGTTTTTGTAGGTTTGGGCTTGTACGACGAGAAAGACCTGTCATTGCGTGCAGTGGAAGAGATAAAAACCGCGGAAAAGGTTTTCGCAGAACTCTACACGAGTCTTATGCCTGCCTTTAACATGGATCAATTGGAGAGACTTGCTGGAAAGAGGGGCACGATTATTTCGAGAAAGGTTCTAGAAGACGAAGAGGGTCAACAGATTTTGCGAGAGACGGAACATGGTAAGGTTGTCTTTCTCGTGCCCGGCGACCCCATGATAGCAACCACCCATATTGACCTCCGAATAAGAGCAAAGAAGATGGGCATAAAAACCCGCATAGTTCACGGTGCCTCAATCATTTCCGCCGTGATAGGCTTGACTGGTCTGCAGAATTACAAGTTTGGAAGAAGCGTAACAGTGCCTTTCCCAGAAAAAGGAGTCACCACAGGAACGCCCTACAAGGTCATTATGGAAAACAAGAAACGTGGACTACACACGCTTTGTTTTCTGGATATTAGGGTAGAAGAGAATCGTTACATGACGGTAAAGGATGGTTTGAGTGCTCTTTTAGCAGTAGAAGAAAGGAATAGAAAGAGTGTTGTCACCCCTGATGTTCTCGCTGTGGGTATTGCGAGGGCAGGCGCACCAGATTCTTGTATAAAAGCCAGTTATATCAAGGAATTGTTAGATTATGGTTTCGGGTCGCCACCGCACACGATTGTTTTTCCAGGAAAGCTGCATTTCATGGAAGCAGAAGCGCTAGTAACTTTGGCAGATGCACCGGAGAAAGTTTTGGAGATGGCTAGATGAGAATAAAGGATTTGGTGGCAAAGTACATCAATAATACCGAGCAAGTGTTCAAAGAAATCAAAATCCCAGAAGCGAAAGAGAGAAAACTAGACGAAGAAAAAATCAGAGAAATCATTGATTACGCGAGAAACTACTTTGAAGACTCCAAATACCACCGTGAACAAAAGAAATTTGAGGTCGCGTTAACTTCTGTTGCCTACTGCGAAGGATTATTAGACGCCCTCAGACTACTCGGAGTGGTAGAGTTCCAATGGCCGACAAGCAAGTAGGAAAGAAACGCACCGTCGTTTTAGCGTCAGGAGTGTTCGACTTACTCCACCTAGGTCACGTGAGGTTCCTAGAAGAAGCAAAAAAAGCCGGCGGAAAAAACGCCGAGCTCATAGTCATAGTTGCCAGAGACAGCACAGTGGAAAAGAGGAAGAGCAATAAGCCTATCATGTCCGAAAACCAACGCCGAGCGCTAGTGGAATCGTTGAAGGTTGTTGACGAAGCAATTTTGGGCTATCAGAACTTTAACATAGACGAAGTGGTTGACAAAATTAAACCAGACGTAATCGCAATGGGATACGACCAAAAAGGTATGACCAATGCTGTGGAGAAAACCATAGCCAAAAAAGGATTAAACATAAAAGTAGTCAAGATAGGCAAGTTCGGGGAGGATGAGCTGAACAGCTCTTCTGAGATTAAACGGAAGATTACTGAAGAATATAGGCGACGACGCTAAGGGGTTGTGCCTGCTAAAGTAATCATTGCAAGCAAAGCCCTGTGAATTTCAAGGAAATTCTTTGAAGTGTATGACACTGTTCTGCCGTCAACTCTTCGGGTTCCAGGCACAAGTTCTGCCAGTTCTGCCATGCCCGTATTTACGAAAACAATGCCGAGTTTTATTGGCGGTTTGATTTTGAAGGGTTTAAGCTTGTTAATATGCTTAACGGCTTTGAATGCTGCGTTCCCAATCGCCATTCTTGCCTTTGCAGGAGTGAAACACCGTGCTGCATATCGGCCAACCGCTTCCTTCACGGCAACAGTTTCAACCTTGCCTAAGAACTTGCGTGCTTCTTCAGTAACAGTGCGGTCGCCAGTCACCAACGCAACTGGCACGCCGTGAACACCAGCAACCGCAGCATTTATCGCAGTTTCGCCCACTCGCTCTTCATTAACAAAAATGTCAAAGACAACTCTTCCGTGAAAAGTGTGTTCTAGAACGCTTGGGTAAGACCCGCGCATGGCGTGATAGCCTATAAAGAAAGCTGCTCCGAAGGATGCATCGATGCCTTCCATCATTGCCAACGGTTTTGGCGAGCCTGTGATGAGTTCTGCGACTTCGTGGAGTTCTTCTGGGATTATGTTGCACATAGTTGCGTGAGAATCGTTGACGACTATGCTTTGGGGCTTGCAGGCTTTTAATATGCCTTCAATGGCGCCGTTAACTTCGCCGGTCATTAGGCGCCGTGCTCTTTCATGTTCCTTGCCTCCAATCCGAGTGTGTTCTGGGCTAACCACTCCAGCGATGCCTTCCATGTCAGCAGAAATGAAGGCTTTCAAATATTTCCACACCCTTGAATTTACTTGAGTAGTTGGTATTTTGAAGGATAAAAGCCTGTTTGGAAAGGTTTTTCAACATTGGAAACGTTTACTTACAGAAGCTTGGAGGAATGAAAATTCAGAACATTGACAACCATTGTTCTGATTGCGGCTAATATTGCGATGTACGCGTACACGTCTTGGTTGAGTGGAAATTTCATAACGACGAACGAATATGTGCTTGCTTATTATGGACAATGGAATCTTGCAGTCTTTAATGGTTATTATTGGCAGTTGATATCTTCTATGTTCGTCCACTTCGACGTAGTGCATATTGGCAGCAACATGCTTTTCCTCTTCATTTTTGGCCTGAGAGCAGAAGAACTGTTTTCTATTGTGGAGTATTACTCGATCTATTTTGTCTCTGGATTTGCAGGCAATTTGTTAACTTTGTTGGCTGGACCAAACGTCCTATCGGCTGGTGCTTCTGGCGCGATCATGGGAGTTTTCGGAGCTAACGTGATTTTCTTAAGAAAGTCAGTCGGTCAACCAATTATTGTTTCATTGATGTATGCCTTCTTGTTTTTTATTTTGACGGCTTCGGAGGGTACGAATCTTTTGGCGCATCTGGGCGGTTTGTTGGCGGGGTTGGCAATGGGATATTTTTTGGCTGGAACTAAAAAATTTGTTAGAGAGTAAAGAGCAGGTGTGCGGTTTAGTCAAGGCAATGTGAAAGCCTCGACTTTGACCTTGTGGCCATCTTTCAACTTTAACTGTTGCCTGAGGAAGTTCGGTGCAATTATTTCTATCACAGAAGCATCATAGTGAGTGCGCATGGCGAATAAGATGGCGCCCTTGGCTTTGTTGTTTATTATCACCGGGTAGCACTTCACTGGGCCGTAGGTACGATTTTCGTTCTTGAAGCCTTGAATTTCCATGGCTGGATAAGCTTCAAGTTCCGCGCTGGCTTTTATGTCGTAATCGCTGGTGAGTCTAATGTTGAGCGTGCCTGGATATGGGTCGTAGCCGAGTTTTTCCACGAACTGCTTGCGGTAACCTTCTTTGGTGATATAGTATGCGCCTTCGCCTATGCCTGTGAAAACTGTGCCTTCAAGAGTTACTGAGGTAGGGTGTTTGGCTTCTATCATCATCCGAAGATTGGCGTGCAAAGTGTTTAATTGATTCATGCCCATGTCGGCAATTTTGATTAGGCATCCTTCAGGGGTGATTGTTCTTTTTATCCATCTCCCTCTCTCTAATTGTATGAGGTACCGGCTTGCGGTTTGCTGTGACATGCCCATTTTTTCTGCGAAGTATTCTGTTGAGACTTTTATTGTTCGTTGGTGGACACCCATTTCGGCGAGTTTGTAGAGTGCGAATAGTTGTTTCCATTGATTGCTTTTGAAGCTCGGACTGCCCACTGTCAATAGTCATCGCCCTTATTGGAAAAGTTGTGGTGCTATATAAGTAGCGCTAAACTCCGGAGTAGGCGTAGTATGTTGCTATGTAGTCTTTTGCGAATCTGTCTGCGTTTTTCTCCGTGCCTCTATGTGTGGCACCTCTGGTTCTGAGGTGGTGGTAGAATTCGTGAAGTATTATGTAGGGGTTGTAAAGGCTGTCACCGTTTGCTACGTGAATGGTTCCATTTTGCACGACATAGCAGCCTTTGTGCTTAAAGTCTCCTTTTGGCATCCCTACCTTTAGCTTCGGCGTTGGTACATGGTGATATTGGCTCAGCAGTTCTAGGGCTTTTTCAGTTTTTTGGTCGATAATCAAATGAACTATTTTTGCTTTGAACTGTTTCTCGTCGCCAGAAGTTGCCATACCCAAATGCCTTTGCTCCAACAGCCATAGAGGACAGTTAAAGAAGGATGAAAAACTTTCGCCGAAAATTCGATTAGGTTCTGATCTCTGTGCGACGGAGCACCTCAACTTTTTATATTTGGGACATTAATGTGGAATTAATGAAAATCCCTAAGGCCGAAGACGTTGTCTTAGACTGTCTGGCCATCCTGTCATTGATCTTCCTGCTTTCAGGCATGATCCGCATAGTGTCCAACCAGAGTTACGACCGTCCGTTGCTATTAATCGGGGTAGCGTTACTTATTGTTTTCACATTTGTCGTCGCGAACTTGAGAAAAAAAGATAGACCGAAACAGTGAGTTTCTATGAACTCAGAAAATCAAGTTTTAGAACAGCTTCAAAGGAATTCAGACACTTGACTTTCTTGCGCACTCTTGTGCTGGTTTTGAAGCGCAAAAATACAAGCCTTTTGTGGCGTTCAAATTATGGACGTGGCTTTCCCAGACCTTACATAGACTCTGCCCTCGACCAGGGAGGGTGAGGAAGAGACCGATCGCAAGCTTGATACTCCCATGAAATAGCACGCTGGAAACAGCACCTCAACGGCACTTAGCGACAACACTACCACGTCTAGACCAGACCAGTATGTTACTATTAGAACCCATATTCACTGCAAACGTTCGCTCGGAAACATTAAAACTTCTTAAGCCTTGTAAAAGATAAAAGTGGAGATTGCAACGGACACTTGAATTAGTGTGAATGGAGGTGAGAATAGATATGGCGAAAGATCCCGTATGCGGTATGGATGTTAACGAAAAGAAGACCCAGTGGAAGACTTCCTATGCTGGCAAAACTTACTATTTCTGTGCTGAAGAGTGCAGGCGGACGTTTGAGAAAGATCCGAAAAAATACGTGAAGTAACAATTGCATTTGGTGCAGCTATTCGGTGCTTATCGCTTGTACTGGGTAGCCATCTCTGGCGTTTTCGGCGAAGTTTTTAGGTCATCTCCTACTTCGCCTTTCCCGAGGTCTCCTTTTCTGTATTTTTCAACTATGCTGGATTTCCCGTCAGTTTCTGTGAGAAGTTTGAAAACTTCGGGACAGATAGCTTCACAGTTTCCATAGCTAATGCATCCCTCTCGGCCAATGGAGACTTTCATTTTCTCGCTACCTTGCATTTGAGTGACACAGTTTCGCCTTTCGATTTTAAGTTTTTTGAGTTTTTACTCCCTGTGGCACGCGCCCTTTGTTCACCTTTTTCCTAGTTTAGTCCGTTCAACTAAGGCCTCAAGAAGTTCAGCTAAACGATTCTTGGTCTGTTCATCTTTCAAATTGCTATTTTCATCAAATTTTTCAGGCGCAAAGGGCACCATGACTTCTGGTTTATTTATGGGATGCATGTTTAGGAAAACAAAGCACTGGCGAAGGTGATACTGAGCCCTCGAAGTACCCAGCATTCCAATAGACGCGCCCATTATGGCCACAGGTTTGCCGTCAAAAGCGTTGTCAGGATAAGGTCTTGAAGCCCAATCAATAGCGTTTTTCAGAACCCCAGGTATGGAGTAGTTGTACTCTGGTGTGGCAATTAGAATTGCGTCTGCCGCTCGGATTTTCCTCTTGAACTCCTTCACTTTTTCTGGAGGTTGATTTTCAAAATCCTGGTTGAAAACGGGGATTCCTTCAAGGTCAAAGACTTCAATCCTCGCATCTTTTAGAACTAACTCCGCTGCCGCGCGTAGTAATGATCTGTTGTAGGAGCCCTTCCGTAGGCTACCTGCAAAACCCAAAATGGTTACTATTTTGCTCATAATCAACTAGTTTCAGGTCTATTGATTTAAATTTGTTTCCTCTTCAACACAGTATGCTAGCATTAGAGCATTAGTGAGTCCGCGACCTTCTTTACGATAGCGGCTGATTTCTGGAAATCTGCGATTTCTTGTTCATCTAAGGGGAGTTTGATAATTTCCTTTATGCCGCCCCGATTGAGAACTACAGGAACGCTCAGGCAGATGTTGCTTACGCCATGATAATCCTCAAGAAAGGTGGAAACGGTTAAGATAGCATTCTCGTTTCGAAGTATGCTTTCTACGATTTTTGTTAGCCCCAGAGCTACAGCATAATTTGTTCTGCCTTTTCGCTTTATGATTTCGTATCCAGCGTTTCTGACTTTAAAGAACAAATCGTTCAAATGCTCTTGATCATAAGGAACTTTGCAAATGGGACAATAGTCTTTTAGATGAATTCCTGCGACGTTTGCAAGGCTCCAAACAGGCACTTCACTGTCGCCATGTTCGCCGATTATGTAAGCATGAACGTTTCTGGGGTCAACTTGCAAATGTTCACCAAGCAAATAGCGAAGTCGAGCAGTGTCTAAAACTGTCCCAGACCCTAGTACCCTGTTTTTTGGGAAGCCAGAAAGTTTCAAAACGGCATAGGTCATAACGTCCAATGGATTAGTTACTACTAACAAAATGCCCGTCTTGTTATATTCCGTAACTCTAGGAACTATCTGCTTCAAAATCTCAAAGTTTCCTTTAGCCAACTCTAACCGTGACTGTTCAATTTTCTGTCCCTTGTCAACAGCAATGACCACTATGTCAGCGTCTCTGCAGTCAGAATACTCCCCAGACCAGATCTTGACTGGATAAGCAAAAGGTAGCCCATGATTCAAGTCCATAACTTCTCCTTCTGCTCTTTCCTGGTTTACGTCGATAATTGTAATTTCGGAAACTAAGCCACGAATTAGAAGCGAATACGCGAATGTTGTTCCTACAAAACCAGCGCCAACAACAGCGACTTTTGGGCCACCAATATCATTTTTAGCCAAATTCAATCCCGACTAAGGTTTAGATCGTAACTCGGAATTATAGTTTTTCAAAAGGTCTAACGCATTCTAAATGAAGATGCCGTTGGCTTGTCTGACTTTGGGCTTTGACGAAAAGAATGAGAATTTGGGCTAAGCTGTGACGTTAACGCGTTTGTTCTAGGAATTTTTCGATCTCTTCATAGTTGGGTTCTATTCCTGGATTGTCTGAAACCCACACGTATCGGACAATGCCTTGCTTGTCAATAATGAAGATGGAACGTTTTGCAGCCGTGTATCCTTTGAGTCCAGCGAAGTCTGGCAATTCAATGCCATAGAGTTTCACCACTTCTCGATTATAGTCGCATAGGAGTGGAAATGTTAGCATGTTTTTCTCAGCGAAAGCATGGTTTGAAAATGGGTCATTCACGCTTACGCCGACAACTTGGGCTTTCAAAGTGCTAAGCCTTGCAAGAGAATCCCTGAAAGCGCACATCTCTTTCGTACAAACCGATGTAAAGGCGCCTGGAAAGAACGCTAATACGACGGTTTGAGTGAGGAAATCCGAAAGTCCTCGGGGTTTCAAATCGGTGCCGTTCAACGTGAAATCCGGAGCCTTTTCGCCAACTCTTATTTTACTCTCCATTCACATGTCAACCTCGCCTTATTTTCGTAGCTGAAGAGATATAGATGTTGCGTTGAGATTTTTTTCTCTCTGTGCGTCCACACACCCTACCCTAAGGGACCTGCAATTTGACCCAAAAAGGACCCAAATATAGTGCAAAATGAAAAGTGAATGGTCGGTTCTTACATGTTGACCAACTAAGTTAGTCAAAAGTGAAAGCTGACGGACAGAAGTCATTCAGCACGCATTCTTTACACTTAGGATGCTTAGCGACACATATTGTTCTGCCGTGAAAGATTAGCAGGTCTGTGATTCTTCCCCAATTAGCCTTGGGCATTGCGTCCATTAAGTCCTCCTCTATTTTGTCAGGGTTCTCGTTTTCCGTTAGTCTCAGTCTCTTGGCAACTCTGCGAACATGAGTGTCCACGGCGATTCCCTCAATGACGCCGTAGGCATTCGTCAAGACAACGTTCGCTGTTTTTCTAGCCACGCCAGGCAGTTCTAGCATCTCCTTCATCGTCTTCGGAACTTGCCCGCTAAACTTCTCAATGAGCATCTGGCAGCATTTTTTGATGTTTTTGGCTTTGTTGTGATAAAAGCCCGTGGATCTTACGTCTTCCTCCAGCTTTTTCAGGTCTGCGTTGGCGTAGTCCTTGGCTGTCTTGTATTTTTTGAAGAGCGTCTTTGTTACAATGTTCACTCTCTTGTCGGTGCATTGGGCAGAGAGAATTGTGGCGATTAAAAGCTCTAGAGGACCAGTGTAGTTTAGGGCTATCTTTGCGTCTGGATGCTCCGTTTCCAAGCGTTCAATTGTTTTTAATGCGGCGGTTTTTCTGGCAAGTTTCATGGCCAGTGGTTTCTTTTTCTCACTCATGGTTACCTATCTACGTGAGTCACTGCGCTAAATAGTTTGCATCGTGTGTTATGATGTGTTTAGAATCAGACAAGAGTGAATAAGGTTCATGAAGATATTTTGGTGCTTTTGGATTGTCGGATTGTGTTGGAGCCTCCAGCCAAAATGCTTGTGGTGCCTCCTATAAAGAACAGCGTGCTTCGCGCGCGATATCTCCTAGAGTGCGTTGAAAAAAATTGAACCATAAAGCTTTTGCTTTTATTGTAGCATTCCAGTGTGAGGTGATCGCTTTGGATGCCAGACTATTGGTTGATGGAAAAGAAATAGATCTAAACGAGTTTGTTAGAAAGATTCTAAGCGGAACTATAGTGGGCGCTGTGACTTCTTTGCGGGAAATAAAAAAAGATTGGAAGGAAATTGAGATAAAGGTATCGCGGTAGTTGGAGCTGTTTTAGAAAAAGAAAGGGACAAGTATCCCCTTTTTACGCTCTCATTTTTGGGCGAGGCTAGACGAGTAAGGTTATGTCTGCGTCAGAGGCAACGTCGAGGAAAGTTGCTGCGCCAGCGAGCTTATCAATCTCAGGGATAAGGTCTTCTTTTCTTATCCCAAACATCTCCATGGATGGAGTGCAAGCGTAAATGGTTAACAGTCCTGATTGCTTCATTCTTTTGAGCATTTCATAAGGCGTTGGATACTTCATTTCTTTCAGCTTCTTTCGCATCGATTCTTCCATGTGTTTGTAGTCGGCCGGTAGTCCAGCCTTTTCTAAGTTTCCTTTTACGAGTGCGTTGAGTCCCCAGAAGGTGAAGTAGAGATGGGCCTCCATGCCCATGGATACTGCGGTGGAGCCTAGTATGAAGGCGCAGAGGAGTTTGTCTAGGGTGCCGCTGTGAACTATTAATGCTAACTTCTTTCTTTTTTCGGGCATAATGTTCACTCCATTTAGGTTTTTTATGATTTTTATAACGTCAATAATATGACGTGCGTCATGCTTATAACTCTTTTCCACGCCTCAGAAGACACAACAATAAAATGTAAAGAAAGATTATCCTTGAGTATCGGTGCGTATCGTTAATTCTGAAAACATTTCTCTCTTAGCTTTACAAATGGGACAAACATAGGGTGCGTCTTCGCGGAAACATACATAGCCACACTGTCTGCAATACCACACTTTCTTTTTAATCTGGGAAGAACCCGTTGCAACCGCCGTGGCTGCCGTTGATACTGGTTTGGTTGGGGCTTTTTCAGCAGGCATTTCTGTAGCTGCGGCGTAGGCTCTTGCTTGTTTCTCGGGTGGTCTCCGCTCTGGAACCGGTCGTATAGGCGTCTTGCCTTCATACAAATCCTTTTTCATGTAAAGCGCACAGTAACAACATCCAAACTCTTGCACGTCGAGGTCTCGATAGTCGCAGGGGCATATTATATCTCTGTCCAGCTCGAACTTTCCGGACGCCAGTCTGCATGGACAAGAGGGATAACCGTAACGCTCTTCGTTTCTCCCAAGTCCTTCAAGAAGGTCGTTAAGAAACTCGGTATCAGGGTGCAGAAAGTAGCCGTAAGTCCTTGCGTCGGTTTCTGCCCTCTGCCGCACTTTTTCTAAGGTTGTCAAATCTCTAGAGCCTCTTTTATCTCATCTTCACTATAGCCGGTCATCAATTTTTTATTGTCAACGATTATCGTGGGGTAGCTTATGGTGCCTCCTCTGTGCAGAATATCGTTTCTAATTTTCTCGTGGTCTTCGTCGTTGCACAGGTCGACGTCAATGTACTCGTATTCGATATTATTATCTTTCAAGAGTTTCTTAGTTTTCTTGCACCATGCACAGGTGCTTAATGTATACATGAGAACTTTATGTTGGTTGTTTTTGCCTGGAACTTTAACGATGTTCATTTAATAATCCCTTTTCCTTTTCTAAAGACAGCTTATTCGATATAAGCATTTTTGAAATGGAAAACAGGTTGGCTTGCAAGCATCTAAAACAAAAAGTAGGATAGTAAGAATGAGGAGTCTTGTAGAGATTTCTGTCTACCGTTACTTCTGGGCTTCTTCAAGTCTTTTGTTAATCTCGTTCCAGTTAACGATGTTCCAGAAAGCATCGACGAACTTAGCCCTGTCATTCTTGTAGTCAATGTAGTACGCGTGTTCAAAGACGTCAAGAACCATTAAGATTCTGAACCCGGGATAAACGTTGGTGTTGTGCTTCTCAATCTGCATTATTAAAAGCCTACCAGTCTGTCGGCATCTGGTCAGCGCCGCCCATCCCGAGCCTTCCACGCTAACAGCAGCCTGAGTGAATTCTTTCTTGAACCTTTCGAAACTTCCAAACTCCTTGTTTATCGCATCGCCTAAAGCTCCTTTAGGCTGTCCACCGCCACCTTTGCCAGCAGGCGCCAAATTGCCCCAGAACATCCCGTGTAGCACGTGTCCACCTATGTTCCATGACAACTCCTTCAACGTAGACTTAACATCCAAATCCGCGCCGTCTTTCCGCGCTTTGTCAAGTCTCTCTAGAATCGCGTTTGCACCGTTAACGTATGCTTGATGATGCTTCTGATGATGTATCCTCAACTGCTCCTCCGAAATGTACGGCTGCAAATCCTTGTAGTCATAAGGAAGCTGAGGCAGAGCGTAAGACCGAGGTTTTTCCACATTAATCACCTTCTTTATTCTGTTAGATTAAGGATTATTATTAACTCTTGTTACTGTCCTCACAGTCACATGAAGCCTGAATGAAACTAAACAGTACGAGCTGGCAGAACTCGAGTATTGCCGCGATTCAAACGAGCAAAGATTTTCCTAAAACACAGGTACTAGCATCACACTGACAAACCCCTCGGCATTTTCAACATGGTGGTGCGGGGGGTGGGACCCCCACCCGACTTTACCGGTAAAAAAGCATATCAAATATGCCTGGCGAGAGTTCGAACCTCTCCCGGGCTACCAATGCTCAAGCGCGAATTTATACCGAGTTTCCCTTTTTTATGTTCTTCCACACCCTCAGACATTTGAAGGCCATAATGGAATACCAATACACTAAGGATATTCTACACGTCAAAGAGGCTTTGCTGTTGTCTATGTATTTGAGGAATGAAAAACAAACATGGATTCCTAGAATACCGTCATTATAGGATTTACGTTCAATATAAGAAATTAACTGGAATATTTATTCGTTTAATTAATCTAATGAATGAATAAATGGAAAAGATGATAGCGCGCGCTACCAAGAAAGAAAAGAAGAAAAGATTATCACATGGAAAAAAAAGATAAAGAAGTTAACGACAAAACTCTTCGTAGTCGCGCACGCGATCGAGTGTTCTGCAATTAATTGAATATGTTAAAACGTATGTGTTCCGTATGCGAAACCCCCGCGCCCATTATATGCACCGGTTGTATTCCCTTTTTGCGCATTTATCATCTTGACTATCTTTACACCTAGCTCGAAAGCGGATTCCTGCGCCTTCACTTTGCCCTCTACGGGTGAATAAACTGCAACCGATCCGGCTGAAGTAATTCCCTGCACGCTAAAATACATACTCAGATTCTTAACGACTTCAGATAGACCCATACTACCTGCAACCGTGACGATCCCACCTACTTTATTGCCATTTATAGGTGCAATCGCAAATGTTCTATCTATAATCATTTTACATTGCGCCGTCATATCAAAAAAATATACAGGTGTTCCTATCACGATTCCGTCTGCTTCGATTATCTTAGCATATAATTCCTGCATGTCATCTTCTATAACACACTTCTTAATCTCACCCTTGCACTTCCAACACCCCGTACAAGGGTTAATTTGCTTCCCCGGGATTGCAAAAAGTTCCGTTTGTGCTCCCGAGCTAGCGCTTCCTTCAAGGACTTTCTCAATGAGTTTTTCTGTATTCTGTCCTCTTCTTGGACTTGTTGATATTCCTAATACTTTCATCTATTTTCCTTCTTTCATAGTTTATAATTAGCGCGCGATTACTTTCAAACTCCAATTAAGGAAAGATCAGTGTTTATCGCATTTAACACTTAGCAGTCTCGCTAGAGTTCCATGAAAAGCAGAAAATCTTAACTATATCAGCGCGCGCAGTAGCATTTTAGCTGATAATCAAATTGAGCGTATATGTTTGAGGTTTTGTGTGTGCGCGGAGTGTCTGTGAGTGAGTAAGAGAGTAAGAGAGTAAGAGAGAATAAGATTGTAAGTGTGAGCGAGTTTGTACGTTAGTGAAAGTTTTAGCGCGCGCGCTCTAAAGAATATTCTCCAATGATTGTTACTCGCGCGTTGTAGTTCTGTCACTTTTTATCTTGAGCTTGCCTGCGCTTTATTGCTATCGCCCTGATAGCAACACGACCCAACGCGCGCGCTCCATGATATGAGTCTTCTTATGTGGTTATGAGGCATATTGTACTCAAAACGTGGCGGATTTCAACTTTGACCGAAAATGCATCCGGATCAAGAGGGGAAAGCTCGCTTCACTCTTCGATAAAGAAGTGGTGCTTTCTTGAAGGGGATAGATTGGAAGCTAGCATGGGCGATTTCATTGTGGACATTGTGCGAGGAGACCTGTTGATCGAAATACAGACCGCCAACTTTTCAGCTATAAAACCGAAGCTCAGATGTCTGCTCAGAGATCACAAGGTTCGTCTGGTCCACCCCATACCCAAAACAAAATGGATAGTTCACAAATCGATGCCCAAGGGAGAAATTATTGGAAGAAGAAGATCCCCAAAGAGAGGCAGCATATATGACCTCTTTGGCGAATTGATCAGGATACCTGAGCTCTTCTCCACAAACAATCTCAGCATCGAGGTTCTAATGATTGAACTGGAGGAAATATGGCGCAATGATGGAAGAGGAAGCTGGAGAAGGAAAGGTGCAAGCATAGAAGACAGAAAGCTCATCGGCGTCTCTGAAAGTGTGATGTTTGAGAACAAAACGGATTTCCTCAGAGTCATGCCAGAAGATCTGCCGAATCCCTTCTCGAACAGAGATCTCGCCGAAAACCTCAGAATACCCATCAGTCAATCTCGAAAAATGAGCTATTCACTCAGGAAGATTGGAACAATAGAGCATGTCGGCAAGGACAGAAATCAAATGCTTTTCCGGATTCTCCGATAGTTCACGCTTACGATTTGCTAGGGAACAAAGGTTGATGAGCAGAAGCTTTCAGGAGGAGTTTCTGTCGTTCCTTTTCTTTCATTGGGACGTAGCGTTCAGCTGCATCGATCATCATTCTAGCTATTCGAATGTCTGAAGAGCTGGTTGCCGTAGTCACGCTCTGTGATAGGGTGAACCACAAAGCATCATCGACGTCTCCTTGAGTATCAAAGGGTCGGTACCAAGTATTGGATGTCTTCTCTTTGCTAGGCCAAGGTCCCTTTGCCACAGATTTCATAGCAATGACTCCTAGATCTTTCCTTTCTGCGAGGGCAAGCACGGGCTCATAATCGTTGCAGGGTTCAGGATGGGCATGAAGAACGCAGTTCACAGGAAGCAGAACCGTGTCAAAGTCGAAGAATTCCAGCGCCCTCAAGATCGTCTGCGGGTTGTGACTCGTTATACCGATAAATTTGACCAAACCTTGCTCTTTAGCCTCCAGTACAGCTCTCATCGCACCGTTCTCTCCCAAAGCAATCTCCAGCTCCTTTGGATCGTCAAGTGCATGAAGTTGATAGAGGTCGAAATAGTCAGTTTGAAGATTCAGAAGACTCTGATGCAACTTTTCAGCGGCTTCTTTTTTGGTTCTCTTATCCGTCTTGCATGCAAGAAATAGGTTTCTGCGATATTCCTTAACCCATCTGCCCAATCTGACTTCTGCATCACCATAAGTAGGAGCCACGTCCACGTGATTCACCCCATGATCCAAAGCAAATCTGATGAACGCGTTCTCCTCTTGCGTGTCGACTGGATAAATGAAGATTGCACCGCCCAAAGTTATCAACGTGCTCTTGTGACCTGTCCTTCCCAGTTTTCTCTTCTCCACGCTATGCACCCAGACCAATCTTTCACGGCGATTCTTATAAAATTTAGCGCGCGCACGTTACAGATTACATTCATCGACCTCTCACCTTCTTTGCTATGCGTTAGACCACAGGCTTAAAAACGACATAAGCCATGCATTTCCAAACATGACAGCGAACAATGAAATGAAGAATGAGGATCTTGAGAATATCGAAGGTATTGGACCTGCGATTGCCAAAGCGCGCGCATCTACTACGCAGGGGCAGCACAGAACTTCATGGGTCCCTACTCGATTGGCTTTCTCGAATGGGACGGCAAAACATGGATAGACCAACCTACGCCAGCATTCACCGCTAAAGAGGTTTGGGAGCATGGCAGCGTCTACGAGCCCAACCTTGTCTATCATGGTGGTAAGTAGAAGATGTGATATGTCGCTGGTTCTAATCAGGAAGATTATCTGGTTCAAGGCTCGCGCGCGCGGTTTTTCAAAATAAAAAGTGTAAGGAACGATATATATGCTATAATGATTTAGGAAATCTTTTTCAAAACAGGTTTTTCTGCTTTAGGCACTTCGCCTCTCAAATATGAATACCACCTATCTATTCCCTCGCTGAAACCAACGATCATAGTGAGATTGGCAGACTTCAAATTTTTCAGCCTTTCGTGCGCGCTCAATCATAGAGCATTGGTGATCTGCTTCGAGGTCTCGCGCGGAAGCAGGGTGAACGATTACCCCTTGGAATGCGGTTGTCGAAGCTTGGACATACCGTCAACACCTGCAGTCAAAAGCGGAATCATTCGGTTATTTCGTGATGTCGTCAATCCTATGGGCGTATCTTCGTTCTTCACTGTTGAATTTCACTCTTTTTTCCTTCCTCAACGAAGGATTGGGGAAATTCCCGGAGTTTTTCAGCCATTTGTCTGAGGCGTTTATCTACTTTGTAGTTCACGGTTCCATCCTCGAGAATTCCATCTTTTTGCCTCTCACCGGCTTTGACTCCTGTTAGAACTTCTCGATTCCTTCGTCAATAGTCTTGACTGGGAATATGTGGAATTTTCCGTTTTTGCGGCCTCAACTATTTCCTCTTTCAGCATTAGGTTTTGTACGTTGCTTTGTGGTATCATGACTCCTTGTTTGCCAGTGAAGCCTTTGGCTTGCAGACTTCAAAAAAGCCTTCGATCTTTTCGTTTACTCCCCCGATCGCTTGAACCTCCCCTTTCTGATTCACCGAGCCCGTGACTGCGAAACTCTGTTTTATCGGCAAATTGAGACAGAGCAGACAGAATAGCATAGAGTTCAGTGCTTGATGCGCTGTCACCTTCTACTCCCTCATAGTTCTGTTCAAAAACAAGTCGGGCTGAAAGACTAAGAGGTTTATTTTGCGCATACTTCTCATTCAGGTACCCACTTAAAATTAAAACACCCTTAGTGTGGATCGGTCCACCCATTTTGGCTTCACGTTCAATGTCCATTACTCCTTCTCGACCAAGACCGATGCTGGCCGTTACGCGAGAAGGAATGCCGAATGCAAAGTCACCCAAGTCCATCACGGAAAGTCCGTTCACTTGTCCAACATTTGCTGCCTCTGTATCAATGAGGAGGATGCCTCTTTTTATCATCTCTTCAATCTTCTCTTGGATGAGTTTTGAACGGTAAACTTTCTCTTCGATAGCCTTTTTCACATGAGCTCCAGTGACGAACTCTGATTTCTCTTCCGCAGCGTAGAAGTTGGCCTCCCGAATGGTGTCAGCAACCTCTGCAAACCTGGTTGAAAGCTTCTGCTGGTCCTCAGCTAGTCTTGAACTGTGCTCGATCAATTTGGCCAAGCCTGAGCCGTCGAGGTGTTTTAGGCTTTCTTTCTGACACAGCGTGCAGACAAAAGCAGCGTATTGTTGTATGTTTTCTCTGTCCGATCCATAGTTGTGTCAAAGTCAGCCTTGACCTTGAAGAGCTGGTTGAATTCCTTATCTAGGCTGTACAATTGCTGATAGAGGTAAGAGTCTCCGATGAGAATCACCTTAACGTTTAAGGGAATTGGTTCAGGTTTCAAACTCTTTGTCGCAATAAAGCCCAAGCGTTCTTCTGCCTCTTCGATAACGATATGCTCGTTCTTGAGGGCCCTCTTCAAACTTTCATAGGAGAATGGGTGGCGAAGCAACTCTTCAACTGGAAGAATCAGATACCCGCCGTTGGCCTTGTGCAAGCGATCCGCCGCGGATCATAGTAATAGTCGGTAACAAGTGCGCCAAACTGAGCTTCCTTCTCCACTCTACCGAAGAGATTCTGGTAAGTGGGGTTGAACTCCGTTATCACGGGGGCTCCGCTGACGTTTGAGTTATCAACGATAACGTTTACTTCGTGTTTTTTAAAAGGTGTTTCCCTCATCCAACGAGCTGGAAAGGGAACTTGTGGTGACTCTTCTGACTCCTTTATGAAGTGGGACAGGTTATTCAAAATGTCACTCTGCACGTTGTCTATGTACGTAATCACGTCTGGGAAGTCTTTGTATTCCTCTTTAAGATCAGTCACGATGTCTCCGATGGCGAAAAGGGCAACTTCACGGTTCAGTTTCTTAAGTGCATCGTCGGCTCTTCCTTCCAATTCTCTGAGCTGTCTCATAGCACTTGTGAATTGATCGGTTAGTTGCTTTCTTTTCTTCTCTATTGCATCGCGTATTTTTGGTTCTAACGCAATGAATTCTTGATCGTTGACAGCTTTTCCTTCGATTACTGGAATCATAAGCCAACCGATGGATGAAGCCTGCAGAATGAAACCCTGTTCTTGGGCCTGTTTCGTCAGTTGACCGATGAGTTTCTGTCTTTCCTCTTCAACATCTCTGATTGTGGACGCTCTTCGTGTGCCGTAATCCTCGCTTTCAAATGCTTTTGGCAAGATCCTCTGTGCTTCACTGGCGAAAGTTGCCATGTCGTCTCGAAGGTGCCTTCCTTTGCCAGCGGGTAGCTTCATGGCTTTAGGCTCGTATGGGTTGCGAAAGTTGTTCACATAACACCAGTCGGAAGGGGCAGGTCGGGTTCGTGCCACCTCTTCTAGGAAGTTCTTGACAGCCGTTGTCCTGCCTGTTCCAGGAAAGCCGGCAACGTATATGTTAAATCCTTGATCCTTGATTCCCAGTCCGAACTTGAGAGCTCTCAGGGCCCTCTCTTGACCGATAATCTCTCGAAGGGGAATCAACCCCTGTGTTGTTTCACAACGCATAAGATTGGAGGCACACTCTCTTCTCAGCTTTTCTGCGGACAACTCAGTTACCATTTCATATATCCTCTTTATTATTCTTAGAAATCCAAGTTCTCGTCTACAAAGATAAAAGTAACCGTTCTATTAGACATTGTTCCCTTTCAAATGTGAAAATCTCCGAGCGCACGTGAAACATCAGCATCGTGACTACTATGATTATCATACACCTATCCATCTATACGTAAGAATGGAAAAGTGCTGTATGAGAACTCCCATACTTTAGAAAAAGTTAGTATTGCGGAGGGTTTTGCGATGTTGATTTACGCAAAACATGGCCTTTTTCAACATGTTCCGGTAGCGCGCTGGCTTGTCCCAAAATTGGTGTGAAATGGTTTTTATTCTTCTTTTGCCTGTTCGCCTCCAATATGGGTTTAGCGCGCGCTCAAGCGATAGTCTCCTTTTCAACCTATTAAGGCAATGGCATATGCAAGGAAAAATTGGTGGACTTGTCTGCTTTCGGGTTCTGGTCTTGTAGGGATTCGAACCCAAACGGGTTCAAGTCCCTTTCTACGAACATTCAAGAAACTCTCCTGTTATTGATTTTCATACGTCCCGGGTTTGGTTGAACCCTACTTTGAGTGGCGATGTCTCCCGCAAAACTCCTCCCTTTTTTCTCTCTGTATGAACGTATTCTGGTCACATGACAATAACGTGTTCAGCCTATCGTAGCGCAGCGCGCGCGCTCGAAAATTATTAAAGCACTATTACGCATATCATACCTTCTGGGAACATAAATGCCGAAAAAAGAAAAACCGTTAACTAAGAAAGAGCGAGACGAGAAAAGGAAGAAACATAAGGAAAAGCAAAGCAAAACACAGACTTCTTAAGCCCCAAGAAAGAGCTTTGCAAAACTCTTTTTCTCTTTTTACCATAAAGTTGGCTTCTTTAATGAAATGAAAGAAAGACGCGTCAGCTTTGGATATTATTGGCTTCCTCCATTAATGCGAAAGAAATATGTTTTAGCTTGTTTATTTATCGTTAATTTGTAGCTGAGATTTATGCCGAGTGTAATGAAACGTAAACAAAAGAATACTCAAATCGCACAACAGAAAAAGATAGAACGGGATAAAGAAGCGAAAAAGAAACAGTTGAGACAGCAACTTCCTGCCAAGGGCAAGAAACGTTAAAGCCACTAAAGGAGCTATGGTAACCATCTAAAAGCTTATACCTAGAAGACAACAATACCGCACGCGCTCATTTTCTTTTTCTGAACAGCATTGTTTCTTTATGGCTACGGACGTATTCGAAACCCATCTCCAGAAGTTTTCTAGCGTCCTGTACATTGTTGGCAACGGCAGTACAATATTTGTCCTCGTCTTCAAACTCATCCTAGCGCGCGCTTCTGATATAGCACAATAAATCTAATCCCCACTTTCCCGCATATTGACAAACCGCAAATAGATAGAAAAGGCGCAAGCTAAAGTGACAAATGGTTACATTTCAGCTGCATCAATGTAGAGTTTCCTTTCTCCAAGATTCGGCAGTCTCTCCTCTCCTAACGATTTGGCGAAAAAGTGCAGTTTCATCTCAGTATGCCTGAACTGTGAGAGATTTGCAGCTATTGGGTTCTCTGGGTCTACCGCAGCAATGATGAGGTTGACCTTATTCTCCAGTGCAATATTGACGGTGTGTTTTATCAATTCAGTCATGCTCTCTGAATCCCTGCAAGGCCATAGCTGCTAAGCCGTAGTTCAGGAGTAGTTCGCCGGGCTTGGGGATTCTGGGCATTTCGGTAAACAAGCCAATCAGTTTCATCAAGTATGCTTGTGTTCTCAGCGTCCGGTTCATTTTCTCCACGGTGTATCTTCTGACTTTGCTATGGTCCCAGTATCCCAAACATGCTTTGATGCCTTCCCTGTCTTCAAGAACTATAACGTTGTGAAGATCGAAGTCTGGCATCCGCCTGAGATACTCCAGAAAAATCTTGGGTTGGAAAGGAACAAAGAAATTCGTAGTCACGGTACATTTCGTTGATGAGTTCTGTCACGGCATCGGCGTCGGCCTCGTTCATGCTTCTAATGTTTGCATCTTCCACAGTTCTCAGCTTCTTGTAAGGCATCAAGGAAAATGTAGTGCAGTCTTTCACCTTTTTGAATCCCATTTTGGAAAACAAGCCTATCGAAGGCAAGTTGTCCTCGATTATGTCTAGGTGCAGGAGCTTGACGTTCTTCTTCAGCGAAGTCTCCTCGATGTGCCTTTGTAGTTCCTCCGCGATTCCTTTTCGCCTGTGAAGAGGGTCAACGATGAAACCATACTCAAAAGCTGTCTTGATTTGCTTTCCTTCAACGCAGGTGTCACTGATCGCATATGCGGCAGAACCAATTATCGTACTATTCTCAACTGCCACAAGAACCTGCCATTCTTCGAATGGGCGGGAACGGGCAAAATAGTCAGGCGAACTGTCGATTCCAAGAACCAAACTGGTGCCCATCGGACATTTCTTCTGAAGCTCATTAAGAGCATCATTATCGTCCTTGATGGCCTCTCTAATCTGTATCATAGCAATCTCATGGTATGCTCTCTCTAAAGCCAAAGGATTATTTAGATTTGCTATATCGCCAGCGCGCTAGGGGATTGCCCTCAAACCCTACTTGAAATTAAACCGAGTATCACCATGGACTCAATGTCGAGTGGAGATGTCACCCGCAAACCCCTCTTTTTTCTATTCTTTTGTTCTGACCATAATCGTTATTGACTAGGAAACATCTTTTGTGTGTTCACAGTTATGTAGTGAGAAGCGCGCGCTAACAACAAAACCGTAACGATAAATAGCGCGCGCTCGGAATTTCTTATATCTCAGAGTCTGCTATGAAGGAAAGTAGAGCGCGCGCTAGGCTTTAAATGCGATAACAGTGATTGTGGTTCTAGATTGTCTGCGCATGAAGAAATGGCGACTTGCACACTTGTAAGGGGGTCGTAGCGACTGATTTCTTTGTCTCAGGGACAGGCTGTTGCTTTTCGTTTGAGTAGGCATCATTTAGTCCGTCGTGCAATGCTGAAGTCACTGGTTGGCGTTGTGGGAGATATGTGTGGTGTTCAGGCGCAGCTCCTGTCTGCTGCTGAGTTGTCGTTGTGGGCGCGGGTTGAGAATCTTACGCGGGAGGACATTGCTCAAGCCTTGTGGAGAGAGCGCAGTTTAGTCAAGACTTGGTGTATGCGTGGGGCTTCGCACTTGCTTGTCTCGGCTGACTTGTCCATTTTCGTGGGCGGACTCATGCGCAGTGGTCTGCATAGGGAGCGCGAATGGTTCAAGAGGTACGGAGTTAGTGACGCTGAGATGGACGATATGGTTCGCGCTATTATTGAGGCGTTAGGCACGGAGATTCTAACTCGTAAGGAGTTGTCTGGGCGTGTGGTTGAGCGTGTAGGGGCTAAGGCGAAGCGTTGGGTGGAGCATAGCTGGGGTGGCATAGTTAAGCGGGCGTGTCTGCAGGGACTCGTGGTTTTTGGTCCAAACCAAGGGAGAGAGATCACCTTCGTCAGGAGCAAAGAGTGGTTGCCAGGAACGACGGATTTGCCAGTCGAGGAGGCGGAGACAATGCTCCTGCGACGGTATCTGCACGGTTATAGTCCAGCCAGTCTCGCAGATTTTGCGGCCTGGGCAGGCATGACCCTAAGCGACGCATTGTCCATCAAGGAGCGGGTTGGAAACGACGTTCTCGAGGTGAAGGTAGAAGACAAGGCCTGCTTGGCGCTTAAAGAGGATCTGAAACTTTTACAGAACGTAGAAGCTCTTGATTTTGACGGTGGTGGTGTCCGTTTGCTGCCCAGTTTTGATTGCTACATGCTTGGGCATAGGGACAAAAGCCACATCGTGGATCAGGCCCACTATAAGCTGGTCTATCGCAAAGCAGGATGGTTATCACCCGTGGTGCTGGTGAAGGGCAAAGCCAAAGGAATATGGAATTGTAGAAAGAAAGGAAGCCGAATGCACATAACGATACAACTGTTCGACAGGATTCCAGAGAATGCCAGAAAACAGGTTGAAACAGAAGCAGCCGACTTGGCACGTTTCAATGACACAACCTACGAACTATCATTCAGCAAAACCATCTAGTGCTTCACACGGAAACTTTCTGGCGCGCGCTTATGCTTTCGTCTTCAGACCTTCGGCAAATTCCCAAGCCCTTTTCAAATCTTCCTGATTAGCGCGCGCGCTACACACTAGCCCGCGTGCTGACCGAAAAGGCTATTCTTCAACTCTTGTACAGTCTTGTTTCACGGGTTGGACGACTTTGAGCAAGGCAAACATGGTTCTGAAAGGAATTGAGGCAATAGCCGAGAAAGAGTTCCTGCCAATAATCGGACGAGACAGGGGACAAGTTCTCATCAAAGTCATACACAAAACGAGACCCAGAAGGATTCTTGAAATCGGAACTTTGGTGGGTTACTCAACGATTGTGATGGCAAAAGAACTTGACGCAAATGCGTGTTTGACTACGATTGAAACTCATGCTGGTAGAGCCAAACTGGCGCGCGAAAACATAGAAAAAGCAGATGTTCGCCCAAGAATAGAGGTGATCGTCGGCGATGCTGTCAGAGTTATTCCAAAGTTGACTGGAAAATTCGACATGGTCTTCATTGACGCTGCCAAGGAAGAATATTTCGACTATCTGAAGCTGGTCGAAAAGAAGCTCCACAAGGGAAGCGTGATCGTTGCGGACAACGTTGGATTCTTGGCAGATCAAATGAAAGAATATCTAGACTACGTGAGGTCTTCAGGCAAGTACAAGAGCGAATACACATCGTTCGGAGAAGACGGAGTCGAAGTGAGCGTAAAGCTATAACTTTTCCGCAAAACAGTTTTTTTGTTTGTTTCAAGGTGTGGAAAGTAAGAGAGATAATAAGTAAGAGTAAGAGAGAAGGAGAAGATAGAAGAAGAAAGCGCGCGCTCTTCTTTTCTTTGCCGAAGTACACGTGCTAAGAAGAAAGAAGACGAAAAACAAAAAAAGAAGCAGCACCCGAAGGACTAGGCGCATTATTGGGCTAAAACAGCCACCTATCTATTTTTATATACCTTGACGGTGAGAGAACCCTAGTCATCATTTTAACGGTTTCAAGGCGGATAGCGTTGAAAGCTACGGCTGTGGCTCATCCGATACAAGGTTTGGTAAAATACCACGGGTTAAAAAATCCCAAGCAGAGAATCCCTTATCACGACAGCATATCTGCGTGCATTCAAGCCTTCTCCACCACGACAACCGTGGAAGCCCTGCATGAACTCAGAAAAAACGATATGACAATCAACGGCAAACGGCCAGCCGTAAAAGAGAGAAAAAGAGTGGAAATCGTTCTCGACAAACTGAAAGAACTCGCGGAGTATTCAGGCTGCTTCAAGATAGTTTCTGAAAACAGTCTCAGAACAGGCAAGGGTCTAGGCTTTTCCGCTTCCGGTTTCGCAGCCTTAGGCTTAGCAGGGTCAAAGGCTCTCGGACTCAACCTCGATACGCGTTCTCTCTCGGAAATCGTGAGGCTAGGAGCTGGTTCTTCAACGAGAAGCCTTGCGGGAGGCTTCGCAGTCTGGTATGCTGACAGAAACGGGCGATCATATGCTGAACGGTTGCATTCGCCAGAGAACATGGATTTCTCAATGGTCATTGTCCCAGTTCACTCCGACGCAAAAACCGACGAAGCGCACATCGAAGTGCTCAGCTCCTGCCTGTTCAAAGCAAGACTAGAACACATCAGCGGCTTGCTTGAAACGATGAAAAGGGCCATTCAAAGAGGAGACACCGCGACCATAGGCAAACTTGCAGAAGAAGACACGCTGAATCTTCACGCGGTAACGATGACTGGCAAATCACACATGGTGCTCTGGGAACCTGAGACTGTTCAAATCATAAAGGAAATCACTCAAATCAGACAAGAGAATCTTTCAGCGTGGTACTCAATCGACACGGGACCATCAGTTTTCATCAACACCTACACTGAAAACGCGGAGACAATCGCCAAACGCCTCCGCAAAATAGGATTCACAAACACGATAATCAGCAAAGTGGGCGGGAAACCGTCTTTAACTAAGAACCATCTTTTCTAAATTAGCGCTAGCGCGCCCGGAGAACGAACACTAATTGAACAAGCCTAAATGGAACAAGGACGTTGCTGTAGTATTTGATTTGGAAGATACTTTGGTCGAAACTCCTCCCTGGTCTAGCCGCCAACAGAGGTTGGAGTTCCGCCGCAAAACCAAACGGAAACTGATAGACCTTGGCATCCCCGCGCCAGTTCTCGCAGGGATCGAACGTACCACCTTAATGCGAAACAAAGCATCAGAACACGTTGAGCAGAAGTTCAGAAAAACAGAAGCCGCAAAATTCAAGCGGGAAATGCAGAGGTTTCTCAGTCCGTACGAATTGGATTCTGCGCGGAAATCGAAGCTTTTCGCAGACACGACTCCAACACTGAAAAACATTAGAAGACTCGGGTTGAGAATGGCGCTAGTCACTAATACGTCAGCTAAAGCAGTAAACGTCATCTTGAGAACACATGATCTTGGGCGATATTTTGATGTCCTCATAACCAGAGAAGACGCAAAAAAGCTGAAGCCCGATCCCGAAGGTGTCCTGCTTGCTCTTAAACGACTTGGTGTGAAGACTTTCTTTTCGGTTGGTGACTTGATTTACGACGTAGTAGCAGCAAAAAGAGCAAACGGAATGTCTATACTTGTCAGAAGACCTGAACAATCGGATTCTCAAGACCCCTTCATAGCCCTTCCCGCTGAGCTTCAGGAAATTGCCAAAGGAATTCCACATGAGAAACTTGACTTTGAACCAGACTACGTAGTTCAAAGCCTCAAGGAAATCCCTGCGATAATTCAGAAAAGAATGAAATTACGCGCGCTAGAAGCGACTTGATTGAGACATCTTAGTTGATGCTGTATGAAAGACATATCACGGAAACGTTTTGGTTATCACGTCGTGTACAATGTTGATGTTTACGATGCGATAAATTTCGCGTCTCAACACGGCTTCGGCTACATTGTCCCGGATCTTATGATCCCGCGTTTCTTCCCAGCCCGTTTTAGCAAATCAGAAAGACGCCGTATTAGAGACTTCGCCAATTCGAAAGGCGTGTCTATTTCATTTCACGGGCCATCTGACTACCTGAATCTTGGAACTCTTTATCCAGAGGTAAGAAGGGCCGTCCTTGATCGAATGAAACTGTGTTTAGACCTTGCTCAGGATGTTGAAGCTGAAAGATTCACAATTCACATCGATCCACCATACGATTTCGTTTTTGCTAGCAGAAAAGGCACTTACTTAAGGGATCACTGGCTACTGTACAAGAATGCTGTGAGAGAAAGTCTCGTTCAACTCGTTAAATACTCTCGTGAAAAAGTCCTAATCTGTGTTGAGAACGATCGGCTTACTGGAATTTCCATAGAAGTCTTGGAAGAGCTTCTTCCAACAACAAATCTCTTTTTGAGCTGGGATATACCCAAAAGCCATACTGATTCAGGGAAACCGGTTCCAGAGACAGAGGATTTTCTCATGCGTCACTTAGAGAGGGTCAGAGAGTGCCATCTGCATGATCAAAAACCAGGAAGACCTTCCCATGACATTCTTGGAGTTGGAAAAATCGATTTCCCTCGATACCTGAAACTATTGTTGCCTAAGAATGTTCATTTCACCCTTGAAATTCGCCCAAGGAGAGACGCTCTCAAGAGTTTGAAAATTCTCAATAATATGCTTCAGAATATCGGCTACAAGATTTCCGCGTCGGAATAGCTCTTGAATTTTAAGCGCACACACTGAGGATCAGAGGGTAATAGCGCGCACGCACTTTAACGCGCGACCTTGTTCTCACAGTTCCTTTTCAATAATAGATGTTGCCACACTCTTTAGGAGTGATGATAATTTTCCATAAACCCTGCATTTTCTTTTGATGTCATTCTCAGGTATGTCGTCGAGGAAGCTTTTGTGTGCTATTGGATTGTCAGCGCGCGCGGGAAGCCGGAAACAAAACCTTCGAACCCACTAAATTGGACTTATACTAGCAAGAGCACGCGCTCATAACGATAGGGAATGAATAGATAAACGGTTAAACGTAATACACGTGCGTTATTAGCGTAAGCGACGTTGCTAGGACGTGAAGAGATGAACGAGGGATATGTTTTGGTGGAACGGAATCCAACGCTGGAAGAGTATCAAAGACTTCGTGGAGCGGTTGGTTGGGGCGATGTTGAGACCGGGGCAATTGAGATTGGCTTGCGGAACTCTCTTTTTTCTGTATGCGCTGTTTTGGAGGACGAGGTTATCGGTTGTGGAAGGGTGATTGGAGATAGTGGCATTTATTTCTACGTTCAGGACATTATCGTTTTGCCTGAGTTCCAAGGAAAGAGAATTGGTAGGCGCATTATGGACGCTATCATGGAATATCTGAAAGCTCATGCGCGTAACGGCGCTTTTGTTGGCTTAATGGCAGCGAAAGGAGTTTCCAAATTCTACGAGCGATATGGCTTTAAAGAACGTCCGTCTGATGCCCCAGGAATGTTTCGAGTATTGAGGAAAATATGATAAGCGCGCGCTAAAACGTACTAGAGAAGTTTGCGGGATTGTTACGTGTTTAGATTAGACAGTTGTAAGAAGCCTTAAAACGAGGTCCTAGGAAACTGTGAGTATGTGGATTTAATGAAATATAAACTTGTGGCGTTTGATCTGGATGGAACCTTACTCGTAGGGAAAAGCAGTTGGTGGAAACTGCATGAGCATTTTGGGACAATTGAATTGTCTCTAGGAAATATGAAAGACTACGAAGAAGGAAAAATCGCTTATGATGAATGGATGAGACTTGATATTGCATTATGGAAGCCAAAACCCCACATCGCTACTATTAAGAAGATCCTCCTAGATTACACTCTTGCTCCCAATGCAGAACACATCATTAAGACGCTTAGAGAGAAAAATCTCCACGTGGCGATAGTGACAACAGGCCTTGACGTCTTGGCAGACTCAGTTGCTTCGAAGTTACGTGTTCCCAATGTTGTGGCAAACGGTTTAGTTCTTGATGAAAACGGATATTTGACGAGCAAGGTCATCTTCAATGTTGATCTTTTTGATAAACACAAAGCTTTCAACAGACTGGTCAAAAAGATCGGAATACCAAGGAGCCAATGTATTGCAATCGGCGACAGTAAATACGACGTGAATTTTCTAAGAAATGCAGGCTTGGGAATAGCTTGCAAGAAAGATAGGGATTTGGCAAATGTTGCGGACGTCGAAATAACTGATCTGGAAGAATTGTTGAATTTTGTATAATTGCTTTGAAACAGAAGCGCGCGCTGTTCCTCTAAAGGAACAAGCCAGACGACAATTCAGCATAAAAAAGCCATAATAATGCGAGTCGAATGATGCGCGCCCAATACGAGTCTTCTTATGTGGTCACGAGGCATATTGTACTCAGAACTTGGCGGATTTCAACTTTGACGGAAAATGCATCCAGATCAAGAGGGGAAAGCTCGCTTCACTCTTCGATAAAGAAGTGGTACTTTCTTGAAGGGGACAGATTGGAAGCTAGCGTGGACGATTTCGTTGTGGACATTGTGCGAGGAGAACTGTTGATCGAAATACAGACCGCTAACTTTTCAGCTATAAAACCGAAGCTCAGATGTCTGCTCAGAGATCATAAGGTTCGTCTGGTTCACCCCATACCCGAGACAAAATGGATAGTTCACAAATCGATGCCCAAGGGAGAAATTATTGGAAGAAGAAGATCCCCAAAGAGAGGTAGCGTATATGATCTTTTCGGCGAATTGATCAGAATACCTGAGCTCTTCTCCACAAACAATCTCAGCGTTGAGGTTCTGATGATTGAACTGGAGGAAATATGGCGCAACGATGGAAGAGGAAGCTGGAGAAGGAAAGGTGCGATAATCAGAAAAGATTTTCTTCGTAGTGATGATATTTATTCCTTCTGTCTTCCAATATTTTATCACATGCTCTGCGAAATCTTCCTCAGTTATGGAAATCCCACCGACCGAGTGAAATTCTAGGTGAATGTTGACTGGTAATATTCCAATCTGCAATAATAGAGAAATGGAATTTTCTTTGATTCTATTTAAAATTTCTTCGACTTTTCTCATGGACAATTTGCTAAAATCATTGTCGAAAAAAATAGCGAAATGAAGCAACTTGTCAGAGTTAGTAGGTGGCGGGGTTGAACACAAGAGAAACGAACAAGTATCGTCCAATGCTATTTCAGCAGTTAGTCCTAATGTTTCTTTCCATGCATGATAAGTTCCCCACTTCTCCTTGTACAGTCGTTGTCGATTACTACCCCATCCCCATATTTCCCGTTCTCGCATGAGCTTCATCACTTTAAGAGATATTTTCTGGTCAACTAGAAGTATTCCGCCTTCAATTCTCTCGTCAGCGTGGTCGTTATTGTATCTCTCGATTTTTCCTTTGAAATCTGTAACTTTGGTCTTTCTGAGAGATTCCTCGGTTACCTCAAAGGCTGTTAAACCATTAGGTGCATAACGTGGCTTGATAAGTTCGTATTTTGAAATGCTTTGAGGAAATAAGGCTAAACAATCAATATCATATTCTTCTTCGTTTCTTTCTATTGCTTTGTATCCAAGATTGTCTAGAAATCTCCATGCTTTAACTTCGGCTTCGCTTCCTATGCTTCTGGCTCTTTCGCCCATGGATGAGCCAGCCGTCTAGACTGCTACGTATTCGAAGTTTCCTCTGCTTCCTAGCCTTCGAATTTCCTTCTTCTGTATTAAGTCAACTAGAACATTCGCAACAACTGGCTTTTGATAATACAGCCCATTTGCTTCTAATGCTTTCATGATGACAGAAAGAGGTCTAGGCTTTCTACCCCACTCAGTCTTGAACAACTGAGATAACGCGTCTGTCGTAGTAGCTGGTCTTCCTAGCGGGGGAACACTTTCCTCTTCTGGTGCGACTTCGGGAGTAACTTCTGTCGAAACTTGCAATTGCTTGGTAGTTTCCTGTAATCCCTTTATGAAATCGAACAAACTCGCCGTACCCATCATCTTCTCCACGTCTGCTTGTGTGCCTTCCAATTCGACTTGAAATTCACCTATTCGAATAGAAACTTTTGAATGCCCTTTATTCTGTGTATCTTCTTGTGTCATTTCCACACCTAGTTCTCGTTAGTTCTATTTCAATTTCAGTTTTTTGGTTGTGCAATGTTTCAACGATAAGAACAATCAGAATAACCCATAAATTCTTCCATCTTCAGCGCGCGCCTGAAGGCATGCCTTTCTCAGGGCAAGCGTCGCGCCAGCGACAGCGTGCCTAGTCAGCCCATTATTTTTTTGTGTGGGCGGTAAAGTTTACCTCGCTATATTCCAAGTTTTGGGACGCATGCCAGATATGCACGCTTCAATTCGTAGTGATCTATGTGGTCGTATATGTCCATAGCTTCTTTGCGCCTGTCTCCCCTCAACTCTTTGACGAACTCGCGTGGCATGCCGTTCCTGCGGAGCCACGTTGTGAACCAGTGTCTGAAGCAATGTGGACTAAAGTGGTCTTCCAGTTTTGTAGAATCTGGATCGTGGAAACCCAAGCTCGTTGCGTATTTCACTATTGCTGTGTAGAGGCCGTTTCTGTCGAACCTCTTTAGACTTTGATAGCTGACAAACAAAGCGTTTGTCCGTGGGTTCAGCTTCTCTCTCACCTTTAGCCATCTCTTCAAAACGATGGCACATTCATCATCAAAGAACACGACTCTGTTGCTTCTCTTGGGCGTGCGTTTCAACGTAATAGAGTACTCAATCCAATTGATGTCGTCAACGTCCAAACTCAACAGTTCGTTTCTTCGGATTCCAGTCTTAGCAAACAAAACGGCTATTGCTCTGTCTCTAGGATCTAAGATAGAATTAACTAGCATGCTCATTTGTTCAACAGTCAAAAGCTTTCTTCCAGGGTCATTAGCGTCATCCTTGTAATTCCTTAAGTATCTTTTTCTGAACGGTGCCACGGGATTCATTTTCAGCAAGTCCTCAAAGATGAGATAATCATAGAAAGCTGACATCGAGGAAAAATAGTTTTCAACAGTTTTCTCTTTCACACGCCTGTCAAACCGGATATACTGCAGAAACTCCTTCAGAACCCACCTGTCAACTTCCCTGACTGACGCTCCCTTGGTACTCAAGAAAGCTCCAAATATCGAAAGGCAGGATTTGTACCGTCTTATACTCTCAGCAGTCATGTTCCTCAGCCTGCAATCATCACAGAACCCTTCGACCAGCTTTCTCAGATCTGGAACAAGTACTAGGCTCAACCTTTCCATCTCCATCCGCGTCCACTGTACGCAACAAGCCCGTAAGCTTCCAACACTTCGAGCTGATTGCTCAGAGCCTTGACCAATTCGACATTTGTCCGGTCGATACCGAGACGAGCCAGAATCTCCTCCGAGCTTTGAGACTTGCCCTTCTTAAGCAGGTCGATAAGATCTTGATCATACCTTCGAGTTCCTTCAAAATCCTTGACCAGAAAAGATTCTGACCTGTAGCGCTTCAGTTCGATCTCTTGGTTTTCAACAAGCCTTTTCAGCATCCTATTTTCTTTTGCCAATCCGTTGAGTTCATCCTCGACCTTCTTGAGTCGTTTGACCAATTCCAGTCGACTTAGATATCCTTCCTCTCCTTCATCTCTTCTAATAGAATCCTCAACTCGATCAATGACAAACTTTGACAGGGACGTATTGGCGGCCTCGGATCGCTTCCGCCAATCATAAACCATCTCCAACGAAGGCAAGTAGATGTAGACAGTTCTTTCCTTGATAGTCTTAGTTTTGGGAACAGCCTTCTGGGACATATTTGATCAATAACATGGAAAGCATGGGACCTATTTAAGATTTACCGGTAAATTGGTGCGGGGGGTGGGACTTGAACCCACGAAGGCCTTCGCCAGAGGATCTTAAGTCCTCCCCCGTGTCCTAGTAGGGATACGACTTGGCCCTGCTACTTAGACCTGGCTCGGGTACCCCCGCGTGCTAGGAGAGGCGTTCTAGAAATTCGCGTTGACTAGCTTAAATGCTTATTTCTGAGCATGCGCTCTGTTTCTGAAGATTAAAAAAAGAGGGAGAATAAGAATCCTTAGGTTGCAACAAAAACTGGAATGGCCGTGCCTTCTGAGTCCAATAGCATGACATTAGTCAGGTGTATGTTTGAGGCCCCTGCTCCTATCACGATGAATTCAACCGTGGCAAGGACTCCGCTTCCTGACACTCCTGGCGTTGTGGCTCCTGTAAGGGTACATCCGTGACAGGGTATGACGCCGTCTTCGGTTATCGCAGCGGGGACCCACAGGGTGTTTCCACCTTTCTGGAAGAAAGGCCCTTCTCTCAAAGCAGTGGTTCCGTTTGTAGCCGAATTGCCAGGTGTTGTTGCGTCGATGCATTCGAGCACCGCCGGGTTGAAGGTCATTCCTGCTCCCCACGTATATAAGTCAGTGACGTTTGAAATCATTATGTTCAAAGTTATAGTCTGTCCTATTTGACTTTGATTGATTGCAGTGGGCAATGAGTCTACGTAGATTCTTGCTGCAGGCATGGGTAGTATCTGCACCTGTTGGGCGATCGATTGCGCATAGCCTTGAAGGTCTGTTACACTTAACGTGACGTAATATGTTCCCGATTCTGTGTATACATGAGACACGATGACACCTGTGCGTGTGGTTGAGCCATCTCCAAAGTTCCATGAATAATTGGGCGTGAAACCCGTAGATGCGTTAAACGCGGAGGCATCAAACGTGAGCGACTTGGTCACAATCCACTGATTTTCCCAGCCTGTGCTGTTTGTCATATTGGAATCTGGCGTTATGATAAAGTTAATCGGCGTAGTCGGCGGCAAAGGCGCAGGAGACACATAAAGTGTTTCTTGTGTGCTCGTGGTTACTCCGTGGGCGTCTCTTACCGTAAGAGTTATGACGTATGTTCCCTCAGCGACGTAGGCATGGGTCGCTGCTTGACCATAAGCCGAGGGTGAGCCGTCTCCGAAATCCCAATAGTAGTCGGTTATGGGTCCATTCGAGGCTGTGGAGAGTGCGGCATCAAAAGTCAAGGTCTTGCCAGTGACAATATTCGACGAAGGCACGTAGAAGAAGCTTGCAGTGGGAGGCGCAGGTGCTTGGTGAGGTGCAGGTGGAGAGATCATCATCGCTGAGCCAAAGGCTACTACGACAAGGCAGGCTATCAAAGCCACTGGTATCCATTGCACGTTTTTTCCTATATGTAGCATTGTTCGGTTCATTTTTCCATTCCCATTCCTTTTTCCAAGTATTCTATTAGTGGGCTTGATTGAGGAGTTGAGATGGTAACCTCCATCTTTCACTATCGAGCCTGAGCTGCAGAGGTCCTTCAGCCTCAGGCTGAGTGTCTTGCGTGGAAGGTTTGTTATGGCCAAGAGTTCGGTGAAGGTTTTCGGCGATTTGTTGAGGGCGTACATGATTTTTTTAAAGTCCACTTCCTTTCGGTTCTCCAGGTTGATTGTACTTCCGCAACGTGGGCAGGTTATTTGTGGAGACATATTCGTCCACCGAATAAGAAACGAGTGCTAAGAGGCTTATAAAGCTGAGTTTCTTAGAAACCTATGGAGAGAGAAATGGCGAAGGGCAGTTTGTGGTTTTTGTTTTGGTGGTTTCTAAGAAACTTCGAAGGAAAGACAGCCTTTAGTAGTAGAATTAGGCGGGATTTTGACCGTTGGCCATATTTGTCGTTAACTCTTTATCGATAGTGTCAAGTTTCTATGATACTTATCCTGGAAATTTGACCGTTGGCAATTTATTACTTTTTTTTCTGTATTTGTGTTTCAATAGATTCTTATAGGAGAACATTCACAGTATTTGCCGCTATAAAAAACACATTAGGAAGCAATTAAACATGAGCCAAGAAAGAGACCCAAACACTATATTCGTTGGGCGAAAGCCACCGATGAACTATGTCATGGCGGTCATCACGTGCTTTAACAGCAACAATGCGAAACAGGTTACTTTGAAAGCTAGAGGACAAGCCATAAGCACTGCAGTGGACGTTGCAGAAGTCGTTCGGAGGAAGTTCCTCAAAGACATAACAGTTGACCAGATCGCCATAGGCACTGAAGAAATTACCCCACAGGAAGGCGGCAACCCGAGAAAAGTCTCCACGATGGAGATTACTCTCAAAATGTAAACACAGCGTCTGATGCCTAAAACCGCCAACCAATTTTTTCTGTTCTAACTTCTAAGCCAATTTTCTGAGAAACTGCTTTATTCACAACTCGATAATCGATTCACTGGAAGCCATATGGGCGGGTAGCCTAGTACGGATAGGGCGCAGGCCCCCTAAGCCTGTGGTCGTGGGTTCAAATCCCACCCCGCCCGCTGAAACGGGAATCGTTATTTTGAGAGAGGTGTAAATGCTTTGAAGATGTGACAGCGTTAGTTGGTGTCAATTAGCATCGATTGAGAGATTGAAATGCCGCGTACGGCCAGTTTGTGTGACAAATATGACGAAGGTTAACGTCCACGATGCTTGCGTGTAGCTGAATTAGGTAAAGTGGAGGCACGAAGATGTAGAGTCCTTCGCCGAAAGCGCCGATGAAGTTAGAAATACAGATTAGTTTTACGTCTCGGTTGAAAGCTTCGAACGGAAAACCGAAGGTCAGGGTTCTTTTGTAGTCTAGACATGCCAACCGAAACTCCTCTTATTAGGTTGTCGTCTTAAACATAAGAAGAGGGTTTTATGCCTTTCATCAGAAACCATGCGAAAGCTAAAATACCACTTTCCCAGAACGAAACTATTCTCAACAGAGCGGGTAGTTATGGCGAAACTAGATGAAGACGTTATATCATTGCTGAAAACCTCTCCACCATTGACCCTAGCGGAAATCGCAGAAAAACTTGGAAAACCAGAGAAAGCCGTTTTCAGAGCTCTAAGACGACTGTTCGAAAAGGGAATGATCAAATGCATTAACCGGAAATATGCGCTTATGAAGAAATGAACTCCTTTTGGAAGAAACAAGCGAAGAATTCCCACTCACAAGAAAATCCAAACTCACGCGAAGGGGCGAAAAAACCCTAGGACGACTCGCTTAAATCGAAAACACTCTGAGAGCATAGTTTCCCGGGAATCCTTTTGTTATCCCTTGAAAAAGGGAAACACAAAGTATATGTGCCTCTAATTCGATACACCATAGAACCAAAGACTGAGGAGAAGCCAGAATTGGAGGGAAAATGGCTAATCGCCATCGTAATAATCGTAATAATAATCGTGGGTGGTTTAGGTTGGTATTATTTCTTCGGAACATCATCGCCACCATCTACACCTAAACCAATGCTGCATGTGGATGGAAGACCCTATAACAGCACTTTGATTTCGTGGAATCTCAACGCGACGCCTAGCGCAACTTTCTACTCGTTACACAACGCAAGCAACCCCACGGTGGGAAATGCCACGACGAATGCGCTTTTCAGCTACACCGCATCGTTCTACAATGTTTCCAGTTCCCAATGGACGCAAATTTACAATGGCACCAAATGGCTAATAAACACGGCTCCATTGCTTGTTGGCACAATCCCGCCCTTTTCCATATTGGCAAACAAAACTAACGAGAAGTCTAGTTATTCTGTGTACATCAACTATACCGACCGACAAATCAACATAAAACTTCAATATCTCGGAAACCAGTCTACGGTGGATGGACAGACAGTCTTCGCTTATTTAGGCTTCAGCAACACGACAAGCGGTCTTGACACGTCTAACCGAGCCTTTAACTTCACCAACAATCCAAACAGGGCATACGCTAACGTGCTTCAAGAGTACGCGCCAGCAAACACTACCACGTGGAATACCACCGCTACGAACACGTACTCTTGGAACGGTACCACTCTGCCCAGTAACGCGCCAGTTTCTGTAACCATAACTACCGACAGAAAGAACGTCACATGGACAATCCCGTACGGAGCAATCGACGCGAGCTACGGCAAGACAATAGGAGTAGTAATACAAGCATTTAGCTACAACTTTTACCCAAAAGGCACAACTTGGAACACGCCGCCAACGCCGCAAAACTACTACGCACTGAAACTTTTGCTTCCTGGGACTCCGTTCACAGTTTCAATGGTTTCCACAAGTGGCACCGTACCCTCTACACCATTTACCTTATGGGCAAACCAAACTGAAACTGGCGACAAGTCCACATACGCGGTGTCTGTCAACTATACCGACCAAGTGATTAACATAAAGCTTCAATATCTCGGAGATCAACCCGCAGTGGACGGAAAAACTGTTTTCGCTTGCTTGGGCTTTGACGGCAATGCAAATGGCATACTTGACCCTTCGGAAAGAGCCTTTAACTTCACCAACAATCCAAACAGGGCATACGCTAACGTGCTTCAAGAGTACGCGCCAGCAAACACTACCACGTGGAATACCACCGCTACGAACACGTACTCTTGGAACGGTACCACTCTGCCCAGTAACGCGCCAGTTTCTGTAACCATAACTACCGACAGAAAGAACGTCACATGGACAATCCCGTACGGAGCAATCGACGCAACCAAAGACAGTTACGTAGGAGTCATGATACAAGCATTCAGTTATGACTTTTACCCAAAAGGGGCAAGCCAGACTCACCCGCAGCCGATCCCTAGCAAATATTACCAACTGACCTGTTTGCTTCCTCAAATCACTACATTCGGGTTCACAGTTCAGCCCGCCACGACTGTTAGATTCTACCTCAAAGTCACATTTTCTGCCAGCGCTATAGCCGGTATCAAATATACCTTCAGCTTCAATGCTACTAGTCCGAGTTAACAGGTTAGCCTAAATCTCTCTCATCTATTGAATCTTTCTTCTTCGGTCAATAATATCAAAAGCAGAAGGTCCTGTGCCGATTATGGTGATGGGCACGCCGACGCTTGTTTCAATTCTGTTTATGAATTCCTTTGCTTCTCTGGGCATTTGCTCAAAAGACGTTGCGTTTTTGCATGCTGGAAAGAGTACATCGAGTTTCGTAACCGCGGCTTCGGTTGCACTATTAATCATAGCAGCCCGCTTAGCGAGGTTAAAATCAAATGGTGCAGAACGCCTTTCTCTTCCAGTGCCTGCTGCGATTTCGAACCAGTCGCGCTGGATTGCTTCTTCCTTTGAAAGCTCGCCAGGCAGTGGTCCTGTGCCAACGCGTGTGATAAATGACTTGTAAACCAGAAGCACGTGATCTATTTTGGTTGGACCGACGCCTGCCTCGGCGCAGATGGCAGAAGCGCTGGTATCTCTGCTCGTAACGTATGGATAGCTTCCGAAGAAGAGTGAAAGCATCAAACCCTGAGTGCCCTCCAAGAGAACGTTTTTGTCAGCATCGATGGCAGTGTTTACTTCCAACGCAACATCGGTTAAGTAAGGCGCTAGTTCAGGGACGTCTTTGGCGATTTTTCCAGTTCGCCGTACGCGTTCCTCTTGTGCGGGTCCTACGCCCCAGCCTGTAGTTCCCAAACCCTTGAGGTGTGCGCTGGACTTGTCCATGACTGAATGTTTTTCTTCGATTATTGAGCATTGTGTGTCGATGCCGATGCGGTTTATGACACCTGTTTCTTCGATTTCTTTTAGTAACTGTGGAATGTGTACGTTAACGCCCGCGCCAATGAGCAGGCGGCTTTTCTCGTAGACAAAGGTACTGGGGACCATGTGCAGGGCGTATTTTTTGCCTTGGTGTACGACCGTGTGGGCTGCATTGACTGAGCCTGTTCGCACGCAGACGTCTATTTTGTCCTTGAGCGCAAGATACGAGATGATCTTTCCCTTTCCTTCGTCTCCCCAAAATGCGCCTACAACTACTGTGCAGACCATGTTTTTCACGGGCTAGAAAATAGTCGGTTAGTGTGTATTTAAAAATATTTGTCAACTTTGTGTAAAATAGTCTTGGATTTTTCAATAAATGCGTTAAAATCTATATAAGAGCAAGAATTGCTAAGCTTCTAGTTCAGGCGATGGAGGGACTGTGATGATGAGGGCTGTGATGTTTGACTTCGGCGCGACATTGGTTTTGGATGACAAGTTTGACTATTTCGGCAGCCTTCGTAGAGCACATAGGGTTTTGGAAAAAGGAGGAATCGCTCCGTCGTTTAAGGAGTTTAAGCCCGGCTATCTTAAGGTTAGAGAGCGGTTGTGGAATGATCCTGAACTTCGGGAGTATTCTTACAATTATCGCCTCGCAGAAGTATTGAAATTGTATGGCTGCACGTTGCCTGAATCTGACGTACGTATACAGAAGGCCACCGACGTTTTCTCTCATGCTTTGATTGACTCGCTCTACATGGAAGACTATGTGCCCACCCTGCTGGAACGATTACATAATCGTTACAAGTTAGCAGTGGTCTCTAATCTCGGAATTCCAGAAGTGTTGCCCATAGCATTGGATAAATTCGACATCAAGAAACATTTTGACGTCATACTGGCGTCTGGCATGGTGGGTTGTCGTAAACCAAGCCCAATCATTTTTGAAGAAGGCTTAAAGGCATTAGGCACTTTGCCAAGGGAAACTGCTTTCGTAGGTGACTCTCTTTACCATGATGTTCAAGGCGCAAAAGCAGTGGGCATGAAAACAGTCTGGCTAAAAAGAAAAACCTCCGGCACCGAAAAGATCACAGCAATTCCAGATAAAATAATACAGAATTTAACCGAACTGCCAAAAATCATAGAGACTTGATGACTATTCTGGTGCGAAAATCATTTCTTCTATTCGGTCAAACTTGTGTTCTTTAACAAGCCCCAGAAAATACTGCAGCCTATCTAAAGCATCCTTCTTTGTCTTCAAACGCTTAGCCCAAAACAGAGTCTAGTGAGTCTTCGAATTCCTCCTGATAGCGCATGTTTAGGTCCAGCCTAGGCTCTTTCAGCAAAGTAAGGATTCAACTGCTCTGTCCACGCGATTTCTTTCAGCCAAATCCTCACCGGCCTACTCTGTTTCATTGCTTTACAGTTGATGTTTGGTCCTCCGTTGCCTTTTCCACTCTTCGCAGTGACTACTCTCACGTTGAGGATTACTGAACCATCCTTCAAGTAAACGTTTACGTTCTTGCCCACCAGCGTACGCGCCATGTTCATGTTAAATCTCAGGCCATCGCTCAAGGCTTTCACCACTCCACGTCCGTGTCCGCTAACTTGCGCCAACACTTACTGCATATCGGAATCTCATCACCATTGTAGGAAATATAAAGCTCAATGTCCATGTTCTCGCACTCTTCATTCCACGGGTTTCGGCATTTCTCTGAAACCTTAGCCATAAACTTCCAGCCTCGACTGACGTAGGTTGATTCATTTTTTGCCTTTTAAAACAGCCGTTCCATCATCAACCAAACAAGCGGAGAGAGCTGAGTGAAAGTAATCTCGCAATAGCGCGCACTATACTGAAAGCTTATTAGGCAAACTTAAAATTGAATACAACAACACCAAAGCCCGAATACGAAGTGAAAAACATGTGGAAACAACTAGGCAAGAACAAGAAAGCACTTTCAAGTTTAGCACTTATTCTCTTACTTTTGATCTCTGCCATAATCGGTGGTTTAATCTCGTACGTATGGGTAATGGGATACTACATTTCACTAAAAGAGAAAATTCCAGGAGATACAGTCGCAATAACCAATTTGAGTTTCAATCCACAAAACGCAACGGCATTCAACGTAACTTTGCTGAATCCTTCCTACTCACCCAGCAACAACATCGAAGTGTCTGAAATCGGATACAGCGGACAAAACGAAAACACTCTGCACCCTGTACTGAGTAGCATACCCACAATGCCTTTTAACCTTTCAAGAGGCCTTAGTCAAACCTTTATTTGCATGGGGAATTTGACGTCGTACGTGAACCAAACACTCGCGGTTTCCGCGTTCGTCGTAAACGGCTCAGGCTCCACAAATTCCATAAGGATTCCGTACACCCAACTGTTCATCCGCAAAATAGACTTCAACTCGACAATAGGAGTTCAAAACTTCACAATCACACTCCAAAACGCCCCGTTGTCAGCAGCCAATCTAACCGTCACAACAATCGGCATCGACATCGCCACACAGGGGGCAATCAATACTACACTCAACCCCGTTACGCCTACACTGCCCTACACTCTCGCACCGAACAAAACGGTAACCCTATCGCTTAATTACAACTGGTCCTCGTATGCATCAGCAGGAGGCTCACACCAGATCTCGGTTTTGACAAAAGAAGGCTATGCTGCGTCGAATTTCACGCAAATTCCGAAACTTGCGTTCTCCATTCAACAGATAAACTTCAACGAAACTCACACAAAGCAGTTTACCGTCACTGTGAAGAACGAAGGCTCAACCAACACTCCGCTTAATGTTTCAAGAATTGTGCTTCATATGGTGCAAAACAACACGGATATCAACGTAACAACTACCCCACCTCTCAACGCATCAACAAACGGCGTTCTTGGCAATCAAGCAGCCACATTCATGTGCAACTGGAACTGGACAAACTACAGAAACCAAAACGTCACAGTAACGGTTTACATGCTGCAGGACCTTGGCCGGCAATCGTCCCTGTTAGAAACTAGGCCTGCTGCAATTTTAAGGGTAACAGAAAATCCAACCTTTCCAGACACGGGACACTTCTTTGTTACGATCCAAAATTCGCAATATTCAATTAAACCAGCAAATGTTACAAGAATAACGGTAACAGTTGATAGCACCACAGTCGATGCTCCGATAGTACAACCGGCGTCTGGTCCATACCTTGTTGGAATAGGCAAGACAACAATGTTTAGTTGCGCTTGGAACTGGACAAACTACGTTGGCAAAAGCATTACAATCTTGATTTACACTAACGAAACTGGAGTGTTTGTAAGCCGTATCGTCATCACACCCTCAAACGCTTCTAATTACCGCGTATTTCTGACCGTGCCTGGGGCAAACTTCAACACAACCGACCTGACACACTTTAACGTAAACGTCACTAACAGCTTACTCTCGAACACAAACGCCAACATAACAAGAATCACACTACTGTTAGCAAATGGAACTGAAATAGACTCCACATTCACGCCTCAACCATTAACACCAAGCAGCACAGTAGCCTTCACCTGCACATGGAACTGGGCAACATATCGCAACGAAAGCATCGTAATCCGCGTTTACACAAACGATGGGCTAAAAGCCATTTACCTGACAAAAACCCCGTAGCAAATTCTCCATTTTTAAACTTCTTTTTGCGTTATGTTTAGCGGAAAACTAATTAGCATACATGTGCTATTGTTCTGCAAACGTTAACGGTGATTTAAAAATGGCGATTAAGGTAGCAATAAACGGATTTGGAAGAATCGGACGGCTCTTTTTCAGAGCAGCGATTGAGAGAAAAGCAAACATAGACTTTGCTGCAGTAAACGACATTACAGATGCAAAAACACTGGCTCACCTGCTAAAATACGACTCCGTCCACGGACGCGCACCCTTCACGGTGGAAGTGGGTAAAGACGAAATAATAGTCGCAGGGAAACGCATAAAAGTACTCTCAGTTAAGGAACCTGCGCAACTTCCATGGAGAGATATGGGTGTCTACCTAGCCGTAGAGTCAACAGGGCTCTTCACAAAAAGAGACAAGGCATCCGCACACCTACAAGCAGGCGCAAAAAAAGTCGTAATCACCGCACCAGCGGACGACGCGGACGCAACCATCCTTTTGGGCGTGAATCAGGAAAAGTATGACCCTCAGAAACACAACTTAATCTCGATGGCTTCATGCACGACAAACGGTGTTGCTCCCGTGGCAAAAGTACTCCACGAAAACTTTGGCTTAGTTAAGGCTATGATGAACACTGCTCACGCATACACCAACGACCAAAGAATACAAGACCTCGTACACAGAGACCTGCGAAGAGCCAGAGCTGCAGCGGTTTCCATTATACCGACAACCACGGGCGCAGCCATTGCAGCGACGCTTGCCTTGCCCGAACTCAAAGGGAAGATCGATGGACTTGCACTGCGCGTTCCAATTCCTGACGTTTCGATAGTTGACTTAACCGCCCTGCTCAAGAAAAACGTAACAAAGGAAGAAGTAAACGCGGCCTTCAAAGCTGCGGCTGAAAAAGGACCACTGAAGGGAATACTTGATTACACTGACGAACCGCTCGTTTCGATAGATTTCTGTCACAACACCTACTCGTCAACAGTAGATGGGCTCTCCACTATGGTCGTCGATGGTAACCTGGTGAAAGTGCTCGCATGGTACGACAACGAATGGGGCTTCTCCTGTCGCTTGGTCGAACTCGTCGAATTAATCGGCAAAAAAGCAGGATTCTAGGGATCAACCGAGTCTGCCCTCCCTAAAGCTCTTTTTCTTGTCCAAATTACAGATTAAGGCGAATAGAAATGACAAAATTCTTAACAATGGACGATTTCAACTTCAAAAACAAAACCGCACTCGTTAGAGTGGATTTCAACTCGCCTATAGACCCTCAAACCAAGAAGATTCTCGAGCCCACCCGGATTCGAGCAAGCGGCGAGACCACAATTAAAGAACTCGTCCAGAAAGGAGCGAAGGTTGTGATCTTAGCGCATCAGGGAAGACCAGGTGACTCCGACTTCATACCACTCAAACAGCACGCAGAGATTCTCAGCAAAATCTTGGGCAAACCGGTAAAATACGTGGATGACTTGTTTGGGGAAAAAGCGCAAAAAGCCGTCCGAGAACTCAAAGGTGGCGAAGTGCTTGTCCTGGAAAATGTGCGCACTTATGCCGATGAGTTAAAGAACGGTACGCCAGAAGAACATGCCAAATCAGAATTTGTGAGAAAACTTGCTCCCCTAGCAGACGTATTCGTCAATGATGCCTTTTCTGCCGCGCATCGCGCTCAAATATCCATCGTAGGCTTCACAGCAGTACTTCCAAGCGTGGCCGGAAGAATTATGGAAAGAGAATTGAAGGCCTTAACCAAAGCGGCAGAGAATCCCGAAAAACCGTGCGTCTACATTCTCGGCGGTGCTAAGGCAGACGATGCCCTAAAGATTTCACAATACGTCTTGAAAAACAAAATTGCAGCCCATGTGCTAACAGGAGGAGTTGTAGGAAGTCTGTTCCTCGCCGCGAAAGGTGTCAACCTTGGCAAACTGAACATGGAATTTCTCGAAAAGGAAAAACTGACCAGCTTTGTCCCAGGAATAAAGTCGCTGATTAAGGAATACTCTGAAAGAATTGAAATTCCAACGGACGTTGCTGTAGAAGCAGATAAAAAGCGAAAAGAAATCTCCGTGAAGCAACTTCCCACCGAATATCCGATTTATGACATTGGAGCAAAAACGATACAGAGGTTCAGCGAGATCATAAAAAACGCGAAATCCATTGTGCTCAGCGGACCTATGGGGGTTTTTGAAAACAAAGAATTCGTGATGGGAACGAAGAGAATTTGCGAGGCAATTGCAGAATCGAAGGCTTATTCATTGATTGGCGGAGGACACACAGTGGCTGCTGTGGAAGAATTGGGGTTAACGAAGAAAATGGGCTATGTGAGCACCGCAGGTGGGGCATTGATCGAGTTTCTCATGGGCCAAAAACTTCCAGGCGTACTTGCATTAGAAAAAGCCGCAACAAGAAATTAACCCTCCCCTTTTTCTGTTCTATAGAACATTTCTCAGCCCATGCGTGCACAAAAAAGAGATTTATTAAAAGCGCCTATCTATCATAATGGACGAGAGTTAATGTCGTCAAAAATCATCTCCACCGCTGAGTATGTAAACTTTCTTGAGGAGAAGTACAAAGGTCTTAAGGTTCCCATTTATAAGCTCAGAAAGTGGTTTTCTACTGATCAAAAAGTCTTTTTTGACTGCGAAAGTTCTGATAGAGCATTGCGCCTTTCTGAAGTATTGACTAAACCCGACTTTTCAGCCTTCGTAGTGTACTTGATAGTCAAAGATGTGGCAGGTAGTTATAGTCTCATGGATGTAAGTTTTAGAAACCTGGGCAACGAAACTCTGGAGCATTTCATAACTCGCTATCATCAACAACTTGAAACGATGACAAAATTGAGCCTTCAAGGTGCTGGTCGTGAATTCATTGACTGCTTAGGACATGGTTACGAAGAAAGAATGCTTTGACGCATAAAAATTAAGTCTGATCCTGAACAATCCTTACAAGATTTAAATTACAATCTCTGTAAACTAGGAGGGCGTATGGGGAAAGAAAGGTCTCTAGTTCGTCAAAAAATGAAATTCCACGATCATGCCATGATGTTCTACACTGAACCTGAAGACTTGTCAAAATCGGCGCACAACATTCCAAAATAAGTCGGTGCTTGATAAGAGAGTAATCTTCCTTTCATGGGAACTTTTGCTAACACGCCCGTGAGGATGGCTATTTGCCAGAGGCTGTCTGGTTTTGCATCTTCTACAAACTGTGGGTCTAGCGTGAGTAGTTGTTCTAGGTTATTCTCTTTTACCGCTTTTATCACTGATTCGTCGTATTTTTTTGATGCGGGATGAAAGCCGTATGGTCCGCTCTTGTCGTGGGCGTGTCCTTGATCTGCGCTGGCGACAAATGCTATTTTCCTCTTGGAAGTTTCAGCAACTTTTGCGATGGTTTTGCCGAATTCGACAAGTTGTGTTAGCGGGATTTCCCTGGAGGGTGTTACAATGACTATCCTGGGCTTCTTCTTTTCTTGAGCTCCCAAGAACCATAACGGTACGAGTGTGCCCCAGTCCATTTGCATACAGGAGGCTGGTCCTTCGCTCGTGCCGTAATTCGCACCTATAACGGGCAGTCCAGCCTTCCTAGCGCTTTGTAGGATTTTTTGTGCGAGTTGCCAGTTGCATTTGAAACGAGCACTCACAGTTTTTCCTTTATCCTTTACGTGTCCTGCAGAGTATTGCGCAGTCACTATGCCGATTGTGTGATCGAGTCTTAAGCCGTGAGGCGTGGCTATGATGATTGTGTGTGGACTGTGCTTCTTAATTCCTCTTGAAAGCTCTTCCATCCCCTTCCTTGTTTCGCCGAAGGCTTCTAGCTTGTCTCCTGCAAGTTTCGGAATAACCTCGGACCCATGCGGCGCTATACAAGCGTAAATAATGCCCATAACAGATAGTCTTCTGCTTTTGTAAATTTAAGTTTATGTCTTAATATTCTAAGAAAGTGAGAAAGCGAAGTTTGCTTGAAACAGTGCGAATAGCACGCGCTAGACCTATTTGGAGCCATATTAAAGCGTCTAATCCACGGCACTGAGAGCTCACAGAACCTTAGTTTTTCTCGCGCCTAACGATCTCCCTCGCAGCGATGACCCCAGACGCCGAAGCCTGAACCAAACCCCGACTAATCCCAGCGCCATCACCGATAGTAAACAAATTCCCCACGCGCGACTCTAAACAATCACCCAACTCAAGCCTAGAGCTATAAAACTTCACCTCAATCCCGTACAACAGAGTGTCCTTACTATTAACCCCGGGCGCAAGTCTATCCAAGGCCTCCAGCATCTCCCGGATATCCGCCAAATAACGATAAGGCAAAACAAAACTCAAATCACCAGGTGTGGCGTTCTTCAAAGTCGGCACAGTCACACTTCGGGTAATGCGCTCTTCAGTACTACGCCTACCCGCCTGTAAATCTCCTAAGCGCTGCACAATCACCCCACCGCTCAAAAGGTTAGTCAAACGCGCAATGTACTTGCCATACGCAATAGGCTCACGAAAAGGCTCAGTGAACTTGGTGCTCACCAGAATCGCAAAATTCGTGTTGGCGGTCTTGCGTTCGGCATAACTCTGCCCATTTACGGTCAAAACACCATTATACGACTCAGTAATCACCTCGCCATACGGCGCTACACAAAAAGTCCGCACCTGATCATCAAACCCACGACTAAAATACACGAGCTTAGGCTCATACAAAACCTCCGTTAAAGGCTCCAAAACCGAAGCTTCAACCTCCACACGCACACCCACATCAACAGGATTATTCAAAGTCTTCAGCCCCAACGCCTGCACTTCACTTTTCAACCACTCCGCACCGCTTCTGCCAGGAGCAACGATGACGTATTTGCCGAAGAAACGCTCACCATCAACCGTCTCAACGCCCTTAACCACCTTGTCTTCGACGATTAATCCCTTCACTTCTTTATTTTTCTGAAATTCAACTCGACCGTCCAAATCACTCCGCATTCTCCGCAGAGTTTGAGCACACTTCTCGGTGCCCATATGACGAACTCTCTGCTCCACAAGCTTTAGCCCAGCAAGCGCAGCCTTGTGCGCGATGTCTTCAATTTTGTCCTCATCAACTCCATACAAATGATTAGGTGCACCAAACTTGCGATAAACGCCATCAACATAATCCACCAACTTGGCCAATTTTCCCTGGCTGATATAATCAGTAAGCCAACCACCAACCTCGGTGGAAAGCGTGAGTTTGCCATCACTAAACGCCCCAGCTCCGCCCCAGCCGCTCAAAACATTGCAAGGAATACAATTCTTACAGCCCAAGCCACGAGTGGACGGGCACTTCCGCTGGTCAATATCAGGTCCTTTATCCAACATTAGAATGCTTAGTTTCGTTTTATTAGCAAGCTCAAGGGCTGAGAAAATACCGGCTGGACCTGCGCCAACAATTATCACGTCGTATGTTGAAGGCATTTTTCAAGCCCAAAACAACATATCACATGGGGCATATATGCTTAGTGTTTGATGGATTAAGCTAGAAAAACGGTTTGCAAGCCATTCTCTAATGAGAAGAGATCATCAGATACGAGTCCTTTCAGTCTTTTATTGCTTCAAGCAGACTCATGACATTCCACAATTTCACCCTGGTATAGGGCGGCATGTTCGGATCCTGCAATATCTCATCAAGCATCGAAATCGCGTTAGAAGCTCTGACAGCATAAGTAAACTCATTATTCTGTAACGCCTCTGACGATTCTTTCGCGGCACGCCTGATGTTGCGTGGTGTAGTGTTGTCTTCTGAAACCTGCCCCAAAACAACCATAGCCTGCTCAATTCTCTCCTCGTATTCCTGCAACTTCTTCTTACCAACCAACACGGACACACTCCATCAACGAGCTTTCAGTAACACTCATATTACTTATCTTCTACTTATTGTATTCTTTGAGGTTTTAAACTTGTCCTCGAGCAAGCCTGAAAAAATCCAAAGCATGGCAAACTTACTGAAACAAGGCGCCGCACTAACCGAACTGTCCTGTCCAGCATGCGCCTCACCACTTTTTAAACTGAAAGACGGGCAACTCTACTGCGCCCAATGCGAAAAGCGCGTCATAGTCGTGAAAGAAGGCGAAACTCCCGCAGACATAACAAGCGCGATGGCGATGAGCTCCCTGGAAACTACTTTGATGTCAAAGATACAAGAGATTGAAAAAAGAATTAACGAAGAGAAGGATATCGAGAAACTTCAAAAACTAAGTGATGCGCTCAACACATTGCTGGAGAATCTGGAAAAGGTCAGAAAATCCAAAAAGCGATAAAATTGCTCGGATTATACGAGAACTTTCCGGTTTTTCCTCACGCAAAAGCAACTTTCATGAGCGGTGCTCCAACAAAGACGCTTCAAGAAGCCATCGTGAAAATGGCAGGCTGTCTGAATAACCGAGAATACGCTCTAGACACCATGGCATCCGCAACCATTGCTAACTGTAAAATAGGCTTTGAAATCGGCATCGCAGAAGCCGCGACTTTTAACTACTTGAATGCCGAGGAGGTTGACCGTTCTCTTAAGATTTTGGCAAAAAAAGAAACCGTGTTGAACATCGATTTCCTCTGCATAGTCAAGTATCATCTTACTGACAGCGAGAAGCGCAGACCACTGAAGTTTGATCACTATTTGATTCGCTTCATTTTTCGAAAGCCAGAAGCGCAACTGAGAGTTTTTCATGAAAGAGGTATGCAGCATTTGTCTATTGAGGAATTAGTTGAATTCTTGACAAAACAAATAAACAATGAACTGGAAAAAATGAAAGCAAAGCCGCTACGGCTACGAACTATCATGCATCCCGTGCCGATAGAAAGTCTGTAACGATTTTCAAAATCTCTTGGGTGACTTCTTTCTTAGGTTTATTTCCGTCGACTATTCTTAGCTCGTGCTCTTTAATGAGTTTGAGATAGATTTCTCGGACTCGTTGTTGGTTTTGCAGGGTTTCCATTACTGATTTTTTCCGTTTCAACCGCTTCAGCACGACTTCGGGTGGGATGTCTACGTATATGGTTAAGTCTGGCTTCATAGCCCATCTGTTGATTTCTGCAATCCACTTCAGGTCTAATTCAGCAGCGCCCTGATAGGCAAGTGACGAGTAAAGGTAACGGTCGGAAACGATAATCTTCTGGGCCTGCAAGGCTGGCAGAACTTCTCTTTCCACATGATCTACCCTGTCCGCAGCGAAAAGTAAAGCCTCTAAAGCAACAGATAAGCGACTTTTTCCGAGAAGAACATGCGTCCTAATTAATCGTCCTATCTTGCCGTAACTGGGCTCAGTTGTGTAAACCGCGTTAAAGCCTTTCTCTTGAAGAGTCTTCACTAAGAGTTTGGACTGCGTCGTCTTCCCGCTAGCATCTAATCCCTCAATACAGACAAACACGCCACGTTTTTTCATCTACTCACACCAAAGTCTCGTTATGCTATTTGCTATAATTTCGATCACCTTAAAAACAATGCCCAACACTCAATCATTAAAGGAGCACCTAAAATGCGCAAGTATTGGGGCGAGATACAAGACCCCCTCTACGGCTATATATACATCACAGATTTAGAGAAAGAAATAATTGACTCGTTCCCAGTGCAGCGCCTTCATAGGCTCAGGCAACTGGCAGGTGCTGAGTATGCTTATCCAGCAGCAAACCACACACGTTTCGAGCACTCACTCGGCGTGATGTATCTTGCCGGACTCGCTTGTGAAAACTCCAACCTCACCGAACAGTTGGGAAGCGATGAGATACAAACTATACGTCTTGCCGCTTTACTCCACGACGTAGGGCATGGACCATTTTCGCACGTTTACGAACACCTGCTTGTAAAATTAAACAAGACGCATGAAGACCTGACGCAGTGGTTGATAGAGAACTCCGAACTCAAAGACAAATTGAAAAAAATCGGACAAAACCCCGACACGGTTGGGAAGCTTGCTGTAGGCAGCCTAAATGTGCAGGGAAAGAATTTTGTTGACCAAATCATTCAAAGCGCCGTGGACGTTGACAAATTAGACTTTGTCGTCCGTGATACCTATCACACCGGCGCAAAGTATGGGTATGTGGACGTTTTACGCTTAATTCACGCGTTCGACGTTCTAGAGGGAAATCTCGCTGTTGACCTCGGTGCACTTTCTGCTTTGGAGTCGCTTATTCTTGCGCGGATAGAGTCGTTTAAGAGCATATACTTTCATCGGGTGGGTAGAGCAGTACAAATCATGATTGCCATGGCTATGGAGAACGCCAAAGACGAACTTGGCTTAATCGACTTCAAAACACCTGAAGAATACCTAGCCTTAGACGACTACACCGTTTGGACGATGTTGAGAAATTGCGAAAAATCAAGAAAAATTATCGAAAACCTGGAAAACCGAAAGTTGCTGAAATGCGCTTATGAACAGACCTTCTATGTAAAAGACAAAACCGTTTCCAGCATATTCGGCAGAGAGGAGATCCGAAACCAAATCAGAGACAAGATTGCCGAAAAAGCAAAAGTCCCTCCAGACGCTGTACTGATAGATGTCCCGACCGTGCCATCAGTGCCCTACCACCACTCAATCCTAATGGGACCCATGGAAATTCCGGTGTTCTATAAAACACGTGAAGGAGAAAAAATTCCACAAAAACTGAGTGACATCTCAGGAATTTTTGACGTCCTGAAAGGATTCATAAACATCCTAAGAGTCTACGCAGACGAAAAAGACCGCGAAAAAGTCGGCACAGCAGCAACGAAAATTCTAGGCGAAATTCCATCATCCGCAAAAATATCATTTTGAAAGGCGAAACAGTTGAAAATCTTGAAAGGAAGAACCGTAGTTCCAAGCAAATGCCGAGGAAAAGCGCTTGTTGCAACAAAGACTATCAGGTTTCTCGGCGGAATAGACCCGAACACGGGAAGAATAGTCGAGAAAAATCATGATTTAGAAGGAGAAAACATCAAGGGCAAAATCCTCTGTTTCCCGAGTGAACATGGTTCCACAGTGGGCAGTTATGTGCTTTATTCGCTCGCCAAGAAGGGTCTTGCGCTAAAGGCGATCATCAATCAGACAGCTGATCCCGTGGTGGTTGTGGGTGCGATAATTGCAGAGATTCCCATGATAGACAGGATTGACATTCAACTAATCCCAAACGGTGAAGAGGTTGTAGTGGATGCGGATCAAGGCGTAGTCAAGTTACCGGAAAGAATCTATTATGCACCTTACACGAGAAGAAGAAAGAATCTACAACGGTGAATGCGGTTGGGCTTACGAAACGTCCATGAAGATTCTGGTCCGCCTGGGCGACTTGTTCGACGCTACGCAATTGATACCGATCAAGTCAGCCCACATATCGGGCGTGTCTTACAAGACATTGGGCGATGCTCCAATAGATTTTCTCAAATCTTTAGTCAAAGACAAAGCAAAAGTTCAAGTGCCATCAACGTCAAACCCTTCCAGCTTCGACCCAGACCATCTATCCGAAGAATTTTCTCTCGGGCAAATTGAAAAGCAAACATCAATCCTAAACTTGTACAAGCAGATGGGCGTCACTCCAACCCTAACCTGCACACCATACTATCTGCAAAAGCCGAAACTTGGTTGGCACCTAGCGTGGGCAGAATCATCCGCAGTCATATACGCCAACTCTATGCTTGGTGTGTGGACGAACCGTGAAGGAAGCCCAAGCGCCCTCGCAGCCGCCCTGATAGGCAAGACCCCCAACTATGGCATGCACCAACCGGAAAACCGCAAGCCAAGCATAAAAATCAGAATAGAAACAGAACTAAAAACCGAAACAGACTACGGTGCACTAGGCATTCACGTGGGAAAACTGATAAAAAAACAAAACACCATTTTTCGAGGGATTCCCCAAAAATGTTAGGATGGAGGATTTTAAACAACTCGAAGCAGGACTCGCATCGAGCGGAATGACGAGCATTTTTCACTACAAACCAGTGAGGGTTGGGGGGTTGGAAACTGTTTCAATTGGGAAAAAAGAAATGGAAGATGCCGTGGAGAGTCTGTCGGCGGTTTCTGGAAAACCTAACCTAATCTGCATAGGCTGTCCCCACTGCTCCTTCAATGAAATGAGAAAAGTTGCCAAGCTTCTGAAAGGAAAAAGTGTGCAGAAAGAGCTCTGGATTTGCACTTCTCGGTATATTAAGGAAAAGGCGAAAGACAGTGGAAAGACGATTGAAAATGCAGGTGGGCATGTACTCTGCGACACGTATGCTATTGTCACGTGGATAAAAGAGCCTATTATGACGAATTCTGCAAAATCAGCCTTTTATGCGCCCACGATGAATGGGGTAAACGCTGCTCTGGCGCCGTTGAAAGAGTGCGTGGAAACCGCCTTGAAAGATTAATACACTTCTGCCTTTGGCAGTGGAGAAAACTTAAATTCGTAGCCAAGCATTTTGCATGATTGCTCCAAAACGTGCTCCGGTAGTATAGTCCGGTTAAGTATTCCGGCCTTTCGAGCCGGAGACCCGGGTCCGAATCCCGGCCGGAGCACCAAAAATTTGTCTGATTTCAATTTGGCACAAGCAAGTCTTAAATATGGTCTGCATTGAAAGTGAGAAAAGGTGAAAACGATTGAAGAAGAGAATTTTGCCAATCTTTTTGCTGTTCGCAATTGCATTATTGATTCCGTTATGCAGGGCAGACTTCTCACCAGGTAACCTCAATATCTATTTGTGGGTTGACAAAATACAGTACAGACCTGGTGACACAGTGACTCTCTACATGACTATTGTAAACGCCAAATCATCTGACATCGTCCTCAACAAGACGATTGTCACGTGCCCATGGTGGATGTTTATCCGAGATCATTGGGAAGGAAATTACACATTTAATATAAACACAGTAGTGAAGGCTGGCAGCAATTATTCTACTTCCATGACGTTTCCAGTGCCTAATGATGGACGTGCTGCCCAGTTCAGTTCTACCCCTAATATAGAAGTGTCGATAATGATAAATGGAACCCCTATTGACCGCAGCGTCTCCATTAACATCGCCAGTCCACCAGTTAGCAATTCGGTTGACGGCATAGACACGATGGTTTTGTTGATGGCAGTTCTGATAATCCTCGTAGTTGTGTGTACCGCCCTGATTGCCGCAGCGATTTTCCTATCTGGGCGAAGACCCCAAGAGACATACGTCCGAGCTCCCGGTCAAAGCTAGAAATCCCCATTTTCTGCAAGAACTGAATTCCGTCGTGTTTAAGTACTCGTGCAATCCACACAATACAGACTTCGTCAACTGGAGGTGCACTAAACTCGCCAAAATTTTGGTTGCCTCTGCTTGGCCTTACATCAATTATCTGCCTCATCTAGGCACGCTTTTACAGATTCTCTCTGCAGACGTCGTAGCAAGGTATTACCGGTTAAAAGGAGACGAAGTTCTCTACGTAACTGGGTCGGATGAGCATGGAACGCCTATTGAAGTTGAGGCTGTACGAAGGGGAATTTCGCCGAAACAATTGGCTGATGAAAATCACAAGTTAGTACTGCACCTGTTCGAAAGATGGGGCATAAGGTTTGACAATTACACACGAACCGAAAGCCCCGTTCACAAAGAGTTTGTTCAGAAGACTTATTTGAAGATTTACAAGAACGGCTATATCTTCTCTGAAGAAGCTGAATTGCCTTTCTGCCCAAATTGCGAGAGGTTCTTGCCTGACCGATTCATAGAGGGAGTTTGTCCATTCTGTGGTTACAAGAATGCTCGCGGAGACCAGTGCGAACAATGTGGACGATTACTCGAGCCGACAGAACTCATTGATTCATACTGTGCTATCTGTAAGACGAAGCCGATTCTGAAAAAGTCGGAGCACTGGTACTTTGACCTGCCCAAGTTTGCCGAGCCACTTCGAGAGTTTATAGAAACCAATAAGCAATTGCCTGAAAATGCTCGAAACTTTAGCTTGAGCATGATTAAGGAAGGCTTGAAGCCCAGAGCAGTGACCAGAGATAACAAATGGGGAATCCCTGCGCCTTTTCCTGGTGCCGAGAATAAGACCATTTATGTTTGGGTTGAGGCGGTTTTGGGCTATGTTTCAGCGACTGTTGAATACTTCAAAAATCTCGGCGAAGAAGAGAGGTGGAAGGAATACTGGTCGGACAAAGACGCTAAAACATTGTATTTTATTGGAAAAGACAACATATCATTCCACACGATAATTCTTCCAGCCTTGCTTCTTGCTACCAAAGAAGGCTATAACCTACCTTGGAACGTATCTTCAACAGAATTTCTTCAATTTCAAGGCTTAAAATTCTCAAAAAGCCAACGTGTGGGGATATGGATTGACGAGGCACTGCAACTTTTTCCAGCCGATTATTGGAGATACTATCTCTTAGCATCAAGACCAGAAACAAAAGACTCAAACTTCAGTTGGGAACAGTTTAAAGAAAAGATAAACGCAGATCTTAATGACACACTGGGCAACTTTATCCATCGAGCACTAACCTTTATCAACCAACATTACGATAGCAAAGTGCCAAAACCAGCCAAACTAGAAGCAGGCGACAAACAAATTCTGAAAACAGTGGAAAAAAGAATTGACACAGCAGCCAAGCGGTTTGAAGAATGCAAACTCCAAGCCGCATTAAGAAACATCATAAGCATAAGTCGCCTTGGAAACCAATATCTGAACGAGAAAGAACCGTGGAAACTCCTTAAGACCGACCAACAGAAAGCGGCAAACGTGTTGTACGTGGCAGCGCAGATCATAAAGACGCTAGCAGTAACTCTTGAGCCATTCATTCCTTTCACCGCAAAAGAACTAAGAACACTCCTAAACCTGCCAAGCGACGTTAACACGCCCAAGTGGGATGAGGCAACAAAACCCTTAGAACCGGGCCACAAGATAAACAAGGCAAAACCTTTATTCAACAAAATAGACGCAAAAGAAGAAGAGTTGCAAGAAAACTTGGAGAAGATAAGGATGAGCGAACAAAAAATCTCCTTCGAAGACTTTTCAAAACTGGACTTGCGAGTGGGCAGAATAACCAAAGTGGAGAGTGTTCCGAAGTCAGCGAACCTTGTAAAACTCCTTATTGACATTGGCGGAGGAGAGATCAAGCAGGCGGTCGCTGGGATAGCAAAGTATTACGAGCCTAAGCAGCTTGAGGGCAAGCATATTGCCGTAGTAGTCAACCTGGAGCCTCGTCGAATCTTCGGCTTGGAATCACAAGTGATGATATTGGCGGCACAAGACAGCGAAATCGTCTCAGTCCTTCAGCCAGACCACGCAGTCAAGGCAGGCAGCAAGATAAAGTGACACTGTTTGCCATTCAAAATCGACCTACACATCCACACATACTACTCTCACGATTCCACAATAACTCCAAAGGAACTAGTAACATACGCAAAACAACGAGGACTAGACGCAGTAGCAATTACCGACCACGACACGATTGAAGGCGCCCTAAAACTAAGCGGGCACAAGGAATTCTTAATAATTCCAGGAATCGAAGTAAACACGCAGCACGGACATGTTTTGGGACTCAACATCAGCAACCGAATCCCATCCATGTTGGACGTGCCCACAACCATTCGAGAGATACACGAAGCTGGCGGAATAGCCATAGCAGCACACCCAACGACGCTGTATAAAGGAAACCTACGGAGGTTCGTAACTCGAGAATTTGACGCGGTTGAAGTGATAAACGCGTCCTCAATACCCTTTCGTTTCTCAAATCGTATGAACCGCAAACTCGCCGAAGAGCTTCACCTCCCTCAGACCGGAGGAAGCGATGCTCACTATGCGCCTGAGATTGGAATGGCTTATTGTTCGGTTGAAGCAAGTCTGGAAAGGGAGGAAATCGTTGCTGCCATAAGAAGCGGAAAGGTAACCGCTTGTGGAAGAGCGATTCCGTGGTTGATGCGACTGAAGAGAGAAACGTCGAAATTTAAGAGAATGGCGAGAACTTAGTCTTCGAAGTTCTCGAGTTGATAAAGGTTCAAGTCGATGTTCAACGATTTTTCAGGCTCATTCGTGTAAGGCTCGAGGTTGTGAAGTTGTGGTGCGATTGCTCCGAACCCACTTAGTAAGTCTGGTGAGTTCACGCCTGTCATGACTAACGTCACTCTTAGCGTGCCGCTGCTCTGGGGGTTCACGCGCGCCCCCCAAATAACGAGAGCATCGTTATGCATCATTTCAGTCACTATTTCACCGACTCTATTTGCTTCTTCGATGGTCATTTGATTGTCCCCCGTAACGTGTATTAAAGCGCCGGTTGCGCCTGCGTAGTCGATGTCAAGGAGTGGGCTGCGAAGAGCTTTTTTCACAGCTTCTTCTGCGCGGTTGGGTGCGTCAGATTCGCCGATTCCGACCACAGCGATTCCGCCTCGCTTGACGATCGTTTTGAAGTCGGCAAAGTCAAGATTGATTAGACTTGGAGTCGAGATGGTTTCTACGATTCCCTTAATCATGTTGGCTAAGACTTGGTCTGCCACTTTAAACGCTTCATTTATTGGCATTTGAGGTACTAGCTGCATCAGTTTGTTGTTGTCAATGACTACTACTGTGTCACACTCACGTCGAAGTTCTGTTAGGGCATATGTGGCGTTTCTCATGCGTCCTTTTTCAATTCGGAACGGCGTGGTGACAACGCCTACAGTTATGGCGCCTTTCTTTCTCGCTATCTCAGCCGCCACTGGTGCTCCGCCGGTTCCTGTGCCTCCACCTAACCCTGCCGTAACGAACACAATATCAGCGTCAGCAAGCAAGTCCTCAACGACTTTGCGTGATTCTTCTATTGCCGCTCTTCCTTTTTTTGGGTCGCCCCCCACGCCTAGACCGCGGGTCAGTTTTTCGCCTATGAGAAGTTTGCTATTCGCCTTTGAGACTGCAAGATGAAGTGCGTCTGTATTGACTGCAATGGTTTCGGTGCTTGGTATTCCCATCTCAATAAGTCGTGTTACTGTGTTGTTTCCTGCTCCCCCAACGCCAACCACAACTACACGACAATGCCCCGGCGGATTAATGTTTTTGCCTGTTGCATCGTGCCATGCGTATTGTAGCGCTTTGCTGAGGGGCTTTGAGGTTTTAGTCGCCATTTAGTTTTTTCTCCCAAACCTCAGTACTGATCAAGTCGCGAATGGCTACGCGTATTGCCTCTGCACGGTTGGGATAAAATCGTTCATTGACAAGCAAGTCAAGAGCGCGGATGTAGGGTTCGGGAAGATAAAGGGTTATTAATTTCACAGCTTATCTCTCCTTTCTGTAAAAGGAAAGAGGCATGTGATTTCTGATATAGTCATTTTTAACATGATGCAAATATGATCCAAACATGTTCATACCATCTTCTTATAAAACTTTCTATTGCAACGTTGCGTTTTTGTGTAAATTTGAGCCAAATGGGAGAATGCTTATGTCTATGTTTTATGGTTAAAGCTTTGTTTGTATAATGGTGGATATGCTTGAGCGTCTTTGTTCGAAGTTTCGGGTGTTCTTCGAGTGTTGCTGACGGAGAGGCGATGGCTGGCTGTTTGCGTGAGGCTGGTTTTGAGTTGGTCCAGGACATGAAGACGGCTGATGTTGTTGTTTACAACACGTGCGGCGTGAAGACACCAACGGAGAATAAGATCGTTCATTTGCTGAAGCAGGTACCTGCCGATAAGCGGTTGATCGTGGCTGGATGTTTGCCTCTTATCAATTTCTCTCGTCTCAGTCGCGAGGTACGTTTTGACGCCCTTGTTGGTCCGGCTTTTGGCGAAGGAATTGTGGATGCAGTTAGGCGGGTTTTGAACAGGGAGAAGCTCGTTGTTTTGGATGGTTCTTTGTGCTCAAAGTCTGTCTTGAGTTTGCCGCGTGCGCGAGTGAATCCGATAATTGGCATTGTCCCGGTTACATATGGTTGTGTGGGCGAGTGTAGTTATTGTTGCGTGCGGTTCGCACGGGGTAAGCTACGGAGTTCTAATGTTGATGAGGTTGCCGATTGCGTTAGGAGGAGTTTGAGTGAGGGAGTAAGGGAGTTTTGGCTTACTGGTCAGGATGTGGCGAGTTATGGGTTGGATGTAGGCAATAACATCGTGGATTTGTTGAGGAAGATCTGCGGCGTCGATGGGTCTGGTGAGTTTTGGGTTCGTGTTGGGATGCTAACGCCGAACTTGCTGAAGCCCCTTGTTAATGATTTGGTTGAGTTTCTTTCGAGGCAGGAGGGTTGGGGGCATGTTTTCGAGTTTTTGCACGTGCCCATACAGAGTGGCGATGATGGGGTTTTAGGGTTGATGAACAGGCGTTATAGTGTTGAGGATTTTAAGCGTATTATCGCCGTGTTTAGGCGTGCATTGCCTCGTGTTACTGTCGCTACTGACGTGATTGTGGGGTTTCCGGGTGAGAGTGAGGAGGCTTTTGGGAATACCGTTGAGTTGATTAGGGAGGTAAAGCCGGATGTGGTGAACCTGAGTAAGTTTTTTGCCAGGCCGAACACTGTGGCTGAGGAGATGGAGGGGAAAGTAGGAATGGCTGAGCTGAAGAGGCGTAGTGAGGTGCTGGCTGGTTTGGTTAGGGAGGTTGGTTTGGAGAAGAATAAGGCTTGGGTTGGTTGGAGTGGGCAGGTTTTGATTGACGAGAAAGGAAAGAGGCCGAACTCTTGGGTTGGGCGGAATTTTGCGTATAAACCTGTTGTTGTGGGTTGTGATGAGGATTTGTTGGGAAGGTTTTTGAATGTACGTGTTGTGGATGCTTATCAATCGCATCTTTCAGGGGAGGCTGTCTAGGTCTTCTGTTAATTTGTTTTCTGCAGGACTGCTCAGCACAAGGCAAGACCTCGTCTTGTAGTTAGGGCTGCTTTTGCAGTGTCGATATTGACGGTTAGTCGATAGTTTGAATATTGTTTATTAGAGCGCGCGCTGAATATTGTTTATTGCGACGGAATATTTAATATTGTTTTCAACCATCCTTCATATTCAAGGAGGAAACACTGTTTGAGAATAGACAAACCCGAAATCAGCGGACTAATCGTCCTTTTCATCGGCGTCGGACTATTAGCATTCACATTCCTCAACGCCTACTGGCTCCTTTCAAAGGACATCAGCATACTAGGCACACAAGACCTCGTAGCAGCCTTCGGCCAAGCCTTAGCACCACTCATAGCAACCTGCATACACATAATGTACCTTGGCATAATGGGATGGATAGGCTCACTCCTTACACTCAGAGGCATACCGCTCCTAACACATCCGAAAATCACAGCCGCACAACCAACACCAACACCAGCCACACCGATAGCTGAAGCGAAATCAGCAAAGAAAGAAGAGAAAGCGAAAGAGAAACCCAAACAAGAAGAAATCGAGAGACCGCAAACACCCGAAAAGCCGAAGGAAGAGCCAAAGAAAGAGTCGGAGAAGCCGGAAGTCACGATCGAAGTCAGACCGCCTGAAGAGGTAGCAGCAGAAACACCGCAATCACCGTCACATGCATAAGCTTAGAGGAAGCCCTGTCATATGCGACAAGCCATCCGCGCCCTAGGCTGGGTCACGAAGATACTGTGGATCATACTAATCGCTACAATAATTACCATCGCCTATTCTGCCACCCAAATCAGCTTCTCCATCGGTGAATCACAAACGACTGCGACTGAACAAGCGATCACTATATCGTTTCCCGTAAACATAACCAACAATGGTCTCTATGACCTCACACAACTCAACGTCACAACTAGAATAACTGACCAAAATAGCCAAACACTCGCAAACGGCACCACAATTGACCAGTTAGTCCAGAAAGGCACCTCAGCCACAAGAATCTACAACATAACAATAAATATCCCAGAAATAATTGCCCAGAGCAGTAGTCTTCTCTTCAACGAAACCACCTTTACTGTGTTCCAATGTGTCTCACTTGACTACGCAAACGCCATCCCCCTTAGCTTTCACGCAAACTACACGATGCCATGGGGCGCACCGCTTAGCAACCTCACAGTAGGAAACCCAACTTTTCAACCCTACAACGCAACCTACTCCATCGCGACAGTTCAATTGCACTTTGAAAACCACAACCAATACTTGCCCGTGACAGGCACAATGCGCATAGAAATCTACAATAGCCGTCAAATCCTCAGAGGCGCGGGAACCGCAAACATCGACACCCAACCAAACACATCCTGCGACACGCAGGTGAACGTCTTGGTGAGAAACTCTCGACAAATAACTCCCAGTGGCGAAATTCACCTCTTTTTTGAAACATCCGCATTCAACTACGGCCCAGTGGTGACAAGTTTTGGATAAGTCGCTCTTTCGAAAGCTTTTTCCACGCGTCTTAAAGACCACTGTAAAGGCAATGATAGTTTTAATTGCCTTTCTTGTAATATCGCCATTCCTGGCGCCACTAGAGCAGTTTGTTCCACAAGCCGGCACGCTCATTGAAACTTACGTTCTGGTTTATGTTGCATTCATAATCGCTGGAGAACTGACCAAAGGCACGATTTACCAATACGGCTTAAGCATGGGTAGAGCCTTCTTCTTCATCGGCTACAGTATCTACGCCCTAAATAATGGGATAATCACTCAAACCATACAGTCAGTCACGTTCTCCGTAAACTTACAAATCTTTTTAATCATGATAATATTCATCGGCACCCTGGACTTTGCCAGATCTCTGATACAGATCATAAACCACATGGCTGACAAAGCCGAAACGGAAGAGACCGTACTCGTGCTAGCAGAGCCAGAAGTTATCGCAAAGTGACCTGAAAACCTGCGCTATGAGTACTGATTCATAATTCATCAATTCTATATGTAAGTGGCATAATCTTGCCTATTGGGGATATCGTACGTTAACCTTTGACATCTCAGTAATCGACATCGCCATGCTAATAGCCATAACTGTGCTCTATGCACTGTACTTAACTGGATTTCCAAAAGAAAATAACATTCAAAAACACGGATTGAGAACTCGAAGAGGGCAAAGAATATCTGGAAAAGAGGTAATCAGGCAAGAATCCGTTAATCGAGAAAACTCGGGTTGTGCTCACAAGTTTGGTTATCTCCAGACGCGGAAGGATGGGGGTGTTCCAGAAGAATGTGTAGGATGCCCTGAGCTTGTCAAGTGTTTACTTCCTAATGAATAAGGTTGCGTTTACCATGGGTTTTGTTGTATTTTTGTCGAACTCCTAAACGATAATATTTATTAAGTCTTGCGATTTAATATTTTTCGATGAGTATGAAAAAGCAAGACAAAATGTTAGTAATCGCTGCACTAGGATTGCTGTCATACACGCTTCTGCTTTCTTTCCTTGGCCCAGTTGTCTCTTCGCTTCAAGCGAGTAAGAAGTTAGGAAATCAGGGTACAGTGACGGCAGTGGGCGTAGGAGTGTACTGGAACGCTAATGGTACGAACGCTGTAACCTCGTTTAATTGGGGTACGATTAATCCAAATAGCAGTGAGAGTATCACATGCTACATAAAGAACACGGGAAACCAAGTACTTACCCTGTCAATGTCAGCCTCAAACTGGAACCCGCAAAATTGCACACAATTCATGACTTTCAGTTGGAATCTTAGCGGTTCGACTTTGAACCCAGGACAGATTAAGACAGCAACGTTCACCCTGGCAGTATCAGCCTCTACTCAAGGAATTACCAGCTTCAGTTTCGACGTTACCATAATCGGCAGCAGCTAAGAACAAAGTCCTGAAGACTAATACTGCAAAAATCACTAGAAATACGCCATGAGCGATTAGCAACGCAACAGACGCTGCGTTAATCCAAGACAAGACTGCAGAAACCAGTACTGCACCGTCAGGCGCAATCAAAAGTTTCTTCCTTTCGGGCTTAAAGCGCGCGCTAACGAACAGCTATATTTACCATCAGGGTATCGCCAAAAGCTGTACAGAATAGGACAACAGAATTTTGGCAGACACTCTGGCAAATAAAAACAGAGATTATGTAAGCGCGCGCTATAAAAGCGCTATTATTTATAGTTTAGTGTAAGAGTGATTTTCCCATATACACATATAGCCCACTAACCATTGATACATAGACTAGCTTGCTACGATGTATGAGCTCACTTGAAAGATGATTCGGGTTTGAACATGGCAGTAGATGAAGAGAACGTGTCAAGAATACTCCTCGCGCTTTCTCATCCTTTGAGAAGAGAGATTCTCTCAAACTTGAGCGAGAAGGGCGAATGCTCCTTCACAGACCTGATGAACGCTCTGCATGTGGACACGGGGAAGCTTAGTTTTCACATTCGAAGCCTAGAAGATTTTCTCGAACAAACACCGACCAACAAGTACAAATTAACCAAAGCGGGTGAAAACGCGATTAGGCTGATAAGAGACTTGGAATTGTGGGCTGTTGAAGTTGATGCTGCAAAGAAGGGTTCCTTGCTTCCTATTGCCGCCTTTGAGAAGCGCGTCTACGCGTTCTTGATAGATCTTGCGATAGCATTAGCAGTATTTGCGGTATTCTTGGTTTTGCCATACACCGTCTCTTTCATTACACTTACCAAAGGACCAACATCAATCCTGGATCCTAGTGTTATTCTCTTTTCACTCGTTCTTTTCTGGATCTATTTCACGCTACTTGAAGGGTTTGCTGGGCAGAGTTTGGGAAAACGTGTGATTGGGCTGATGGTCGTTAGAGTTGACGGCAAGAGGGTCTTCTATGACCACGCTGCGGTGAGAAATTTCAGCAAGGGCTTCCTCCTTCTGTTGCCTTTCGATCTGCTCATTGGGCACAGGTTGAAAGACCCAAAATTCGTCAGGTACTTTGACAAGTTTGCTGGCACAACTGTGAAGGATCTCCGACCATAGTCCTGCGTTGCTCTTTGTCAATTTGTGTTTGCAATCTTGCAAAGTCGTGTTTGCATACGTTCATGGATGCTTTCAAGTTTTCCAAGTTAGGCTGACAAGTTGCTCAAGTCCATCACACGAAAAGCCTTAATTTACTCTCAATGGTTAAACGAAAACAAATTGAACAATTGAAGGGAGACATGAAAATTGGTAAGATTAGATCGAATCTTTGAAGAACTGCTTGACATTCGTCACCGGCTTGATGACATTGAGAGGATGTTTTCGAGTCAGCGTCCTCAACCGCTTAACGTTTCCGAATCGATGCTTTTGTCTTTGCCGGATAATCTTCGAAAGACGTACCTAATCGTGGCATCTGAGGGTGAGTCTAGCGCAACGCGGGTGTCTGATTTGACGGGGCGTTCTCGGGCTATTGAGAGTAGCTACTTAAACCAACTAGTGCGAATGGGCTGGCTGACTAAACGGCGGAATTCAAAAACACTGCATTTCCGCACCCTCTCAGGCTCGAAGGAAAAGCACGAATTAATTAAAACCGGCGTGCTTCTGCAGACTCGTGCCAGACTAAGAAAGGAAAAACTGCAGGGCAAAGCCCTGAGTTTGGGTTAGGCAGATTTGCAAAAACCCTTATTTCTTTCGATAAGCAGATGTCTTGGTTGGGAATAAGATGCGGCTGAAGGAGAAGGAGTATATTTCCAGATTTCTCAGACGAGACCTTGTACCCCTCATTTTGGTTATCTCTTTGTTAGTCATAAGCTTCTTAGCTTTGCAAAACGTCTTCCGTATTCCCAACGTATCAGGAGTTAGTATACTATCCTCGAGCATAGGTGTATACTGGGATGCTGGAGGCAAATCAAATGTTGCGACCATTAATTGGGGCAATGTTTCAGTTGGTTCGGAGAAGGACGTGACTGTTTACGTTAAGAACTTGGGACCTAGTGCGTTGGTTCTTTCGATGAACACGTCGGCTTGGATCCCATCTACCGTTTATCCAAAAATGTATCTTTGCTGGAATTACAGTGGACAGCATGTTGGATCAGGAAGTGTCGTGAAAGTGACTCTGAGGTTGTTTGTCACGCCGGGCGTTAGTGGAGTTAGTAGTTTTAGTTTTAACATAAACATCGGAGTCGGTCTTCAGAAGAGTCCGGACATAAATGGAGATGGAAAGATCAACGATCTTGATCTCGCGTTGCTCGCAAAGGCTTGGGGGAGTTTGGCGGGCGAGCCAAACTATGATTATCGTTGTGACTTTAATAATGATGGAGTGGTCGGCGCACGCGACCTTGGAATACTATCCTCAGCGTGGAGCTGATGATAATAGAGCATTGGTTTTTTGCGAAGAACTCAGGCATAGTTTAAGAGTTCATGCATGCAGTGAAGCGCGCGTTTCGAATGTTGATGTTGAGGGTTTTGGTGTTTTTGTGGGTTTGGTTGTTTTTTGTTGTTTTTTGTTGTTTTGTGTTGCGTTTGGAGTGGTGTGGTTTGATGTGATGCTGTATGGTTCGTGTGTTTTTTGTTTGGGGTGGTTTGCTTGTTTTGCATGTGTGTGTCTGCAATTTTTATGTGTTTTGTGGTGTGTTGTTTTTGTGGTGTTGTTGTTGGAGGAGTTTGTGGTTCGGGTGTTTAAGGACGGTAAGGTTACGGTGCCTAAGCGTTTGAGGGAGTTGTTCCTTGTTGAGGATGGGGATTATGTTAAGCTGGCGTTGGTTGAGGTGTTGAAGAAGGGGGATGGAAGCGGTTGGGTTAGGAGGAGGGTTTAGCCGTTGAGTGCTTTGAAGCATGGGTTTTTGAGGCGTGGGTTTATGCTTTGTGACCGTTGTGTCTTAAGCGGTAAATGCGAGTCTTTTGTTCCAAGCGGCGAGTGTGCCTTAGAGAAGCAGGCGTATGATTGGGTGGTTTCGGAGCTCATGCGCCAGTACGGTTTGGAGGGCTTGGCCGATGAGGTTCTTGTGGGCAGAGTAGCCATGTACCTGATACGAACCGTGAGGGCTGAGGTTTATGAGGCTAGCGTTGGGGTTTCAACCAAGTCCGCTGCTTGGGGCAAATACATCGCCGAGCTGGATAAAGGCCTTAGAGCCTTGTTGAAGGATTTGGTTTTAACCCGGAGTGAACGCATCAAGTTAGGCGGTGACGATGTTTTGGTTAGTGTTGATCGCTTGTTGGACGGTCTGGTGAAGCGTTCAGGCGTTCAGCGCAGGACGATGCGCACACGTTCTCTCATACGGGTCGTGTTTGAAGATTGGGTGGTTGAGAGGTCTAGGCTCAGATCCATGATTACGGGTGACAGAAATGACCGAGGAGCAGAGAAAGAGAGAGCTTCCAAAAAACGCAGTTAAGCCCTTGATCGAGTATTGCCTGAAAATGGCTGGCGAAACTGATGGTTCAGGTTCGGAGTTGTTCAGGCAGTATTTGGAGTTGATGAAACAATATGCAGACTATTTCTTCGGCAAGCCTTGGCCACCGATGCTCACCAGCGAGTCCAATTCGATCGGTCAAGAAGACGTGGATTTTATTGAAGCTGGCGCGAGTTATGCGGAGAAGTGCGAAAGAGCCACTGTTGCGCGGTTGAGGCACGCGATCAGTTTGGAGGGTTTTGATTCTGGATGGTTCGAGCAGAACGCTACCATGCTTGGAAACATTCCCTGCTGGGACTGTGCAGTTCCAGATGCCACATCGCTTAGGAAGGACATTGCAAGGTATGAGCAGCGCCGGAGGGAGAATGAGGAGGGGATGAAATCATCAGAGCCTTCATGGACGACAAAACGTATGCACGAATTCTACCAGAGATGCGATGTGATTCGGATCGATAAGTATGCGCCTCGTTAAATTAACGTTTTACGAGGACGTAGGCGGCGCTGAGGGAAAAAGCTGCGAGGTCAAGAATAAGTACCGGTGTCCTTATGGCGAAGCGTCGGAGCAGCTGATTATGGATGGCAAGTTGGCTAAACGCGCATGGCGCGAGATAAAATGGTACGATCATCATTGGAATCCCGATCACACTTGTATCCCAGCGCAGAACATGATGAAGTGGTACCATTATGGCGAACCCAGCATCGTAGACGTGACGAGTTATGATGACATCATCAAAGCCATTGACGATGGAAGGTTCACGAGGATAATAGAAGAGCACAAAAAGTACATGAAAGAAACAGGATACGACGAATATGCGCCATAAACTAACAGAGATCAATGCCCCTTTCATATCAATTGTGTGTGCGCGCGATATTATTGGTAAATCGTTTTTCTTGGGCCTATGGCTATAATGTAGATGGTCTTGTCTTTCTCTGAAATGGTGTAGATTATTCTGAGTTTCCCAACTCGTAGACTATAGTTTTCTTTCAAGTCTCCGTGAAGTCGTTTTCCTGCATAGGATTGAATCTCTAAACCGATTAGACTTTCTCGAACTTGGGTTTTGACCTTTTCTTGTAGCTTTTTATAGAATTTCTCGGCTTGTCTTGATAAGAGAACCGTGTATTTCAATGGGCTTCTTCCTTTAGAAGACTGTGCAGTTCCTTGACTCTTCCAGTCTTGACGTCTTCGAGGCCCTTGCGGATGTCTTTCATCATGTCTGGATCGCTTAAAATCTCAATGGTCTCCAAGAGCTCGCCCATTAGCTTTGCGGCTTCGTCAAGCTTCTGCTTGGTTTCGGAGAGGAGCTTTCGGTCTTCCTCATCTAAATATGCAACCTTCGCCATCAAAATCACTCAAGTATTACAGATGGTGATCCGACTAATAAATTTGAAAGCGGAAACGCATGGTAGCCTAGCGCGCGCGGGAAACCGCGGTCTTGAGGACAAGCTTGCTGGAGAAGGATTTCAAAACAGTGAAGGTGGACGCTGAAATTGCAAGGAAATCGGCGGAGTTAAGATGGAAATATAAAATCTCGATGGCTGACAGTATAATAGCAGCCACAGCCTCACATCTGAAGGCAACATGCGTGTCAGACGATCCACACTTTAGAGCCATCAAAGAAATCAAAACAGTATGGATCTAACAACAAACAACCCCCAACACGCACGCTAGGATATCGCCAAACGCAGTCAAAAAAAGACTGGCGGAAATTTGGCAGACACAACTAGCGCGCGTGCATTGTCAGTTTTTCTTAGTGGTTATGGCTTCAGCGCGTGCCTTCTCTGTCGTCTTCTTGCCCACTCGAACCTTTCCCGCAGCTTCTCCAGCAGATCCTCCTCACTTATCCCTGGGTATCGAGCTTTGATGCCTTCGGTACATACGCCCCCCATCGCGTCCGTCATGTCGATCGCCATGTTCACTTTGATCTCAGGCAACAACCGTCCAACAGCTTCCGAACGTGCTTCCTGCAATCGCCTAAGTTGCTCCAAAACATTCATGCGCAAACGCCGACTCAACACGCCACACCGTTCTTAACCAATATAATTCCCACTAGAATAAGCAATGGTCAACATTAAGAAATATTCCGTCGGCAACCTCGACTGCTGCAATTAGGCGCACGCTTTTTTGGTGGTGGGGTTTGTCATTGGCTGGTTGGCGGCGTACTTTTTGGGCTCGCGCGTTGATGTTGGATTGTTACAATTATTAATAACGACAAGAAGATACAACCCGAGAAACCACCACGAAGTTTGAACTAAAGCGCCTAAAGCGCTTATCACCGCTAAAATAACATAAGCTGCAATTTCATTCAAAAATTCATCACTAACCTTCGAGAGCGGACGAAAGCGTTCAATTAAAGCGCGCGCTTTTGGGGTTTTGATGAGTGCAATTTTTTCTGCTGCTTTCAGTGGGATGTTTATTATTGGTGAGATGAAGCCCAGAGCCTGAGAACATGGTTTGGAGGTTGTTTATGTCGGTTAGGCTCGCTGCGCCGATCAGGGGTGCACCGAGTATGTAGACGGTGAGAAAGATGATTAGACCGATTACGAGTTTTATCCAGTTGGCAGTGTTCAGAAATATCGTGGGCAGGTACGCCAACAAAGCTGCAATCGTCGATGCTGCAAGGATCTTAGCTGAGGATTGGAAGTCGGCTCTGGCTCCGTAGTGCTTCCATATCCAGTAGAGGACCCAGATCATGCTGGGCACGCCGGCGAGAATGCTAGCGATTAGTAGGCCCGTTACTCCGAGAGTCGGAATCAGGAGAATGCCTAGGGGGATGCCGATGATGATTGTTATTATGTTCTGTTTCATGATCATTCCTGTTTCTCCCAAGCCTGATAGGAAGCTCCCTGCGCTTAGGTTTCCTAGGACGGCGAACAGATTGCCTACAATCGCTATGGTGAGGAAGAAGGGGGCGTAAACGTATTTTTCTCCGTAAAGCGTGCCGACTATTGGGCCCGATAGAGCCATTAGGATCATCGTTGCTGGCACTACCAGTATGGAAGCGTACTTGATTGAGGATGCGAAGACGTTCTTTACGAGCTCACGCTCGTTCTGTGGGTCGAGCTTTGCAAATACTGGGAACAGCACTGTTGCTATCGGAGTGGTGAAGAAGGTCAGAAGCACTCCCAAGTTAAGTGCCACAAGATAGTTGCCGTACATTGTGTTGCTTACTAAAGATATTACCATGAAAGCATAGACTTGAGTTAGGATGCCTGCTAGGATGGAGCCTATTCCAAGTGGGACTCCGTAGTTTAGCATTGTTTTGAGCGTTTTGGTTATGTTGGAGTTTTTTGTTCGCTTTTTTCTGAGAGGTCTAATCAGGATGAGGTAGAAGGTTGTTAGGCCGATGATTCCGGCGGCTATGAAGCCCATCGTGGAGCCGATGACTGCTCCAGAGACGCTGTATCCGAGGATAACCAGCACTGGACCTACTGCCGTCTTTACGATTGCTTGGCAGATGAGCGTGAAGCTGTTGAGCTCCATTCTTTCAAAGCCTACGAAGCCACCTTGGGAAGCTGCGAGCAGCGACCCAAAGATTATCGAGACCGAGAGTATCGCGATGTAGGATGCGGATTCGGGCCTGTGAAAGACTGTTGAGGCGATGAAGCTGGCTAAGAATAGTGAGAGGAACGATAGGGCGATGCCGCTTGCAACTTCGAAGATTAGCCCAGCTGCGATGAAGTCGTGTATTTCTTCTTCTCTGTGTGAGGCTCTTAAGCTGGCAGTGTATCGGGTTATGGCGGAGTTTATGCCCCAGTCTCTGAACAGAATAATTAGCGTAGATGGGACCAACGCGATGCCGTACAGCCCGTACTCGTCGGTCGTGAGGAGCCTGCCCAGGATTATGGATCCTAAAGCCATTATTATGGTGGATGCGGCCACGCCTATGAGCAGCTGGAAGCTTCCAGTGGCCCCTCTCTTGCCCATCTCCAACGCTTTTTCCATTTGACCAGCCTTTCATTTTCTTAGGTTCAAATTCTAACCTTTCTTAATAGAAATAAAGATGTTTTGTTTGCTGTTAGCGCGTGCATCCTTCCGATGCACAAAGTGTCTGTCATTTTGCCAAAAACCGGCACGATCTGGCGCTCATATGAGCAAACACAACTACTTTTCCTACTAGGAGAAGCATAAGGGTTGGTTCACATTCAGTAAGAAAACTTAAGACTGACCCCTACTTCTTTTGATAGAAAGTTTAGCGCGCGTTGCACATCCACGCGAGGGTACTCGAGAATTCTTGTAACTGGCTGGGCTGGATTTATTGGCAGTTACTTATTATATCGCGTCATGGAAGAGGATTTGGAAATTGTCGTTTTGGACAACCTTAAAGCTGGCATAGTTGGACAGCATTAGCGCGTGCATAGTCTGAAAGCTCAGATAAGCAAAAACAGTTCTGTCTTCCGCTCGGACATCGCCAAACGCTGTTTAAAAGAGCAGCAGAATTTTTGGGCGATATAATGGAACAGGTCTGTAACGTTTTTCAGGGTGAAAATTTGACTGTAGTGTTACTCGCCGGTTTACATGTGATGGAAGATACGCATGACGACAGTGATCATGAAGCCTATTCCGAGTGCTAGGGCCAAGAGTCTTAGGCGTTTCCTGTCTAGAGCAACGTTTCTTAGGTATCCGGTTGAGTATGAGATTAGTTCCGATGTGATTAGCAGGATGATCGCGCTGACTGCGAGCCAGAGGCTTATGTCTGATATAGAAAGTGGAAAATGCATATTCTTAATCCTTCATTATGCGGTATGAGACTTCGGTTGTGTCGCTTTTTGGGTCGAATGTCAATGTGTTGATGATGACTGTTTTTCCTGTTGTCTTAGCCATGGCGCAAGCAAATGCACTCACTAGGGGGCATCCCAGTGTGTGCACACTTCTCAGGCCCTCCTCGAGGTAGAGGCTTCCGAAGATCGAACCTACTATCCTCAGGCTCACTCGATCATTCTCCGGTTTCATTTCCATTTCTTTTGCTAGGTGGAAGTTTTCGAGGACCAGCGAGGGGAGAGTTTCGCACAGGGTTTGGAGGTTGACTTGCGTGGGGCTTATCTTCAGGTCGTTTTCGAATTGTTCAAGCAGACCTAGACCAGGCGGTGTTATGCTAACACCCCTCGGGTGTTGGAATAGGAACTTGCTTCTGGCTATTTCGTCTATGGATGGAAAGCCAGTGCTCTCGTCGGCTGAGATGTAGACTATCATTTCTTTGAGACCTTTGAGGTGTTCTGGCAGGTAGGCTTGTTTCGGGTATGGCGGGATGTATAAGCCTCTTCCTCTGCATTTCAGGTCTCTAGTGATTCTGTCAATCGTTACGTATGAAGTGATAACTGTCGAGTTCAGGAGGCTCCATTGAACATGTCTCGTGGGCTGGACTAAAAAGAAGGTCGCTCCCCAGAAGGTCAGACCCAACCCCACAAAGGCTAAGACTTGCGAATTGCTGACTATTGAGTCAACTAACGCCAAAACTCCTGGAGTAATCAGTATTACTCCGATCTTGCCCGCAAGAGGGAAGCTGTTAGACTTGGCAATCTTCAGCTTCAAGTTTTCGGCTTCTGCCTCCGAATGCTCAACTGCATCAACTTTGGAGGTTGGCGACATAAATTCGACTGATTCCTTGTTTATTTCCCCGGTTTTCTGTTTTTCTTCAGAGGACATGCGCTTCAAGCAAGGGATGGCTGGAACTTTCTTTTTAATTTTCCCTATGCAAAATGCCTACTGTTTTGACTCGTGCAGCTCTTGTGTAGCGTTCAAGGAAAGGTCTATTATAGCGCGCGCTTTAACGATCATCAGTGACGAGCAAATTGTGTTATGTTGGTGTGACGGTTACCGTGAATGAACCGGTTTGCTGCCCCATGACCGGTGCTGGGCTGGTGTAAATCCAAAGATCTATGGCTCTTATTTCACCTATGGCTAATCTGCTTTGTCCTTGGGGTACAATGTAGCCTGTATACCAGTTAATGGGGGCACTTATGCTTACGGTGAAATTCACTATTGAAGTTCCATTATTCCTGACAAACACTGTAGCATTCCAACCGCTTAGCCCATTCCAGCGCCATATTCCAGTTAAACTTTGGTCACTGCCATTACCTATCAGATATTGAGCCGTAGCAGTAGAATTGCTATATAATGCTAATGATCCAGACGGAACAGTTAGATTTTGATTAAATGACAAAAATTTTACAGCGTAGGCCATTGTTGCAAGTATTAAGCAAGCTAAGAACGCTAATGTTGCTGCTTTCGCTAATTTTGAGTTTCGAAATCTTCCCCAAACTTTCATGCATTCTTCACCTCCCTCTTTTCATCATTTAAGTTATGGCTTTCTCGGTTAAAACGAGAGATCTGCCGTACTAGCGCGTGGTACCTCTAAGAATAACTCGTCAAACTGGCTTAAAAAGACTGATAGAGGATGATTCTGCAATGCCTTGATACTTCATAGAGCGCTCGCTAGATAAAGTGCGCCATAGGATAAGTGCCAGCGCGCGGTTCTCAGCTATCCCTGCGTCTACGCGATAGCCACGTACCGGATTGCCCACGAACTCTATAGAAGAGGGGTTCCTTTAATACCTAGAATAATGAGCGAGCATGCTCACTCGAAGACGGGCATAGATATTCACCCGGGCGCCACGATTGGCAAGAGCTTCTTCATAGACCATGGCACAGGTGTTGTAATAGGCGAAACCAGCGAAATAGGCGATAATGTTCGAATATACCAAGGCGTAACACTGGTGCGCGCTGTACGCCAAATACGCTGTTTTGAAGGAACATCCTAATGGTTTGCTTTCGTCGCTAGAATTTGTTCTTCTCACTGATATTTCATCGAAGTTGAAGCTGGATACTTCCAAGTTCACTCGGAGTTGCGATAAAATGCGGACGTTAAAGCTTATCGCTTGCTTCCTCGCGTTGATTTGATCCGTGCGGCTCTTTCTGCTGCCTTCAGGGGAAGGTTGATTATTCTTGATGCAACGCCCATACCGGAGAGCACTATTCTCAGGTTATTTATGTCAGCTAGACTGACTGCTCCAATTATCGGTGCGCCAAATACGTAAGCAACCAAGAAGATCATTAGACCGATTATGAGTTTCATCCAGTCAGCCGTGTTCAGGAATACTGTGGGCAGGTAAGCCATGAAGGCTGCAATCGCTGACGCAGCAAAGATCCTTGCTGAGGATTGAAGATTGGCTGTGGCCGTGTAGTGCTTCCTTATCCAGTAGAGCATCCAGAAATCGCCAAGCGCCGCCGCGAAGATGCCAGCGGATATGAGACCTGTTATGCCAAAAGTAGGGATTAATACGAGACCCAGAGGAAGACCGATAATGATAGTCATTATGTTCTGTTTCATGAGCATTCCTGTTTCGCCCAAGCCCATTAGAAAGCTGCCTATGCTTATGCTTCCAAAGACAGCAAGTAGCGTGCCTACGACAGATATGGTAAGGAAGAAGGGTCCGTAAATGTATTTTTCTCCGTACAGCGTACCGATCATCGGTCCTGATAAGGCCATTAGAATCATTGTTGCTGGTAGTACAATTATGGAAGTGTACTTGATTGAGGATGCGAAGACTTTTTTTACGAGGTCATGCTCATTCTGCGGGTCAAGCTTTGCAAACGCTGGGAACAACACCATCGTTACTGCCGTGGTGAAGGAGGTTAAGATGGTGACGAAGTTTCCAGCCACGTAATAATCACCATACTGCGCGTTGCTAACAAACGGGACTACCATAAAAGCGTAAATTTGCGGTAGGATGCTAGCCAGAGTAGAGCCAATTGAAAACGGCACGCCGTAATTTAGCATTGTTTTGATTGTTTTAGCAATGTTGGAGTTTTTCGTTCCCTTTCTCCTAAGAGGTCGAAATAGAGTGACATAGAAGAATGTTAGACCAATGATTGCGGCAGCTATGATGGACATCGCGTAGCCTATGACTGCTCCTAGGACGCCATATCCCAGGAAGACTAGTATCGAGCCTACCACGGTTTTTACAATGGCTTGGCAGATGGTCGTGAAGCTGTTGAGTTCCATTCTTTCGAAGCCTATGAAGCCAGATAAGGAAGCTGCGAGCAGCGACCCAGAGATTATCGAGACCGAGAGTATCGCGATGTAAGATGCGGATTCGGGCCTGTGAAAGATCGTTGAGGCGATGAAATTGGCAAGAAACAGGGAGAGAAAAGACATTGCAAGGCCACTTACAATCTCGAAGATGAGTCCGGCGACGATAAAGTCGTGTATTTGTTCCTCTCTGTGCGAGGCTCTGAGGCTAGCGATGTACTTTGTAATGGCAGAGTTTACGCCCCAGTCTCTAAAGAGGGCTATAATTGCTGAGGGGATCAAAACGATCCCGTACAGCCCATATTCATCAGGGGTGAGGAGTCTGCCTAGGATTATAGTTCCTACCGTTAAGATTACAGTGGAAGTCGCCACGCCTACAAACAGCTGGAAGATTCCGGTGGCCGAAGTCTTGCCCATTTCCAAAGCTTTTTCCAAGCCATCCCCCATGGAGTTTCAAAGTTAGCTACGCGCGCGCTCGAAACATTTTCCTTACTGCCTCTTTAGATCTATCTGTGTTGTATCCTAGAAGAGCTACAACACCACTCAAGGGTTCATCACCAGCCCAGTTCGACTCGAATAATCATTAGTGAAAGCAGAGACGTACAACCTAGCATGTTAGAACAAAGGAGGTCATGTTGTATTCTTCATTTCATCGATAAATATTGACGAGGCAATCTCGGTCAAGCTGTCGGGATAAACAAGAGGCGTTTAGTTGAGCACTAAATGCAAGTTGCCATAACGCAATGGAAATTTCCTGAAATTCTTTTACCTTTCTAAAAGGCTTGATTCCGTCAACGATTCTTTTCTAATATCTTTCAGCGATTATCAAAAATGCTTCTTGCAGCGCGCGCTCTAAAATGTGATTGATCACCCTATTTCATGTCCATAGCCATCGAGGTGTCCTTTCATGAATCCAAACCACCAACCTATATTTCCGAAAGCTGTTTGTATGGGTATGAGAAAGGAATCCTTTCTATGCGTCGACTCATAAGCTTTCGAGGCCGTCCTCAATCCCCAAATAAAAACTCCAAAGGGAAGCTTGTGCCAGCTGGCATCAGTGTTTTTGTGTTTGTGATTGAAGTAGTGGTCACCATAACCGAACCACAATTGTTCATTCCAAAAGTCTCTTAGATTTTCCCTGCATTTATGGAAGAACCTTGCTGTTTCATTCACCGAGACTTGCCAACCCTTCGCCTGAATTCTAACTATCAAGTCTCTATCTTCAGCAGCTCCTTTAATGTTTGTGTCGAAACCTCCTACTTGTTTCAAAGCTTCAGATCGAAATACAGTTGCTTCGGTTCCCATGATTACAGCAGTTACGTAACTCTGCAGATCTATTATGGTCGAAACTAGTGTTCCTTCTTGATGCATAGGTTTTCCGAAAGCGACGCCAGTTCTTAGGTTTGCCTCCATGAAGTTCACGTGGCTTTTCACAAAATCAGGGAGTAGATTGACGTCGGCATCAACGAAGATCACGTACTTACCCTTGGCACGATCAACTACCATTTTGTCTTGCTGCCCCAAGTCCTTTTCTTTGATCGGAATAGATTTCTACTTTCATTTTGGCTTTCGAGGCGGAACTAGACACGATAGACAGTGTTTTGTCTTTGCTGCAACCATCTATGACGATTATCTGCATTAGTCCTTTTGGATATTTCTGGTTGACAACACTGTCAAAGGCTTCTTTGATGGTTTTTTCTGAATCTTTCACGCACATTCCTATGGTTATTTCTACGCTCATTTCGTGATCACGTGTATATTAATTTCAGAAGGCCTAGGTCTGGTTCAACGTTCATCTATTGGACGTACCTAGCAAAGTCTAATCTTCCTGAACAGGTTCGCGTGCCATTTTGAAATATCTGAAAAAGTGTCCTAAAAGAAACTTAGGTTTGTAACTAAACAGTCTTTCGGCCCAACGGATGCTTCTACGATAGCTTCTCAGAACGTCTTCTTTAGTAAAGCGTTCTTTGTCTATTCCTTCTCGTAACTGAGGGGTTATCTGCAAGATTCCTTTCTTGGCAAGAATACTAGTAGTTTTAAGGAATAGATCGAAATCTCGCCAAGTCTCTGGTTCAGCCTTCCAATGATCTTGGACCATGCTAAGTTGTTTAGGATTACCCTTTGAATATATCGAATCCCAGTCCTTATCATTATATTGCTTCACAAGATTGCGAGGGTGTCCCATGAAGGTCGCGTATCGAAATATCGACAATTCTATCCAAGGTTTCGGGGACATAAATTTATACCCTCCTATGGGAAAAGGATAGAAAGTCATCCTCTTATACCGAATAGGAATTCTGGAAAGACGTGTGGAGAAGTCAAATCGAATTCCCAATTTTTCAAGCGCTTCTAAGTGTGGCGGAGACCAGCAAAAGCCTGGGGCTCTGAAAGCGACTATGTTCTTGTCCGGAAACAAATCCTTGAGAAGCAAAATTCCACCTTCTCCTTCAATCTCACCCGTTAGAGGGTTGATTCGAGATTGCTCTCTCTCTAGTGAAATGTTGTAAGCAGTTTCGTAATTCTCCACGTCGGTGTACTCAAAAATATTCGGATGTACGGAGTGGGATGTGGAATGATAACCTATTTCGTGCTCGTCAAGCAAGGTCAAGGGTGTTGGGAGGCCTCTCAATTTCTCGCACATTTGGCCCGTCAGGAAAAAAATAGCTTTCAAATCGTATTTATGCAAGAGTTCCAGAAGGCGATTCAGTGCCCAGATCGATCTTGGGTTTATGAAATCCTCGCAGTCGAATGTGAAGAACACTTTAAAATACATGGTGACCACGGTTCGAACTACGTTAACTCTCAATAAGAGACAAAAGTCTGAAGAACGAAATCACAAATAGCGCCCGCTATCACAAACCCAGATTTTTTTCCTTCAATGTCTAGCGCAAAAAGGCGGTCCGTCATAATACGCGAAGAGGAGAGCCTCGACTCGGTATTCATTGATATGTGGTTGAAATTTCACCGTGTTCATTAGCGTACTCGATGGCCCGTCTGAATCCATCGAACATTTTGTCAAAATCGTTAAACTCTTCGAATATTCTCCTAGAATTTTCTCCCATAGTTTTCCTCAGATTCTCGTTCTCTAGAATCCTTCTTAATGCCAAGCAAAGGTCATCTACATTCCCATTTTTGACTACATATCCGTTGAAACCATTTCGAACTAGATCCACTGCTGCACCGACTACATTGGTTGTGATAACAGGTAGTCCCATACTAAGGGCTTCATTTACCACCAGACCCCATCCCTCAACCTTGATTTTTTGGTCAGGTCTGATACATGATGGCAGCACGAATACGTCGGCAGTACGGTAATATGATGCGATTTCTTTTTCTGGAATTGTGCCCAAGAAACGGACATGTCTTATTTTCAGTTGCTTTGCAACGTGTTCACAAAAGGGACGAAAATCACCATCGCCACATATCACGAGGAAAACATCGTCTATTTCTCTTTCTATTGCAGAAAAGGCCTCAATCAACACATCCAGACCCTTTCTTTTTACGATCTGCCCGAGATAGAGAACGACTAGACCACTCTTGATGTTCAGCCTTTGTTTCAAATTCTGACTGTCAATTCTGGAGTAGTCAAGACTGCAATGGTTCGAGAAGAATACTTTTTCATCAGGAATATTGAGTTTTTGCAAGTGCCTTTTCTGAGCTGTGCCTTCAACTACTATAGCATCCACACTTCTGAGAATACACATTTTGAGAGCAAACATCGGATAGAAACGGAGCTTCGCCTTCAGGGATATAGGTACACGTATAGACCAATCTTCTACCCACAAAACGCACTTTCTTCTTCTGACTTTTGACGCAAGAAGTGAGATCAAAGTCTGTGGGCTCAGAGGTATTGAGCTTACGATCACTTGATAGTTGTTTGTCATTAAATGGAGCAATAGATTCGAGTATTTTCTTAGCAAATTGAAGCGACTGAATAGCCATTGCAATTTTGTAGGATGGACTGCTTCCGAGACTGATTTCTTTCTGGGTAACTGAAAGGCACTTCGGAATTCTTGCGAATGGTTATCCCAGATGTGTGGTTGAGATTCTTCCATGAAGAAGAATGTCGTGGAGTAATGTGCAGAGAATCTCTCGAAAAGAGATCTTCTGTATTTCGCATATGCAGGCTGAATGAAAGCGACGGTTATATTTTTTTCCTTGTGTGGTATACTTAACATATTGATTCCATTGTGTCGTGGTCCTTGTTCAAGTTCGATGCGCAATTAGCTAATTTCTCGGAAGTGTAACAAAGTCAAGATGCTCTATTTCAGCAGGAATTCAAAAGCAGTATACATGGGTGTCCTTAAATTTCCGTCGGTTTTGACGCTGTGCAAGTGTTTTCTTGATTGTTCTCTTGACGCTTCAGCTGGGTTGTTTATGTGCACAGCCAATCCGCTCGGTCAAGAATATGATCCAAATCATGATGCTACCGAAACTGTTATCGTGAATGGACAAGTTTGCGTTCCTGAAACTGGCGGTGTAGTGTTTAGCGCGCGATGAGATGACATGCGATTCATATAAAATTTACTAGCGCCCACTACTGTGGATATTATGAGACAAAATTAACCGCCCGGCGATGAGTAGTAGATGTCGCTACCGTCGGAGTATATTTTGTCTGTCATATTTAATTGATTCGAGAATTCAGTGATGTTTGAAAATCCATTACCGTTTTTGAACCACCCTTGGACATTTAAGTACCGTAAGTAAACGTATGCATCATGCTGTATCGTCGTTTGATAATATGTTTGATTGGTCAGAATGTACTGCGATTCAGTTACTTTCATACCGTAAGCCCTAAGAACATGTATACTTGCCGTGTCATCCGCATATATTTTTGAGCTATTTTCCGTCATATGCGACAGCCAAATTGCACTGTAAACATCTTGCCCCGGGATATACCACTCATAAAGTGCCGTCTGGATCGCAGGAGAATTACTGGTTTTCATGCCTGGGAAACCAAGGTACCCGGCGTCAGCAACATCCCCTATTGCCGCGTAAACAAACCCCACTTTAAAAAGAAAGATAACAATCAGAAGAATACATATTGCACGAATGCCCACTGAGTGCGCATTCTTTATGTTCATAATCGGTTTTAGAATCCATCCTAGGAGCATCAAACCTCCGTAAATACAAACGGGAGCTAAGAATACAAGTGCAACATGATAGAACCTGTCTGTCAAAAATGCGTTAGCAAAGGATGGAACAATAAGGACCAACAACAAAATAGAAAAACTTGTTAATACCATGAGCACGTACTCTAAGTTGACCGGAATTTTTTTATAGTTTTTGAAGAGTGCAAGGAAACCGATGATTATAAGGAAGTAAGGGATTTTGTTTATTGCGTAATCTATCTTTAAAGCAACGCTCATACTACCTAAATTTGGAGCAACAAATTCAGAAACGGTTCCGCCTCTTGATCCTAAACTCGAAAAGCTAGAAGTGAAAGAATTAACGATGTTGCTGAAAAAACCAATTAGAGTCTGGCCCGTCGAGGGAGAGACAAGTATGTACCAGAAAATATTGAGGCCAACAAGAAACATTACGAAATCAGTACTTATTAATTGCCTTTCCCTTAGATTCAATCGCAAGCGCGCTAACGGAAATCGCCTAAAGATAGATATGATCATCCATGCTAGCAAGACACCACCCGTGAAAATGTAGGATATTGAATAGTGCGATACGACCAGAGCCGCCCCGAAGATAAAAAGCAGAATTTTCTTTTCTTTCGGATTGATGGTCCTATCTAGAATTAAGAAAATCAGGAGCACGAGAAAAAATTCTCCAATGATTTGTCTTCGCTCCTCATCATAGAACCTAGGGAATATAACAAAGTAAAAAGCAGAGAGGAATGCTGCAGACTTCCCGAATCCCTGCTTATACATTTGATACATTGCCACAGGCACCAAAGAAAAGATGAGGAAATATCCGAATTGGAACATCCATTCTCCCGATAAATTCAATAAGGTCGAATAAACTGTTGGAAGTATAGTTACACTTAGCATACCATTGTATCCAGGCAGTGCACCTGCGTCTGGCAAAGCTGTCACGGGTATAGAGATAGCAGCAGGACTCCACAATGAATTAAGGTCTGTTAGTCTGAAGCAATAGAATTCGCTTAAAGCGTCATAACCCTGCAGGTATTGGGATAAGAATGCGCCATGGCAGAGAATAGAAACCGCGATCACAAGTATGACAATTACATATAATTCAGACGGTATTAGTTTCTTAAAGAGTACAGTAATCGCGACCACAACTATTACTGCGAGCACAAAAAGAAGCAAAATCAAGGTGTTAGCCAATAAAGCTCCAAAGACCGCTAAAAGTATAATTCCCACCAAAGGAGACATTCGAAGAATTCGACTCAAGCTCGGCAAAGAAGATGATGCCGCTAAAACACCCCTCTTATAGCTTGCTAAGGTCATAACCAACAAAACAGTGCCTATCGTCGCTAGCAAAGGCGCCATTGAGAGAGGCTTCGAAATACCTAGGATAGGATATAGCTCATTGATAGCCAATCCAATGAACATGAGAAAAGCTATGCTTAAACCTACAGACAATAATACCGTATTGGTTCTGCTTTTTGGATTGAGTCTCAGAATTTTGAGAACAAGAAACCCAGGTATGAACGAAACATAGACGAAACCGATTACTTGTCGCGCAATTGGAATATTCAACAGTACTACTGCAAACATCGCAATTTGAATAATGAATACGAATATCAGGTAATCTCTCAGGTTGATCGCCCCTCTAATTTCTGCTAGTTACAACCCTAATGACGAATAGCCTGTGCTCAGCCCGTATCTCCTGTCGACGATGCCTTGTTTCAAGGCCGTCTTAGTTTTTCCACAATCGAGTACATTGTCTCAAAATTCAGTGCGCCATCTTTCTCCTTTTTCTTCGCATATCTGTAGATAGGAAGCAAGACACGGTCCATGTTCCTTTGTGTCGATCTACCTTTCGTTTCGTAGATATCACGGGGATGAAACCAAAAATGAAAAGGGACTTTGTTCCTAATTGCCAAGTCAATCATCTTGTTGAGGAAAACTGGATTATAGGTAACACCGAGGTGAAACCCTGGTCGTACGTCGTACAATCGACCTCGCTTTCTCACACACATTTCGTCCTTACCTAATCCACCCTCACCTCGGTAGCATTCATACCCGAATTTTTCAAGCAGAGATAGATGTCCAACTTGGTTCTTAGGAAACACGAAGCTTTTCGGATGAATACCAAACTTTTTCATACCAACAGAGATCAGTTCTAGCTCATTTTGTGCCTCACGTGTGGAAATGGTCGTAAAGGTCCTATGATAGTATCCATGTCCTCCAATATCATGTTTAATTGATGATCGTAGAAGCAACTGTAATATATCGCTCTTCGTTTCTGTCAATTGCCCCCTGACAGCGAAGGTTACTGGTATCTCGAGATGATTGTAGAACTCAATCAGAAGAGGAATTGTGTTCTCCTCAATTTCACCTATTCTGCTTTCCGTTAGATATCCATGAACATTCGTGTCGTTCTTGCCATTGTTTAGCTCTCCAACAAGCTTGCTACCGACGTCAACATCTATGGATGTAATCAAGGAACCATTGTCGAACTGCATCGTTGACCGTTTGATTGCAAAGTGGATCAGATGAAAAAACTGAGAGGGAATTGAAAGCTTTTCCAGATTTTTGCGTCTCTTGGCTTGAATCCGCTCATGTTTTGAGGCCATACCTAATCATTCCTTAGGTTACAATGAATGCACGATTTTTGCGCGCTCATACTCCAATGCTTCAAATCGAATGGTAGCATCAATCTAACCGTTTCGTATTTTTAGTGATGCCAAAGAAGAGTTCATGTTTGGTGATCTCAGACTCGCTTAACAACCGTGCCTCTTTGCGCTGATACTGAAGATGGATCTACAAACAATCTATTCCACAACTCAAAAGTCAGCAGAGCACAAAGCTGCGCTCCCCAATTCTTTTTACCACTCATGTGTTCATTGATCATTCTAACAACAAATTCCCTGTTGAAATAACCTCTACTCAAAGTCCTTTCATCCAACAAGATATTTTTGAAGAATCTTCTAGTCTTGAAATCTTTTCTAATTATATCATCTAAATCCGGATACCCCATGTTTTGGGGCAACGAAACAATCCCCCCCGTCCTCTCTCTCAATTTCTGAACAAACAACTTATAACCACCTTTAAGTAAGTACCCGATGCTATGAGCAATTGGAGGCCAGTTAAGAGGAACACCTGTACGTTGGTAAGGAATCTCCGCAAGCTCAGGCGCAATTCTTTTTAGGAATTTGAAGTAAAGATTGTATCCAAATCGTAGCTCAGAAGGAATAGAAAGAACGAAGTCGAAAAAATCGTTGTCCCAACCTGGAACTCTATCCTCAACATGGTTTCTCAACAACACGGCACTCAGATTAAACCTTGCCCATGATGATAGGAAAAAGCAATCAGTTCTGTTTATGGCGTCTGTTCCATCAATAATTTCTAAAGATTTACGGAATGATTTATGTGGATATGTCCTAATTTTCTTGTAGTAATCTTGGGAATAGAAAAGTGGCGCAATTACATCAGGAATCATGTTGTTGAGTTCATCATAGAGAAAATTGGTAAAGGCGTCGCCTCTTGATTGGGATATCTGCTGTTCCAGAAATACGGAAGACAGCTTGCCTCGCGAGTGACGGTAAGCAACACGAGAAAGGTAGGTGCCCAACAAAACATCCAGACTTGTGCCATGAAAAATCACGTCCGCATCTTCCCTTGCAGTTGAGAACAGACAGTTCCAAAAGATATGTGCACAGTTCAACATTCCGTCTGTTAAGTAAACAGTCTCCTCCGAGGAGGAAACTAGGAAATCATTTCTAAATTCCGTGAAATCATGTTTCACTCCTAATTTCCTTGCTATTTTTTCTGCGATTGTGGCTTCATCACCTCCTCTTAAACCATATGTGAAGGTGACAAAAGGATGAAATCTGTCAAGTGCTCCAGCAACTGTCCTGCTGTCCAACCCTCCACTCAGAAAAACCCCCATACGATGCTTCCCTTTTGCTCTTCTCTCGACGGCTTTCATGAAAAGGGCAACTAACTTGTTCAGATAGTATTCCTCAGACAGGCTGTGGTAGCTTTCTTCAAATTTTATGTCCCAATACTTTTTCTCCGAGATTCTTCCATCAGCCCAGATTATTATAGACCCGGGAGGCATCAGCTTGATCTCTTTGAAAAATGTCTTGCTTCCTAGAAGTCTCCCAAAAGCAAAGAAGTCAGCAACAGCTTCATCATCTATGTCTTTCTTAAGCGATTCGTCTTTCAATATTGCTTTTACTTCTGAAGAAAAAATGAACTTGGTGCCCTCGCCGGCGTAGTACAAGGGTCTCAGCCCGTACCTATCGTTAGCAATCAAAATGTTCTCATTTCTCATGTCGTATATTATTAGAACAAAAGATCCATTCAGTTTTCTGACAAATTCCTCTCCATATTCCTCGAACATATGAAGGCAGAATTCGGGATCGTTTCCTACCTTGAATTTGTGTCCTCGCAATTCAAGCCTTTTCTTCTCATCTTCATAACCAAAGACCTCACCATCCATTACAATAAGAATGGATCCATCTTCATTGAAAATGGGTTGTGGTTCCGGATTCGTTATTCCTAGATGCACCCTTCCTATTGCTAGTGGAGGCGCAGAATACAAATTAGTTTGATGCCACTTTTCATGGGTGATCGAGCGGACCATGGAAGCCAATAGACCCCCATCACCTTCTCTTCCCATGATTGCGATGATTCCGGGCATTATGTAGTCCTCCAGTTCACTTCTCTTTCAGCGGGTATTCCTTCAACCTGTTACTAGCGTCATATTTTTGACAGATATTCAATCAAGTCTTCATTGACTTTCTTCCAAGTATACTTCTTCAAGATGATTTCTTTACCGATTTTACCCCACTCCTGGAGTTTTTCTCGATTATTATATGCGTATTCGATCGCTTGCGCAAGCTCCTCCGGTGTAACGTGAGGTACGTAAATACCATTCTTGTTGTCTTCAATTAATGCTCTGTGAGCTGGAATATCGGAAACAATTATTGTCTTTCCCATAGCCATATATTCCAGTATTTTTAGCGGTTGCTGATGCCTCCATGCAGGTATATTGGGCAACGGAACGATTCCCGCATCGCTCATTGAAATATATCTTGGAACATCAAAAAAATCCACGGGTCCAAGAAATTTCACATTGTCCTGAACAGCATTTTCCTTGATAGTTTTTTCCAATAGGTGTAAACCTACGGGAGTTTTTGGCGTAAGCATAAAAAAAGTTATGTCGGGATAAGAGTTCTTCAATAAGCTTATTGCTTTTATAGTCTCAACAAGACCGCCCTTACCCATCCTCAGTGCGCCATGATAGATTATCACAAATCTGCCTGAAAGACCTAATTTCTCCCTCAACTCCGCCCTATCTGAACTCCGTTCTTTATATGTAAGAAACTCATCTGAAACACCCCCTGCCAGAATTCCAACCCATTTCTCATTGATATCGAACAAATGACAAATCTCATCCCTCATCATTGGTGTTATAATTGTCATTCCATCAAACATCATTTTGGTGACGTAAACTGAAACGTTGAAGTAAAGTCTATTCAGGTATGCACGGGTACCCCTGAAAGAATTCACTGGAGTACTCCTTATATCTAGAGTCACTTTGAACTTCAAAAGCCTTGACAAGATTGGTTTCCAAGAAAGAAAAAGCGCTGTTGACGGATCTGAAATCACGAAATCGGGACGAATTCTGACCAAGTAAAATGGCAAGAATAAGAATAAAAAGAGCCCGTACATGACGGAAGAAATCATGGGGATGTTTCTTATAGGGATCGATATTAGGTGCAAATCAGGGTTTCTTTTGTAGCGTTCCTTTTCAAAGTCTGCAGCTAGCAGATATACGTTGTTTCCTTGCTCTGCCAAATTTCTTAATCTTTCTATTCTTTCCGAACCGCTCAAATTCGGATGTGAAGGCGTGAGTTCCAGAGTCCGTGCAAAACACACCCACAATATAGTAAGCTTGTTATTTGCACTGCCCCGGGACATATGGTCTCTCCTTCATTCATAAACACGTTTAAGTATGCTTGTTCTCTCATCTGTATTAGTGTTCAACAACAATGCACGAAGGTTTATTAAATCTCGTGATATCATATGTCTGACTGTATCAATGACAGAGGTTGACAAGAAGTGCAACGACGAAAAATACTCACACTGATCATTCCGATTCTGATATGTTCACTCTCAATGATGACGTTAACCCAGGGGCAAGGAATTATCAGCGCTAGCGTTAGTTCCTCTGGAAACATTGTTTATAACACAGGTGGACAGGGCAGTCTGAAATTTGAATCTAGCTTTGATTCTCCTGTAACAATAACCCAGCCAGGAGGGGCTGGCAATCAACCTACTGCAATTTCTGGTGCAGATGAAGGTTATAATTGGGCTAGCTATCATACTTTCTGGGATACAGATAGTGGAAGTGGATGGATAGATACGATAGACAGTTATCCTTGTACAGATGTTTATTCAAATGGTCCTATTGCTCCACCATCAGGTAGTTCTTCAACCAGAGCATTATTAATTGGCACTACAGCATCAGATGGGGTATGTAGAAACCAGATAGACTTTTACATGCAAGATGGCACTCCAGTAAATTATGGTGGTGGAACTACATCAGACTTGGGCAATATGCACGGACAGGTCTACGACAGTTTCTATGTGTGGCTCCCATCAAACTTTGAGTTGACTCCACAAAAACTCGGTGGTGTTACTCCGCAAAGGTCAAGCAATGGCTACATTAACTGTACTGGTTATTGGGAATATTTCCAAATATTTGGATACAGAGATTACAATACTGCTCTTGGCTCAAATGAATATGAAACTTCGATTGCGGTAAACCTTCAAGCAAATGCTACTTCTAAGTATTGGTATGTTGATGAAAGAGCATACATAGGAGAAGGGGCAGGATTTCTATGGGATGACTGGTATGCCAATTGGAATGTGCCAGTTTTGCTAGGGCAATGGTCACATGTAGAAGTCTATATAGTGCGTTCAACAACCAATCCTGTTATTGATGTTTGGATTAATGGAGTAACACTTGTTGCTTTAAATAAGAATAATATGTACCGTGTACATGATCCATTAGGTGCAGGAAACTCGAAAACTTATAGCTATACTGACCCATATAATCCAGCTCCATTCACTTCAAGAGGATACCCGAATTTCTACCTTAAAACAATGGTTTATTACGAAAACGATGCTGGGGTTGCTCCATCACCCTGCTACTTTTGGCTTGACGATTTGCAAATATGGAACGGTTTGCCTGGACAATAGCGAACGCCTAAGAGAAGCGACTGAGGGTGGTCACAAGCAGGATACGAGTCAGAATCATTCTGGTGCTTTTCTAAAACCGTGCTGAATCTCAAATTATAGTGCAGACATGTGTCCAGGTAATACTTGACAACGGAATAAAATCGCGTGCGTACCCGGGTCTTTAGTCCTTGACGCTTCTTCGGCGATTGTGCCATACAAATAGTGTAACTTGAATTCTACTTTCACTCGTTCTGAAGCGCACGATTGCTTTTTCGAAACGTTCCTTTTTGAGACACGCCTCATTTATTGATCAGTTCTTTCAGAAATTGCACACTGGAGCGTAACTCGTCCTCATCGTGAATTTTGCAGTCGAAACTTGGCACGCGCTATCAACCTTATGACCTAGAACGAACTTATTCAGCAGCCCGCTCTATACACTAGCGAAATTGGAGATTGAGTCTATCAAACTTCGCGCTATCACGCAAAGGTCAAAGTTTTCCAATATGGTTTGTCTGGCGTTGCTTGTCAGCGTTGCCAGTTCTTCCTTATTCATAGCTAAAGCGTTCTCAATTTTCATGGCGAAATCTGAAGGCATGATCGAATCTGCTACGAATCCATTGTATCCTGTTCTTATCACATCGGGTATATCCCCTACAGGTGAGGAAATGCACAGCTTTTCGCAGGCCATGGCTTCGAGTAAAGCAAAGGGCAATCCTTCGGTGTGGCTAGTGAGAAGAAAAAAGTCGGCAATGTTGTAAAGCTCCAAAAGCTCGCCTCTAGTTTTTTCGCCCAAAAGAAACACGGCCGTTTCCAGATTATTTTTCACGATCATCTGCTGAAGCGAATTCTTCTGGGAGCCTTCTCCAACTACTACCAGTTTTACGTTATCCACCCCACGATCGCGAAGAATGCTAATAGTCCCTATCGCAACGTCTACTCCCTTATGACTCTCCAGATTGCTAACAGTCAAGGCTATTAAATCCTCGGGACGGAACTTCCATTTCGCCCTTAAAGTTTCACGAGATTCAAGCGGCTTGAAGAAGAATGAATCTACTCCTGTTGGAAGTAGAACCACTCTTCGCCCACCACTCTCCAAAAAGATCTTGCGCTCAAGATCTTTAGAAACTGCGAACACTACATTGCTATTTCTGTATATTATTCGCCTAATGAGACGATGCCACAAACTCCGATGCAAATTAATGTCACCGCCAGTTGCAACTGTGAAAAGTTTGCAACCTAAAAGACCCTTCAACACCGCTATGGGAAACGCATCTAGCAAATAAAAGACTACAATCGCATCGGCTTTCATTTGTCTCAACGTTCGAAAAATATTGAAAAAGTCTCTCAAAAATATGCGCAGATTCAGAAGATTCTTCAAATCATTGTTCGGAGTTTGCAAGAAAATTGGACGAACCGCAATGTTTGTTCCAAGCTCGGAGATACGCGCTATCCTGTGTTCAAAGTAAGCTTTCTTTTTAAGCGGCACAAGAGGGACCCAGCTGAATTTTTGATCCATCTTAGAAAATACCAACAGGTAATTAATAACATTAAAGAACTGCGAACTAAACAAAACTATTCTCAGAGCCACTCCCTTCTAGCATACAAATGTATCTGGGAATCGATTTTAGACAAAGTATCTTTGGCTAGTCTGAAATCTCCTTTTTTAATCGAGCACCAATGTGTACCGTACATCCAAAATCATGAATTTCTGGTTTACGATTGGCGGAATCTCTGTGAGGATTCCATCCCGATCTATTGTCGAACATCTTGATATTGGGCTTATATTCATCTTTTACTCGAATAATAACTCCTGCTTGTTTAGGTCTTGACGGACGACTTTAAAACAGTATAGAGTGCTTGGAAAACGATCAGTCAATTCGCATTTACGTTTCAACGGGGCTTATATGTTCGTAAGCTATTGGCTCGCTTGAATCAATCTCCATGTTTTTGTCACTGCCTCATTATAGAGCTCTTCAGCCTTTCTTTGTAGAAATATGGAGTATTGTTCTTTATTCTCGAGTATGTTTTCAATCCAACTAATAATAAGGCTGGTGTTAAAGGACTCTACCCGACAAGCAAACTTCTCAAAACCAAACAACTTTGCAAGACCTATACTTTTCCCTCCATACGGATCCAAAATAACAGATGGTATCCCTAATGAGAGAGCACTTACTGCTATGAATGCTCGCTCGGAAACAACACAATCAACATCCATAATGAACTTCAGTATATCGAGAAGGCTTTTGTTCCTCATATCAAAGACTTTAATTCTGCCAGTCTGATCAGCATCAGTTTGACGAAGGATATTGCTTATCTCCACAGAGTCATCGTCTCTAAATTCCGTCACGTACGATTGTCCTATAAGGAAAATTTCCAAAGTGGGATACTTCGATAATAAAGACTCCAGAAGCTCACGGTATTCTCTTCTTTTCGGTGAATATATTCGCGGAACAATCAAAATTTTATTTGACTTTTTATATTTTTCTTTTGCATAATGTTTTTCTGAAATTTCGTGGGTCACCATAATCGAAGGGGGAGGAATTATGCTAAAGTATTTGACTCTATTTTTGATAAACCATTCTTCTGAGAATCTATCTCTCAAAGTGATCTTAACTTGCTTTGAAAGCAAAATTATTAGAAATTTGATAACAAACTTGCTTAACAAATTATGGCTACGAGTAAAATAAATCGTCTGTGAGTGTAGAAGAAACCGTTGCTTTTTCAAATTGTAGCAAAATGTTGCTTGGACATAATTGTTTAGAAACATTTTGCTACTGAAGATATCAGAAATTTGGTCTATGCTTCTATAAACAATCAAGTCTGATTGCAATAGCGCTAGGACTTTCTTCTGGTCATTTCTGGGTAAAAGCATAACGAGGGAATTTGAACGGAATATCCTATATAAATAGCTCCAAGCAAGAAGATAAAGAGACCTCATTTTAGGTTCTACGAAAGTAATAAGTGGAGAAAGGACGTGCATATTTTTCGTTTCTTCATTACTGAGGAGCCACGCCTCTTCATCGGGTTTCATCAGATAAATATTAAACTTTACTGTTCTGTTTTTAAACAGTAACTGAAATAGCTCAATAGTGCCCTTCAATAAAAGTTCGTCTCCACGATTTTTAAGGCTATAACTGCCTATAATAGAAATGACTAACCGGTTGATTTTCAATTCTCTGTCTCCTACATCAAGCATTAGAAGGTTAGGACCCTTTGGATATAATGTAGCTCCGGTAGAGGTTGTAAGTCATAAACGACAGGCAAGAAACCCTAGAAATTTCTTTTCCAATGTTTGACTCCAGGTAAAGGTTCAGAAAGCTATTCTTCTTTTGCTTTGAACCCCGCATAAGAAAACACAGTTTTCCAATTTTCACGCGCAGGCGTGTTGCTAAATTCTGAGAGTCGACGTGTTCTTGTTTTCAGGCTTGTTTGGAGTTTGGAGCTAAACATCTAATAGTGAAAATGGAGAAGGCATGCGCTTTATATATGTCTAGGTCTTTGCTTTGAAGGAAGTTAGGTTTAGAACATGAGTTTGAAAAGTGAGATGTTAACATTAATTTTCGGTATCCTTTTGGTATTGATAACTTTTGGTGATGATTTTATTGCTCCGAATATTGGTAATTTAGACACTATTTTTGGGCCTTTTCTTTGGCCTGTATTGGATGTGGTCTACCCTCTTGCGTCAATTCTTGTTTTTCTACTCTACGGCCAAGAAAAAGGAGGGGGCGATGTGAAAATTACTGTTTTTACCGTCCTGACATTCCTTTCGTATATCGTTGTGTTAATCTTAGTTACCTTGGACGATTTTGTTGCGGTCTTGAATCTCAACGTTGTGCTGAGTGGAACTTACTGGATTATAATTATGTGGGTATATCCGATTTACTCAAGCATCGCCCTCTTCGTCTTTGGCAAAGCGAACCAAACTAAATAAATCATGCTCCAATAAGTCGCGCGTGCGAGTTAGAAACTTGAAAGTTTGCTTTCTATGATCTTTTTAAAATCAATCGGTAAGAAATCCCTAATAGCTTTCCAAGCCGAAATAGTCTTGGCTCCAGTCTGGAGTAGGATAGATCCCATGGAACTGAAGGGATACCACACCTTTTTTTGTGGATGGAATAAACCCCCAAAACTCATTTTTTGAAGATACAATGGACTGTTAGGATCGCTTGGTGTTCCCCCCAAGGATACGTATCTGCAGCCTTCTTCTTCTGCTGTTTTAATTTCTTTCCAAAGCAAGTAAGGCACAATCGAGTATCTACCATAGTCTCTTTCTCTATCTATTCCTGCGTAGACCCAATAGGTTCCTTGTCCATACTTGAAGACCGCGATCCCCCCGACTCTTTTTTTCTTGTCAACCAGCCAAATGCGAAGATTGTCGGGATAGAGTATGCTCCACATATTCTCTATGAATTTATACGGATACGGGGAAGCTCCAATGTATTCCATGTTCTGGTGATACAGATTGTAGAAATCTTTAAGATCAGATTTTGTTCTTGCTTCTTGAGTTTGAAAGCCATCTCGTTCGAAACGTTTGAGCTTATATCTTCGATTTTTGGAAAATATTTTATTCCATATGCGATCTGAAGGCTCAGCTTTCAGATCAATTTCCACTACACCTTTCATTGTGCTAACATAGCCTAATGGCAATTCAAAACGTTGCGCCAATTTGTCTTTCGTGAAACAAATCCTAGCGTATGCTATACCTTTGTCAGAACAAAATTTTTGAAGAAAACTTCGCAATGAGAGAGAAGCTTGCTCGATGTAATGCTCCGCTATCACTGGACCTCCATAATCTGAACACGGTATTGATTCGTAAATTTTCACATTCATTGAATTAAGGATGAATCCAGGGCATATGCCAACAATCGTTCCATCTTCGTCCCTGATTGTTAGATAGGTGGCAGAATGGAGGAATGACTTTTGTATTACTTCTCTCCATTTCAGACTATGGTAGAATGTTCCTTCTGGAGAGGCCTGTAGAAAAGTTTCCCATTCCGCTTCGTTCTTTAATTCTTCGACATACATATTAATTCCTTAAGGTGCTAGCTTAATTTTAAGGTTCGATGCACTATCCCAAAAAATCGGCAATGGATCTTACTCTCTCCAATAAGGGAGCTAGAAATAAGTTTAGGACATTCTTCATATTTTCATTCGCAAACGCGAATCTGATTATGACCTGCAGTATATTCCTCCGAGACATAATGACCCCAATTCGAGGCAAACTTAGAGAAGTCCATGTCTCCATAAATGGAAGATCCGTGACAAAATCGATTTTTTTAACTTGTCTTCTGCCAAAAAGTTCACGAATGGCTGCGTTGATGACAAATATCCCTGGATAAAATTTCTTGTACCGTTCGTCGTAGGATGTTTTAACAATGAAAGCGACTTCTTTGTATTGAAAAACCAGAGCATATGCCAGCGTTTGGTTATTTAGATCTAGAAACCAAAAACTCCAATTGAAACTTGGCTCAGTCCTAGTTGTGTACTGTGATCCATTCCAAGCCATTAAGAGATCCTGATCACCCTTCATCCCAGTTTGACTCCGCCACTCCTCCTTCCAGCTCACGCTCTCAACATCACGCATTTTTTTCATAACAAGTTCTTCGTTCCCTTTTTCAAGACATGTAATTTTCCAAGAACCAGCCCGATCAAGATTTCGTGCTATTTTCTTGAATTTCCGTCTGAAGTTTCCGCCTCTGAGCGCTTCGAATTCTTCCCAAGTACCCTCGACCGGGAGGATACGATGTCCCATTTCAGGCTTAGTACCAAATTGAATTCTGATTGCTCTGCACTCTTGCTCAAGAATTGGCAGACTCGATGATTCACTTGGCAGAGTTAAGCTGACTAAATTACACTGCAAGGTTTTGAACAAAAAGTCAAGAATGTGCGATATGAGAATTTCCCGATATTGCTTCTCACTTATGAAATCTTGGGAAAACCCCAGCCTAGGAAGAAATTTGACGAGTCTAAATCCAAACTTCTTCTCTGTCTTCAGTGGAATAGCGCCTACAATCTTGTCATCAACGGAAAGGACTAAAACCAGCGGATACCAACCTTTTAAACAATCGAATTCCATATATTGCCTAATAAATCCGCTCAAAAGATTTGGACTCTCACTGCACTTGTCTATCAGTGCGTTCCACTCGCTTTCAATTCTATTCAGACTATTGGAATCTGAAAATACACGAATAGAAACTCTCATGAAATTCACCAATAAACACTCTTTAACGCACAATTATACATATTAAAAACCTCGTGCAACTACACGTGGATTTTCTAACGCCTGCGCGCTAGAGTATTGGCGTCGTCACAAAAACTGCGCCGAGATTAAAGTTGACGAGTTCTTCTACGTCGTCCACGATTTGAATTCCATTAAACACTTTTTTCAAGAATTGAGTCGGTTACTAGTGCACCAATTTACAAGTTCTGTTATACCTTTTTCAAAGGAGAACTTCGGATTGTAACCCAATATTTTCTGAGCCTTGCATATGTCAGCACAACTGTGCCGGATATCGCCCGGTCTAGGATTAGTGTAAATATTTTTCAGGTTTTTTCTATTAGTTAGAGTTTTGAGAATCTTTACCATTTGATTAACGCTTACTCTTGAGCCGGTACCTATATTGAACAATTCTCCCGCGGAATTTTTGTTGTCTAGTGCCAGCATGTTTGCTTCGACGATGTCTTGGACATAAACAAAATCTCTCGTCTGTTTTCCATCTCCATGGATTATAGGAGACGTATTGTTAAGCAACCTGTTCAAAAAAATGGTTATCACACCGCCATATTGGCCTTCAACATTAAAGCTTTGTCTCGGACCATACACGTTGAAGTAGCGAAGAGAGACAGTCTCGAGACCATAAACATCGTAGAACAATCTTACATATTTTTCTGCAGCAAGTTTAGAAACTCCATACGGTGAAGTTGAATTCGGGATCATATCCTCCTTTTCTCGCGGTTTCTGTGCTTTCCCATAGACTGCCGCTGAAGAAGCGAAAATAAAACGTTTAACACCGAGATCAGCAGATACTTTCAAGAGGTTCAATGTTCCAGACACATTTATTTCATTTGTAAGAATTGGATCTTGTATCGAAAGAGCTACACTTACTAATGCAGCTTCATGAAAAACAGCGTCAATGCCTTTCATTGTTTTCTTAACCAGATCCCAATCTCGAATGTCTCCCTTAACAAAATGAAATGCTGCTCTGCCTTGATTGCGCGCTATGTTTTCTAGACACCCGTTTGCGAGGTTATCAATAACGGTAACTTCAAAGCCTTGGCTAAGAAGGCGGTCTGCAATGTGACTGCCGATAAAGCCTGCACCGCCTGTCACAAGCATTCTTGAATAGCTTCGAGTCATAATTGGCAACAATCCGGAAAATTCAAGCTTCGCAACAGATGGCCGTAAACCAACAAAAAAATTCCTGAATCAAACGCAAGGCTGATACGTGATCCAAAGCCTACCTTTCTCGCATACATTGGTAGTAAATGTCAAGAGTTTTTTCAGCCACACTGCTCCATGAAAAGGTTTCAGCTCTTTTTCTCGCCTCTCCTGAAAGTTTTTCCCTCAACGATGGATCATCAAGCAATTTTGTCATCGCCGAGACCAACGCTTCTGGATCGTCTGGCGGAATTAATAACCCTGCTCCTCCCAAATACTCAGGAAGGCCTCCGAGAGTGGACGCTATTATAGGAGTAGCATTTCCCATCGCTCTTGTAACTACGCTACTCCCTGATGTCGCAACTGAGTAAGGTGCTAGCGTGAAGATACTTTCTTGCATTTTCCGATCGAAATCCGCCTCACTCAATCGACCCCCCCAAACGAGCAAGTCAGCCACACCAACACGAAATGCCTCATTAACTGCTTTGCCTTTTTCTCCCTCACTATAAATACCATATATGTGCAGGTGCACTTCACGACCTCTATCCTTCAACAACTTTAGAGCTTTCAAAATTGTCAAAAATCCCTTGCCCTCAGCAGGTGCCCCAAAGAGTGTGATCTCTTCTCTAAGACCATGCATCAAAGGCGGCAGTGAAGCACCGTGAGGAACCAAACTTATTTTAGAAGCCGGAACATTAAAAGAGAGCATTGCCTTCTTCATATCATTCGAATGTACAATTATTCTGTCTGCTTTCCTGTATGCATAGTTGAAGAATCTGAGTCTGCCCAACGCGCCTAATCTGTGGACTGTCACGATGCGTTTTTTCTTGATTGGAATTGAAAGAAGCGTGTAGAGAGGAGCCATCCCAAAAGGATTCGCATGAGTTTGCTGATAATGAATTATGTCACAATCTTTGCATAACGTTACGTATGTGATTCCTTTCAAAAGTTGCAAAAACAACATAACTCTAGAAACCAAAGTATAAAAAATACCTCGATTACGGTTTGCGTCCAATGCATGCAAATGAGGAGGAAAGCGGGCAAACTTGCAGGTGTCTTGAAAAACATCTTTCGTCCCGACAAAAAGCGGCCAACAATGACATTCCGAAGAGATAACTTGCATATCCACTCGAGTACCCAAAGCAGAACACAGATTATAGGCATAGTTTGCCGTTGACATGTTTTTATACCAACACGTGATTAATGCGACTTTCATAATGTCCAGCCACCTTTCTTTAAAGCCTAGGGTTGTATTCTGCTATCTCTGACATAAAGCCATTCTTTCTTATGATTCCATGGGGATTGACAGGCTTCAGTTCAGCAAAAATCCCTTTGTTTCAGTTAAAATGATTTTTCCGATCAAATCCAAATTTAAAAAGAAAAAGCTGGTGATTTGTGACATTCGAGAATTGTAAGCTGAACAGGATAATTCGCAGAACAACAATCTTCTATTTGGTCCGTAAGGCCAGAATCACTGTTCTAACCTAAACACAGTGTTCTTCGCTAAACGCAGAAGCCCCGAATAGGATAGCCTTCTCTCAACCGTCGAAAACCCAGCGGTCGATAACGCGCTTCTGGTCAAACGGACAAGTTCAGCGAAATTCTTTGTGTATGTTGAGTACCGTTGTAGAGCAAGAGAGACTCTGCCTAGATAGAAATGCCTCGCTTTGATGAAGGCGAAAGAAGTAGCCACGTCGCTGATGCTGCATCCGACCACTTCGACGTTCCTCCACGAACCTATTCCCTTCTTTTCCGCATGCTTGAGGTATCCTATTCTAGACGGCTTTATTCCAATTACTCTTGCCGCGACGGCGTCAGCCGCGACTGGATCCTTGCTTGCGATTATCACTCCAACGCGTCTAGGAGTCCCATCAGTCGGACCGAAACCCTCCATGCCTGTTACGCCGTCAATAATCGACAGATCAGGCTTGTAGAATTTGTTCAGGTCTGCAAGTATCTTGGACATGAAACCATGGTATTGCGCCCTAGGCTTCATGAGAAAACCATATTGATTCTTCAGCACGCCTGTGTACAAATAGTCCACATGAGTTTTCAGCTTAGCGACACTTATGAGGCAATCAGAAAAAATCATGGATTCGGGAATCAGAATGCTTGAAAAGATTTCTCCGTCTATCTGGGCACGAACCTTCTTATCCTTCGACAAGTTTACCAAATGAACATTCTTGAATTCTTGTGATAGAGCATCGTAACCCAAGTAATCGAAGGTCTTGTCTGCGGTCGCTTTGGAGTTGTCTGTTTCCACAACGTTGATTTCGCATGACATGAGTGAGTTAATCTTTTTTATCAAAGCACCGACTATCTGAGGGTCAGTGGTGGCGCCGGAGGCAGCAGATTTTGGAGTACAAAGGTTTGGCTTAATTGAAATTCGTCTCTTTCCCTTGACGTTTTCGAATCCGTCAACAAGATCAATGGCTTTGTTGACGGCTTCACCGATTCCGTTTTCATCGGTTTTTACTACGGATACTAGCGACATTCCTATTACTCCAAGTTCACTGCAGTCTTATGCTTAGCTGATTCATACGCTGCTGTCACTAGCTTGAGAACGTTGACGCCATGCTCGATTGATATTGGTGTTTCCTCGTCTTTGATCACGGAATCTACGAAAGAATCTATTTCCTTCTTGTACGACCATTTCAAGGCTTCATCAGGAATTCTGAAGTCAAAGTTTACAGGCATAATTCTAACTCTCCCTCTAATCTTCGATGAAATCGAATTCGAGCCATAGAAGAAAAGAGATGGCCCAAAAAACTCAGTATCTATTTTTCCCTTGGTTCCGACTATTTCAATAATTCGACTATCGGATATAGATTGGTAGTCAGGCAAATCCAGCCAAGACACGGCTATGCTTCCCAATACGTTCGATTCAAACTTAATAAGGGCGTTTGCAGAATCATCAACGCCAGTAGTGCTTTTATATGAGGAAAAAGTGGCGTAAACTTCCTTTGGTTTTCCCATCATCCAAATGAACAAATCTGCAAAATGGGATCCAAGGTCGAAAAACGCACCGATTCTTTTTTCAGCCTCGCGTGGATAGTCTTTTTCATCTATATCAGCCTTATAGGGACCCGGAGTGACAACCTCGCCCCTGATAAAGATCGGCTTTCCTATCCTACCAGCATCTATGAACCTTTTTGCCATCGCGTGATTTGGCAGAAACCTATAGTTGAACCCGACCATAAACTTGATCTTGCTCTGGCGTACAGCCTCGACGATTTTTTCCGCTTCTTCCAAATTTGACGCCAACGGTTTTTCGCATAAAGTGTGAATTCCGTGCTTCGCCGCTTCAATTGCCACTTTCCAATGCGCTGCTGTCGGCGTGCAAACACTCACTGCATCAATGAGATTTGATTCTAGCAATTCCTGACTGTTCACAAAAACATTCTTAATTCCGTATTTCTTTGAGACTTCGCCCAGACGCTCCTCGTTAGCATCGCAAATTGCAACCAGCTTCGATCTTGGGTTTTCAATGTAAGCTGGAATATGGGCGTTCTGGCTTATCCAGCCACAACCAATTACTCCAACTCTAAGTGGTCTCATATATGATTCCTTGCTAAAGCTCGCCAAGAAGCCTTGGCAGCGGCTCACCAGATTTTGGAAGCATTCCTATATTTCCAGATTCAAAATGAATCGGTCACACCGAAAAATGATATGCCATTGACTCTTCAATTATGAAGAAGCTTTTTCCGACTGCGACACACGCTTGCAACTGTTGATCGAACGCACTTGCGAGCTCAAGGCAAGCCAATAAGATTCAGGTGTCCCCATATCTATCCTCCTCTCATTCCTGCCTAATTCAACCGCGTACACATTGCATTCTTCCTTGATCAGTCGTTGAATGCCAGCTGTTAGCTGTATCTTCTCCCCTCGTGTCGGACCTTGCTTTTTCTATGCCGTTATAGATTTTCGGCGTGAAAATATAAATTGCGACGATAGCGATGTCAGATTGAGGATGCTTAGGCTTTTCCTCGACACCCTTGACTTGATAAAGACCCTTGCCGATTTTCCTGCCATCTATGACTCCGTACTTGCGAGGATCTTCGACTCTCTCAACAAGGAACGCAGCGTCAGCGCTTCGCTCTTCAAAAATATTCGTCAGCTTATCTAAGTATTCCCCGTTCTTTGATATTATGAAATCGTCTCCCGCGTTGACCACAAACGGCTCTTCGCCCGTGAAAGGCCTTGCCTGATAAACCGCATCTCCGAAGCCCTTTGGCACAGGCTGATTCAGAAATATTATATGAGAATTGCTGATCCTACGATAAAAACTCTTGAGCTCTTTAACCATTCCGAGCCTTTGTTGCCGTTTCAAGTATTCAACAAAATCATTGTCTAAGGTAAAGTGATCTTCAATACTTCGTTTTCCTCTTCCAACTACGAAACAAAACTCTCTCAAGCCATTGTCATAAAGATTTTCAAACACGAGCTGAATGAAAGGCTTTAAGCACAATTCACCACACGCATCTAAGGCGAAAATAGGCAACATCTCTTTGGGCTGTTGTTTCGTAGCCGGTAATAATCGAGTGCCCAACCCAGCAACGGGAATAACAACCTTTTGTATCATTCTCTTGACAACCAATCGTATAGGTGCATTCTAACTAGAATCTCCGGCTTTCTTGCAGAGGCATCAGTTATTAATAGTCAGCTCTTGTTCCAAGAGCTGTCTCAGCAGATACCTATTCCAATAGCTCTTAGTTTGAGTTTCTTAGAGAAGATTTCTGGATCGTAAATCCGCCGACCATCAATAAGGATAGGATTGCGCATCAACCTGACAAAATCCTCTGGTCGAAGCTTCTTGAATTGAGGCCATTCTGTGACGAGCATACAGCAATCAGCATTCTTCAAACACTCATCAACACTCTCAGAATAACTTATCTTGCTTCCTAAGACCTGCAAAACATTATCCATCGCCTCGGGATCAAAAGCGGCAATATTTGCCCCCTTCTCAAGCAGGGCTTCGATAATTCTTATAGATGGTGCTTCACGAATATCATCAGTGTCCGGCTTGAAAGCCAAGCCCAAAATAGCAATCGTCCTTCCCTTCAGACTTCCAAGCTCTTCTTCTGCCAACTCAACCATGTGACGTGCTTGAGATAGATTAGTTGAAACACACGCCTCGATTAACCCTGGGTTATGTCCTAATCTTTTCGATAAGGCAATCAGAGCCTTAGTATCTTTAGGAAAACAACTTCCACCCCATCCAGCTCCTGCTCTTAGAAAGTGAGTACCTATTCTCGGATCCAGACCCATCGCGTTCGCAATTTCGCCGACATCAACTCCAGCAATTCTCTCGCACATGTTGGCAATTTCATTTATGAAAGAAATCTTGGTTGCAAGAAATGCGTTGCTCGCATATTTCGAGAGTTCGGCTGAAGCAAGACTCATTCTCAAAATGGGAACTCGCTTACCATACAATTCTCTGTTAAGTTTTTCAAGGACATCGCCGGAATGCCCGTCGTATTCGCCTATAACGACCCTGTCTGGGTTCGCGACATCGTGCATTAATGACCCCTCTCTGAGAAACTCAGGACTCATGGCCAACCCAAAATCTCTTCCAACGTGCTTACCTGAATTTTCCTCTATGTTTGGCTTCACCAAGGTCTCAGTTGTTCCAGGAGGAACCGTGCTTTTCACGACAAAAACATGATATCCACGCTTCTCCTTGAGTGAACTTCCGAGTTCCTTTGCCGTTTCTCCAAGAAATCGCAAGTCAGCACTACCGTCAGGAAGACTTGGAGTCCCAACTGTTATGAAAGTGACGTCGGTGTTCAGAACAGCCTCCTCCCTACCCGCGACCACTCTCAATTTTCTAGTTCGGATTGCCGCTCTGAGCATCCTACCGAGTTCTGGTTCAAAAAATGGACATTTCGCTTTTTTGAGGAGGCCTAACTTTTGTTCTTGGTTGCTAGATGCTATCACGTCATAGCCTTTGGACGCAAAGTACACAGCTGTACATAAGCCTATACGACCTAGTCCAACGATGGATATGCGTTTCAATATTTCAACCTCAATTCATCTTGACTGCCTAATTTTCCATGAGTGCACACGCACAGGCGTGTCGAAACACGCCTCGTACAAATGATTCAAAATCAAAAGGAACAGTCGCACGAGCGAACAATTTATTTTCTTTCAATTACCTTCCAGATGGAACTTCTTTTCGGAGAAGAAATCAAGCCTAACAACAGATATGCTTGATGAAAGAAGAAGCTTAATAGGAAGTCTCTAGTGCCACGCGAAACCGCTAGTGCAGCTAAGAGCGACACGAGAACCAACGCGAAGGCAAGCCCAAATAGAAGACTCCCTGACAAAATAACAAACAAGAAAATTGAAATAATGCCCAAGAAAGTCAAAAACGGACAAACGACATGCATCGAGAACTTGAGCGGAAATATGAGCGAACCAAATTTCCCGTATTTCTCATTTGCCAATACATCAGTGTTATGCAAAAATGCCTGAATCAAACGTTTAGCCCTACGAACCTTCTGCAACCTCTGTTGACCGAGTGTCTCAGGAACCGTTTCATACACCATTGCATTTGGCACGTAAAGAAGTCTGTGCCCACTTCTTATGATATTAATTGCTATGTTCGCATCGGTACTACCATAGTTCACCGGAATACAAGAATTAACCAACGACTTATCGAAAATTATCAAGGGCCCATTTCCAGGGAATGCCGAATGGAGAGAACTCTCAGCTAGCATGCACCGATGATAATAGTTTCGATAACTACTTTCAGAGTTTGGTGCTATCCCCTCTTTGCTAAAAACTGGCTCGATTCTTCCAGTGACCCCTCCAGCCCCCTCAAAATTCTGCAATACGACCACTGCATTTCTCAACGCATCTTTTTCGAGCATTGCGTCAGCGTCCGTAATGCAAACTATGGTGTTGCTGGCTTCCTTAAATGCCATATTCAACGATTCATTTACACCTGATCTTTCAGGTTTCCTTATAACTCTCCCGGCAAACCCAAACTCCGCCAGTGCTTTTTCAGCAAGCTCAACAGTCTCGTCAGTTGAACAATCGTCAATGACTATTACTTCCAGATCCCTGATAGAATAGTCCAATCGCGACAAGTTTTTAAGTTTCTTATGGATCACTTTTGCTTCGTTGTAAGTCGGTATTATAACGGAGAGCTTAGGTAGGCGATGACTCAATTGATCAAGACTTTCTATTTTATCTTTGTAACTCACAACTCCAGCGCGCCTGTAAATCAGAATGAAATAAAGTAGATACGTTAATACAACGAAAAAGACGGATGCAACACCGGTACCAATTAAGAATAATAAGGTGCTATTTACGCTCACCCGGAGATCCTCCAGTTTTTCCTGCTCAGGCTTCTAGAAGCATATTGGACGACGTTCTCTAACTGCAAAATGGAGCGCACGCAGGACTAGACAGACAGCAAAGTCAAGATTCGGAACTAATCAGGCTCTCGGTTATGATTCTTCGCAGGATAAGGACGCCGTGTCTCAGCTTGAGTTTCTTCTCGCCCAACCTAGGCCGATAAACGATCGGAATCTCTTCTATGTCATACCCCTTTCGTTCAACAAGATAGTTCATTTCCGCCTCCACGTCAAAATGCTTGCTCTTAGGTTGCCATCCCATGATAACTTCTGGTCTTAACAACCCTCAGCCCCGACAGAGGATCCTCAAGCTTGATGCCATTCACCAAATGCTGAGCCAATGCCAAAAACCTGTTCCCTACATAGAACACGTTACTCGACACTAGGCTAAAATCGGCATCGTTACCGAATCTATTCCCGATCACCATGCCAACTTTAGGGTTTCGCTCCAAAATCTCAATCATCGGAGGGATGTACATAGCAGGATAAGTGAAGTCTGCGTCAATAAACACGACACATTTGCCCCGTAAATTCATTTGTTTGATGCATTGACCTATAGCCTGTCCTTTGCCTTTACCGTCTTGAATAATGATGTCTGCACCCAAGTCTTTAGCTATCGTCACAGTCTTGTCCACACTGTGCCCATCGACCACCAATAAGCGAGGATTGCCCAGAACCCGGCGAATTTCCTCAATGGTTGGACCTATTCCGATTTCCTCATTCAGAGTCGTGAGAACTACCACAACATCTGAACAGTCATATTTTTTTTCCATTAAGCATCTCTCTGAATTGAAAGATTTCCATGCAGAGCGGAGACTGATTTATAACGTTGGAATCTCTGCATTTAAACCATCATGGTACAACATTCTAGAAGAATAATCAATGTGCTCTGAAATTTAGCTGAAACAATACTGGTTTATCAACAAAAAGGCGCTAGATAAACAATCTGACTCTCATAATGCTTGACGCCCAAATCGAGGTTCTTTGAAGTAGCTCCAGAATGGAGCCAGGGGTCGGAGTTGCACCGACGTCAGCGGCTCTGCAGGCCGCCGCCTGAATCTGCTCGGCCACCCCGGCAACGCGCGCGCTAAGTCGATCAAATCGTCATGTTCAAATACAAGCCAACAAAGCGGTCATGATAATTAAAACTTGACGTGGCCTGATTATAAATCCACGTTTCAAAAAACAGATAACCGAAGAACCCGCCCGCCCGCGAACCCCACGCAAGAGTACAATTTCTTATATTGAGCAAAACACCATTCAAGGTCAGACTGTTCATCTGCACGGTCGAAAGCGTTGTATTAGTATAATCAAAGGAGAAAGTCAAAGGCAACTCCCAAGTCCCCTGATCAGAAACAAAGACCGTAATGTTGTAGAGCGAAGGCAAACTGCTCGGAGTCTGATTAGAAGGCGGACCAAAACTAGTCGGCGCTGACTGAGTCATGTTGCGAAACTTCACCTCAACTAAGTAATAAGCCGTGTACCCCAAATGGTTAGCAACATCAAGAAAAATGCTATAACTCTGGCCGCGCGTGATGTTGTACGGATAATCCTCAGCCTTGTGATTGTGGTCTAGAAGATAAAGCTCAGTGATAGAATCAGTCCTCGGATAAACCAACAGCCTACTCAGTGCAGGGGAAGCCACAAGCAACGCTACAACGGCTACAACTATTAAGAAAAGAACACGATACTCCTCAAGCTTCACTTAGCCACACCCTCAGCCTTCGCGTAACGCTTCTTCAAAAACACCCACACAACAAAACCACTACACACGACAACGACTGTCCCGACGAGCGAGCCGACGATGTTAATCATGAAAGCCCAAAAACGCGCCTGAGACGCCGAACTCTTCAAAGCATCTGCTCGAGTCGTAACGTTATTCTGAACCAATAAATTCAGACTCTGCACGGCATAACTCTGCGCAGAACTAAAATTGCCCATATTATATGCCAAATCAGCCCTCGACAAGTTCCCACCAGATTGATCAAGCACAAGAAGCAGACCAGTAACGTTAGCACCAGCACTGCTCGCGTTTGCGACTGCTTGGTAGCAAACCACAAGCTTCCCCTGAGCCGCACCGATCGCAGACTGGGCATCTGCTTCGGTGGTCTCGGCAAACACGCTGGGGGATCGGCTAAGAACAGACAAGACCACAACAAGAACAATTAGCACAAAGAGAACAAAAATCCTTCTCGACGTATCATCACGCTCTGTCTAAGTTTCCTGATAACCTTCGCCGTCTTCAGAGTCCACGCCTCTACGTGCACCTTTCTGCGTGCACATTCCTTCAAGCTTAGTCTTCAAGCTTTCCATGTCCGTCAAGCGCTGCTCGGCCTCAGTGCGATTCAGCGAGTAATTCTCGAAATCCTTCAAAAACAGTTTCCCTTTCTCAGTCAACTGATAAATATTTGACCTCTTTCCTGCGCAGACTAGGCCTGCTCCGATGAGTTCGCGTAGGTAGCGTTTGAGAAGCTTGTAGCTGAGGTTCCCCTTGTACATTATCTGCGTCTTCCGAGCACCATCCCTAACAATGTTAAGGATGTCAGCTATGATCTCCACTCGGTTCCTGTACTTGGACAACAAACCTCACCAAGAACGCTTTCTAGATAGAAACGTAAAAAATGAACAGTAACTCACAATTGTCGTTATTCACAATCTGGCGTGAAGCCAGCCTCTCCCACCCTTCTTGGATGGACCACTCAAACAGTGGGGCTTTGTGAAAGGTTGCTGGCGTCGGCTTTCGTGCCTTTTTCCGAAGGTTTCTCTGGCAAACTTGCCCCAACCGCCTACTGCAGGGTTAGGGAATACCATGCTTTCTACTTGCACTAGCTTGTGCTCTTGCAGGATCTGCTTAAAATCCAAGGGCTTGTAATCCCTCGTAGCCATGATGACTGTTCCACGATCAACGAATAATAAGGAAAAATCTTCACGCGCGATGCCTTCAGCCTTAAGTTTATCGTCAATTCGCTCCGTCCACAAGAGGCTCCACTGACGCTTCAATTCCTCAACGAAGACTTTCTTTTCTTTATATTCAATGTCATCCACTGTAGTGAGTCCCTCCGTGGCTGGAGCGGATATGAATCAACCTTCAAATCCCTGAATGTTCACATATTTGCTTCAAATATACGTCCAAATTTTGGCAGACGCCAGAGTTACCGGCTTCCGTCTCCTTAAGAACAAGTACTAGGGTATTTAAGAACACACGTAAAGGTAATCTAGAACAATGCTCTATATGTTCTAGAAAACCCGCCTGCTCAAATATGAAAAGAGAACTCACAAACCATTTATCTGCAACCCCGAAAATGATGTCGATAGATGACCCGGCGATGGAAAGACAAGACATCGACAAACTCCTGGAAGCACTCATAGACGGAAAATGGCACACTCTCGAAGAAATAGTCCAAAAAACGGGCATTGAAGAATACAGAGCAAAACTGGTAATATCCTTTCTCCAGCAGTTCCAATTCATCCAAACAGACAAAAAAACCGGAAAAATAAAACTCAGCGCCTTAATGAGACAGTTCCTCGAAAAACTAGGAGACCCTAACAGCGCATCCTCTTTCTACGAGGAAATGATCGCCTGAAGATTCCTGTAAGACTCTAGAAAAGTCAAACCCTTCTTCGTTGTTCTGAAGACCCGAGATTTCTCCTCCGCAGAGACTACTAGGGTGAGGAAGCTTCTCTTCAAAAGAAAGTCCAAATACACTTTTAGCTGTCTGAAGCTTAGATTACAATTGTACATGATCCTGGTTTTCCTAGCCCCAGTTCTAGCTTGGTCTAGAATGTCCGCCATTATGTCCATTCTGCCTCGAACCGCGAATCCCGTCTCTCTCTCGTTTGCACCAAACCAAAACACCCTGCTTCAGGGCCAGGATACTCTGCAACCTAGGTATTTATGTTTGTCTCATGTATCTCCGCATATTTAAAATTTTATAACATAAGGCAAATACCTTTATGAACTCCCGCTAGACCACTAAGAGACATGCGAGCATCGCTCACATAAGGCGAGAGAGCGTTTTTCGATGTACTTCCACATAATACTAACGACACAATGCAACCTCCAATGCAAGTATTGCTACGGAAAATCCTGCGACGACATCGGAACCGACTTTGGCGACTTCGAAATAGACTATTCCTTACCAACCGAGATAAACTATCCAATAGAGTGGCTGAAAGAATTCTGCAAAAAAGACCCCGAATGCATCCTGACATTCTACGGCGGCGAACCAACACTCTGCCCAGACAAAATTCGCCAAATCATGGACACCGTACCCGCAAAGCACTTCCTAATTCAAACCAACGGCCTACTATTGGACAAGCTAGAACCCGAATACATCAACCGCCTCCACACAATCCTACTGTCTATCGACGGAAACAAAGAGCTAACAGACTATTACCGCGGCGCAGGAGTTCACCGAAGAGTCATAGAAACGATCAAACAAATCGCAGATAATGGTTTCAAGGGCGAAATAATCGCGCGAATGACCGTGATGGAGGAGACGGACATCTTTGAGCAGGTAAAATGGCTATTGAACAACAAAGAGTACCCGTTTTCTTCGGTTCATTGGCAAATGGACGCCGGCTTCTGGAAAAACGACTTCGCACAGAGACCATTCGAAAAATGGACGAAAGAAAGCTACAACCCAAGCGTGAAGAGGCTAATTAAATACTGGGTTGATCATATGGAAAGTTCTGGCGAGGTTTTGAGGCTATACCCTTTCTTGGCAGTTATGCGTTCATTGTTGCATGGAGAAAAAAGCTTGCTGCGCTGCGGCTCCGGCTGGATTAATTACAGCATCTTAACTGATGGAAACATCACGCCGTGCCCCATTATGGGTGGCATGAAAGACTTCTACACGGGACACGTAAAAACCGCGCATCCGCTAAAACTGAAGAAGATTTTTGTTTCCGACCAATGCGCAAAGTGCTCCATCCTTAACGAGTGCGGTGGACGATGCTTGTACGCGAACATCACCAAACCGTGGGACGAACGGCAGTATGCTCTAGTGTGCAACACGGTGAAGAACCTTATAGACTCACTCAAAGACGAAGAGCCCAGAGTGAAACAACTAATCGACCAAGGCAAAATCAGACCGTCAGATTTTGATTACCTAAAGTATAACGGGTGCGAAATAATCCCGTAGTTTTTTGGCTTGTAGCAGAACCAAAAGAATTCAACAGAATTGAATCACTAATCTATTCTAGAATATCAGAATCCGAAGCGCTATTCTCTTATCTTTTTCGAACCGCCATTCAACCCTTTTAGAATTGCACAGTCAGCCCTAACATTTTTCTGCAGAATCTTTAATGAACTTCTATGTTTCTGAGATTTCGCCACTTTTAAGCCAACTTTCGACTTCATCAATGTTATATTGCCTAATGTCTTTAATAAACCTAATTACTTTTTCTGTATCACTAACCTTCATTTTCTTTCTGTTCATTTCGAGGAACACCCTTGTAACTTCAAAGGCCGTTCTGTGGTTTCCATCTTTGAATATTCTGCCAACAACAATTCCCCTCAAAAACATGGCTGCCTTTCGATAAATGTCTCTTTCGTCTTTCGCTTCCTCAAGAATCACATCAAAAACCACTAAACCCCTTTCAAAACCGGAATAACCACCAAATCTCTCTAGCATAACCTTGTGGGCTCTCGAAACGAAATTCCTTGTGGGATACCATATTCTTTTACGCATAGATTCTTTTATGATCCAATTCCTTCTTAAATTATGTCTTTTTCAATGATCACTTCCGATAACTAGACATGGAAAGCGAGCGCTAACAAAATCGTGTTCGACGGTAGCAAGATAGTCTGGGTTTTCCATGACAACCCCAAGCTAAAAGCGCTATTAGAGACCAGTGTCAAACTCGAATAGCTCTAACACACTATACGTAGCCAAACCTCTCATAGTCTTTATGACTAAAAAGCGCGCGCTAAGACTTCAACTCTAGCTTTCTCCATACATCCGCGTATACTTTTAATGCCATGTTTTCGTCTCTTACGTTTTTTATCAGCATTCTTCCACCCTGGAAGAAACTCACCTCAACATTGTTGCCGTACTGAAACACTATCACAACGGGAGATTTTACGAGTATCTTGTAATGGCCTTGAAGCTTTTCAAGAAGCTCATCCATATTAGCTTCGATTAATCTGGAAGGGTTGACGTTCACCGTATCTTGACCGCAAAGCCATGTCAAGCGTTCTCTCTCTTTTCTTAACTTAACCTTGCTACTGCAGACGGGACAGTTTGGTCTTCGATAGACATCTATCATGAAAAAGTGCATGTCACTGAAGTCGCAGATCATCAATTTTCCTTCAAGAGTTTCGCCGATGCCTGCTAGGAGTTTGATTGTTTCCATGGCTTGCATTGTGCCGATGATTCCTGCCGTAGCGCCTAAAACCCCTCGCGTTTTACACGTCTGAAGGTAGCGATCCTCAACGTTTGGAAATACGCATTCTAGACAGGGCGCCTCAGGAGGATGAAAAACTGAGAGAGCACCCTCGATTCCTATAGCTGCACCATAAACGTACGGAACCTTATGCTTCACACAAGCACGATTTAGCAGGTATCGTGTTTCCATATTGTCGAGACCGTCAACAACACAATCCATGCCCCGAACTATTTGCTCAATGTTGCTTCTCCTCGCATTTTCCGACACTGTTTCGACGTTTATCTCTGGATTTATTTCGTGAATCCTTTTTGCCGCAGCTTCGACTTTTGAGTATCTCAAATCGGCGAGGCTGTACAACAGTTGGCGATGCAGATTGCTTAGCTCCACGATGTCTTGATCGACCAAGCGAAGATGCCCCACGCCTACTAGAGCAAGGTATAAGGAAGAAGCACTGCCCAACCCACCTAAACCGACGATGGCAACCTTAGAACGCCTCAGCTTTCGCTGCCCCTTCCGCCCCAACTCCGCGAGGGCTATTTGCCTACTGTAAAACACATCCGCATCAAAAGAGGACAACTCACCACGACCTCGTTTCCACTGAGATTATCGACTCTTCTGATTTAAAGATTTCAAACAACACATCCAAAAACTCACCCTCAACTTTTATTGCTATTATGTTTATTATTTCATCTTTTTTGCAGAAGGGCGCGCTGTTATTTTCATCTATTTTGTCAAGATAATCTTATAAGCTGAACACTGTATATAGCGTGGGCGGCATCTTGAAAACGCTATGAGATTGTCACAATTATGAAGTGCCCCTTTTGTGGCTCTGAAGATCTAAAAACCCTCGAAACACGAGACTCCCAAGACAACGCTGTCCGACGACGAAAAGAGTGCGCCAAATGCGAAAGACGCTTCACAACATACGAGTACATAGAAGAATTCGAGTTGATGGTGCGCAAAAAAGACGGAAGAACAGAACGATTCGATCTGGATAAGATCATAAGGGGACTTCAAAAAGCCTGCGAAAAAAGACCAGTCTCTTTGGAGCAGATTCGCGACGTCGCAGAACATGTGAGGCAAGATTTGATGGCGCAGGGCAAGGAAGAGGTAACCTCGCAGGAAATAGGCGATCTCGTGGTTAAGCATCTGAAGAAGCTGGATCGCATCGCGTACGTGCGGTTTGCTTCTGTTTACAGGGAATTTCAAGAACCTGAAGACTTCCAAACTGTGCTTAAAGAGGTAAGAAAATGAAGTATGTAAGAAAAAGAGAAGGCAGATTAGCCGAATTCGAAAGTGAACGTATAACTAACGCGGTATGGAAAGCCGCAAAAGCAGTTGGCGGTAAAGACAAAGAACAGGCCAAGCGATTAAGTGACCAAGTTGTAGCAGAGCTGCAGAAACGCTTCGGAGACGAAGGTGTCCCCACAGTTGAAGAAATTCAAGACCTAGTCGAAAAGACACTGATAGAAAACGGACACGCAAGAACCGCCAAAGCGTACATCTTGTACCGAAAACAACACCAAGACGTTAGAGAATTAGCATCGCTCCTGAGCTCTGCAGATCTGGTGGATCAATATCTTGAGGTAGAAGACTGGCGTGTTCGCGAAAACTCCAACATGAGCTACTCGCTGCAGGGCTTGAACAATTATCTAGCCTCGACGCTAGTAGCCAAATACTGGATAACAAGAATCTATCCGCCAAACATCGGAGAAGCACACTTTTCAGGCGACATGCACATTCATGACCTCGGCGTGCTAGGCGCTTACTGCGTAGGCTGGGACTTAACTCACCTCTTGCTCTCAGGCTTCGGTGGAGTACCCGGAAAAATCGAGAGCTCGCCAGCAAAGCATTTTAGAACAGCCTTAGGTCAAGTAGTTAACTTCTTCTACACACTGCAAGGAGAAGCAGCTGGCGCTCAAGCGTTCAGCAACTTCGACACCTATCTTGCACCGTTCATTCGTTATGACAGATTAAACGAACGCGAGGTCAAACAAGCGCTACAAGAATTCTTCTTCAACATTAACGTTCCTACTAGAGTGGGATTTCAAACACCGTTCACTAACGTAACGCTAGATTTGGACGTGCCAGACTTTATGAAAAACGAGCCCGCACTAGTCGGCGGAAAAATGACGAATGAGCCCCGCGGCGACTTTCAGAACGAAATGGACATGTTCAACTCAGCGTTCGCGGAGGTATTATGCAACGGTGATGCTAAAGGAAGAGTGTTCACGTTTCCAATACCCACTTACAACATAACCCCTACTTTTGACTGGGATTCGCCAGTTGCCGAGAAAATCTTTGAGATGACCGCCAAATACGGCATACCCTATTTTTCAAATTTCATAAACAGCGACATGAAACCCGAAGACGTCCGAAGCATGTGTTGCCGCTTAAGAATAGACAACAGAGAACTGCGCAAACGAGGCGGCGGGTTTTTTGGAGCCAACCCGCTCACAGGCTCGATTGGCGTGGTCACGATCAATCTTCCTCGCATCGGGTTCCTCTCAAAGGACGAAGACGAATTCTTCGAACGCTTAGGCAACGTAATGGATATCGCACGCGACAGTTTGGAGATAAAAAGAAAAGTGCTAGAACAATTCACAGATGGCGGATTGTACCCATATTCTAGGCATTACTTGCGCGCCGTAAAAGAAGAATTTGGCAGCTACTGGAAAAACCATTTCTCAACAATCGGCCTAGTTGGAATGAATGAAGCGCTTCTTAACATGTTCGAGTACGACATCACTGCCAAAGAAGGACTCGAATTCGCAGTAAAAACCTTAGCATTCATGCGAAACAGACTATCAGACTATCAAAAAGAATCAGAAAACATATACAACCTAGAAGCAACACCGGCGGAAGGCACCTCTTACCGCCTGGCACGTATAGATAAGAGAAAATATCCCAACATCAAAGTTGCGAATGAGAAGCATCTTTCAGAAGGCGCCGAACCGTTCTACACGAACTCCACTCAGCTACCTGTCGACTATACGGGCGATGTTTTTGAAGCATTGGGGCACCAAGACAAGCTTCAGACGCTATACACCGGAGGCACAGTTTTTCACATCTTCCTAGGCGAACGCGTTTCCTCATGGAAAGCCACCGCTGACTTAGTGAAACAGGTGGCCAAAAACTGTCACCTTCCATACTTCACACTAACTCCAACGTTTAGCATATGCCCAACACACGGCTACCTGAAAGGCGAACACAGAAAATGCCCAACCTGCGGAGCCAGTTGCGAAGTATACTCCAGAGTCGTAGGCTACCTCAGGCCAGTCGACCAGTGGAACGACGGCAAACAAGCAGAATTCAACATACGAAAAACGTTCGACCAATCCGTAATGATGGCAACTGCGGCTGCCGAGTGAAAAACCTTTGATGTTCGGCGGCCTCCAAAAAACCAGCCTCGTCGATTTTCCAGACAGAATAGCCACGGTTTTGTTTACACCTGGTTGTAACCTGCGCTGCCCGTTCTGCCACAATTGGCGGCTAGTTCTGGAGCCAAAAGGACCCTTCCTCACGGAGGAAGTTGTGCTTCAAATTCTTGAATCAAGAAAGCAGCACGTAAACGCAGTTGTTATCACTGGCGGCGAACCCACAATGCAAACCGATCTGCCAAAATTCCTGACGGAACTGAAAGACAGGGGATTCTGCGTTAAGTTAGACACTAACGGATTCTTTCCCGACGTGTTAGAAAAGAGTTTGCAGTACCTAGACTATGTCGCTTTGGACGTAAAAACTTCCTTAGAAAAATATGAGCGCTTAGGTGCAAATGACATAAACAATTTCGTACGCACAATTGACATTCTAAAACAAGGAAGGGTAGATTATGAGTGCAGGACCACTGTTGTACCAAGCTTTGTTGACAAAGAAGACATACCAAAAATAGGCGAACTAGTAAGAGACGCGAAGCGTTTCGCGTTTCAACAATTTATTCCAAAAGACACTTTGGACAAAGGCTTCAACAAAGTTAAACCTTATTCTCCAGAAGTTATTGCTGACTTCGCCAGCGTTATGAAGAAATACGTGACGGACTTAGTGCTCCGGGTCTAATTTCAGCAAGATCTAGCGCGCGCTATCTGCCCCAGCCAACTCCAAGACACGCTAGAGAAAATGCGTAAAAGAATGTCCTCATCCGCCTCCAAGATGCCCACGGGTGCGGAGCTCCTCAACGTAGTCGTAATTACGAACAAGATTGCCGATGAATCGAGGGCAGCAACTAAAGAGGAAGTGGAAAGAGTGCTGGATGCCACTGTTCGTCAACTGCAAGTGCAACAGCAGGCGATGGCAGGAGCTGCATATCTTGGTAGAATCCCCGGCAGAGTGCCACAACCCGTCCCAATTGAGCCAAACACACAAACAGGCGCTGTCAACGTATTCAGCTAATTCCCTTTTTGTCCGTTTGGACTCTTGCCACAAATATTTTTTTGTGATTAATTATTTTTTAATTAATATATGCTGTTACACGTTACACAGGGGTTTCCCAAGCCCCTGTTACACAGTCTGTTTCACCATAAAATGTCCATAAAAATTCGGTTGTAAAACCGTCTGTATAACGTCTGTATAACATTGTGTAACAGTTATGAGAAAAAGCGCGCCCACGCAAAGTTTGTTTCACCATAAAAAAATCCATAAAACTGAGTTGCTGGGAGTGAGTAAGAAAAATCGTTAACAAATCGTTAAAAATCAATCAAGCTTAGCACCATAAAAAAAAGTCCATAAAAATGACTCATTCTCAATAAACGTTAATATTTGTGAAAATTGCAATTTGGGTACCCCCAGGCGCGAGTAACAGGTCAACAAGCGCGCGACCCGCCGAAGTCGTTGGTCAGGCTAACGTTAGAAAAATAACCCTAATTAACTGGAAAAGAGAATGTTTCTGCGTATCAAAGGTGTTCCTATGGAAGACGATGAAGAAATAAAGAGAATTGAGCAAGCAAAAATGAAGGAAATGACGCGAAAGACAATTCAAAGAGAAGAGAAAGCATATTTTGATAAACCTATCATGGTTACTGATTCAACGTTCAAAGAGACAGTCAAGAATAATGCCGTAGTTGTGGTTGACTGTTGGGCGTCTTGGTGTGGTCCATGCCAAATGATCGGTCCGATCGTGGAGGAGTTAGCGCGAGATTACTGCGGAAAAATCTTGTTTGGGAAACTGAACGTGGACGAAAACATAGAAGTTACTACAGAGTATCAGATTATGAGCATCCCAACATTGCTAGTGTTCAAAAACGGAAAACTGGTAGACAGAATCGTGGGCGCAATGCCTAAACCAATGCTGGAACAAAGAATAACCCGTTGCATCTAATTGCCCCTAGAGGATTCGCAGTTGGACGAGAAATTTATAGAAGGTTTTCTGAACAAGAAAAACGTAATCGCCGTGGTAGGTGCAAGCAGGGAACCTGAAAAATATGGTCACCGCGTTTACAAAGACCTGAAAAGCGGAGGCTACAAGGTGTATCCAGTAAACCCGAACGCAGGTGAAGTTCTAGGCGACAAGTGCTACACTAGCCTCGAAGCTTTACCAGAAAGACCCGATGTTGTCGATGTTGTAGTGCCTCCAAAAGTTACGGAGAAAATTGTCAGAACATGCAAGAAACTTGGCATCACAAAGGTGTGGATGCAACCAGGCTCCGAGTCAGAGACCGCAATCAAGTTCTGCACGGACAATGGCATTGACGTAATATATGGAATGTGCATAATGCAAGAACGCCATAAAAGACAAATACAATTCCATTAACGCCCTTTCGTTGCTTAAGCTTATTATCGGTGGCGCGTTTTGATTGCTCTATTAGGACTCATGTCTTGCTTGTATTCTATTCTGCCTAGATGTCCCTATGTCCTGAATATTTGGAGTTTCTTTACTAAGGTTCACGCAAGGACGTAGCAAACGAACTTTGGTCGCTCTTCAGGGTGTTTGAAGGAAATTCTGAGAACCTGGCGTATAGTTGCGAAGTGTTTTTAGTATTTGCCTATCCTTTCTCCGACTTTATGGTAAAATCCATCTTCTCCTATCCATTTGAATAACAAACCATCCTTCCAGTCATAGCCCTCGCGAACACTAGTTGCGACTACTTCGCCCATAAACCAAACGTGGTCGCCCACTTCCACCTCCTTGACCACCTTGCACTCGATGCTAAGGGGGCTTTCTTCAATTAGCGGAGCATTCATTTTGACTCCCTTTTTGGGAGTCAGTTTTGCCAACTCGAACTTATCAACGTCCCTGCCTGACTTCTCTCCACAAATTTGAACGGCATCCAGAAGTTTTTCGTCAACCACGTTAACTACGAATTCACCGCTTTTGCGAATCAAATCGCAGGAATATCTTGAAGGAGCTATGCCTACGCCTACTAGAGTGGGTTTTCCAGAAAAGTAACCGAACATACCGATGGCTATGATATTCTTTTTCTTTTTATACTCAGAGGACACCAAATAGATTGGTCGAATAGGTAGTTGCCTTAACCCTTCCGTGACAGCGATTTCCTTCTTCATAACGTGCACACTTCTAATTACGGAAGTAATCACAATACCGACGATATTAGTTTAGCCCTTGTAGCGCGCGCCATCTCTTGGTCGAGACTATCCGCAATTCCGTTATGATTCTTATCGACATCCGGCGGAATTTGCATAATCGGTGTGAACCCAGGAGAAGATTTAGCATCAACAGGTGAGTTAGAGAGCATATTCTTTAGAGGAATAACCGCTAAAGCAGCAAGCAAGAAATCAGCAGAACAGCCAAAAGACGCGCGCGCTCTCATTCTACATACTGCGCCACTTGCTTGGGCAAAAACAGATACTAGTTCTTCTCTAAGTATGGAATATCGACGTCAATGTTGACATCAACGTCTTTTTTCCATAGTTTTTTTTCCATAGTTCCATAGAATCGTTTTCCACGATTCCAAAGAGGATATTTTCCAAGTTGAATAGTGAAGTTCTTTGGAGACCCTACTTTTCCATAGTTTTCTCATAGAACCGTTTTCCAAAGATCCAAAGAGAAACGCAGGTGCTAATGCGTACTCGAAGTCAGACGTTTAGTCTTTTTATTGTTTATTGAGATAGGTAATTATAATCATGAGGGTTATACGTTTTTTAATAATGTATTTGGTTAAAGATGAAGTAAATGCCCAAGAAAAGTAGGACAACTTCGAGGTCGAATAAATCTCAGCTCTTAGCAATGGAAACGGAAGAAGAGAAAAAGAAGGAGAGATTGAAGCTTTTGTCTTCGCTGAAATTGAAGGAGTTCTTTGCCGATGGGAGTATAACGATTAACGAGAAGACTTGCCAAGGGGTCGAGTGCAGGCTTTGCATAAAGGTGTGTCCGACCAACGCGTTGTTTTGGAGGGCTGGAGAGGTCGGGATAATAGAAGATTTTTGCATATACTGTGGGGCGTGCGTCTTGAGCTGCATAGTGGATGACTGCATAGAAATTGTGAGGAAGAGGTCAACAGGGGAGGTTGAAGTTTTCAGCAAGCTGAAAGACTTTGCAACGCTTCAACACAGCATTAACGCCAAAAGGCGCTTTGACCGAACCCGAGATGTCTTTCCAAAACCAGAAGACTATCTTAAACGATATTCAGCAAAAAATAAAGCTGAGAGTTAGCATTTGAATTCAAAACTGAAAGAAGTGTTATGTTGGTTTTTGCCATTTTTCTTGTAGCAGTTTTGGAATGTCTGATGAATCTCTGGGACCGACGATTACTTGCCAGCCGCTTAGTTCTTCAATTTCGCCACTCAGGCGTGCTGCTTTCCCTGGTATTATGAGTTTTCTATGTTTGACTTTGTTTTCAACTCCAGATGTCTTCAAGGCATCAGCAACTTTTTCTGCTGTTAGTTTTCTTCCCGCCACTGCGCTGTCCACGGCTATTCCTTCCGTGTCGACAATTAGCAGGTAAGCATTCGTTCTTGCGGATTCGATGTCTGAAGCCACGGTATAGTACGTGAGGGCGAAGTTTGTTGTGAACATCACAGGTGAGTTTTCATCTGGAGTTCCGAACACTCTCAAGCCTGGTTCGACAGCCACGGGTTTTCTAGGGTCTGTGTAAATGTTCTGTCGCAAGACAGTAACTGGGAGAAGCGCCCACCCATCAACACCATGGAAAATCACAACATCTGCATAGCGAACAATGAGCAACGCCGCCAAGATCGCTTCTTTCCACTCTGCAAGCTCCACTGGGGCTCTACCACGCTCTATCCATGCAACCATCGGCGCACCTAACAACGGAAAACCAAAAAGCTCATCCCCCCTTTTGCACGCAGCCCTACGAATCATCGTAAAGTTGTTCAGCATATCAGCCAAACCCTCACTCGGGAAAGTGCCTGGATCCAGCACTAGGTCTTCAACTCCGTACTCAAGCAAAGTCTTTGTTAAGAACCTAAGCAGGTTTAGATTGTTTGGCGCAAAAACGGTTAATGGGCATTTATACTTGAGAGCAAGTTCGGCCATGTCCTTCCAATTGTCCTTTGTTGCCGCATAGAGGAGCGGTCTAGAATTGGGGGCTGCAGTTAAGCCTGCTTTCAGAACAGCTGGGTTTAGGGAGCACAGGATTAGGGGTAGACTTGTTTTTTTAATCACGGTTTCGACTGTTGCCTGGAATTTCTCTGGGTCGTTTGATGCGGAGCGAACAGCAATCATATCGAGTTTCAAGGTTTGCCCGATGTATTCAAATCTGAACCGTTCAGTCTTCCTTATTCTATCTGATATTTCCTCTTCGGACATTTCATCGGTTATATCGATTGCAATTGCTGTTGGGTTAAAATATGTGAATTCATGGCGGTACATCACGATCTTCCCGCCGATTTTGACGGCGTTATCGCCGGTTCCCACTACGATCTCTTTTATGGCTGGTTTCAGCATCTCCTTTAATTGTTTGTACGCTTTTTCACGCTCCTCGGCAAGAAGCAGAGGACACTTTTCTATTGCCACCTCGCGGTTCACAATTTCTGCGGCGAAAGCCATGCAATTTTCTTCGCCGCATTCTTTGCAGTTTGTTCTTGGAAGAAGCTTGTAAACGTCGATTGGGCTTAGTTCTCTTATGTTGACTTTCCCTTTGCCTTCTTTTTCAGCCATAAGCGCATACTCCGAAGTCTAGATTTTGGTCGAAACCCATTCGGCAACTTCATCAGATTTGCCTGAACTGCCGCTTATCAGTTGGTGAGCTATGTCTTTGAGTGCCTTCACGGCGGCTGGATGCATCATCATAAACAAGTCTACACCGGTAAGCAGAAGCGTTAGAGCCGTGACAATCTCCCAGAGAGGTCCCCTTAGCTCACGGGGCTCCCAATCCGGGGTCATTTTCAGCCATGCTTCCCTTGCGGCCCAAGCGTTTGTTGTTCCAGAGGACATAGGCTGCGCCAATTCTGGATCGCCCATTAAGGCTGAAAGTCTAGCTCTTTCCATAGTAGTAAAAGAGTAGTCGAGACCATAGCCCAGTGCGGCTGTTGTCAAATCCATAACTATGTCTTCTTTTGGCAGAAAATCGTAGAGTCGACGGTTGAGCTCCCTAGCCAAGTTCAAGTCCATCGGAGTGAAGGATAACGCAACATGCCCATTCTTCTTGATGAATCTTGCACACCTCTCGACGTCCATGTCTCTAGTTATAGAACTCATCAGGAATCTTTCGCCAGCAAAAGTTTCAGTGACAGCCTCAAATACATCTGCATCTTTTTTGGGATCGCCGCATCCTCCAATTATGAGAGGCACATCCACCGCTTGCGCAACTTCTTCCACTGTTTTCACGGCCTCTTTTGGTGAAGAATTCTTCAGCATGGGGTCTGCGCTTATCAGATGTATAGTTACAAGATCTGCCTCGAACTTTTCAACTGCAAGTTTAGCCCAAGCCGCAGGATCTCCTAAAACATCTTTGACATGCATTTTGACGGCCCTTGGAAGCGAGACTTCCATATCGAAAACGTCCAATGCTACTACTGGGGGATGTGGAGTGGGCTTCTCAAACGTGTAGAAGGCTGGTGCTGTTTCGCCTCCGATAATTATTGTTTTTCCGCGCGTTCCCCCTTCGCTTCGTGTAGCGCCAAGCTTGACCTCAACAATCTTACCCGGATAAGATTCGACTGGCGGAACGAATTCTGTTTCGATCAATTCGTCCGGGTTTGCTTTTCGCGGCATTCCAATTTTCATTCAATTCTCCTCTGTCTGAGCGTTTCTTAACGGTGTTCAGCCGTCAAATTATAAAATCTTCTGGTGCGAAAGCGAATAAGCCTTTTTGCGCCGAGCGAGGTAAAAAAAGGGGTAAATGCTTAATATTGCACACAAAGGAGATAGAGGAGGAAAAAGTGAACTTAATGCTTAGTAAAGTCGGAGTCGCAATCGTGGGGGTAGGATTCGTAGGCGGGCAGGCGCATGTGCCTAGTTTTAAGAAAATCGCTGGTTCTGAGCTTGTTGCTTTATGCGCTAGAACAGAGAAAAGAGTGAAACCTCTCTCAGAGAAGTATAATGTGAGATATTGTTTGGATTATGACAAGCTTCTGGAAAACCCAAGAGTGCAGGCGGTCATGGTGGCGGTTCCTACGCCCTTTCATTTCGAAACAGCTATGAAAGCTATCAAAAAGGGTAAACATGTTCTATGCGAGATGCCCATGGCACCAACCATAGACGAAGTGAAAGAACTGCAAAAGGCCTCTAAGGAAATGGGGGTAATTTTGATGCCAGTTCTTCAATACAGATTCGCACCGATATACGTTAAAACTAAGGAAATGCTCAAGTCTAACGCGATTGGCAGGCCAATAGCCTTCGAATTCCGCGAATTCATACCTGCCGCTGACCTTGCAAAGCAATGGCCAAGAGGGTCTTGGGCTTGGGACAGCGAAAAAAGCGGGGGCTATCCTGATTTCACATTTTCCGTTTGGTCTATCGATTTGGTTAGATGGATTTTTGAGTGCGAAATCGACAGCGTCGAGTGGATGGGCAATTATCCCAAGTTTGAGAAGTACGGTGGGATATTAGGCTATAATACGATGGGCTTGACAAAACTCTCGGATGGCATTGTTGGTTCAATCCATTACAGCGCTTCTGTGACTCCTTCAGCGGGCACTGTAAGATTTGAGGTATACGGAGACAACACGAATGTTCTTCACGCAATCTCGTACAACAAGATACTACTTTATGGTCCGAGTCAAGAGCCGCAAGAATGGAACCTAGATGTGAAAGGCACACGAGTCTGGGGTCATCGGCAGTTAGATGAACATTTCGTAGACTGTATCCTTCACAACAAACAGCCCCAAGTAACTGCGGAGGACGCCATAAGAGCGCAGGAAATCGCACAGAAAATCACGGCAAATACAAAACAAAAGTGACTTGCCCTTAAGAAACCGTGTATGCTTCTCTTTTCTTCTTTGAGAGTTTGTTCAACAAATTCAGGGCGTTCATTTCTTTATCTACAGGTTTGACGTTTAGAATTCCAGCCTTTTCAGCCTTTGAGAATAGTTCCTCGCCTTTTTCTGTGCGCAGGATCGTGAACGTCCAGCCGTCTAGTCCCAAGCCTCCAGTTGAAATGTCTGAAAGTTCTGAACTGAAGTCATCGCAAAGTCTGCAGCTTCTTCTAGCGTATTGCTTTGCTTCTGCAAGGGAAATAGTTTTGACTCCAGATTCGGTCGTAATAAGCATTTTTCCTTTGATGTTGATTTTTCGTACTTCATTCAAGTTGAGACCTAGTGTTTTGCCAAAGTGTTTCTCCACGAGTCCTTCGTATGTGAAGCATTCTGAACAAATAAGTCCGATAACAGATTTTATAGGAGCAACGTATTTTCTCAAGTCAACCATTTGCAACCGCCTAATGGCGCGAATCTCGCATGGTGTTCCCACAAAGGCTACGCTTGTTTTCTTTTGTTTGACCGCTTCAGCCAAGGCCAGTATGTTAGGCGAGTAACAATATTTTGTTCCAGCACATTCCAGAATCTCCTCGGGGATTGTGGCTAACCTGGGAACGGGCGAAAGGGGCTTTTCTCGGTTGGTTCCAGCAACAATCGCCCCATCAATAAATCCATTTCTCAAAGCAAATAACAATAATGCGGTAACGACACCGCCGTCCTGACTAGCCTTCAATATCTCTTCATTTTTTGCCTGTGCTACGGCTAGTCTACGATAAATGCCGAAGTTTTCTTCGGCTCTCTTTTCTCTGCCAAAAACAAACCTCTCCGCTTCAGACCATGACCAAGAGTACTGAATGCAAGCTTGCGCGCAGACGCCGCAGATCTTGCATTCCTTAATGAGGCCAGGCTGTTCTTTCGAAAGTTCCAAACAATTGTATGGACAAACGAGCATACAAGTGCCGCAACCAATGCATCTTTGGGTCGCCACAACATTTTTCGCTAAGCAATGTTCGAAGCTTACTTTGCTGAAAGCCACCATCAACCACTTGAGAGAACGGTTAAACGAGCTTAGTTTAAAACTTTTGGAGTAGCTCGGGTTTGCTGAAAGCAGCACATGGTGTACGAGTTATGGCAATTTTTAAACGTTCAAGCGTTACTAACCACTAGAACGGTGAGCCCTTGCCAAAACAGCAAATAATAAAAGTCGGAATTTTCAAGTGTGGCAACATCGCATCGTCGCCTGTTTTTGAATTTCTCCTCGACGAATTAGGCGATCGCCAAGATATCAAAACCCGAACCGTGACCACAGGCTCGAAGATGGGTGTCGAAGACGTCGAAGAAGCCTTGCCAAAAATCTTCGAATTCAATCCGGACCTTTTGGTTTTCATATCGCCTAATCCATCAGTGCCTGGTCCAAGGAAAGTCAGAGAGAAATTGTCGAGTAGTGGTGTTCCTAGCATGATTATTTCAGACGCTCCTGCTAAGCGTGTTAAGGCTGAACTTGAACAGCAGGGTCTAGGCTACATAATTGTGATGGGCGACCCGCTTATCGGGGCACGGCGAGAGTTTTTGGACCCGCTAGAAATGGCGACTTTTAATTCAAACATAATTAAAGTGCTTGCCATCACCGGCGTTTACAGGATTATTCACCAAGAAATCGATAAACTGATACAAGCAATCAAAAATGGCTCGAAGCCAGTTTTGCCTAAACTAATAATCGAATCAAATAGCATCAGGGACAAATCTGACTTCGTAAACCCATACGCAAAAACCAAAGCTATGGCCGCTTATGCGTTGACCGAGAAAATAGCCGAGATCAATTTTCAAGCATGCTTCGTGGAAAGAGAAAGTGACAAGTACATCCCGCTTGTTGCTTGCGCCCATGAGATTGCCCAAGCAGCCGCCAGATTAGCGGAAGAAGCTCGAGAAATCGAAAAATATGGAGACACCCTAGTAAGAAAACCACATTCGAAAGAAGGCAAGGCAAAAACCAAAACTAAACTAATGCTTCCTCCAACTGTGGAAAAGTAATTTTTTTGCATGCGCTCGACGCACCCGCGCTTCCACTAAATCCGACCTAGCTCTAGCCCGAATTAGCTCGTCCTCGAATGGCAGTGCACAGATGGCAAATGCTATAGTATCCTTCTGGGTCAGGTTTCACGCCTCTCACCTTCGCCCAATTCATAAGCCCATCCATGCCATTTTCGATTATCGCTTTCACTTCTGAGATCTTGAATGGGTCGTAATTCTCTATTATGTCTATAATGTCTGTTTCAAAGGCGTTGCCAATATGTAGTTCTTTGCAGATTGCAACTCTGCCATCAGGTTCTACGAAGACCGTGTGAATCGAATCAAGCGGTTCTGAATAGGGCAAGTCGCCACATTTTCCCTTCGGAACCTTTGTTTTTTGTGGCAGAAAGTCTTTTAGCCAGACCGTTGCCCTTCCTTCGGGCTGGACGTTGTTTCCCTCGCTGACCTCCACTGGCAAATCTCTTAGTTGTTCCAAAAGGGCCCTAGTTCTCCTGTTGTATACGTTATTGTGGTCTTTGGACACGACCCAACACGGATTCCACGACACGTGCGCTATTCCTGCTTTTACAAGCGATTCTGCAGCTTTCTTAACGATTTCAAGTGGAATGAACTCTTGATGGAAACAATCAACAGAAATAGAGACGTTGTTCACGCCAGATTTCACCAAATTAGTTGCTATTTGCTGAACCCTATCTGTTCTTCTCGACCAGAAACCGTTTGTGATGACGTCTCGAACAGGAATGCCTACTTCCATTGCTTCTTTATGAATTGCGTATAAAATTTCAGGGTAAAGTAGCGGTTCGCCACCGAAAGTCATAACCGATTTGGGACTGTATTTCTCGCCAACCTTTCTAGTTATCTCCACGGCTTTCGTTTTGTCGATGCAACTTGGGAATCTCTTCCTTTCCTCTTCTTCTCCCAACTGGCAATGCCGACATTTTGAGTTGCATAGGTAGGTTACGGCGAATTCTATCCTGTTTACAGGGAAGTACCTGTTCATGCGGCTCTCGCTTCACATTTATTCTTTATCCCAAACCCAAACCCAAAAAAAGGTGCGCTTCTCCTTGAATTCTTTTGTCACAAATCCTCTCTTAAGAGTTGGTCAACTTTTTCTCTGACTGCCTTGTGATTGTTCTTGTTAAATTTCTGAATAGATTCAATTTCGGTTTTTATATTTTGCTTACTAACTCTCTCAAATTCACCCTTGCCAACCTTTTCGAGAGCCTTGCCGAACGTCTCTAATATGATAAGCGCAAGTGAAGGATGTTTTTCAACCAATACTCTTCCTTGCCATCCAAGAATCATAATTGCTGCATAGTCATCTTTCTCAATGTCCAGAAGAGCAAGTTCGCAAAAACTCTTAGTCAAGAATTTCGAATATTTTTCAGGCAATCCAAGTTTTTCTATCTTTTCAACTTTGTCTGCAAGACTTTCAACTATGGCATGACTTTCATGAATTTTTTGATTTTTCGCAGCATATTCATAAGCTTCATTTAGACTCCAAGTAACTTCTTGGAGCAGAGATCCAAGCATTTTGGGATTTTTCAACTGAATGACTTTGTCATAGATATATGAGTAAATGCTTAATAGACAATACACCGCGAATCTGAAGCCCTTTTCGGAAGCCCTTTCTACAGTGTCCGCAAGATTGTCCAGTCTTCTGCGTTCAAAGTAATCATACATTATCATATTGAACGCGCATTCTTTCTTTTGAGCTTCTGTTTGTTCATGATAGTCAATTGGTTGAAGTTCGAAAGGAGCCACTTCAAGTTCAATTGCCTTAATTTCTACTTCAGCTAAGCGTCGCATGCTTGTGCAATATTCTTCGGTTAAAGATTCAAAATCTGCCTTGATAGAATCTCTTCCAATTGTCTCATATAAATCGTAGGCGTTTCTAAGGGCACGGATTCCTTTTGCCGAATGAAGCCAAATAATTATTCTCTCAACCCTGTAGAGTAAGCTGAGCATGAAAAGGCCGTTTTTTGTTTGAAAGACTTCGGTTCTCAATTGTTCAAAAAGTCTGTATATGAAATCTGAAATGCCGTCAGTTCGAGATGCCAACAAGTCTAAATCCTTTTTATCAACATATTCCTTTTTTGCTTCTTCAATAAGGGCAGAAGATATTTTCATAAAATAATCAAGGCACATAACATATGAAATGTAGTCATTATTCCTAATGGATTGGATAATAACCTGCTCAAGCACGATGAAAGGTTCCTTTGTCGAGTCGCTTACTTCATTGGACCAAAATCTTTTTTCGGTCACAACCTCGAAAAGATTTTTGGGAACACTCGCATCAATCCTCTTCAGGGTCTCGGAAGGTTGGAGTTTCCTGACCATATTGAAAGGATATGCTACGAGATAGAAAAGGCAGAAAAGTAGAAGAAGAAAAGAAGGAAAGACGAAAAGCGACGATGGCAAGAATTGTGAGAAAGATGCTGCAAGAAGATTTAGGGATATCGCAAAAAGATAGACTCCTATGAAACCGGCAAAAAATAGATCCTTGAAGTATTGTCTTATGCCGCGAGGCGTGTACTCTTGAGCCAAATATTGAATACCCAAAAGAGTGATTGAAACGGTAATGGCAAAGATTGTTGTCAGAAGTTCAGAGTACGTAACAAGAATTGATTCTGGGTTCGCGTTATTGCTGTACACTTGTGAATAAAAGAGTGAAAAAAGGAAGACTGCAAGCAATATGCAACCTATGCCAACTAAACATTTATCTGCTGTTAATGGTAAAATCTTGCTCTTAAGTTTTTGATAAGATATCAATTTCTGCCAGCACAGCTTATTCCCTTATCTCATATTTTGCTTCTTTAAGTTCCTTCACTATCTTGTTTCTTACTTCATTTAACGAGTCTTTGAAAGGTACGTGAATTATCCCTTGCATATCAGATGGCAATTCGATGTCTCCTGAGTATAAACAACAGACTCTGTCACGACCTAGCTTTCCAATAAAGTAACCAAATTCAAGAATGACATTTTGGCGTGCTCTAAATTTAATTTCAGTAAATCCTTCGAGGAGGTCTTCGGAATCGTATTGTCGGTTACGGAAAGTTGCAACCGCGCTCATAACATCCTCCTTGGAACTCCCCATATCATCAGGAGTTAATATCACAAAGGCATAGTTAATACTACCAGAAAACTTCTCCAGTTTTTCAACAACTGTTCTGCTTCCGCTTGGCTGTTCATGAAGCACTATTGGCTCTAGACCCAACTCTGTAACTATTGTTTTTAGTTCTTTTACTGGTTCGTAGTCGTGACCATGGGCTATGAATACTTTCTTGCTAGACATAATATGTGTTTTTCTTGAGAGTTTCTTTTTGCTTCTCTTTTCTGCTTGGGTTCGTATGAAATCCCTCGTTGCGTCTCTACCTTTTTCCTCAAGCAACCTAAAATCTGAAGTTGGTCCAAACAGAATATTCGCCACTGTAACACTTTTTCTGTCTTTAGGAAGAAGTTTAGTAGCGGGCTTATCCGTTTCAATGACCCTAATAGTTGTGATTTCATGTGGATCAATTATCGTACCCTTACAGATGAATTCCTTACCCTGAGAAAATGGCTTGATAATATTCTCTACTAGCTGCTCTTTTGAAAAATCAGTTTCCTCTGCTTCGTCACCGTCTCTATCAATATAAACATGATAATACGGCATTTTGAATCAATAGCATATGTCAAAATTAAGAGAAAAAGCTTTTTGCACTAAAACGCGCGCGCAGGAGCGGGAGAAAGTAGAATCTGAAATAGAATCTGAAAGACTCAGCGAAAAGTCAAAAGCTGAGTCGGAACTTCTGAGGAAACAGTGGCTCGAGATTGGAGGCACCGAGTAGCTCTAGGAAATAAGGCTTTATTCACCGAAAGCGCGTGCTAGTTGATTATTTTTCTCCTTTGAGCCAGCCTTTGATGCCGAGTTCCTTAACCGTTATGCTTATGGGTTTTGGCTCGTGGATCTTCTCTTTGCCAGTTTCATCAGTGTACAGTATTTTTGGTTTTATGTGGAACGTGCCTCGGATCTCCGGTGTTAGAGTGAGCTTCACTTCCTCCGTTTTTAGTGGATCCAAGCGCTTTTCTTTCATGTTTAGGCAATTGTCTTTCACTCGGTACTGTTCAGGCTTCTTTGCAACCGCGAAACCTTCCGGGATTATTTCCGTGATCCTAGCCAGCAGTATGGCGCCTGTCTTGCTTGTGTTTGTGAGTTCTATTTCCAGCTCAACATTCTCGCCGATCTTCAATTCCTCTGGAGTAGCTATGATACTGCTCCGCAAATCAGCAGGCTCAATGCTTTCTGGAACTAATGTTTCCTCACCGGTCTGGGTTGGAAGAGGATGCGAAACCTTCAGCAACTTCATCGTTTTCTCCACATCTCTCTTGGCGCCCATTTTCTGGAACATGTCCAAAGCCCGGCTCAGGAGTTTGTCCGCCTTTTCTCTGTCGCCCTTCGCATTTCTTTCCAGATATGCACGAGCGTATTCACAGAGAACAAATCTGGCAAAGTAGTAGGCATACCATATGTTCGCCTTTATGGACTCCCATTCCCTGAGGGCTTTCTCGAAAAGCTCAACCGACTCGTCAAGCCTCTTCTGACCACGAAGCAACACTGCCCTTAGCGCGATCGACAAGACGATAGGCCATTTTTCCTCTCTTTCGAGAGCAAAGCTTTGGAAGTTGTCAAGCAAACTCTGAGCTTTCTCGAGTTCCCCAAGCTCTATAAGCGTCCAACAGAGGAACGTAGAGGAATACATTTGCCCCAATTTCGACCCACCTTTTTCCAGTATTCTGATGGCCTCTTCAAGCAGTCCTTTTGCTTTCGTGTATTCTCCCTTATCAAAATGCAGTAGCCCGAAGCCAAGGCGGCTCTCAGCGTCTGTCTGAAACTCGTTTTGGTTTCGCGAGGCGTCTGCAGCTTCTTTATAGTACTGTTCACTCTTATCCCATTCTCCTAACACTCGATAAGCGTCTCCGAGACTAAGCAGGTCCCATGGAATGAAGACGAGGTCGCCAATTTTCTTAGCTAACGTAAGTGCTTCTTCTGTCAAGGTTATTGATTTATCCGGCTCTCCCCGCCACAAGTGGTCACCTGCTAGTCCATAGAGAAAGAAGGAGTTTTTACTGATATCTCCTATCTTCTTTGTAAGTGCAAGCCCTTTTTCCCAATATTCTAAGCGTTTTTCATACTCTTCAACGGGGAGCGATTCACAAACTCTCTCATACGCACTAATTGCGGTCTCCAAATAGTTGTTATCAAGGGCTATTTTCAATGCCCGGCTCGCATATTCTCGGCCTTTCTTGAGGTCTCCAGTCCAGCCAACCGCCAATGTCAGGTCAAGCAATGAATCAGCAACAACTTCAAGGGCGTCCAGTTTTTCAGCCAATGCAAGTGCTTTCTCTGCCCAAGGACGAGCCTTGGCCATTTCTCCCATCCGCCAAAGCATGTGAGCCACATCCTCGTATAGACGTGCCAGTTCGACACTTTCAGGTTCACCTTCCAAGATTTTCAAAGCTGCTTCATGATGCTCTTTAGCCATGTTCTTGTCAGCCATTCTTCCCCAAAGAACACTCGCCATCTTTCTGTGCAGGGATGCAGCCTTCTCTTTCTCCTGTAGCTTGGTCCAAAATAGTAAGGCTTCATCCCAGTACTTCATGCAAGCGTCATATTCTCCGACAAGCTTCTTGATGTCTCCAAGCCGTTCAAAAACACGTGCTTTTTCCCCAGTTTCGCCCTCTTTCTCTTCAAGAAGCTTCAAAGTAGACTGAAAGTAGGAACTAGCTTCGCTGTTTGCATATACCTTTGCAGCCTTGTCTCCAGCCTTCAAGAAGTAGTCAAGCGCCTTGCCTTTGTCTCCACTCTCAAGAAAGTGTGAGGCTAATTCTCCCAGATGCTCGTCGATTTTTTGGGCGTACGCCTTCTCCAAGGCTATCCCGACAATTCTGTGAAGTTTCTTGCGCTCGAAGGTTCCGACTTCCTCGTACACCACGTCCCTCACGAGTATATCAGCAAAGGAACACACGTCTTCTCCACGCACATCTCTATGCTTAAGCAATCCCGTTTTGAGCAGACCATCCACTACTTTGCGTAGTTTGTCTTCGTCTGAACCAGTGACAGCTTGCAAAGCCTCAAAAGTGAAATCGTTTCCAACAAGAGAAGCCATCATCAAAGCATTTTGCTGTTCATCATCCAGTCGACCTATTCTTGCCTTTATGACGCTCTTCACGGTCTCAGGAAACTCGATCTTCGTGACTTCTTTGATTCTCCATTTGTTCGCCTCTCGATAGATTGCCTCCTCTTCCTTCAGGGATTTTACAACTTCCCCGACGAAGAAAGGGTTGCCTCCAGTCTTCTCATAGACCAATTTGCAGAACTCTGAAGGAACATCCTCCTGCTCCAAGATGTTCTTGATCATCTCTGAGACATCGTCGAGAGACATTCGCTTCAGGCGAATCGACTCAGGCAAACCCTCCCTATTCAATTCTGACAGAACTGGCGACAGCGGATGCTTTGCATCAACGTCGGTGCTGCGGTAAGCTCCCAAAAGAAGCAACGGCGTCTTCTGCACACCACGAGCCAGATAGTGCAAAAGCAGGAGCGAGGTCGGATCGGTCCACTGCAAATCATCAAGAACCACGAGCAGCGGCGTCTCTCTAGAGATGTTTGTGATGAACTGGGAGACTGCTTCAAAGAGCCTGTTCTGCTCCTGTTCAGGACTAATCGCAAAAGACTGTGGGATTGATCTGAGCTTCTGGCTGAGCTCTGGAACCAGTTTGACCACTTCAGCCGGATAATAGCCAATGACCCTGTGCAATTGTTCTGGAGTGCATGTCTCCAGATAGTCTTTGATGACTTCTTTCCAGAGAATGTAAGGCGGCACACCGTCCATTCTGAACAGGCCTGGGCATCTGCCGTACAGAACCTGTACGCCTCGTGATCGTGCGTAGGCGCCGAGCTCTCTGACAAGTCTTGTCTTTCCAATGCCCGCCTCGCCGTGAATGAAAACAAGACCACCTTCACCGTGAACCGCCCTGTAAACAGCTTCTTTCAGAGCATTCATCTCTTCGGTTCTGTCGACAAGCGGAACCTCTTTCGCAGCAATAGGCCGAGGACTAGGAATATGATCACGCTCAAGAGACGACAAGCAACCCTCTCCGCATTTCCCTATCAACAGAACACTATTAGACAATCCGTTCTTATTGCTTGTGGAATAACACCTGATTCAACCACCAGCCCCAATTGCACAAAGTTTGTTTTGTTTTTGTTTGTTATGTTTTTATATAGTGTGCTCTCTCTCGCTCTTGCTCTCTCTCGCTCTGTTGTTTGGGTTTGGGTTTGGGGATTTGTTCTTTATATGAATTCCGTCATTTCCCTAGTTTACCTTTTCTTTTCAGCTCGCCATAAAGCGCGCGCTAAACTATTTTTGGGCAGTTTATGTGTCATGGGGTTTATTGGTTTTGTGAAAGCTTACAATCGCATTCTATTCAGCGCGCATCATGGAAAACCAATGGTTTGCGCAAGGTCTTAACTTTTCAGCGGCCTGCACTATGCTTCGGCACCTGTTTCTTCTCTGAATTGCAGTCTGTAGAATGAGCTATACAATCCTTTCTTACGCATCAGCTGTTCATGCGTGCCCCTTTCCACTATTGACCCTTGGTCGATAGTCAGGATTTCATCGCAGAGCCTGATTGTTGAAAGTCGGTGGGCAATTATTATCGTCATTCTATCGCGCATTAGTTTCTTCAGGGCTCTCTGTATCACCAGTTCGGTGTAGGCGTCCACTGAGGATGTTGCTTCGTCCAAAACCAAGATTTCCGGGTTTGCCACTAACGTTCTGGCAAAGCTAATGAGTTGTCTTTGACCTATGGATATGTTTGAAGAGCCTTCCTGTATCACGTAATCGTAATCGTTGGGAAGCTTCATTATGAAGTCATGGGCACCGATAGATTTCGCTGCCTCTACGATTTCTTCGTCTGATGCTTCAAGTTTTCCGAACCTTATGTTTTCTTTTATGGAAACTGAAAAGAGAAACGAGTCCTGTAGCACAGTACTCATGCGGCTTCTCAAAGAGGCAAGGGGGATGTCTCTTATGTCATGTCCATTGATGAGTATTCTACCTTCGGTTGGATCGTAAAATCTGGTGAGAAGGTTGATTATTGTGCTTTTTCCCGCCCCTGTCTGACCCACAATCGCGAGTTTCATGTTGCGCTTGAGAGTGAAGTTGATGTCTTTCAAGACTGGAACGCCTGGCTCGTATTCGAATTTGACGTTCTCAAACCTGACTTCTTCTATCAATGTAATGTAACGCTCCTCTCAGGCGATGCATCCAGGACCTCGACTTTTGTATCTATCACGTCGAACATTCGTTCAATTGCAGACATACATGACTGATACTGGTCGTACATAGATACAAGGTCGACTAGGGGCATGAAATATGAGAACTGGTACTCCGTGAAAGCTACGAGAACTCCTAGTGAGATTACGTGGGCCACTAGAGCATAGACGCCGTAATACAGAATGATCATGGTTCCAATCAGTCTCAATCCTATTACGAAAGGCGTGTATGACGAGCCTATTAGGATGGCTTTGATGGTTGCTTTGACGTTTTCGTCTTGGCTTTTCAGGAACTTCTTTTCTGTTTCCCCCTCTTGTGCATATGCTTGGGTGACTTTTATACCGGCTAGGTCCTCCTGCATCCTCCCAGTCAGTCCTGAAGTCGTGATTAACGTGCTTCTGTATGCAGCTCTCGAGTATTTTCCAAGAACCCAGACTAGCACTAAAGCCACAGGTAGAACGGACATGGCAAGAAGCGACAGTCGAAGGTCAAGAAAGAACATTATAGTGAAGGCGCCCAGAATTGAAGAGATGTCTATGAGAATGCTCGTGAGTCCTACTCTCAGGAATATCCTAACGGTGTTGGCGTCGTTCGTCGGGCGAGAGATAATTCTTCCAGCTTCGCCTTCTGAAAAATATCTGAGGGAGACGACCTGCAGTTTTTCCATCATGTCATCTCTCATTTTCGCAACTACTTTTTCTCCCACTACTCGCATCTGATAGGTTTGGATGTACTGAAATACATAGTTACCTAGAATGATCGTGACGAACAACGGAATCCACCAAAAGAAGCCCATGAGGCTGCTAGGATTTGTCACACTGGGTGTTATTATTTGATCGATGGCTATCGCGTGCATGTAGGGTGCAGCCAAACCTGTGAAGGCGCCTACTACTGTGGCGATGATGCCGATTCGCAGGTTTCTTTTGTGAGCCTGAGCGTATTGGTAGACTCTTCTTATCAGCACCCGGTCAGGAACGGTTCTTTTTCTTTTCTCTTCCTGTTTTGTGGAGAATGTTCCGTATGAACCTGACACTAGGTATCACCTGCCTCTTCCAAAATGGGCGAAGCTTTTTGGATAAACTGTGTTTCGTAGACCCTTTTGTAGACGCCGTTCTTTGCTATGAGTTCATCATGCGTGCCGAATTCAGCTACTGAACCGTTTTCAAGCACTAGTATCTTCTCTGCGGTCTTTATCGTTGAGAATCTTTGAGCAATTATGAGGGTCGTCCTTGTCTTCGTCGCCTCCTCGATTGCAGACTGAATTTCTTGCTCGGTCTTCGCGTCTACGAAAGACAAGGAATCGTCCATTATTAGTATTTTTGGATCTGTTAGAAGCGCTCTGGCTATGGTCATTCTTTGTTTTTGACCTCCGGATAGCGTGATTCCTCTCTCTCCCACCGCCGTATCGTATCCGCCTGGGAGCGATTCAATGAAATCGTGTATTCTGGCTGCCTTGGCTGCTTGCACTATTTCCTCCATCGAAGCATCAGGTTTACCGAAAGCAATATTCTCTTTAATCGTTCCTGAAAACAGGAAAACATCCTGCAACACTACGCCTATCTGCCGTCGGAGGGAAGCGAGTTTGAATTGACGTATATCTGTGCCATCTATCTTTATGCTGCCATCCTGAATGTCATAAAATCTTGGAATCAGGTAAATAAGAGAACTTTTTCCCGATCCCGTTGCGCCCAGTATCGCTATTTTTTCACCTGGCTGCACCGTAAAAGTGACGTTTTTTAACACAGGTCTGTCTTTTACGTATCCAAAATTCACGTTTTCCAGTTCAAGCTTCCCTTTTTCTATCTTTATGTTCTCTGCGTTAGGCAAATCTTCAACGTTTCTTGGCGTGTCCGTGATTTGGAAGACCCTTTCGAGTCCGGCGTAAGCAGTAACCCATGTTCCCAAGGTCTGGCTTAGGTCTCTTACTGGGAATGTTAGTCTCATCATGTATCTGGCAAAGAGGATTATATCGCCAACAGTCAAGATTGAGCCTGGAATGCTGATCGAGTACCCTGCGTACACGTAGACTAGGACTATTCCAAGCGTGAGTATCGCTGGACCAAGCGGCATGAAGATTGATTGTATCTTGCCCGCCAAAATAGCTGTATCCACATAAACGTTTTCCACATCTTTGAACCCGTCCACAACTTCTTTTTCTTGACGGAATATCCTGACAGTTTTCATTCCAATTATGTTCTGCTGTATGTAGGAACCCAGTCTTCCAATGATTAGCTGCATATTTCTGAAGAGGGGCATCGTGTCTACCCAGAGACGTGTTGTGAAATAGAAGATCAGCGGCATCGTGGCCATGGAAATCAGGGTCAAAATTGGACTTATGGGGAGGATTATAACAATGATTACAGCAGTCAAGAAGACGGCGTTGAGAACGGTGCCGAGCCATGTTCTTAGAAACGAGTCGACCAACTGAAGGTCAACCGTGGCTCGCGACGTGAGATCGCCAACACCCACAGAATCGTAGAAGCTGAAGGACTTGCCTTGCAGTGAACGATAATATTCGGTTCTTATGTCTCGCACGATGTACTGAGACATTACCCCGTGCACGAAAGTCAAAACAAAGTTTGTGATTGCATAGCCTATTCCGGCAAGTATGATGACCAGCAGGTACCCCTCCAGAAGGCTGGTGTTTTGCGGAGGTCCGATAACATTGTTTATGATATAAGTAGTGTACAAAGGTTCTATTGAGAACAGGATGGCTCTCGCCAAGGCGAGAATTACTATCGCTACGATGAACCAGTAGTATCTTTTGTGATACTTCATCAGTCTCTTGAAAGCTGAAAAGGACTGAGTGAAACCCTTTTTTGGTTTAAGTGACTTCGCGTAATCCAGAAGAGGTTTTGATATGCTCATAATGGTCTTCTTAGCCTAGTCGGAGTACCTCACGTTGATATAAAGATTTTCAGACGGATTTATGATAGCAGCAATGCAGTTCTTTGCATCTCGATATCTCGACGGCATGATGTCTCACACGCTGGATGTGTCTGCGTGAGTTTCTTTTTCTGAGTTGCCTGAAATGATATCTTTGGTTTCTCGTTTGCTGAACATTATCGCGCCAGCGATGATGATTGCTAACATGATTGAAAGAAGAGCTGAGATCAACGGTAACTTAAAGGTCGTGCCTGGTATTTGGTAAAGGGCCATGTCCTTGAGCTTTATTATCGTAGGTTCGAAAAGCAGCGAAATCAAGTTCATCACCTTAATCATTGGGTTCAGTGCTGGTCCTGCAGTGTCTTTCAGAGGGTCACCGACAGTGTCGCCGATTACCGAAGCTTTATGTTCTTCAGAACCTTTCCCGCCATAGAATCCATCTTCAATCTTCTTCTTTGCGTTGTCCCAAGATCCGCCTGCGTTTGCCATGAAAACCGCTAACAACTGCCCAGTCAAGATTACGCCGGCAAGAAATCCACCCCAAGCCGCAGACTGCAGAAGTATGCCAACCAGTAAAGGACTTAGAATAGCTATTACTGCCAAGCTAGCAAGTTCACGCTGTGCAGCAGAGGTGCATATGCTTACAACTGCGGCATAGTCCGGAAGCTTCAATCCCTCCATAATTCCTGGAACCCGAAACTGTTTTCGCACCTCCTCAATTATCTTTCCAGCCGCTCTACTGACTGCTTTTATCGATATGAAGCTAAACAGGAATGGCAGTGAAGCCCCGACAAGAAGACCCACAAAGACAAGTGGGTTTCCAGCAATATCCAGATTGAATGATGGATCGTATTGCCTAGCGTACGCGGTGAAGGAAGAGAACAAGGACACCGCTGCGATCACTGCTGATGCAATGGCTATCGCTTTCGTTACGGCTTTCGTTGTGTTGCCTGAGGCATCAAGATCTGCCAAGATTTGACGCGATTCTTTTTCCTGACCAGCCATTTCGCCTATGCCGTTTGCGTTATCCACTATTGGACCGAAAGTGTCCATTGCAACATTGTTCCCCGTGTGAGTTAACATGCCGATGCCTGCGAGCGCAACACCGTACATCGCGAATGTGATTCCCGCACCTGTGAAGACGACCGTTGAGACAACGATTGTGAGGGCTATCACAAGAGCTGTCCACACTGTGCTCTCAAATCCTAGAGAAAGCCCTTGCAAGAGCAGAGTAGCTGGTCCAGTCTTGCTGGCTCTTGCTACTGCATCAGTCGGATTTCTGTTCGGGCTTGTAAAGTAGTTTGCAAGCTTGTTGAAGCTAATAGCCAGGATGATGCCCATCGTAGTGGCGATGAACACCCGAATGTCCCTAACGTAGACAAGCGACAATACTAAGAAACTTCCTGACGAGATGACGCTGGAAACGTCATATGAGAGATCCATGGCCTTGAAAGCGTCACCCTTGGTCCACCTGTCAGGCCAAAGGGACACTGTGTACGTACCAACCATTGTGCTCACCACGCCTATTCCTCTGGCCAATAGGGGAAACACGATCCATTTGTAGTTAAAAGGTGCGATTAGCAGCCCCAACAGCAATGCAGAAACCATGGTAACTTCGTAAGATTCGAAGATGTCTGCCGCCATGCCCGCACAATCGCCCACGTTGTCCCCGACCAAGTCAGCAACGACAGCAGCATTTCTAGGGTCATCTTCAGGAATTCCTTTCTCAACCTTGCCGACCAAGTCAGCACCGACGTCCGCTGCTTTAGTGTATATTCCTCCTCCTACCCTCATGAACAACGCAAGGATAGTACCACCAAAACCGAAGCCCAAAAGAACCTCTGGAGCGTCCCGCAGAAAAAGAAGGAAAATTATCGTTCCACCCAGGAGGCCCAATCCGTCTGTGAGCATTCCAGTGATTGTTCCAGTTCGATAAGCTATCCTGAGGGCTTTACGAAAACTTGTCTTTGAAGCTTCAGATACCCGTATGTTTCCTTGAACGGCCATGTTCATTCCGATGTACCCTACCATCGCGGAGAAGAAAGCCCCCATCAGAAAGGCTCCCACTCGTCCGATTGATACCTGCAATAGAGTGGCATTGTATAGCGTCGGCGGTGATAATGCTGCCGACAAATACAGGAAAACTCCCAAGATGCCTACGAACACGACAACAGACCTAAACTGAGTTCTCAGGTAGGCATTTGCTCCCGCCCTGATCCCTTCCCAAACATCCTTTACTTTGCCTGAGCCCGTGCTTTCTTTAAAAATCTGTCTTGCCAGAATTACCGCGTATATCAGTGCTGCAACCGCTACCCCGATTACCGCGTACAGTGCCGTTCTCTCGATAAATAACAGTTCTTCTCCTGCCATGACTTTCCCTCACTTTCAGTTAGGCGAAGTACGTTCAGAATCGCTTAGAGAATTGTTCGACCGTATTTAATCTTTTCTGCCAAATGCCGTTGCCTCCATCCAGAGAGTTACTTCTTAACAACTTGGTAGACGCCCAAGAAGATTAGAGCGCCACCACCAAGAATAAACAGATTCACTGGTTCTCCTACAAACAATGTTGCGAACAACACGGTAACGATTGGCTCTCCGAAGAGAAAAGAGCTTGTCACAGCTGCCCCTACCTGTTTCATCACGTAGAACCAGATGTAATATCCTACCAATGAGCAAGTCACAGATAAGTAGAGAATAGCTAGCCAGCCGTTCAGACTCATCATGGATATTTGATTCAAAGAGTTCTCAGCCAAGGAAAAAGGGACCAAACACAATCCGCCCAGCACATTAACGTATGAGACAACTAGAAAGGCATCGTACTTTTCCATTATCTTCTTTCCCAAAAGGCTGTACGCAGTCCAGAGAAAAGGGGTAGAAAGCAGAATCAGACTTCCCAAGAAGAAGTTAGACTCGTTTTGGAAACTCAAAGTTCCGCCAGTGATTATTGTGAAGGCGCCAGCTGCGGCGATTCCGATTCCGAGCGCTTGTCTTCTGATTAAACGTTCCCCGATTATTCTGGCAGAAATAATTGCAATTAAAATAGGTGAGAATAGGGTCACCAATATTGCAGCCACTGACGCTCCAGCCATTTTGATGCCAGTGTACTGGGCTATGAAGAAAAACGTGACGCCTGCCAAAGCCAGGAGCAAGAGCATGGGAACGTCCTTCCTGTCGACGCCAAGTCTGTAACGTTTGTTTCTAGTCTTATTATAAAGAAGACTGAGGACAAAAAGTGCGCCCGCAAGAAGAAATCTAAAAGTGGCTATTGCAATCGGTGTCAGCCCTTCTGTGAGCACAACCTTGACAACAACAAATGAACTGCCCCAGAAGATAATCAAAACCAACATCAGAATAACATGAAAAGGTTTGATCGGTGTAGCTGCCATAGAATATATTTTGCTCAGCACATCTATAAGAATTGGGCAAGAAAACCGAGAAACAAGGGGGCTATGCTAGGATTAACGCAAAACACGCAGACGGAAGAGACAGGTTAAAGAGAACTGCGGAAGTTTTAAATCGCAGAGGAACTGCCGTTGAATCTTCAGAAGAGAGGGATGCATTGAAGAAACTAATTGATGTTGTTCCAAGCAGCGCGGGAATAATGACCCCTACTTCTGCAACTGAAAAAGATCGCACAGCAATTAGTTTGCTATTTCAGATTAAGGAGGATCAATAAGATGGTGAACGAGTTGTCTGCAGAAAAGTTGAGAAAAGTATGTGACCCAGATATTTTGAGTTGTGAAACAACAGAAGATTTGATTCCTCTTCAAGAGATTATCGGTCAAGAGAGGGCGGTCAGGGCCCTAAAATTTGGACTGGGGATCAACGAACGCGGATTTAACGTATACGTAGCCGGCTTTCCTGGAACAGGCAGGACAACCGCGGTCAAAAACTTCCTCGAGGAAACGGCTCGAACTAAGCCTGTCCCTTCTGACTGGTGCTATGTAAACAACTTCTCAAACGAGTATGAACCGCAAGCAATAAAGCTACCTCCAAGCAGAGGGAAGGATTTCCAAAGAGACATGAAGAGCTTTGTCGAAAATGCCAGAAGCGCTCTTTCTAAAACCTTTGAAAGCGAAGATTATGCCACAAAGAGAGAAGCAACGATCAAGACGATGGAAAGTCAGAGGCAGGAACTAATCGAGCAGCTTAACGGTGAGGCTCGAAAAGAAAGCTTTGTCATCCAAAGCACGCCCGTCGGATTACTTCTGATTCCTATAATAAAGGGCAAACCAGTTAGCGATGAAGAGTTAATGGCCTTGCCTCAAAAAGTTAGGGAAGAGATTCAGAGCAGAAGAGGGCGGTTGGAATCAGAACTGAGGAGTGCCATGAGGCAATTCGCGGATATGGACAGAAAGATCCATCAAGAACTTGAGAAAATGAACAGGGAAGTTGCCATGTACGCTGTAGGCCACTTAGTGACAGATCTCACTGAGAAATACAAAGACATACCAGATGTTGTGACCTATCTAAAAAATGTGCAGAATGAAGTTCTGGACAACCTGTCCCAGCTCATAAAGAAGCCTGAAGCACCGCCACAGGTTCCTTTTCCAATTCCTTGGATGAGAGAGGTTCCCTCCAGAAACTATGAGGTAAATGTTATCGTCGATAACTCGGACGTTAAGGGAGCCCCTGTAGTAATGGAGTTTAACCCCACTTACCAGAACCTCTTTGGTAGAGTGGAGAAGGAAGCCCAGTTTGGCGCACTTGTTACCGACTTTACCATGATCCGAGGCGGATCGCTGCACAAGGCTAATGGCGGATACCTGATTCTCCCGGTTGAAGAGTTGCTTCGAAATCCATTTTCATATGAAGGTTTGAAGAGAGCCCTCAGAAACGAGCATATCAATATCGAAGAGGCAGAAGAACGTTTGGGCTTTATTACGACAAAGAGCTTGAAACCTAAGCCTATTCCTCTAAACGTTAAGGTGATTCTCATCGGAGACCCTTACCTCTATCAACAACTGTATATCCTAGACATGGAATTCGACGAACTCTTCAAGGTCAAAGTGGATTTTGACACTACGATGAATCGAACAGAAGAAAACGTACAACAGTATGCAGCCTTCATTTGTACACTGCGCCAAAAAGAGAATCTTAAACACCTTGACGGCTCAGCCTTGGCCAAATTGGTCGAGCACAGCTCGAGACTAGCTGAGGACCAGCAGAAGCTTTCCACGAGATTTGCTGAGATTGCCGACGTTGTCCGCGAAGCCAACTTCTACGCTACACAAGAGAACTCGAACTTCGTGACTGGAATCCACGTAAAAAAGGCCATTGAAGAGAAGATTTACCGCTCAACACTCATCCAAGAGAAGATTCAGGAGATGATCAAAAGAGGAATTCTCCTTATTGATACGGATGCGGAAAATGTGGGACAAGCGAACGGCCTTTCCGTGATTGACCTAGGTGATTTTGCCTTTGGCACTCCTTCTCGCGTCACAGCCAGCGTAGGATTGGGTCGAGAGGGAGTTGTAGACATTGAAAGGGAAGCCAAAACGGGAGGGCCAATCCATACCAAAGGCGTTCTGATTTTAAGCGGTTACCTGAATGAGAAATACGCTCGGGATAAACCTCTCAGTCTGTCAGCTCGTCTTGTTTTTGAACAGAACTACGAGGGAGTCGAAGGCGACAGCGCCTCGAGCACCGAGCTTTACGCAATCCTGTCCGCCCTCTCTGGGCTATCAATAAGACAAAGTCTGGCTGTCACTGGCTCTGTGAACCAGAGGGGTGAAGTCCAAGCTATTGGCGGAGTGAACGAAAAGATCGAAGGTTTCTTTGAGGTCTGCAAAGCCAAAGGCTTCACTGGCAAACAAGGAGTGATGATACCAGAAAGCAATGTGCAAAATCTCATGCTGAAGGAAGAGATCGTGGAGGCTGTTAAAGAGGGAAAATTCCATATCTACTCTGTCAAAACCATTGACGAAGGAATAGAAATTCTAACAGGGGTTAAAGCCGGTGAGAGGCAAAGAGATGGGACTTTTGAGAAAGAAACCGTGAACAATAGAGTGGACAAACGCCTTCGAGAAATGGCTGAGAAGCTTAGAGAATTCCCATCATTTATAGTAGGAGAGAGGGAAAAAAATGAAAGTTAATTCCATAAAAAATCGGAAGGGGCGGCGTGGACTTAAGTTGAGAGCGCGCACCACGCTTCTGGATTTAATTGGTGTGTTAGCACCCGCTCTCAGGCAAATCTTGGAAATTTCCAAAGTGCGCAAATGTTTATATTTCACGCTGATACAGTGCGTTTCATTTCCAAATATTAGTTACTTGGAAAAAGAGAATCTGCCCAAGTTTGGTCGATGTTAATATGGATCTCGCAATAGAGACCGTCAACTTAACCAAAAGGTATGGTCATATAACCGCTGTTGATAAGCTTAATCTCAACGTAGGCGCTAACACTATTCATGGGTTTTTGGGTCCAAACGGCGCTGGAAAAACCACCACCATTAAGGTTCTCGTGGGCTTATTAAGACCAGACGAAGGAGCCGCTCGAATCTTTGGTCAAGAAGTTTCTGGCGACAAACCAGATGTGCGGCTCAAGATTGGTTTTATGCCCGAACTGCCCAAGTTCCCAAAGCACCTGAAGGGCTTGGAACTCCTAGACATCTACGGAAGAATGTATGGTATGAGCCAACAGCAGCGCGAGGACCAGTTACCTAAGCTTTTGGAATCTGTCGGACTTAAGGGAAGAGAAAGTGACTTGATTGGAAAGTACAGCAAAGGGATGCAGCAACGTTTAGGCATAGCACAGGCACTGTTAAATGACCCTGAACTGGTTATATTGGATGAGCCTAGTCTGGGTTTGGACCCCGTCGGAATGGTTGAAGTGCGAGAGTTGATTAAGAACGTGGCAAAGGAAGGCATGACAGTTTTTCTCTCGTCTCATCTGCTATTTGAGGTAGAGCAAGTCTGCAGCCATGTTACCATCATCAACAAGGGGGTCGCGCTGGTTTCAGATACCATTGAAAACGTTTCACACAAAACAAAAGCTCCAGCTATACTGCAGATTGAGGTTACGAAACTCACAAAAACTATAGTTGAAAACCTTAAAAAACTACCCTTCATAACCGACTTCAAAACCGAAGACAACAAACTCAACATACCACTTGAAACAAAAGACGATGTCAGGCCTCAAATCTCGGAAAGCATAGCAAACTCTGGCGGTACGATCGTGTCCATGAACGTAATTGGACAAAGCCTTGAAGACGTCTTCGTGCAACTTGTTGGCAAAGCTGGAGAAGAGGAAGGTGGAAGACAATGACCAGAAAACCAGCTGGTATAAGATGGAGAACCAACTTTCTAGCAATCGTCAGATATGAGCTCATCTGGAACATCAGGAAGAGAAAATTCCTAGGTGTACTTATCTTGGCGTTCGTTTTTGCGACTTTAGTGTTGTTTCTGCGTCCTATTTTGAACAACCTGAACAATCTGCCCATAGAGGCTAACCCTGATTATGTGATAACAACTGGCATTGGCGTCGGTAGCATTGGTTTCTTTCTGTTCGCGCTTGTCTCGGTCATGAACAGCATTTCAGGCGAGTTTGAAAGCGGATCAATATTACCGCTACTCACCAAGCCTGTCTCGAGAACAACGGTGTATCTAGGAAAAATCTTCGCCGCCTTTCTAACGATACTCGCAGCCTATGTCCTATTGATAATCTACATTGCGGTCGGAGGCTCGATAGTATATGGCCCTCAAAACAACCTGTACCTCTTGTTCATTACCTTGTTTGGAAGCATCATGAGTACACTCGTATGGATGGGAATAGTCATAGCAGTAGGTTCATTGTCAAAAAGCTCAATGCTTGCGGCGCTCTTAGGTATAGGTGTCTGGCTAGGAATCAGCATTGCTTCAGGAATACTCACAGTATTTCCGAGCCAAGCTTGGGTTTTGACATACGCTCCCGGAAATGGGACATCAGCAACCCTTGGTGCTCTTCCAGCACAGCTACTAGGTCGAAGTGCCCTAGCGTCGCTTAACTCCACTTCGACCGGCACAGACGGAATCGCTGCAAACTTGATTACTTACGTTCTTCACCCCAACCAAACCGTAACATACTACGGTTTGGATTATCATACCGGACAAATAAGCCCGATAGGTTCTGAGCCACTTTCTACGATGGTCATCAGATCGATAGTGGTTGCAGTAATCTATATTCTTGTGTTCAATTTTATTGCATGGTACGCTCTGAAGAGAGCTCAAGTGGCAGAGTAGTTGCATGATACCTTTCTTTTATTTTGCCTGCAGTCAGCAGATTGTCTTATAGGCATAAGCAACTCCGATATTTTGAACCGATATTTGCATCCGTCCAGACTATTAGCGCGCGCTAAGTGACCACAAGTTTAATGTGGTCTCGTCATAACCTCAGTATGGTGTGAATTAATTGGGTATGGGACAAGGTTCTAAGAAAAAGCCAATGACTAAGAAGGAAAGAAAAGAGAAAAGGAAAAAGCGCAAAGAAAAGCCTTGAAGCTGCTTATGACTTCATAAACGCGTGAGTGGGATTTGAACCCACCCCAAGGGGAGACATCTCCCACACAGCCCCATATTTTTCTAACCTGGAATCTTAGTCGATGAAAGTCTTTAAGAGCTATTGTATGGTAATATTGTTAAGGGTAAGCAGTGCTTCGAGGAGATTAGTGAATGCCTTCATTGAAAAAAAAGAATATTCAAAAGAAGAAAAAACATGAAGCTAAAACTGGGAAATAACGAAGTTCATATCTTCTGTTTATGCTGGCTTTTATCGCGCATCTACTGCGCGGTTACCGAGGTTAACCGTTTCAGAAAACGGAAAATAGCCGCCGTAGCTTACAAAAGCGACGCTGATTACGCACAGATAGGACTTGCACCAGAGACAAGTGAAGAGGTCTCCCACAATTTTTTTTCTATAACGCGCGCTTTTATAAAGGGTATTTAAGCATCCGCTGCACTATAAGGAGTGATGTTTTATGCCGAAGACTCAAGCCATAATAAACATTGAAAACGTTGTTGCTTCTGCCACCTTAAACCAGAGGATTGACCTGAACGCTGTGGTGAGGGGTTATCCAGGGGTTGAATATCGTCCAGAGCAGTTTCCTGGATTAGTGTTTAGGATTAAGAGACCGAAGACGGCCACACTGATTTTCAATTCTGGTAAAATGGTTTGCACGGGAGCGAGATCGGAAAAAGAAGCACGCAGGGCGGTTATGAACGTTGTTAAAGAGTTAAAAAAGGGCGGAATAATCATCATCAGAAAGCCTGAGTTAAAGATTCAAAACATTGTTGCCTCCGCAAGCTTAAGCGGAAAGATAGACTTAGAGCAGGCAGTGAGCACGCTTGGAAAAACCATGTATGAGCCGGAGCAGTTTCCAGGATTGATCTACAGGATGGACGAGCCTAAAGTGGTGATTCTGCTGTTTGCGAGCGGAAAACTGGTTTGCACTGGAGCGAAGAAAGAACAGGACGTTTATGACGCGGTGCAGAAGCTTCACGCTAGCTTGGAGGAACAAAACCTCATATTCTACGAATAGCGCGCGCTGGGAGAGAAAATAATTCGGCTTACTGCCCTTAAGTCGGAGGTCTGGCAATCCAAACAATGAAGAAAATGAGCAGAACTGGGAAATTTTTGCTAGGTGCACGAACCCGAATTGTCGTTATATGGGAAGATACTTGCCGTCAGCGAGCTGCAAATGGTCACGGCCGAAACCCATCATCGGAGAACTTGAGAAGACGCTGACTTTTTATGAGATGGACGGTCAGGTAGTGGAAGACGCGAAATGACAATTGTGTACTGTATTATTGAGAAGCGTTTTTGCTAATTCTACAGACAAGATTTGTGAAGGCGCGTTATTCGGTTCGAATCATGGCTTTGATTTCAGACTGATCTGAGATCGATCGAGTATTTTGCGTGCGCGCTCTTGGTCTGAGTTCCTCATAAACGACGGTTTGTGGTGAACTCTTTGAGTAGATTGGTTTTTGCAAGGATGTGCACAGGTATGGGAAATTGCGCGACTACTTTATGAGTGTCGGTTATGAGAAAGATTGCGTGGTTCTGTGTTTTCGCACGGCATTTAATCGATAGTTTCCCACACGTGGCTTCTTCATGTTGAAAAGCGTCAAGAAAACTGCCAAAAAACTTGCCTGAATCGATTTCGTGTTTCACTGAAAATCTAGCGAGATACTCGAGAAGCCGCATGTCATCGGACGAATAAAGCCTACCACGGGGTCGACCTCGCATAGTAGTCCATGTTTTGGTTCGCATCTACTTGTTTCCTACGGTAGTACCAGGGTGATTTCCATCATTGAAACCATCCTTGCTCTACTTTCGCCTTCTCTCGGTGGCATTTCTTCGGTTCCTATGGTGATTTTGCCTATGCTTAGGTCTTTCATGAATCTGTGTCTGGTTATCTCGACGGCGTCCACGGCAGTAGATATTGCTTGTCCTCTCGCCTTCAAAGTAATTTCTTTAGTGTTGGACCCGCTGAAACCTGTGATTATCGCCAAAGCGTAATTCATCGGGGGCTTTCTACCCACAAATATGACGTTGGGTTCTCTAGACAAAATCTAACTTCCTTGTAGTAGGTATTGACTAGTATAATAGGCGTCTCACTTTTAAACACTACTAACATCCTTTAATAACTCGCGCGCGCCTTGTTTTTAGTCTAAAAACTTTTGAACGAGGTGACAGACAAATGGTCAAGTGCCCGACCTGTGGAAAAGAAGTTGAAACGCCGATAAAGGAGTGGGATATGGGCAGGAACAAAAAGGTACATGTTAAGCAGTACGAGTGTTGCGGGAAACGGTTCCGTGAATACGGAAAGAAGGTTTAGTAGCTAAACCATCAGCCGTCACCGCGATGATCAACCCGGCTTCACTGTACGCGCGCTATTAAATCGGCCGCTAGTTCGATTCCCATTTTGACTGTGCGTTAACTTCTCGCATCCGAAAAATTCCAGACAACGTTTTCCTCTTCAAGAAATCGCTGATTGATTGTTACGAATCATTTTTGGGCGGATTTTGGATAATGTGTTGAGGTAACGAGTGCATACATAATCATATATATAGAAATCGTTTAAGTGTAGATTTGAGGTTGCAATTGTGTCCAAAAGTCCAGCCGGGAAAAAGAAGAAAATAAGTAAAAAGAAAACTAAATAGAGAGATAACAACTATCGGTTACTCTTCCTTTTTTCTAATCTGCGTTGATGTCCATAGATCTCGTCATCACTCACTTCTTTTCACTCCGAACCTATATTGAAAGTAATTGGGCTGGGCTGTTCGGAGATTTGAAGTTTAATTTGGTGCTCCGGCCGGGATTCGAACACTAATTTACTAGTAAACTCCTCTTGTAGGTTGGATCGGGCGGGACTAGACCCCATATGGGTTCGAGTCTAATGTCGTGCAGGTGCTGCCACAGTCACTTTTCGTTCATTGACCGCGCGCGAAAATCTCGAGTGAGCTATTTGAATATGTGCTCGAAAAGATCTCTATATTCTTCTAGTGTTATCTAATGTTGCTTTTGGTGATTTTGTGCAGATTTCCAACAGGGGCGATTATAAGCAAGCGCGCTAAAGAAAATACTGAGATGAAATTTTATGGGGTTCAGAGAATATTTGGAAAAGATCGAAAAGAAAGGGGTTCTTCAAAAAGTAGATGTCGAGGTATCAAAGAAATTAGAGATCTCTGGAATCTTGAAGGAAATTGAGCCAATCCCAATAATATTCAATAATATTAAGGAATCTGAATTTCGGGTTGCTGGCAATATATTCTGCACCAAAGACGTAATTGCTGAGTATTTCGGTGTGACACCAGCAGATCTTATACCAATGCTCTCTAAGGCTATCTCTGAACGCTCAGAACCAGAGAAAGTTACTAAAGCTCCTTGTCAAGAAGTTATCGAATCAAGTGTAGATTTAGACAAATTACCAATTCTATTCCATTGCGAAAAAGACGGTGGAAACTATATCAGCTCTGCTGTTGTCATTACCAGAGATCCTGATTACGGTCAAAACGTGGATTTTCACCGTGCAATGCAGTTTTCTAAAGACAAACTTGCGACAAGAGTGGTCAAAGGTCGTCATTTTCACCAATTCTTGGAAAGAAACGGCGAATTAGATGTAGCGTTTTGCATAGGGAATACGCCTAACGTTCTAATTGCTGCAGCAACCTCCGTGGACATTGGAATTGATGAGTTGCATATAGCAAACGCATTAGAGCCCATCAAAGTTGTTAAAGCGTATTCAAATGATCTCTTAATTCCTGCTGAAGCAGAATTTGTTTTGGAAGGACGTGCCTATTTGAAAGAAAGACACGCTGAAGGTCCTTTTGTCGATTTAACGGAAACGTACGATGTTATTCGAGAAGAACCTGTTTTTGAAGTAAAAAAAATCACTCATAGAAAGGATGCAATATGGCAAGCTTTGTTGCCGGGCGCACTTGAACACAAAATATTAATGGGAATGCCTCGGGAACCCACAATTTTCAATAAAGTAAATGAAAGAGGTGTAAAGTGCCTAGATGTAAACGTAAGTCCTGGTGGATGTTCTTGGTTACATGCAATCATTCAAATTGACAAAAAATCAGAGGAAGATGGCAAAAAGGCAATAGAAGGCGGTTTCGCCGGTCATGGAAGTTGTAAACATGTTTTTGTGGTAGACAAAGATATCGACATTTACAATTGTCTTTCTGTAGAATGGGCAATGGCAACTCGCTTTCAAGGAGATGTCCGAATGATTATTAAAGACAAAGAACGAGGAAGCAGTCTGGATCCTAGTGCTGAACCTGGAACGTACATGACTACGAAAATCGGGTTTGACTTAACCAAGCCACTCGTAGCTAAAGGAAAGAGTTTCGATGCCGTGAAATTTCCAAAAGTAGATTCCAAGAAGTATCTTAATCAAAAAGGTTGAATGAGGTTTGAAATTAACAGCAGAAGAGCAAGACATGCTGGATGGCAAACATGGAAAAGCAGTCCGGAAGTCCATGGAAATATTGACGACGTTAGGTGAAATTTTTGATGCTGAATGCATGGTGGATGTTTGTAGTGTTCAGATAGCTGGGGTTTCCTACGCCAACCTTGGCGAAGCGGGGCTGGAATTCTTAAGCGAAATGGCTAAAGATGGAAAGGTCAAAGTTTTAACGACCTTGAATCCTGCAGGAATAGATCGCGAAAACTGGCAAGCATTAGGAATAAATGAAGAATTTGCTAAGAATCAGATTCGCGTTATTGACGCCTTTGCCAAAATGGGCGTAATTACTACATGTTCGTGCACGCCATATTTTATTGGGAACGTTCCACACTTTGGACAACATATCGCGTGGGCCGAAAGTAGTGCTGTGTGTTATGCAAACTCCGTTATTGGTGCTCGAACTAATCGCGAGGGAGGACCAAGTGCATTGGCTTCAGCCTTAACTGGAAAAACACCAAAATACGGTTATCATTTAGACGAAAATCGCCATGGTCAAGTTTCAGTAAAGGTAAACGCTCCTATCAAAGGTACTAACGGATTTGGCGTGTTAGGAAAAACAATTGGTGATAAATTAATTAGACTAGGAAAAAACATACCATTTATTACAGGAATCCCTTCTGCCACCGTTGAAGAGCTCAAGTCGTTTTGCGCATCTATAGCCACTTATGGTGGAACAGCATTATTCCACATGGAAGGGATCACTCCCGAGTTTGATAAATATCCAAAACCAAGTGGTAATGCTTCTGAGATTAATCAAGAGGACCTTGAAAAAGCTAGAGTTGAACTTGTTGATGACGGTCTTGAAGTGGATTTTGTCAGTATTGGTTGTCCTCACGCTTCAATTAATGAAATAGAAAAAATCGCGAGTTTGTTGAAGGGAAAGAAAGTTAAGAAGGAGTTTTGGATTACTACAGCTCGACCTATAAAGAGAATCGCCGATGAAGCAGGTTATTCTAAAATAATCGAAGATGCTGGAGCAAAATTCGCAGCGGATACATGCTGCGTTGTAGCTCCAATAAAAGGACAATTCAAGGGCATGATGGTGGACTCTGCTAAAGCATGCTATTATGGCCGTGCAACGAACAAGTTCAAGGTAAAAATTGGAACAATAGAAGAATGTGTCGAGGAGGCGACAAAATGAAGCTAAAAGGACGAAAAATCTACAAAGGCATTGCAAAAGGAGAAGCGATTGTAACTAAAGATGGAATTTCATTCTATGGTGGCGTCGACCCTGACACTGGCAAGGTTGTTGAGGTTGGGCACGAACTTGAAGGGCAATCAATAACTGGAAAGATTCTGGTATTTCCAACGGGCAAAGGTTCCACAGTTGGATCCTATACATTGTATAGAATGAAGAAAAACAACACAGCTCCAGCAGCAATAGTAAACAAGCAGATCGATACAATCATAGCAGTAGGTTGTATAATCAGCGAAATTCCATGCGTGGACAAAATTGATGTTAATGAAATTAAGACTGGACAAAAAATGGTTGTCAATGGTTCAGAAGGAACTGTTGAGGTGAAATAGGTGGGTACTGGGAAGGGCTATGGAAAGACGATCCTTTTCGGAGAGCATTTTGTGGTCTATGGGCTGCCATCAATCGTATCGGCGTTAGGGGCTTATACAACCGCTGATGTTAAGGTGGTCAAAGGAAACGGATGGACTGTCAACGATCGGAGACCTGCCACTCCCGGTTACAAAGAACAGAAATACATTGAGGCGATGCAGTCAATTGCCAACATAATCAATCATTTGCAAGTGGATATTGAGAATCAAAGACTTGAGATATCTTTTGCTGGTGATTTGATTGCTGCAAGCGGAGTTGGTGCTTCTGCTGCTCAATGCACTTCTTTGGCTCGCGCTTTGAGTGAGACCTTTAATCTTAATTTGGATGACGAAAAGATAAATGAGGTCGCCTATGAAGGAGAGAAAGCATACCATGGAACACCTTCTGGTATAGATAACACAGCCTCCACTTATGGTGGTTTGATTTGGTTTGTAAGAAACTTGGGTGCGGGAAAGAATACAATGGATCTCCTGCAATCGCCAAGAAAGATGCTAATTGTAATAGCAAATTCAGGAATAACAGCCTCAACAACAGAAGTAGTCGCTGATGTCCGGCGGTTAAGAGAAGAAAATCCTGAAAAAATCGAAAAGATTTTTGGTGAATATAGGAAATTGGCAGAAGCAGCAAAAAAGGCTCTGCTTAAAGGAGATATTGCCACTATTGGTAACTTGATGAATCAGAATCACAAAATGTTACAGCAGATTACGGTATCAGGAGAAATCAATGATGAATTAGTAGAAATAGCTTTGGAAAATGGGGCGATTGGCGCCAAATTGACAGGAACTGGTCGAGGTGGCTTGGTAATAGGTTTAGCCGAAAATGAGGACATACAAGAAAAAATTGTCAATGTTATAGAAGAAAAGGGATATAGTGCTTGGAGAACAACGATAGGATGAGAGGGTAATTAAGTTAGCTAGAGCATTTGACTTCAAAGAACATTTAATTATCAAAAAACAACAAACTAATCATCTATTCAAAACACGGTTCAGTGAACTATTCCGCTGGTGCTAGTCTGTGTTAACCCGTATCGTGAAACATATACATGGAGATGTAGATCGCGTTTCTTCGGAGATAATTTCTGATTTGGTCCAGATCTGCGCAGACAATATACTAAGAGAAACTATGATTATCGATCTACACATTTGTGAAGATGAAGATGCATTACATCTTTTCGAAAAGACAAGACTGGAGGACCTTCATAAGCTCTATCCTAAAACAGAGATGATTTCCAGAATGGAACCGTCTGTCACTGGACAATATTTCTTATCGTCATTTTCTTCACTAGATTTTGGTGTTCCAGAGATAGTAATTGTCAATGATATCTCTAAAAAAAGATATTCTCGTAAAGGTCTCGCCGGTCTAATAGCCCACGAGGTCGGGCACCTAAAAGATTGGCTCGAAAGAGGTGTTATGACTTCTTTTGTGACAAGTGTCGGACCCGATTTTGTCCACTTTCATGAGACCTTGGAATTACTCGGTGATCAAGAAATCAAAGATGTCATATTCAAGACCGCAATGACCTCAGAAGAGCACTTGGCGTCTGAATACGCAATATCTAATGGTTACCATTCAGAAATATTTGAGTATTTGATAAGCAACATCGAGACAAACATTAGATTCCAGGAATTAGCTAATGAACCTATTTTGAAAGAGCTAAAGGAGATGAGAAAGAAAACTAACATCAAGAAGGTATATCAGTATCAACTAGCCGGAACAACAACTTATCTGCCGGCCATAGCAGAAGTTTGTAGCTTATTGGAGAATCAACTGTCACTAAAACTTGAAAAGGATTGCGTAAACAAGGCATTCACAAAATTGACCCAAACTACCACTACTAGATTCCTGAGGAGAAGTGTTCTCAGCCTATACCAAAAATCAATCGAACAGCCTACAATTTTTCACAGTAGAGAACTTATATGCGAATCAGTTTTTGCATTGTGGCAAGACATGCGATCATTTTGTGAAGATGAATTGTTCGATTGACGATCTCTTCGTCCTTAGAAAGCGCGCGCTACCAAAACCATAACTTATGCCAAAGAGTTATAGCAGAAGCAAAATCCGAGTGTAAAAAGGCGGAAATTGCGGTATGAAATTTGGAATATCAATCAGCACGCGCTTGCCTAACCAACCAAATCGCGCCATCGTTTCTAATGTTGCTACCAGTAAACACGTGCTCCGATTTCAACCATGCCCCCAATGATGCCCAAATCAAGCTTTTCTAGTAAAAATGAACCAGATACAAGCCTAATTTGAATGGTGCTCCGGCCGGGATTTGAACCCGGGTCGGCGGCTTTCTCCTACGGTTAACATGAAGTATCGAGAGGCCGTCATACTTAACCGGACTATACTACCGGAGCCCAAACAAGATGAAGACTGATTTTCGGATTTAAAGCTTGTTTCCAAGCTATTTATTCCCAATCGTGCGCGATCCAAAACGCGCGTTAACCTTAAGAAAAACCAGAAAAAGCAGAGTTGCCGTGCTCTTCGATAACGAAACGCAGAAGAGAAAAAAGGGTAAGAGGTTATTCCTTAGGTTGCGTTTGTGGTTTTGTTTCTTTTTTGCTTATTTCTTTGAATCCGTACATGCCAATAGGCGGCCATCCTGCTTCCGGCATGGATGCGGGAACCAACATTATCGTGTTTGTGCCTGCTTGTTGACCTATCTCGTACAGTATGTTCATCCAACGCAACCTCAAGGCTTCATGGCTTGTCTCATAGAGGTTTGCGGCTTGAATCATCTTCTGTGCCGCTTCGAATTCTGCCGTGGCCAATGTGACTCTGGCTCTTCTTTCTCTCTCGGCCTGGGCTTGTCTTGACATAGCATCTTGGAGAACTTGTGGAATTCCGACGTCACGGATTTCAACCGAAGTGACTTTTATTCCCCAAACTTCAGTTTTTGAATCTATAATGCCCCTCGCGATTGAGCCGACTTTTTCTCTTTCGGTAAGCACTTCGTCGAACGTTGCTTGTCCAATTACTTCTCTCAGGGTGGTTTGTGCTGCAAAATCAGTAGCGTCTCGGAAGTTCTCGGCGCCTAGCACTACTTTCTGCAAATCTACAGGTTGGAAGTACATGACGGCGTCTACGACTACAGGCACGTTGTCCCTCGTGAGAGTTTGTTCTGTTTTGAATGATACTACCTGCAGACGAGTTGATATCGTGAAAGGCACCCGTGCTATGAATGGTGGCACGTAGATTACTCCTGGACCTTTGAGTCCCTTATATCGTCCTAAGAAAAGCACTGGAGCTCTTTCCCATTCTTTCAGAATTCTGAGGCCGCTCAGAAGTATTATCACGACGATCAGAACAACGAACGCAATTATGCCTAACGTGACTGGATCCAATCAGAATCGCCACAATTTTGAGACAATGCTCCTAGCTTATTAATTTTGCCATGAGAGTTCGTTGGCCTTTGCCAGCAACGTTTCTGACCCTAGGTTGAAGGCTCTTGGTCAACTTTTTCGACAGTCAACGCAAGATTTTCCATAGACCTCACTTTTACTGATTCACCCTTCTGTATATCTCCAGAAATCGACCTTGCTCTCCAAACTACTCCTCCTACCCTCACTTCCCCGTCTGGCTTCAGGTCGGTTACGGCCTTGCCAATTTTGCCAACAAGAACTTCGGGTCCTGTTAGTTTAGAACGTTGTCTTATTGGACCGATGACCCACCTTAAATAGATCCCCGCGACGATTCCGAGTATTACCACAATGGAGAGTTCCAGTGTTGTCACATCAGTGATAGGCGAGGGAGAATAACTCAGCCCTTGCGCTAGATAGAAGATTCCCAGAGCACCAACGGCAACTCCGATCATCATAGCAAAACCGTGTCCCAGCTTGATTTCAAGTATTATCAGAACCGCCGCGATTGCCAAGATTAAATAGCCGAGGAATGAAGCACCAATCACTTCTGCGCCTATCAGGCCTATTATAAATGCTATAGCTCCAGCAACTGTAAGGATAATCGTAGGATGGAAGAAATCTAGCACTATGAGTAATATCCCCAGAAGGATTAGAATTCCGTCGAGCGTGGGATCGCTTATTGCACTCAGAAACTGATTGTACAAAGATTCGTTCAAAGTGACCTGCGTCCCTGACAGTTTGAGCTTGTTGATCACGTCGCCAAGGGAGTTTGCCGAGCCATCGACTATATGATACGCGATGGCCTGACTTGCCGTGAAAGCTTCATCATTCTGAACCATGTCATAGGCAGCTGTTCTGTTTCGTCCCCATTTGTCAGCGAGACTGACCATTTCCGAAAGCATTGCGGCTTGCGTGTGGTTTTGCTCCAATGCAGTGCCTCCGACAACAATAGGCGTGCTGGGTCCGATCTCCGAACCATTGGCCATAAAAATCTTGTTCGTCGCCATCGCAATGTAACTGCCAGCTGAGGCTGCCAAACCGTTAGGCACGACGAAAGTGTAGGTAGGTATCGACTGATTCTCCGCCTTCGTTATAGAATTTATTATTGACAACATATCGCTGAGCAGTCCGCCAGGAGTGTTCATCTCTATTACTATTGCAGGAGCTCTGTTCCCTATTGCATAGCTGACGGCGCTGTCAACGAAACTTGAGGAACCAGGGTCGACTGGTACGTTGAAATTCACTATCACGATGGGAGCCGTCGCTCCTTGTGCATTCCGAATCTCGGAAGCTATTCCCAGACAAACACACAAAGCTATAAAGAAGAACAGCCCGCGCCCTACGATTCTAATCTTCTGGTTCAATATACTTTTTCCCTAAGATTTGTATTAGACTGATTGAGAAATAAATAGATTGGCATGCTCTGCATTAGACACAGCCACGCGACTCACCCTAGCCCGTTAGACTTGACGTATTTGCAGCATTTTTGGATCATCCGGTGGACTTGACTAGCTCCTACGGTGTATGCATACTGAACAGAACCTTTAAATCCGTATGATTCATGAAAAACCACCACAGCGTGAAAACAAGTTTGAACTGTCAATACTGCAACATTGAAACCTTCATGCCCTTCAAATGCCCCTACTGCGGCAACTACTTCTGCCCAGAACACAGATTACCGGAAAACCACAACTGCCCAGAAATCTGGAAAGCCAAAACCCCACAACCACCACTTCAAACCGCCATGCCCACACAAGGCGCTTATCAGCACACCGTAACTTTCATGCCCGTGATACCTAAAAGAGGATTAAGATTCAGCCAGAAAGAAGTAGAACATATACTCATTGGCACAGCATTAGTAATGGCTGTAGGAATAAGCATAACACTCGGAACCTCAACAAACCTCACTATCCCATTAACCCTCGCAGCACTTTTCACGGCCTCCTTCCTCCTCCACGAATTAGCCCACAAGATCGTAGCCCAACGCTACGGCTTATGGGCAGAGTTCCGCCTCACACTCTGGGGCGCACTAATCACATTTATCAGCATCCTATCACCTCTCTTCAAACTCATCAGTCCCGGCGCCATGATGATTGCAGGCAGCTTCGTAGACAAAAAAATCATGGGCAAAACAGCCGTAGCAGGGCCAAGTACCAACATTATGCTGGCAGCAGTTCTTGGAGCCGTAACCTTGTTTGCGCCGAACACGACAATAGCCTTCATAGCGGGTTGGGGCGCCTTCATTAACGCCTTCCTCGCCCTTTTCAACCTTATCCCATTCAGCATAATCGACGGTCACAAAATATTCTCATGGGACAAACTTGTGTGGGCTTTAGCCTTTACAACAGCGCTGATACTGACGATTCTGGCAGGCTTTTTCTTACCCTAAAACGGCTAAAACTACATTAACTCAATACTCACGTAAACCTCATCAGGTACACGAATACGCATAATCCGACGCATAACACGATCCTCAGCGTCAATGTCGATTAGGCGCTTGTGAACCCGCAGCTCCCATTTATCCCATGTCTGCGTGCCTTCGCCGCATGGAGATTTCAAGACGGGCACCTTTAGCTTCTTCGTAGGCAAAGGAATAGGTCCGGTGATTTTAACGCCTGTTTTCTCAGCGATAGCTCTCAGCTCCCCGCACACCCCTTCCAACTTCTGGTAATCGGTACTCGTCAAACGAATCCGAGCTTTTCTTGCCATCGCTGTTTAATCACTCCGTGACGCACTAAGCCATTCAATCGTTTTTAAATACTTTTTGCCACAACAATACTCTACAGAAGGTATAAGAACTTAACTATTCCTCAGCAAGCCAAAACAAAAGGGCTGAAGATGGAAACGAAGAGAAAAATAGTCGCAAAAGCCTTACTCATCGACTTAGATGGCACATTAGTCAACTCAGAACAAGCACTCCTGGAAGCTGCAACAACAGCTTACATAACCATCGGAGCAAACAAGTTCGATGCACGAATCGGCTTTGAGATTGCACGACGGATGGAACAAAACCTACCCGTGCACGACCTCTTGAGCCCAGAATTCAGAAACCCGCGCACTATCAAGAAATTCTTGCGCACGTACATAGATGCTTACTACGTCTCCACACTGACAAAGACAACGCCAATGCCGAACGTTCACGAAACCCTCCAAACCCTCGCCCGAACCTTTCCCCTCGCACTCGTCACCCTACGTTCCATTCCCAAGAAACAGATCACGAAAGAACTAGCCCATCTCAAACTCCTGAAATACTTCAAAACAGTAATAACCACGATGGACGTCAAAAAACCCAAACCGTACCCAGACGCCGTAATAAAAGGCGCAGAACAACTGGGCACCACAGCAAGCCACTGCGCCATAATAGGCGACTCAATAGTTGACATACAAGCAGGCAAAGCCGCAAACGCAAAAACGATCGCCGTCCTCTCAGGGTTATACAGCCAAGAGGAGCTGGAAAAAGAAAACCCCGACTTAATAATCAAAAACATCAATCACCTCCCAAAGTTGCTACGAACCACCTAAAGACCTATTCTAAATCCAAAAATATCATAGAAAAGTACCGGTTGAAGTTATAGAAATGTCATCGGATTCCCTCCACTCTTTTTTGTGGCAGTAAAAGATTGACCATGTATCGAAGTTAGAAATATATCAAAACTTGCAGTATAATCGGGGTTAATCTTATAGAAGTATCATGGAATAACGTTTAATTAACCCATCCAGCCCTAGGTTTTGTGGAGAAGGCTCCGGGAAGAACACTCAATGAACTTCATTGAAGTGATGTTGATAGAAAGCTTGCGGAACAGAAACCCGCAGCTGGACTTACAAGGTACAGATCGAAGAGTCTTAGAAATCGCGCATGAAGATTTTATGAATTTTCTAAGAGTGCACTGGCAGCTTATGGGTAATGAGTCGGCGGAGTACGAATTAATTGAAAAACTATATCATTACCATCGCGAAGAGCCTAAGGAACTCGAAGAGTTTGTGAATGTCTGGTCTGGAATCTGGATAAAGAAATGGGATGAACGTGTGAAACTGCTAATTGGTCAAGAGGAAGAGAGCACGAATTGGCAGAAGGTTAGCAAAAAAATATGTGACGCTGAACCAACTTGGAAAACACTCCCCAATAGAAGAGGAGTAGAAGATGTAGTTGTGGAATCGCTGATCAGGAACGGCGAAATCTGCGGAACCTCCATCCTTGCAGAAAACCTAATCAAAATGGAAATAGGCTCGGTAGAGAAGATTGACATAAACCAAGATGAAGACGTTCTAAACTTAGTTAACGGAACACTTAGAAGAGCAAGAAACCTTTCCCGCAGCAAAGGACCATTAATCTTTGTGCGGTTGGACAAACGATTTTTCCAGTTGTCTCAATAAATCTAAAACTAGGTTCAGCGTGCTCTGTCTCTGTTGAGTGTTTTCGTTTGCCACGAATATCTTCTGATCGTTGTTGACTCGCCGTACCCGCACGCAGAGCAGCGTTTCTGCCTAACGTGGTATGCTCTTCTCCCGCATCTTCTGCATCGGATGTGAACGGGTTTTCCCCCGTGTTTGCCGAACGATGTGGTTCCTTTAACCATCGTTGTCACCGTGGCGGTGGAGATATTATTATTACGTTGTCACCGCGTACGATTATCACGCCTAGTTTCTTTAGGTTCTCGGGATCTGTTGTGTCGTCAGTCTCTTCCAGAACCAGGTTTAGGTGTTGGTCGAAGCCCTTGAGCTTTCCTCTCAGGCTCTTGCCTCCCTTAAGTCTGACTAGTACGATTTTGCCGAGGCTTTCTTCGAGGATTTGGGTGGTCATTTCGCTCATCATTACACGCTCGCATCATTATTATTGGCATAGGTTGCGTTTATTAGGTTTTAGAGTCAACTAATTAAGTGTATCTAAATATAAAGATGGTGATTCGTTGGCAGAGGGTTTCAAACGTCACTTTCTGAAAGACAAAGAATTAAGACAACTTCACGCGCAGATACAACAGTGTGTTAAAAAGAACGTCCAAGAACTTGCTGGAACTGATGCTAAGATCGAAGTTGCAGAAAGCAAAACGGCAACAATTTTCCTAATCAACAACAAACCATTATTTGGAAGAAGGGAGAATCTGATTTTTCCAACGCTTGGTTTTGATGACGTTACGAAGTTTTTGCCACAAGTGGTTGTTAACATGGGTGCAGTTTCGCATGTTTGTAATGGCGCAGACGTCATGGCACCTGGCATAGTTAACATAAAAGGCGATTTTAAAAAAGATGACTTCATAGTAGTTGTTGATGAGCAGCACCAGAAGCATCTGGCAATAGGCATATCGCTCTATGATTCCGAAGCTATGAAAAACTTGAAACATGGTAAAACCATCAAAAACATTCATTTTGTTGGCGACGATATATGGCGATTACTGAGAAAACTGTGAGCGCTCATTGTTCAAGAGCCTTGAAATAAAGATTGATGCTTCATAAAGATTATAAAATCTTATTTAGACAACTGAGTGCACGTAAAGATTCCGGGAAATACGGAAACGTTTAAAATAGAAGACCAATAGAAATACAGTGATTGAGGGAATAACTTGTCAAATTTGGGAGAACTGTTCGGAAGAGTAATCCATCGAGGGAAGAAAACCGAAGAATCAAAGCCGAGCGAAAGCCTCTCCACGCAGGAAAAGGCCAGTTATGCGGATAAGGTCTATCTTAAGGCTTTTCCTCTGCGCAAACTTTCTGATGTCGATGTCATAAAACAGGAAGTTAACTTAGGTAACATTCTGATTTTGAAGATCAGTCCCCTCGCATCGAAAAGCATCGAGGATGCCAAACGTGCTGTGAACGAGTTGTGCGAGTTTACCCAGACAGTAGGCGGTGACATTGCGCGCTTGGGAGAAGAAAGAGTGGTTGTCACACCGTCCTCCGTGAGAATTTGGCGCGAAAAGAAAGCCATGTCTACTGGTGAGATGCCTACCGCAGCCTAATCGTCTCCAGTATTGCAGGAACTACAGCGTCTACTTTGTATTTTCTTTGGAACAAGTTTGCAATGCTTATGCTTTTAGCCTTCTCACCGTGACAAACAATAAGCTTTTCAGGTCTCTGCGTTAGCCTCTGAATGTATGCGACTATTTGTTTTCTATCAGAATGTCCAGAGAAGCCTTCAATGGAGTCCACCTTCAGAGCAACTTTTACAACTTCAATTTTTCCCTCAGTCGTCATTACAGGCGTCTCCGACAAGCCTTTCTGAATTCTGCGACCCAGAGTGCCCTCTATTTGGTAGCTGACGAAGATTATTGTGTTGCGATCGTCTGCGGCGAGACGTTTGAAGTACTCTATTATCGGTCCGCCTTCCAGCATGCCCGCTGTAGCCATCACGATGCAAGGCTCGCCTTCGATAATTTCGTCTCTCGCGCTTGGATGTTCCACCTTGGTGAAGTAATCTGACTGAAACGGATTTATCCCATCATGCAAGATGCTATTGCGAACTTCTCTAGCTAAGTATTCAGGAAAGGCTGTGTGTATGGCGGTTGCTTCGGAAATCATGCCTTCAATAAACACAGGGGCCTCTCTTATCATTCCTCTGCGCATGTAGCCGTCGAGAATTAGCATAATCTCTTGAGCGCGACCCACCGCAGGCACGGGGATTAACACCTTACCCCTTCGATCAAGAGTACTATTAATGAGAGACGCAAGCTTCTCTTCTGCTTCAATCCGTGAGGGCATAATGTCCTGCAAAGCGCCATAAGTGCTTTCAGTTATTATCGTTTCGACACGCGGAAATTCCGTAACCGCTGGCTCGAGAAGAGTGGTTTTGGCAAATTTGTAGTCGCCAGTGTACACGATGTTGTGCAAGCCTTCTCCAACATGAACGTGAACTATCGACGAACCAAGAATGTGGCCTGCGTTGTGCAAGGTCAACCGTATGTCGGGCGCAATGTCCGTGACTGTACCATGCCTAAGCGGTAACGTGTGCAACACACATTCTCTAACATCCTTCTGATCAAAAGGCGGCATGACCCCCTGCTTATTCATTACATCAAGATAATCAAGTTGAAGGAGCGTCATAAGATTCGATGTAGGTGCAGAACAATAAATCGGCCCATCGTAGCCATACTTGAAAAGAAAGGGCAGAAAACCGCAATGATCAAGATGTGCGTGGCTAATAATGACAGCGTCAAGCGAATCCAAATTAAACTGCGGCGCATCCAATCGCGGAAAGGCTTCTAAAGGATTAGAGGCACCAGGATTTATACCACAATCAAGCAGTACTTGACTTTCTCTCGTTTGCAGAAGAATTGCAGATCTACCAACTTCTTGAAAAGCACCCAACGCAGTGATCCGAATGTCTCCAACGCCATAAATTTGCGGTCGAAAAATTCTTTCGCCCGCCGTTCGTAGGATTCTTTCTCTTTCTTTGCTCTCAGAATGCAGATAATGCCGTACGTGCGCCACGATTTTGGAAGGAAGGGGCGGGCTTCTAAGGATGCGGGGTCTCCAACGGGTTTCTCGAACGATTTTTTGCAGTTCACTGCCATTCTTGCCTATTACCATACCTGGTTTTTTTGCTTCTATGATTATCTCGCCGAGGCTCGGATCGAAGTTTATGTTTGTTATCTCAGCTTCTTTAGGAATTATTTCAGATACAATCCGTTCCGCATCTTTTTCTTCGAGCCTTACTGATGGGTCAGAGCGAACGACGATTCTTTTTCGGATGATGTTCACGATGTCTGCTATGATGTGGCTTTGCTCGGTCAGAATCTCTGGTTTTTTCGTGTAAATAGCTAACGCTGGTCCTTCGAACTCTATGCGGGTTATTTCTGCTTCTTTGGGAACATGTTCTAGTACCGTCTGGCTGACTTCGACCTTCGTCCTCTCGAACGCTGTCACGCTTTATTTTACTCCTTTTTAAGACTCCTCTGAAATCTTTTCTTTTTCTGTGTCGCTTAGTTCTTTGACGCCATTTTCGTCAATGACTACAACATCGAAGCTGTCTCCGCTGGCGGTGTCTCGTTTCATTGCAGATTTGACCGCCTTGACCACTATTGGCGTAAATTCTTTGATTTTAACGTCTTCTTTGTACTTGCCTTCCAAAACACCGAGCGCTATTGGAGAACCTGAGCCTGTTGAAGTGCATTTTTCTTCTGTTACGCTACCGAATGGATCCATGGCGTAAATGTGTGGTCCTGTGTCGTCGACGCCTCCAACCAACACTTGCGTGACCAGTGGTGCGTAACGGGTGGAGAAGAGGAGGTTTGCAAGAACTCTTGCAGCGGTGTTTATTGGCATCGGTCGTTCGTAATTGAGCTTGTAGAGCCTTGCGTTCGCCTTGAGGATGTCTACTGCTTTCTGGGCGTCAGCAACGTTTCCTGCGATTGTCATGGCTAAATGCTCATCGATTTGATAGATTTTTTTGCCTTTATGGTGCGCTATAAAGTAGCCCATTGTCACTCTCGTATCTGAGGCTAATACGACGCCGTCTTTGCAGACAACGCCTATTGTAGTTGTTCCTTTCATTACTAGTTCATTGGGTATCTCACGCATTTTTCGCAACTCCGAAAACTCAAAACATCATTTATTTACTTCACAACGAAGTAGGCGTGATGTATTCTTTACCGACGAATTTAAAAATGTTTCGAATAATATAGCCTTAAGGCTCAATCTACGAGTGAAAGCCATTGACTTTGAAGCTTCATCGAATGCAGTTGCCCCGAGAAGTGGTTGTTGGTCGTGGGACTTTAGAGCTCGTTAGCGACATTTGTAAAAGGCTTGGCTTCTCAAGGACCGCTTTCGTCGTAACTGGTGAGAAAACGGTTGAGATTGCTGGACGCAGAGTCATGGACTTGCTGGAAGATGCAGGAATGAAAGTCGGGCATATTGTAGTATCTTCTCCCACATTGTGGAACGTCAGGGCAGTTGAGATCAAAATAAAAAAACTTAAGCCACAGCTCGTTCTCGGAGTTGGCGGTGGCGCAAAGATCGATGCTGCAAAACTTAGTTCTGCCCGTTGTGGAATACCGTTTTTTAGCATTCCTACAACAGCCTCGCATGATGGTATAGCGAGTCCGCTTGCTTCGATTAAGGGCTTGGCTAGACCCTTCTCAGTAATGGCGCAGTCGCCCATGGCGATAATTGCCGATACTGATGTCATAATCAAGTCGGCACAGCGCCTGACCGCCAGTGGCTGTGGAGATGTGATAGCGAAGGTTACGGCTGTGCGGGATTGGAGGTTGGCTCATAAAGTGAAGGGCGAGTATTATGGTGCGTATGCGGCTAGTCTCGCTTTGATGAGTGCTAAGTTGGTGATGGAAAACGCGGATTTGATTAAGCCTGGAGATGAGGAGGGCCTTCGTGTGCTTTTGGAGGCGTTGATAAGCTGTGGCGTCGCTATGGCCATTGCCGGGAGCAGTCGACCAGGCAGCGGTGCAGAGCACATGTTTAGCCATGTCTTGGATTCTATAGCGTCAAAATCGGTGTTGCACGGAGAAAAATGTGGTGTTGGAACTATTATGATGGCTTATCTTTACGGGGTTGACTGGAAACACATTCGGGACAAGTTGAATAGAGTCGGTGCGCCAACTACAGCGGAAGAGCTTGGAATAGAATCCGCGGACATCGTCCAAGCGTTGGTTAAAGCGCGGGAAGTTCGCCCTGAACGTTATACGATCTTGCAAGAAAAACCGCTAGACGAAAACTCTGCACGAAAGATAGCGGCAGCAACGGGAGTAATTTAGCAAACAAAATGATAGGGAGCTTTATTCCTCGGCTGGTTTTTCTTCAACGACTTCAGTAGTCTTTGTTTCTGCCGCAATTTCTGTAGGCTTCGTCTCTGTAGCAGCCTCGGTCGCTTCTGTTTTGGCTTTCTCTGTTCCAGCAGTTTTTTCTTCAGCAGTCACTGTGGCTGCAGGCTTTTGGCGTTTAAACGCTTCGACAAATTTCACCGTATTTATTTCCTGAAAGAATTTTTGAATGTCCAAGGCTATTCCCCTTTTTGCAACCTGGATTCCTTCTACGTAAAACGCGTCTTCCGGCATGTCAATGTCCACTTCGGTTTTCTTGATTTTCAAATCAAATTTTGACACTTCCACAAGGGGGACTCTTCTGTGCAGTAACGCTGTCATTTTTTCTTCGATTGTTTCGAGTTTTTTCAGAACAGTGACTTCGTAAACTAGAGTTTTGCCCGCCAGTGTGGGGTTGAAATCCAGTTGGACTCTGCCCGCGCCCATGGTTCGTATGGTGGCAGGTTTGCCATTGAATTCGATTCTTGCTCCGAGTTGGGGGGTTATACCCTTCTCTACAAGTCGCCTCATTGGGACCAGACGAACTTTTTCTGGATCTCGCGGTCCGAAGGCTTTGTCTGGAGGGATTTCTGTCGTGCTCGGTTTTTCTGGTTCAAACGCGGCTAGGCTTTCATCTAACGCTTGTAGCACCCAGCCTTCACCAAGGACGACGAGTTTTGGCTCGTAGATTTCGCCTTCCTTGTACAGTCTTTCTTTTTTCGCTATGTCTTCTTTTGTTGTATCAAAGATTTCGCCTGTTTCTTTTACTTTTGCTACGTAGTCTATTAGTATAAAGTCGCCTTTCTGGAAAGTCATGCTTTTCAACTCGTGTGTGGCAGACAGTTAGTAATGTTTCGCCTTTAACCTTTACCATAGAAGACATGCAAAACTGTTTCAAAAATGGCAATTCAACATCACTTTCCCGTTTAATCTTGCTAATGCATAATATCCGCTTGTGTTTCTCTTGCCTTCTGAAAAGCCTTCTCGAAAGCCAGCGATTAGCGTTCACGTCTCCGGTTACTATTTGCAAGTTTCCATGCTTTCCCATGCCTGCTTTGCAAAGATCGTGGCTTTCTGGGGTATTTCTCTACCTTTATCCTGCGATAACTGGGAAAGGTGTTGGCGCACGCGCGCGAAAGTCGTGCGTGCAGCCTGAAAGCGCCTAGCCTATAGGTTTTAGCTCTATTTCCATCATGCTTCGCCCTTGGAAAGCACTGTTGAGGCGTAGCTTTTGTCATCGTGGATTGTCCATTGTTCGCTGTGCTGCAACGCGAGCAAGTTCAAGTCTTCTGCATCCATTTCGCCGTTTTCCACCAAGTCCAAGGCTTTTGAATACAGCATGAGCGTGCGAATGTTGGAAAGGTTGCTTGTTATTCTGGTCAAGTGGTCGGCTTCTTGGATGGCGAAGGGTAAGCCTTCCTCTTCTGAGGTGGTGTAAAGAATTGTGCCCAGCTCATTTATCCGGTTAAGGCAGAATTCGGGCAGTTCAAGACGGGACGGGGTTGTTAGACCAGTTCGTATGTAGACCGAGAAGAAATTGGTTATTTTCGGTATGTCTTGGGGCGGAATCTGCATTTCTGCTGCCTTTTTCTTGTAAAAATCAACCACCAAACCGCACATGGGCTTTGACTCTGGCACTGTATATTGTCCTCGTCGCAGAATAAGGTCGAGGAGCGCCGTGTCGCGAATTTGAGAATTGCCGAAGCTCTCGGAGAGGCTGGTTCTTTGCGTTCTTTTCACAAAGCCTGCTATTGGAATGTTGCTTTTGTAGCAAGCGAAAAGCATGCTAATGGCGCTTGTTAGGGCTGAGTCGAAGTCTTTTCTGTAGCTCTCCGTGGAACTACTAAACGGCAGAAGCGCATGATTAAGCAGCAACGTGCCATCAACAACCACGTATTTTGGATTCCACTTGACGACGGCTTCAGTTGTGATCTCAAACTGAGCTTTAGAAGTGAGAAGAGATTCTCTATTCTGTGCTCTAAACTCGTCTGACCAAAGCGCAGACTCGCCGACTCTGCAAATTGGGTCGTCAACTATCTTCCATCCTTCTGCTACTATAGCAGTGGAAGCGTAAAGAGGCGCAAAAGCAGACCTCAAATCCACACCATTGTTTCCGGCGTGAGAGGCTACAATCCTTGCCTTGGCAAGGTTTTCGTCTTGTTCGAATTGTTTAATCTGAATCTGGTTGCGAACGATTTTTGCGAGTTCTTTACGTTGTTCATTATAATTTTTTAGTTGCTTGAGAATCAGGTCGGTCCCGTTGTCGATGAGTTTCTGGTATAGGTTTGGGTAAACAGTTTCTGGTTCTGGCGCTGCGAAGAGGGAAAAGTATTGTTCTCTGAACTCTGGGGGCATCCGTTCTAGGACGTTCTTTTTCTTGTTCAGCGAAGACAAACAGTGTCACCTTGATGCTATAAAATGGATAGAGAAGGTTTAAAACACTATCCGTAGAATTCAAGCCCTAATAAACTCGCTTATCATAAATGCTGTTGTGGTGCAACAGATGGGCGATACGCTTTTAGGCTGTTCTGGTTGGCATTATAAAGACTGGGTGGGTCCACTTTACGAGACTGAAACGAAAAGCAAACTCGCCACTTATTCTAAAGTGTTCAAAACGGCAGCGATTGACTCCACATTTTACGCCTATCCATATAAGCGCGTGGCAATGGGATAGACAAAATACACGAAACCCGTCTTCATTTTCTCCGCCAAACTTCCCCAACAAATCATTCATAAAGACAAATTAGGCCCAAAACAAGGCGCAGAAAGAGACCTCGAAAGATTTTGCGAATTAATGCAATCATTATTGTCAGAAGGTAAGCTGGGTTGTCAGTAACTATCAAAGAATTTTCAGACAACCTAATCACCGCGGCAGTTCACGAATACAACGTTGCTCTTGACTTTCAAGAAGGAACAATCCTCCACGATTGCGCAGACTGGAGTCTCTGTATTCCAGCTAAATAATTCTGCAAGCATGTGGGCAAAGTGTTGCTGATGCTTCTTCAAGAAAAAGCCATGAATATTCTGCAGCAAGTCGCTTTAGGGCGTGAGAAGTAGGAGTTCAAGCCCTATATTATGCAGGCTTGATTGCGCCGATAAAAGTCGTGTCGATTGTTTGTTGTCCTTCTTCGATTTTTTCTGCTTTTTTTAACAATTTACGTGCTTGTATGCTTGAAAGACTCGCAAACCTCGAAAGTTCAACTTGGCTGGGATGGAATTCTACGTCGAATACTTTCAGACCATTTCTCTCGAGCATCTTGACATATTCCAAATATTGAGCATGATATTCCTCGACCTCGCTACGCATGAGTATTCTTCTTAATTCATAAATTACATTTTGAAAATAGGTGCGTGGATCGCTTGACCAGTCTTCAACGAGTGCGAATTTGCCTTTTGGCTTTAGCGCTCTGTAAAATTCTCCGAAGGAGCGTTCCATTCTTAGTGAAGGCAAATGGTGTATGGTGAAAATAGACGTTACAGCGTCGAAAGAAGCTTCCCGAAAAGGAAGATGATCAGCAGTTGCAACTATAAGAGAGATTTTGTCTGAGACATTTTCTTTCTTGATGTTAGCTATTGCTATGTGGAGGGAGCGTTTGGAAATGTCGATGCCAACGATTATTATGTGGCCTGTTTTCGCCAGCTTTACTGCAAACGATGCAGGTCCAGTGCCAACGTCTAGGATTTTTGAGCGTGATTTGGAGCCAATCAAACTTGAAACGCGTTCGTCAACTTCTTGAAACGAGTCTTTTCTTTGTCTTATCTCTGCATATATGTGTGCTTTTCTATCCCAGTAACTACGGATTGCTTTAATCGCATCTGCTGACAAATCTAAAAGTTTCCTCTTTATTCTGTTGCTTCTTCAACTAATCTGTCTATTTCTTCTAGCGCGCACTTAATATCTCTACTGCGCACGCGTCTTTTGTGAAGTTGATGAGCTTTGCAAAACTGACCTCTCCATCATCCTGGTCAGTGGAGTCTCCATACTCCGAGAATTCCTCAATATGCCTTTGCGTTGCTTGTGTTACTTTTTTCGAAAGAGGCGAATGGGCTGCATGGTTTAGGTAGATTTTGTTTTTTGTTACTGGAAAGTTTTGTCTAAACTTTCTTATGTCCTCCATTAAGCTCGCCCAAGTATTATCAAGTATGTTTTGGGTTGTTGCTTAAAGGATTAATTGTTATGAATAGCCTCTGTTTTTGTCTATGATACAACATATGTGCAGGCTACGCCAGAAAGCAGTAGGTGTTTTGTCGGCGCGCTTTATAAGAAAAGTTTTAACCACAAACACTTACAACAGTACAAACACATGCAAGGAGAGATCAGATGAAGCCATCAGAAGCGGCAAAAAACGCATTAGAAAGCGTCCTCGAAGCAGCATCAGGCGAAAAAATACTAGTCACATGTGACGACGAAAAAGCCGAAATCGGCCAAGCCTTCGCAACAGGCGCACTCGCACAAGGACTTTGGACAAGACTCCTAATATTGAAAACGAACCAAATCCGCACCGAACCCCCACCAGAACTAATAGAAATCATAACCGTCGAAAAACCCGACATCTACATCAACATCATGCGCGGAATCGGCGAAGAAACCGTCTTCAGAGTCAAAATCATCGTCCTAGAAACACGAGGCAAAAAAGCACGACTCGGCCACTGCCCAGGCGTGACGCTCGACATGCTAACAAACGGCGCATTAGCCCTCACAATAGAAGAACACAAAAAAATGCAAGGCTTCGCCGCCCAACTCATGGAAACCCTCACCAAAACTGTAAAAGTGGAAATCACAAACCCCGCAGGTACCAAGCTAAGTTTCAGCACAGAAAACAGAGAATTCTTCACAGACACCAGACTCGACTGGAAGGAACTAAAGTGGATGAACCTTCCTACAGGCGAAGTCTTAATCGCTCCAGTCGAAAATTCACTAAACGGCAAACTCGTCTGCGACCTAGCAATCGGAGGCATCACAGAACTACTGAAAACACCGGTAGAAATCACAGCAAAAGATGGCAAGGCAGAAAGCATAACCTCAAAAGACAAAATCGTACTAGCCAAAGTCAAAGAGTGGCTCGCCACAGATGGCTGGTCAAACACAGTTGGTGAATTTGCATTCGGAATAAATCCCAAGGCCAGGCTCATAAACGAATTCCTGGAATCAGAAAAAATCCACGGTACAATCCATATAGCCTTTGGGCATAACCTCGATTTTCCAAGTGGCAAAAACTCCTCCAAAAACCACGTAGATTTCCTAATCTCAAAACCAACGGTGAAAGTCACTGAAAAAGATGGAGAAACAAAAACGATTCTGCTAGAGGGGAAATTCAAAGAGGTATAAGAAATGAGTGAAATGGAAAAGCTTCCCCTTTCAGAATTTTATAAAGTTGTTGATTATGCGACGATCTTTAGGAGTGAAAAATGGTGGGAAGCCATTGTCGTCATTGAATCCTTTGGCAGACGTTCCATTGCGATGTACCTCTGGCAAAAAAGAAACGATACGTGGAAGAGAAAACACAAATTTCAGATTAGAAACATGGACGAGTGGAACAAAGTAAAAGTCGCCGTAGAACAATTGGCACCCAAGCTTCATACGGAAACCAAAAAGCTTGAAACTAGCCCCTCAACAGGTTCTTCATAAAATAAGGAATCTTGTCATTAGCGCCCAGAAGCCGCGGACTTCTGTTGTGTTTGGAATCTGACTTGGTCTTTAAGTAAGTGTTGGATATTGACATTCATGAACATGGAGAAAGAGTTCAGATGAGAACGGGCATAGCCTACCATGAAAAGTATGTGCAATACGATTTGGGTCCTGAACATCCCTTTCGTGGAGATAGGTTCACAAATACTATGAGGCTATTCGAAGAACAGAGACTGCTGGCTTTGCCGAATGTGACTATTTTAAGACCGAATCCTCTTTCTAGGGAGGATTTGCTTCGTGTTCATGATGAGGGTTATGTTGATTTGATTTTTCGTCTTGCAAAAGAAGGCAGACCTTACGACATTGAAACGCCAGTTTCTCCCGAGATTCTCGAAGCTGCGTTGCTTATCGCTGGAGGTGCTAAAAAGGTTGGGGAATCGATTGCTACAAATCAGATTGACCGAGGAGTTGCGTTGGGTTGCGGGTTGCATCATGCTGGCCGCAATTATGGGGGTGGTTTCTGCCTTTTCAATGACATCGCCGTTTTGATTGAGTTTTTAAGGGCTAAGCACGGGTTTAGGCGGTTTATGGTTTTGGATTATGATGTGCATTTTGGGAATGGGACGAGTGACATTTACTATGCTGATCCTTCAGTTTTGTTCATTTCTCTGCATCAGGACCCGCGGACGCTTTATCCTGGCACTGGGTTTGTTGATCAGATTGGGCGGTGTGATGGTTTGGGGTTCAATGTGAACGTACCTTTGCCGCTTGGTACTGGTGATGCCACTTATTTGCGTGTTTTGAGGGAGGTTTTTGTTCCGTTGGCTTTGGAGTTCAAGCCTGAGATTGTTGTCGGGAATGGTGGGAGTGATTCGCATTTTGCGGATTCGCTTGGCGATTTAGGCTTAAGTGTAGGTGGGTTTTTTGGGTTGTCGCGTTTGATTGCTGATGTCGCTGAGAAGGTTTGTGGTGGAAAAGTGGCGCTACTTGTTGGGAGTGGGTATAATCCTGCGGTTTTGCCTTTGTGTTGGTATGCGCTTACTGCGGGTTTGGTTGGGTTGGATTCGACTAATGTTAAAGAGCCTTATGAGGTCCCGAAGGAGCCGGAGAATTGCCAGAGAATTGTGGATGACACCTTGGTTAAATTGAAGGGTTTGTTGAAGAAGCATTGGAACTGTTTTAAGTAGAATTCTCTGTGTGCGCACGCGCACGTTCGTCTTATGAAACATAGTGTCAGGAATTTGGGAGGTATTTTCAAGTACCGCGCACTAATTCTAACTTGCTTTTCCAGTATGATAATCTTTTTATGTTTGGGTTTCTTAGGCTATTGCCACACGAGGCTTTAGAGCAATGCCACTGGAAACACAACAGCTCATCGAAACACTCAAAAAAGTCAGAGAAAACAGCAAACCACGAAAATTCAGCCAAACCATAGACATGACCATAAACCTCCAAGAAATCGACATGAAAAAACCCGAAAGCAAAATCCAAGAAATGATAGAACTCCCCCACCCGCTCACAAAAAAAGCCAAAATCTGCATAATCGCCAGCGGCGAATTAGCTTTTAAGGCTAAACAAGCAGGCGCCGACCTCGTCATAGAAAAAGACGAACTAAACACAATCGCCACAGACAAAAAACGCCAACGCGAACTTGCAAACACATACGACTTCTTCATTTGCGAAGCACCATTAATGCCCCTCGTAGGCAAATCACTCGGCACCACACTAGGACCAAGAGGCAAAATGCCCACACCAGTCCCACCAAACGCAAACATAGCAGACCAAATCGCCCGCCACCAAAAACTCGCCATCGTCCGCCTCAAAAGCCAACCACTACTCCAAAACCGTGTAGGCAGCGAGGACATGAAAGACGAAGAAATAGCCGAAAACATTACAGTCATAATTCGCCGCCTCGAAGGAAAACTTAAAAGAGGCATAAAAAACATAAAATCCATCACCTTAAAAACCACCATGGGCAAACCAGTAGAACTGAAATTATAAAGGAAGCAAACGCAAAATGGCGACAACCACACTGAAGCCGATACTACGAGAGAAACAAAGAGAAGCCGAAGAGCTCACAGCCTTAATCAAAGAATACAAAGCATTCGGAGTCGCCAACCTACAAAAAGTCCGCGCAGCACAACTGCAAGAAATCAAGAAAAAACTGCGCGGCAAAGTGTACACGAAAGTCGTCAAAAACACCATAGTTCAAAGAGCCTTAAAAGACGCAGAGGACAGGACTGGAATAGAAAGAATAGAACCACTCTTAACAGGCTCAAACGTCCTTATGCTCACGAACCTAAATCCATTCAAACTCGCGCTCCTACTAGAACAGAGCAAGGTGAAAATAGTCGCAAAGACAGGCGACATCGCCGCCATAGACGTAATAGTTCCCGCAGGCAACACAGGCATGCCACCAGGACCAATAATCAGCCAACTCGGCAGCGTAGGCTTACCCACAAGAATTGAATCAGGCAGCGTGTGGATAAACAAGGACACTATGGTAGCCAAAAAAGGCGACACCATCAACGAACGCTTGGCCAGCGTACTCTCAAAACTCGGCATAAAACCCGTCGAAGCCGGAATAAGCCTCAAAGCCATGTACGACGACGGCGTAGTCTTCACAGGCGACCAGCTACACTTGGATTTGGCAGCGTACAAACGCGACTTTGAAAACGCCCACAAATATGCGTTCAACTTGTCCATGTTTACGGGTTACCCAGCCCCAGAAGTCGTGCCCTTCATGCTGCAGAAAGCCCATTTTGACGCTTATAATTTGGCAGTTTACAGCGGCTTCCCAACAAAGGAAACCGTTGAAGACCTAATAAGAAAAGCACATTATGAAATGTTAAGCCTGAGCGGTGCCATAAGCAAAAAAGAGCCAAAAGCTGCTGCACCAGCAGCAGGCTAGACTTTAGAAAAGTTGAAAAGTCAGAGTATGATAAAAGAGAAGAGGTGAAAAAATGGAATATGTCTACGCTGCAATGCTCCTTCACAAGGCTGGAAAACCAATCAACGAAGAAAACCTCAACACAGTGCTTAGCGCCGCAGGCCTAAGCGCCGACGCCGCACAAGTTAAGGCATTAGTTGCCTCGCTCGAAGGCATCAACATAGAAGAAGCCATCAAAACCGCACCAATGTTTGCTGCACCGGCAGCCGCACCCGCACAAGGACCCGCAGAACCCGCAAAGGAAGCAAAGCCAGAAGAAAAGAAAGAGAAGAAAGGAGAAGAGAAGCAGAAAGAAGAAGCAGCACTGGAAGGACTCGGCGCATTGTTCGGCTAAAAGCGCCATCCAATCTTTACTCAAACATTTCTCCTTTGGACTTCCTAAACTTCCTTTTTGCAATAGTTTTTAATCCGTCCTAAGCCCCTTACATTGAAGTCACACGACACGGAGGCAAATTGGTGAAGCGTTTTCCCGAAAAAGAGTATCACGTCCCATTCTTTGACGAAAACGGCTTTGTCAGGAAATTGTGCCCAAAATGTAAGGAATATTTCTGGACGCAAGACCCTAAGATGAAAACTTGCGGCGAATCCACTTCGGAGGGCTGTGCACCTTACACTTTTATCGGTAATCCGCCTACCAAGAAGGCTTACAGTCTCAGCGAGATGCGTGAGCTTTTTCTCTCGTTCTTCGAAAAACGAAAACACACCAGAATCAAGCCCTATCCTGTTGTGGCACGGTGGCGTGACGATTTATACTTCACCTCCGCAAGCATAGTGGATTTCCAGCCATACGTCACTAACGGGTTGGTTCCACCTCCAGCCAATCCCTTAGTTATTAGTCAGCCCTGTATCCGCTTCGTGGATGTTGACAATGTCGGTCCCACCTTCGGGCGGCATTTGACCATTTTCGAGATGGGAGGACATCACGCCTTCAACTATCCAGACAAGGAAGTGTACTGGAAAGACGAGACAGTGCGCTATCATCACGACCTCGTCACTAAAGCGCTTGGGATTCCTTCTGAAGAGGTTGTTTACAAGGAGGACGTGTGGTCTGGCGGCGGCAATGCGGGACCAGATCTAGAAACCATCGTGCGTGGGCTTGAGCTTGCCACGCTTGTGTTTATGAAGTTCAAGGTTGTTGATGACAAGTTTGTTGAGTTGCCAATTCGGACGGTTGACACTGGCTATGGTATCGAACGCTACACTTGGATTTCGCAGGGTACCGTAAGTGGCTTTCATGCAATCCATGGTTCGGTGTTGAACAAGATTATGGATATGGCTGGCATGAGCAAGGTTGATGAAGAATTGTTGGCGCAGGTTTCTGCGTATTCGGGGAGAATGAACGTAGAGAAACTCGCTGACCGCGCCACTGCTTGGGCAGAGGTGGCGAAATGTGTCAATGTAAAGCCGAAAGAACTCAGCACAATCATGTTTCCAATAGAGAGCGCCTTCGCAGTGGCTGACCACACTAAATGTTTAGCTTTCATGCTTGCTGAAAGCGTGGTTCCGTCGAATGTAGAAGAGGGTTACTTGGCGCGTTTGATTATTAGGCGAACCTACCGACTGCTGAAGACTTTAGGGATCGAAGACAAGTTGCCTGAAATAATCGACTTGCAAATTAAGACTTACTCAAAAGACTTCCCACATTTGAGAAAAATGCGCGATGAAATTCAAACGATGTTGGCTGTTGAGCGCGAAAAGTATAAGCAAACACTGGAAAGGGGACGTTTACTCGTCCAGCGCATAGCTCAGGAATTGAAGGCGAAGCAAGCCTCCAAGATTCCAAATGAAACTTTGGTTGAACTTTATGATTCACATGGACTTCCTCCAGAGGTTGTACGAGAAACCGCTAAAGAAGAGAACATTGCCGTAGAGGTTCCGGATAATTTCTACACAATGATTGCTGCGAGGCACCTAACCGAGCCACCGAAGGAAGAAGCTGAACTTGCCAAAAAATTGGAGCCGCTGGTTGCAGATTTGCCCGAAACCCGTATGCTCTATTATGGAGACTCGTACCAAACTAGATTCGAGGCAAAGGTTCTGCGAGTGCTAAACAGGCGCTATGCTGTGCTGGACCAAACTGTTTTCTTTCCGGAAGGCGGGGGACAACCTGCTGACAGTGGCGTTCTTGAATTCGGTGGCAAACAATGTAAAGTCGTTGATGTGCAGAAAGTTGGAAAAGTGATTGCTCATCTCTTAGAGGGTGCTGTTCCGAAAGAAAGTGCCAAAGTTAAGGGTGTTATTGATTGGCAAAGACGCTATAGTCTAATGAAAGCGCATACTGCCACGCATCTGTTGATGGGTGCTGCGAGGCGTGTGCTGGGCGAGCATGTGTGGCAGGCGGGTACGCAGAAGGATGTCGAACGTTCACGGTTGGACATTTCGCATTATAGGCGATTAACGCTTGAGGAGACGCATAAGATTGAAGAGTTAGCCAATCAAGCCCTAGAAGAAAACATTCCTGTAGAATGCAAATGGTTGCCCAGAAATGAGGCGGAAAAAGAATATGGGTTTAGGCTTTACCAGGGTGGAGCGGTGCCGGGTAAGGATATTCGTGTGGTTAGGGTTGGCGACTGGGAAGTCGAAGCCTGTGCAGGTACGCACGTGAAGAATGTGGGCGAGTTAGGTTACCTAAAGGTTCTGCACACAGAACGGGTTCAAGACGGCAGGGAACGACTAATTTACACAACTGGGCTTTATGCAGTCAAAGCACCACAAGAGAACGAGAGACTGGTTACAAAACTTTCGGAGATTCTAAACGCTCCAATTGACAAACTCGTGCCGACTGCTGAACGCGTCATCAATGAATGGAAGAATGCAAGAAAAGAGAAAGAGCGTCTCCTGAAAGAACTCGCAGTAAAAGACACTGACCGAGATACAAAAAGCAGTGGAGCTTTGAAAATTACGCCAATTAATGATGTGAAATTTGTATCTCAGGAATTTGTGCCTTTAGATTTGGATCGTATGATAAAAACAGGAAGCGCAATGACTAAAAACGATGCAAATGCAGTCTTCTTTTTAATTGGCAGTGATGGCAAAACAGCAAGATTTGTGATTATGACTGGAGGGGAGACTGTGAAAAAAGGCGTTAACGCCGGAGAAATCGCACGTGTAGCAGCCCCAATCTTAGGTGGAGGAGGTAGCGGGAGACCAGAGTTTGCCCAAGGCGGCGGAACAAAAGTTGACAAAATCGAAGAAGCCAGAAAAGCAGCAGAGGAAACGCTTCGAAAACAGATAATAAGGCGAAATAGATTAAAGCAACCTTAGCCCACTCTATTGTGGTGTGAGAATATGAGGGATAACCACCTCAATCCGTAAATACAAAACTTTTAATAGTCCACCGACCAGTTCAAAACCTTTCATGGCGCTTTTAAAACGAATCGAAGCAAAATGGCAACAAAAATGGGAAGAAGCCAAGATCTTCGAAGCCGACCCAGACGTTAAACGTCAGAAGTGCTTCGTCACTTTTCCCTATCCGTACATGAACGGACCCTTACACGTTGGACATGGCTTCAGCGCCACACGAGTAGATGCCTACGCCCGCTTCAAACGCATGCAAGGCTACAACGTCCTATTCCCATGGGCATGGCACTGGACTGGGCAGCCATTAGCAGGCGCAAGCGAACGAGTACGCAAAGGCGACCAAGAATTCATACGTGCATTGAGAGAAATCGATGGTGTCCCAGAAGCAGAACTAAGACGCTTCGGTGACCCGCTTTACATGGCGCAATACTACACGGATGAAGGCAAAGAAGCAGCCAAGGAAGCAGGCTTCAGCATAGACTGGCGAAGAGAATTCCACACAGTCCAGCCCACTTTTCAAAAATTCGTGGAATGGCAGTACGAACGCCTAAGAGAAAAAGGCTGCGTCACTAAAGGCACCCACCCGGTTGTATGGTGTCCACACGACGAAAGCCCAACAGGCGATGCCGACAGACAAGAAGGCGAAGGCATAGTCCCAGAAGAATACACACTGATCAAATTCAAATACGAAGAAGCCTACCTACCCGCCGCCACGTTCAGACCAGAAACCATCTACGGCGTCACCAACCTATGGCTAAACCCCGATGCCACATACGTCAAAGCCCGAGTAAATACTGAAACATGGATAATCAGCCAAACCGCAGCCCATAAACTCAAAGAACAAATACGGAAAATCGAAATCACCAAAACATTCAAAGGAAGAGACTTGATAGGAAAAAACTGCACAAACCCAGTAACCAACCAAAAACTACCCATCCTGCCAGGCTGGTTCGTCGACGCAGAACACGCCACAGGCGTCGTATACAGCGTCCCAGCCCACGCGCCTTATGATTGGCTGGCACTGCATGATTTGCAGGTGAACCCTTCACCTCTGCGAGATTTCAACATCTCCGCAGAAGCAGTGAAGGCAATCAAGCCCATCTCTATAATAAAAGTCGAAGAGTACGGTGAATACCCGGCCATCGAAATCGCAGAACAACTAGGCGCCCAAGACCAGCATGACCCCAAGGCTGATGAAGCAACAAAGCTGCTCTACAAAAAAGAATTCCATGGCGGGGTACTGAAAGAAAACTGCGGCGAATACGCAGGCAAACTAGTGCGAAACGCAAAAGACCAACTGATTCAAGACTTCAAACGAAAAGGCATAGCCGACACGATGTACGACCTGCCACAGCCAGTAGTCTGCCGCTGCATGACGCCATGTATCGTCAAAATCCTCGAAGACCAATGGTTCCTAACCTACAACGACCCCGATTGGAAAATAAAAACCAAACAAGCCTTGGCAAAAGCGCAAGTTTATCCAGAAACCGCAGTCCCATGGTTCCAGACAATCATAGACTGGCTAAGAGAATGGGCATGCGCAAGAAAAACAGGATTCGGCACGCCTCTGAAATGGAGCCCAGGCTGGATAATCGAAACCCTAAGTGACTCGACGGTTTACATGGCATTCTATACAATAAACAAACATGTTAGACAGCATGACATTAAAGCAGAACAATTAACCGCAGAAGTGTTTGACTACGTCTTCTATGGGAAAGGCAAAGCGGACAAAATAGCAGAAAAAACCCGAATCAGGCCTGACGTTTTAGAGCTCATGCGCAAAGAATTCCTCTATTGGTACCCAGTCGACATGCGAAATTCAGCCAAAGAGCTCGTGCCAAATCATCTGACCTTTTTCCTATTCCACCATGTAGCACTATTCCCACCCGAACACTGGCCAAAAGCCATCGCAGTCAACGGCATGCTCATGATCGAAGGAGACAAAATGTCCAAATCAAAAGGCAACTTCATAACCCTACACAAAGCCATCGAACAGTACGGCGCAGACGCAACCCGCTGCGCCTTGCTATTGGGCGCAGAAGGCATGGACGACCCCGACTGGCGAAGCGAAAACATCAAAGACCTTAGCGCAAAACTGGAATCATTCTACCGCCTCGCCGAAAGCATAATAGAAACCGCAAGAAACGAAAAAACAGGACATCTCGAACAGTGGCTAGTAAGCACGCTGCAAAACCGAATACGCATAGTAACAGAAAATCTAGAAAACATGAAGACAAGAACAGCAGTAGAAAACGCCTTCTACGAAACATGGAACGACTTCCGTTGGTACACACGAAGAAAAGGCAACACAAACTCGAGAGCCCTGAAAGAAGCACTAAGCATCTGGACCCGACTGCTAGCACCCTTCGCGCCGCACATCTGCGAAGAAGTCTGGAACAAAATGGACAAAACAGGCTTCGTTTCCATAAGCCCTTGGCCAGAATACACCGAGAGCAAAGTTAGTGTCGAGGCTGAAGAGAGCGAAAATCTAATCAAAAATGTGCTAGACGATACGCAGAACATACTGAACGCAACAAAAATCAAACCAAAGAAAATCTACTACTACACCACCGCCGATTGGACATGGAAAGTTTACACTAAAGCACTGAAAGCCTCAGCGAGCAAGAATGTCTTGATGGCAGAGCTAATGAAAGAACTAATGACAGACAAAGAACTAAAATCAAAAGCCAAACAAGTTGCGAATGTCGTTCCTCAACTGCTAGAGGAAATCAACCGAATGCCAAGCAACAAGAAACAAAGGCAGCTACGAGTTGGCAAGATAGACGAAGAAAAGGCATTAGCAGAAGCGACAAGCTTCTTCGAACGAGAATTCAACGCAAAAATTCAGATATACAATGAAGACGACGCACAACGTTATGATCCTAAGAAACGCGCGGAACTAGCCCGACCTTATCGTCCCGCAATCTTTATTGAATAAAAACTTCATTTCATCTCAGCAAATACCTGATTCTTGGATTGTCCAAGCCTTTGTCATAGAAGTAGCGGACGAGAAAATCTTCCAGTTCCCCATGGGTCACGCTAGACCCGACGCGGAGGTTTTTGATGAAGGCACTCTTGTTTTCGCCATATCTCGGAACTATTTCTTTCATCCCTACGTTCCAGAGTTTTGAAACTCTGATCCGCCAGCGCTCCAAGCCGTGCCGTGGGCAAGTGTACTCCACCTCAACGAAAAATGTACTCGTGACGTATCTCACCTTTCTTTCCTCCTGTAAATTATAGAGTACGCCTCTCCCTCTACATAAAAGAATTTTTCAAGAGGTTTATAACTGTTGTCCAAAACTACATTTACGCTTCATATAAACATTAATATTTTTGGCAACAAAACACTAAGCGGACATAATAAAACGGGCCCGTGGCGTAGCATGGACAGCGCGTCGGCCCTCTATCTAAGCGCATAGAAGGAGCGCATAGAAGGACAGCCGGAGATCCTGGGTTCAAATCCCAGCGGGCCCGCCATCATTGATTTGCTTGGAAAACGTAACTAATGAAAGGGTGCAAGAATGCAGGTCTATGATTTGCGGTTTTCGACTAATCTCAAGCTCAGAGCAATTCCACCTTATGATTTTTCGCTCTCGGCTCACAAGCCTGCTGGGTGGTCTTTGCTAACGCCTTTTGAGGTATTTGAGGATGATACTCTATGGACTGCAACGAGGATATCAAATGAAGAGGTATTTGGGCTGAAGCTGAATTCTGCTGGAACCGTGAAGAAGCCCCAGATTTCTTGTGAAATATACTCCAAGAAAAAATTGGACGTGAACAAAAAAAGAACCCTCTTAAACACGATAACTTGGATGTTGAGCGCCGAGGAAGACATAGAACCATTCTACGCACTTGCTGAACGCGACCCTCTTGTCAAAGTGTTGGCAGAAGACCTCTACGGAATGAAAAGAACCAAAAGGCTTGACATCTTCCCCATGTGCATTTTAGCCGTGACTTTGCAGATGGCTCCGATAAAGAGAAGCGACCAAATGATGACCCTCTTGATTAAAGAGTACGGCGAGAAAATAGAGTTCGACGGAAAAGAGATTTTGTACTGGCCTTCTCCACAGAGGATAACTAAGGCAGAAGTCAAAGCGCTTGAGGCAAAATGCAAACTCGGTTACAGAGCTAAGAATCTGAAAGGCATAGCCGAAGCAATAAGCCAAGGGTTTCCAACGCTACAGGCGCTCGATAAAATGTCTGCTGACAAAACAAGGACTAAATTAATGGAACTCAAGGGGATAGGTGAGTACTCTGCAGATATAATCTCGCCACACCCGGGATTCGCGTTAGATGTGTGGAGCGCAAAGATATTCAATCTGCTCTTATTCGGGGAGGAGCCCGTATCACCTCGCGACATCATTCCGAAACTCAAAGAGGTCGCTGAAAAAAGATGGGGCGAATGGAGAGGCTACGTTTTCACCTACGTGCTCAACGATATACCGAACTTGTCAAGGAGATTTAACCTTAACCTCACAGAATTGTAGGTGAAAGGCCTATGCTGATTCTTTGTTCAGATTAACTTGTCTAAAACATCCTTCTCTACGCTGTCTTCATCTATTTTAAAGGTTTCGGGTTCTTCAATTCTTAATATAGCTCTTAAAGCTTCAGCGTCGAGTTCTCTTACGAGTTTTTGTATTTCATTTTTAGCTAATTCCAAATGATTCCTCAGCCTTTCTTTGTCCTGATACAATCTTCCTGCGAGAAGACATATTGTTTCTTTTTTAAGATGCCATTCTATTCTTTGAGTTTTCGTGTTTATGTCGAAGGTTACTGGTCCCGCCACACATGTTTCGGGCTTTACAGGGTGAACTAGGCATTTTTTCGTCTTTTTGTCATAGAATACGCAATAGCCTTCTTTGTCCTCTCTTGGAAAGACGTAGTTGGTCTGATTAAATGGGTTTCCAAGCGGAATCTTCTGTTTTTTCAAGCGCGTTTCAATAATCTTTCTTCGCCCAGAGGTTAATGGGGGTCTTGCGGCTTGGCAGCAGCCTGTTTTGCATTGGGCACAGATGTTGAAGAAGTCATTTTCTTTTCTGGTGGTGACAGCCATGTGTGTTCACTATTGCCTAGAAGTATGGTCGGTTATCTCTTAAGTTCTTTACGAGCCTTGAGTAAACGCTAAGGATTGCTTCGTTGAAATCTGTTTTTTGGGCTTTCTCTCGAACTTTCTCGCTTATGATTTCCGATAGGCTTCCTTGTTCTATTCTTTTTTGGATTATCGGAAGGTACTTCTTTTCTTCATCAGATGCATTAGCCAAAGCAATTTTGAAGAGATATCGACAGATTTTGCGGGCAGTTTGTCCGTTAGGATAAGAGACTTTTGCGTTTAAACCGTTCTTTAAAACTGAATTCAAGTCTTTAACCAAAATTTCATGAGGCAAAAGTTGGGGTTTCTCTGTCATTAACCCTCTCAACGCAGCCCGTATGAAGCAACTTAACGCAACATCTGATTTGATGCATTCCTGCTCATCCATTACCCGTATCTCGAATGCCTTCCTATCAAAACGGATAATCACGCCCCGAGAATTAATCCACTCCTTATTAAGAAGACAATTTTCTGCGCCAGCACTTGCCAAGTCTGACGAGTACTTCTCAATGATTTCCTTTCGGTACTGCCTAAACGAAGTCACGTATTCTGGCACAACGTCCCCGACTACTCGAAGGCACTTCCTCTTGATTTGTTTTATAAAAGTGCAGTCGGTTATCGATGTTTTCTCCAAGTTTTCCTTCATAAATTGGCGATGAAGCTGCAATCGCAGGCAGGTATGCACAGAGAGCCGCAAGGGCGTTATTCAATAAAATGGCGTCTTTTTCACGTAAGTATGGGATGTTCAATTGAAAACTTTGGATGTTAAGCCAGCCATGCTGCTTAAGGTTGAAGATTCTGCTCATAGCTTGATAAATCTGTCTGTGGCGATGTGGCCATATTCCCGTATCTTCGAGTCTCAGTAATGGATGCATTCCTGTTCCAAGAAGGTGCGCCTGATATTTGCTCTCTAGAAAGTCGAGAACTGTTAAGACGGCTTTTTGCATTGTTTCCTCGAATATTTTAGGCGATCTGAAAGGCTCGTTAGGTTTTATCTCCATAACGTGCAGTTGAAGTTCCTTTCCAAAAGTGAACGTTGGCTGCTCCACAAAGTTGACGGTTCGACCGCAGAAGTCCTTAATGATTCTATCTACTATGGGCAGTGCCTTCAAGCGTTCGTCAACTATTGAAAACTCATGCTCAGGACCTAGAACCTCTAGGGTTCTGTACGTATGGACTCCTCTTTATTCCTGCAATGGTTTCCGCTTAATAAAAGATTACAGTTAGTTTTAAATACAAAAGCCTGTAATACATCACAACACGGTTATCTGGTGCTCAATGCGTGCTGGTCGTCTCTAACATCGACCTTACAACCAACTTGATGGTGATGAAGCCGTCAACGTTTCTGAACTCGTCAATTAGCGACTTTATTCTCAATATAAACAATGACTACCGCTATATGAAGACAGGCTACTACGTCTCTTTGCATGCGGAAACTCTTGGAAACCCTGTAATCCCCTCGAGCGAGAACATCATCGACGCCAACAGAACACCAATACTGCTAGTTAGAGCCTCGAAAGCAGGAATCCCCACCATACCTTATTTGGTGACGGATTCAATCAAACAAATAATCTCCGAGTTCGGCTTTCCAATAGTCATTTTCCCCGTCAACCCATTTTCCTGCAATGGCTTCAAAACCGCAAAGAACAGAAGCGCCCTCTACAGAGCCTTCAAAAGCCTAAGTATGACCTACAAGTACGCCGTCTGCGCCCAACCCCTGCTTGGTGAAATGATTTCGTTCAAATCCATTTTTGGAAAGTGTGACCTTGACGAGGCTACGAGAAAGATTTCAGAGAAGGTGTACGAAACCTTCAAAATTCCCATTTGCAAGCTGTATGTTCAACACGCTAATGGAAAAGCATACTTATGTGGCTTTCACCCATTAAGAATGGAAGAGATTCTACCGTCCGACATGAAGACTGTTTCCGAAGAGATTTTTCAAGCTTCAAAAAAAGGAGAACGCAATTGGCTAGAATAGCGTGTTTTGTCGAGAAATACAATTTTATGGATCCAGATGAAACACACGCATTGCAGAACTTCAAACTCGCAGCAGACAGCATGGGGCACGAATTCCGCTTCATGTTCAAAGAAAACATTTCACAGATTCCCCAATACAACGCAGTTTTCATACGTGCAACAACAGATCCGCTCAACACTTCTTACGTGGTCTCAAAAATAGCATGGGAACTAGGCTTGAGAGTTATCGACGACCCAAAATCGATACAAATCTGCGGAAACAAAATTCACATACAGGGCCTCTTCGAAAAATTCAACATCCCACACATCCCAACGATGCTTTTGAACAAGGACGAATTCCATCATCAACGAATCTTGGACATTTTCAGGACGTTTGGCAGACCAGTTGTAATAAAAGCGCCTTACACTAGCTTTTCAAGATACGTCGAGAAAGTCTCTTGCGAAACGAGCTTCCGCGAAGTTGCTCAGAAGTTCTTCAGGAGGTCTGATGTTTTGGTCGTTCAGAAGTTTATGCCCACGCCATTTGATTGGAGAGTGGGCGTTTTGAACGGTGAAGTTCTTTACGTGTGCAAGTATATGATGCGGAAGGGAAGATGGAAGCACGGTGCCAAACTTAGAGGCAAGCCACGTTTTATCTGGGGCAGAACAGTGTCGCTTAGAAAGGAACATTCTCCGCTGAAACTGAGAGAAACTGCGTTAAGAGCGTGCGAAATAATTGGGCATGGACTTTACGGAGTGGACATCAAAGAAATCAACGGCGATTACGTAGTCGTGGAAGTGAATGACAACCCAAGCATATACGCAGGTTTCGAAGACTGCAGAAGAAGAGACGTGTATGAGAAAATCATAAAATATCTAGCGGACTAATGCGAGTAGTGTATTCCGGTAATATCGGGCTCTAACCCCAAAGAGTTCGCCACACTTACTCAAACGAGGTGAAACGTAAGTTATAAATTCTAATGCGTTAAAAGTAGTATCTTACCACTTCTCTCTTTAACTGGGAAGTGTATAAGGGAGGTCCAGTTATGAGCGACAGGAAAAGCACACATGCCGAAGATTTGAAACTCAGATTAATGACGATAGAACTATTACGCACCGCAAAGAAGCAGTATACTTACCGTAAATTGTCAGAAAAAACCGGCTTGCCTGTTACTGTTTTGAGTCGTTACGCGAAAGGGCATGTTTTGCCAAATGTCGCTCGTGCTCGGCAGCTTTGGCGAACTTTGAATAAGTTGGTTGGCTTGGAAGTGGAGCTTCACCGCCGCATAGAGTTTAATAGCGATGGCTATTTCGACAACACAAAGATCATCGGAGACTACAACCTTCTCAGGCAAGCGGCACATTTCGCACTTGCAACCTTTGCAGGAAAACGTGTGACCAAAGTTTTGACCGCGGCTGTGGATGGCATTCCCTTGGCGACTATGGTTTCGAGTAACATGGGAATTAACTTAGCCATAGCCAAACGGGGCAAGGAGGTTGGTGTTCCAGCGTTTATTGAGGAGACTTATGTATTGAGTGATTCAGGCGTAACTGACACGTTATACGTGCCGAGAGACATCATCCGAAAACGGGACAGCGTACTCATCGTTGATGACATGATAAAAACTGGCGAAACCCAGATGGCTTTGGTGAATCTTGTTCGTAAGGCCAAGGCGGAAACCTCTGGCATTTTTTCATTAATAGCAGTCGGGGAAAACTGGAGGAAACGTTTAACCCTTCCGCAAGGCTGCCCAGTTGAAGTTGTGACTCAAGTCAAACCTCCAATCAGGCCGTAAAATAGTTCCTTTTTGCATCAACTCTTTTTTCTTCGCAAATCTTTGCCAAAGCGTAACAGAGCCGTTTCAAAATTTACAAACGAATAACCCACAATCGGGTTCCTATTCCAGAACATTTTCATCTCTTCAAGAGCTTTCTGTGATTGTTCGGTCTTGATTATTCCCAAGTTTCTCGCCGTCAGAATGACTAATGGTGTGGGTTTTGGATCCGCTTTCTTCCAGATTCCCCTGAGGTCGCGGAGGAATATGCTTATGGTTATGTCTCCTATGCCTTTCCCTAACTCTTTTAGGCGATTTTCTAAATCCGCAGAATCAGATGCTCTTTGATGAAGAAGGTTAAGGCTTTCGTCATATTCCTTTTCGAGATTACCCGTCACCAAAAGGAGTTTGTCGGCGGTTTTGAAATCGTACCGCGTGTAACCGCCTTCGTCAAGAATCTTTACTAAACCCTCCCACCCAGTTTTCAGGATTTTTTCAGGCGTCAGCACTTTGTGTTCCTCAAAGCACTTGTAGGTCTTCATCACAGAAGACTCGGTAATTGGTGCCCCGAACAGTATTGATGCGAGAAACCATTTGAAAACCTCGCTGTCCAAAGCAGTTTCAAGCTTGATTCCCAAAACTTCTGAGTATCTTTGCCCAAACCTTTCCAGCAGTGTTTTTAAGGCTTCTTGCTTCATAGTGTTCCACTAAATAATTCATAGATATGCCTAGTATAAGAAAGTGAAGAGGCTTAGGCTTTGAGGACTATTGAATGGAAAAACGGTGTCGTTGGAACGATTGACCAGACAAAACTGCCGATGCGAAGAGGAATATATTAAAATAAGGACGTGCAGCGAGATGGCTGATGCTATAAAAACTATGAAAATCCGCGGCGCTCCAGTGTTAGGCGTGGCTGTTGCTTACGGTTTAGCGCTTACAGCTTATCATAGTAAAGCAAAAACCAAACAAGACTTATTGAAAGAAATTGAATCCTGTGCAGAGCTTTTGAGGAAGACGAGGCCAACGGCTGTGAATCTGTTTTGGGCAATAGAGCGTGTTTTGAAAAAAGCAAAGGTATCTTCGGGCGGGGTGTCTGATGTGGTAAGAGCGGTTGTTCAGGAGGCACAGCGGATGGCGGATGAAGATGTGGAAACGAACCGCAAGATAGGCGAAAACGGCACTAAATTGATTCAAGATGGCGACGTGATTTTGACTCATTGTAACGCGGGCTGTTTGGCAACCGTCGATTACGGCACCGCGTTGGCTGTTATTCGGGTCGCCGTAGAACAGGGCAAGCGAATTAAGGTTTTTGCGACAGAAACCCGACCCTTGCTGCAGGGCGCGAGGCTTACGGCGTTTGAGTTGAAACGCGATGGTATTCCTGTAACATTAATCACTGATAACATGGTTGGCTACGTCATGTCGAAAAGGCTTGTGAACAAGGTCGTAGTCGGCGCGGATCGAATCGTCAAAGACGCGGTTATTAACAAGATTGGCACTTTCACGGTTGCAGTGTTGGCACATGAGCATGGAATCCCGTTTTATGTTGCGGCGCCGAAGTCAACCTTCGACTTGACTCGTCTTTCAAAAGATGTGGTCATCGAGGAGAGAAGCCCGGAAGAAGTGATTTTCTGCGGAGGGCAAAGAATAGCGCCCGAGGGGGTTGATGTTTTGAATCCAGCCTTTGACATTACACCGTTGAAGTATGTGAGCGGAATTATCTGCGAAACCGGAGTCCTCTCCCCCGCTGAGGTCAGGATGCTGGCAACTTAATTCTGCTGAAAATTCTTAAACACTGGCACACAATACGTAGTGATAAGTTGACAAGCCATGACGTCAGCACAACCTGAAAAGGGAATTGAAACCAGCCAAGGCGGCGAGAGAAAGAGGGTTGAAGCAGTGCTTATGGAGAAAGAGATTGTGGTTTCTGCCCAAAATGATGTAGATGCCCTTTCTTCTCGAGGCTATGGTACGGTTGAAAATGGAAAGTTGAAACTCTCTGTTTACGAGGCCCTCTTTCTTCTGGATAAGGGTTTACTTGAGATTAGGCAGAAAAGAGTTAAGAAAACGCTTGGTTTTCAGGAAATTTTGCAGCATTTCAAGTCTTTGGATGAGAATGCTTGGGTGAAATACCTCCTTTACCGCGATCTGCGGAGCCGAGGTTACGTGGTGAGGGCCGGTTTCGGTTTAGGCGTCGATTTCCGTCTTTATGAACGTGGGGAGTATGGAAAAGACGTTGCGGAGTACATCGTTTATGGCATTCAGGAAGGTAAACCTGTGCCCGTGAAAGAACTGACAAGTGTCCTTAAATATGCTCAGAGTTCCAAAAAGAGACTTGCCCTCGCGGTTTTAAATCGCAGAGGCGAAGTTGTCTATTACTCTCTCTCGCAGCTTACAATGAAATAGGTGAAAAACGTGCCTGACTTCCAAACAGTCCGCGGAATGCGCGATTTCATGCCTAAAGAAGCTGCATCGATGAAGTATGTGGAAGGAACAACGCGAGAAATTGCGGGGCTTTATGATTTTCAAGAAATAATAACTCCCATAATGGAATCTTACGAGCTTTTGGCTGCAAAGTCTGGCGAAGAAATTCGACAGCGCATGTACGCCTTCGAAGACTTGGGTGGTCGAAAAATGGCGTTGCGACCAGAGTTTACCGCTTCGATCGCGCGGCTCATGGTCTCAACTCTGCGGAACGAGCCGAAACCTATACGCTTGTACAGTGTTGGCAGTGTCTATCGTTACGATGAGCCGCAGTATGGACGTTATAGAGAGATTTGGCAGTCAAACTACGAACTCATCGGCACAACCAAACCTGAAGCAGACGTAGAAATCCTCGCATTGACCAACGACCTCTTCAGAAGGATTGGACTCCGTGGCTGCCACTTCAAGGTCGGTCATGTCGGTATCGTCAGAGGAATCCTGAGCGCAGAGAATGTAAAAGAAGAGAACCAAAGCAAAATCATGCAACTGCTTGACAAGAAACAATGGAACGACGCATTAGCCGTCGCTAAAGAATTAAACGTCTCTGAAAAATGCCTCACTACATTGAAGAGAGTTTTAGAAATAAAAGGCGAAGATACAGATAAAGTGCTTAAAGAAATCGAAAAAACGGTGAAAAATTATGAAAAAGCTGCGGCTGCTGCGGAGAATCTGAAAGAAATTCTCGGGCTCGTCGACGAAGGCGGCATCAAACTTGACATGACCATAGAGGCTGGTTTCGCGCGTGGGCTTGAGTATTACACGGGCATGATTTACGAGGTAACTGTGCCCGAATTGGATGTGTCGCTTGCGGGTGGAGGACGTTACGATAGGCTTATTGAACTGTTTGGCGGAGAACCCACACCTGCGGTCGGTGTAGCTCACGGAATCGACCGGATAATGTTGGCGATGGAGAAACAGCAAGTCCAGCCACAAGTCTTTGCTGGCAAACGGGTCATGATTGTTTTCATAGGCGAAGAGTTGAGAGGTGAAGCGTTAAAAATCGCCTCTGTGCTACGAAATGCAGGCGTGCCTGTTGAGCTAGAAGTGATGGGGCGCACAGTGACCCGCGCCCTACGAGACGCAGACCGCAAAGAAATCACACATGCAATTATCATAGGACCAAAAGAGATGAAAAACAAAGCGGTAACATTTCGAGATATGAAGAAACGAGAACAACACACAATAAAAATGCAAGAATTATTGCGAGAAATCAAAACAACAAAAAACCAATAAAAACACACTATAGATGCACATCGCAAGCAGTCAACCCTGAATTTTCCAGCCATATTTGCCTTATGTCTGGATCATATCGAAAACCAGACTTAAGTGCCGGGAACACACGCCTCAGAAAGCCATCGACGTGCAGGGTTGGATTTGGAGTGTCACAGCGACGGGCTTATACCTTTATAGGCGTATTGAATTATTTGCGTTGTTCGGAGAACGTTGGCTTGATGAATACAACTAAACAAATCGCTCTCGAACGAATCAACACGTTATTCCATCTTTCAAGAGAGGTTATTCACGAAAACCCAGAGCGAGCACAGCGTTACGTGCATATTGCAAGACGCATTTCCATGGCCACAAAAGTCAGATTGCCCGCAGAGTATAGACGACAAGTTTGCAGGCATTGTAAAAGGTTTATCTTGCCCGGCGTCAACTGCCGTGTTCGCATCCAACAGCGCAGGGAGCCGCATCTGGTTGTAACGTGTCTCCTCTGCGGTGGACACATGCGGTTTCCGTTAAAAGTCAGGAGGAAAGCCAAGCATGGCAACAGCAAGAGTGAAGCGAAGAATAAAACATAAACTGGACCCTGAAAAGCCGACAACTTGGATAGGCAAAGAAGGCATAACAGCCCAGATGATCAGCGAGATAGACAGACAATTGGAAATAAGCGAAATGGTGAAGATACGAGTTCTGAACACGGCGTTAAAAGATGAAAAAGCAAAAGACCTCGCATCGAAAGTCGCGGAACGAACAAGCTCCGTTCTCGTAGAAGTCCGCGGTCACACTTTCATGCTCTATCGACATCGAAAACGTAAACGCGAAAAGTGAAAGACTTTATATCCGAAAGACTGGAGGCGTTTGCCGTTTTATTGAGTCACGCTTGTTTCTGCGTATTCTTCTGTTGAGATTTGTCTAGAAAGCTTAGTGACGGCGCATTCGTATCCAGCCCACCACATGCACTTGATGCTTTGGCAGCCCGTTGAGAAGCCGTCTTTGCTGCTAAGCGGGCAGGTTCGGCGGTGTGTTTTTGACTCATCGTAGTACATGTTGATTACTTTCTTGATGCGTTTTGAAGTGCCATCTAGAGAGAGCTTGTTTAGAAACTCGACAATTCCTGGGGAGTGGATAAGATCTGTCAGCGTGACTAAGCCCGCAAGTCTTCCGTTTTCGATTATCGGAAGCTTCTTTATGTTCCGTTCGAGCATGAGTTTGGTAGCATCGCCTGCGCGCATGTCTGGAGACGCTGTAATTAGCGGTTTCGACATTAAGTTGCCAACTTTTGTTGTTTGAGACTTTTTCGATTTGCTTATGATTCGTTTCAGCATGTCCCGCTCTGTCAGGATGCCGACGGGTTTTTCTTGGTCAACAACAACGAGGCAGCCGATTTCGTGCATGTTCATGAGTTCCGCTGCTTCTCTGGCATTAGCGCTTGGCTTTATGGTTACTACTTTCTCAACCATGATCTTTCTAAGCTTCTGCGACATTAGTCACACACACCTACAAAATTTGATTCATCTTCCACCTTGAATGTTTTATAGATTATGAAGCTAAGATTCAGTTGCGCGCGCCGACAAGCATGATATGAGGCAATTAATTCAATAGTTTGATAACGTTGGGTTCTGCGCGTGTAGTATCAGTTCTTGTAGAGTATAATAGGCACAACTATCGCTTTTTCTGACTGTGCTGGCTTCTTTTTTTGGCGAGCATTGATTGGGTAAGCGAATCTTTATTCATATTTCATAAGCATCTTATACTGCTCTCAGCACCATTTGTTATTTCCAGAATAGCGTTGAGAGGATGGTTTGGGATCTGGATGAATTTGATGTTCTCTTGTTGAGAGCCATCGACGATGTGTTTACGGAAGTTTTTGGTAAGATAAACACGCAGATTATCTATGATTATCTCGAAAAAAAGTCGTGTCCTATGTCTGAAATCTGCCAAAAGCCGGAGGTGTTCTCGATGGAGTTAGGAATTTTGCTAGGTTTGGGAAGAGGTCAAATTCTCGGTTCTGCTTCAATTTTGGAAGAAACAGTACTCAGTTTGTTGTTTTCTAGAATGGGAATAGTATGCAACGTAGAAAAAACCGACTTTTCCAACTGTGTTAAGGAGTTAAAGAAGTCTGCAAACAAAGAAAACAAGCTTCTCTCTCCAGAGTTGAGATGGAGGTGAAGAATCCGTGACTAGGAAAGTGCCCAACATTCTCATAGTCGATGATGACGTCAACATTTGTGCGGCGATGAGTCTGATTCTGAGAAAGAAGGGATGGAACATTGAGGTTGCCAACACTGGAAAAGAGGCGATCATAAAATCCGAGGCAATGGTCTTTAATGTAGCCTTGCTCGATATCAGGCTTCCTGACATCGAAGGTACAAAACTGCTGAAATTGCTGCATGAAACCACGCCTAGAATGATTAAGATCATGGTCACTGGATACCCAGAGCTTAGGAATGCTGTAGATGCATTAAATGACGGGGCTGACGCTTATTTGATGAAGCCGGTGCGTCCTGAAGATCTTCTCATAATAATTAGAGCGAAACTTGAGGAGCAACAGCAAGCTGAGAGGATGACTGAAGAAAAAATAACAGGTTTCCTTGAAACACGAACAAAAAAGCTTCTCGAACGTGTGCGTGCGGAATAACACATACGCACGCTCATTTCTTACAGTTTGTTTTTTCTGTAGTTTTGAAGAGTTCCTTTCGCATTTTTGAAAATCTGGATCCGAGGGGTTTGCTCAGGGGTTAGCAAGGTCCCTTTGCTGTGGCTCAATGGGAATAATCATCGTGAACGTTGTACCTTTCTCAAGTTCGCTTTGTACTGAAACATTGCCCCCGTGCGCTTCTATCAAACGCTTGCTGATTGCCAGACCGAAACCCATGCCCTTGGCCTTTGTGGTGAAAAGTGGAGTCCAAAGTTTTTGGAGTGTCTCTTCAGACATGCCAGTTCCAGTGTCTGAGATTGTGACTTCCACGTTGTCATTAGCTTCTTTGCTTTCAATCTTCAGGGTGCCTCCGTCGGGCATTGCATCGATTGCATTCTTAAGCATGTTGATTAAAACTCTTTGTATTTTCAGAAAGTCGACTTTTATTTTGGGTTCATCTTTTGCCAAGTCCACTATCTTAATGCTTTCTGGAACCTTCAAGAAGCGGTAGGTTTCTTTCAGAATTGATTTGACATCGGTAATCTCCAGATCTAACTTGATCTTTACTGCGTAGTCTAGAAGATCCATTACGATCTTGTTCGAGCGTCCAATGTCTTCTTCGATCATTTGGAGCATTTTTAGGCCATCCTTGTCTAAGTTGGAGACATAGTTTGTTCTTAGATAGTAAGAGGCGTATTCCATGCTTGCCAGTGGATTACGCAAGTCATGACCAACCATCATGGCCAGTTCGCCAATGGCCGCAAGTCTTTCTGCTTCCTTCAGTTTCTTGGTTCTTTCTTCGACCAGACCCTCCAGACCTTTCGTGTAGCGTCTGAGCTCGTCTTCCATATTTTTGCGCTCAGTGATGTCTCGTGCAATAATAACGATAGCGATGGTCTTGTTGCCTATTTTGATAATTGAGGGGGAGCATTCCAAGATGAACTCTTTACCCTCTCGACTTTTTATCCGGATGCAAAGAACCTCTTTTCTGCCCGCAAGAACCTTTGCAAAATTGGTCCTCTGCCTTGACGTGTCCCCAGTGGGAACCGCGCCATTTCGTAGGTGTCTTCCCAAGAGTTCTTTTCTTGATCTACCAAACACCTCTACAGCCTTTTTGTTGACATCGAGGATCCTTCCAGACATTTCCAGAAATATTATGCAGTCGCTAGCGTCTTCAAAGATGTTCCTTAACGCGCGAACGCGCGCGCTAGCGATCTTCAAGAAGTCAGGTTCATCATCAGCCTGCGAGAAACGCATAGATTTCTTGGCGCTTATATCAATAACTACTTCTGTTGAAGGCACAATGATGTTTTTAGCCATCTGACCGACTTCCTTGTTTAAAGATAACCTTGGAACGGGGCTTGCCCCCACAATTTCCTGAACTGAATGATCGATAAAGCAATTATGTACGTACAATCAATATTCGACTGGGGCATTACCTTCGAGAGTTTCAGCTAGAATTTACTTCGCTTGAAGATCTTGCGTATGCAATATTGACGCCACATTCATAAGTATTTTATTAAGTGAAAGGCTTTCTTGTTTTTGTTGTCTGCAAACGAATAAAATAGGGATTGTCTTGCATGGTTGAAACTAATGATGAGTTGTCAACAAGAGCTGACACAAAAGACATCACCGAACGCAATAGAATAAACGAGGCAATGAGGGAATCAGAAGAAAAATACAGGGATCTTTTTGAGAACGCGCGAGATGTCATATATACACATGGTCTGAAGGGGAAGATATCCTCCGTAAATAGGGCCGTTGAGGAATATGGCTTCCAACGAAACGAAATGATTGGAAAGAGTATACTCAAGTTTGTTCCTAAGAAATACTGGCCGAAGCTGATTGAGCAGCTTTCAAGCGTAGGACGAGGAAATCCTATTGAAGGCGAAATCGAGATAATTACCCCAACAGGAAAAATAAGTGCAGAGTATAGAAGCAACCCCATACGTCGAGGAGAGAAAGTTACTGGCGTCCAAACTATCGTAAGAGACATCACCGAACGCAAGAAAGCAGACAGAGCACTTCAGGAGAGCGAAGAACGCTACCGGTTGCTCTTTGAACAGTCTCCAATTGCTATCAGCATAACGGCTCCGGATGGAAAACTCATCGATTCTAACAAAGCGCTGCAAATGATCTTAGGATACTCCGAAGAGGAGTTCAAGAAGACCAACGCGGCTGACTTGTATGAAAAACCAGAACAGAGGAACACAATGCTGGAGGCAATCAAGCAACATGGTGCTGTGGCTGATTTCATGGTAGGATTGAAACGCAAAGACGGCACCGCAATAGAAGCTCTTATGAATGTATCGCAGGTTCATATCGGGGGAAATGATTTCCTGCAGACGACAGTTCAAGACATTACGGAACGGAAGAGAACAGAAAAGAGAATAAGAGAGTCTGAGGAGAAATTCAGAACTCTTGCGGAAGAGTCGCCAAACATGATTTTTGTCAATGCAAAAGGCCGAGTAGTTTATGCTAACAGGAAAAGCGAAGAACTGATGGGATACACGAGAGAGGAGTTTTACTCTTCGGATTTCAACTATCTCTGTATAATTGCCCCTGAGTTCAGAGAGTTGATAAAGGAAGACTACGAGAAACATATGAAAGGTGAAGAATCTTCTTTGCTCGAGTATAGACTTATCACAAAAGACGGAAGAATCCTGGACGCAATTCTGGAATCGAAACTAGTAACATATGAAGGAGAGAGGGCAATTCTCGGAATAGTGACGGACATCACTGACCTAAAGAAAGCAGAAAAAGCCTTGCGTCAAGGTGAGGAGAAGTTCAAGAGTCTATTTACGAGAAGCCCTGAGGCCATGGCATACCTAGACCCAAGATTCGAAATCTTGGAAATCAATCCCCGCTTCACAGAGCTTTTTGGGTACACGAGAGAAGAAGCTTGGGGTAAAAACCTCGACAGTTTGATAGTTCCTACCGACAAGATGGCAGAAGCGGAGGAACTGGACAAAAGAGCAATTGAAGGATACATCTATCACGATACGACGAGAAAAACGAAACACGGATCCTTCGTGCCTGTTTCGGTATCCGCTGCTCCGATTGTCGTACAAGGTACAGTCACGGGCTACGTTGCCGTTTACAAGGACATCTCCGCGCGTGTGCACGCAGAAGAAGCATTAACTATTATGAACGAGAAGTTACGTGTTATTGGCGGCTTGACTAGGCATGATGCCAGAAATAGACTCACTCTAGTCACAACAAACGCTTACTTGGCGAAAGAATGCCTGCGTGGAAATGATGAAGCCGAGGGTTACTTGGAAAAGATTGAAGCGGCAGTTAACGATGTCGTAGGTATCTTTGATTTTGCAAAGATCTACGAGATGCTTGGTTCTGAGAAGCCAACGTACATAGACGTGGAGAAAGCCGTAAACGAAGCAACGTTGCTCTTCCCTGCCCTAGAAACGATAAAAGTAGTAAACGACTGCCATGGTCTCTCGGTCCTCGCAGATTCTTTGCTAAGACAGGCTTTCTATAACCTTATCGACGATTCCCTGAAGTATGCGCAGAGTCTCACTCAGATAAAAGTTTCCTGTGAAAGAGCAAGCAATGATCAGCTAAGGCTGATCTACGAGGACAACGGTGTCGGTATACCTTTTGATAAGAAGGCAAGGCTCTTTCAGAAGGGCTACACCACTGGGAAAGGATCGGGGTACGGTCTATACCTGATTCAAAAAATGATGGAAATCTATGGATGGACCATACAGGAGACGGGAGAACCCGGCAAGGGAGCCCAGTTCGTTATGAAAATACCGAAGCTGAACAAAGAGGGAAAAGAACTCTATTGCCTTAGTGAAAAGGCCTGAGCTCTTTCGCGCGCACGGATTAAGAGACTTTTGGGTGAGCGCGTACTAACACGTCTGGCACGATATACGATTCATGTGACTACGGGACCACAAATGAGAATGCGGAAGAGAACACTAATCATAATTGGAATTCTAGCCGTCGGCATGATTGTAGCAGCGTACATAAGCTCCTATTCATTGTTGCTGGACAGTTTCAGAGGATTAGAAGAAAACGATGTCCGCCAGAATGTCAGCAGGTTCCAAAGCGCCTTGTCCGACGACATCAACACCTTGTACAGCAAGGCAGGCGACTGGGCAGTATGGGACGACACTTACGCGTTCGTGATTACCCCCAACAACGAATACATCAACTCAAACGTCGTAGACTCCGCTTTCACCACATTAAGGATCAACATCCTGCTATTCGTGAACAACTCAGGCCAGATCGTATGCGGCAAAGCCTACGACCTGCACAACATGACAGAAGCCCCAGTTCCAAACAGCCTCGTACAAGAAATCGCCTCTCACGACGTTCTCTGGCGCTTCCCCGCGACTGACAGCAAAATAACTGGAATCATACTCCTGCCAGAAAACCCGTTACTCATTTGCTCGAGACCCATATTGACAAGCCAAGGCCAAGGCCCTATTCATGGAGCACTAATCATGGCGCGATACCTAGACTCCGATGAAATTCAACAATTAGCCAAGACCACAAAATTGTCCGTCAGCATACAGCGCTATAACGAGTCGACCGCGCTCCCAGGCTTTCAAAACGCCCTCTCAGCATTCTCGAACAACGCAACAGTCTTCATTCAACCCCTGAACGCAAGTCGCGTTGCCGGATACGCCCTAATCAAGGACGTGTTCGGAAACCCAATCCTCGTTTCAGAGATTGACATGCCACGAGACATTTACAACCAAGGACTAAGCACCATCAACTACTTCCTCCTGTGGTTTCTCGGCCTGACCGCCATCTTCACAGCAGCCATCCTGTTACTTATAGAAACGACCGTCCTGTCCAGAGTAGTCAAACTCACAGAGGCAGTGCGCAACATAGGAAAAAACAAGGCTACCAAAAAACGCGTACCAATAGAAGGAAACGACGAACTGTCAGTTCTGTCCAAGTCGATTAACGAAATGTTGACCGACATAGAAGACAAAACTCAGAAACTAAGAAGGGCAGAGCACCTCGCTGCCATCGGCCAGCTAGCATCCATGGTCGGACACGACCTGCGCAACCCCTTAGCAGGAATCACCGGAGCCACATACTACCTGAAAACGAAGCTGGAACCAAAAATGGATCCCAAATCAAAAGAGATGCTCGAAACCATCGATAGGGCAATCGTTCACTCAGACAAAATCATAACAAACCTCGTAAAGTACGCAGAGGAAATGAACCTCGACATATGCGAAACCGAACCAAGACGCATCCTAAGCGAAGTCTTGTCACAAATGAAAGTTCCAAGCAACGTCAGGGTATTGGACAAGACTCAAGAAACACCAAGAATAAAATGCGACCGAGAAAAAATGAGAACCGCCTTCTCCAAAATAATAGAAAACGCCTTCGATGCGATGCCCAACGGCGGAGTACTTACAGTGGAAAGCACAAGAGTGAAAGACAGTGTCGCAGTCAGTTTCTCTGACACAGGAGCAGGAATACCAAACGAGGTCATAACGAAAATCTGGTTACCCCTCTTCACAACTAAGCCCCAAGGAATGGGCCTTGGACTCTCAATCTGCAAACGCATAGTAGAAGCCCACGGAGGCACGATCTCCGCGGAAAGCGTCGTGGGGAAAGGCTCAACGTTCACCATCGCAATCCCCAACGACCCAAAACCCAAGCAAGACGACTCCGAAATGTTAGTAGGCATTCCCGAACATCCATTATCAACACTAGAGAAACAGAGAAACAAGAAGGAGTCATAACAGAACCAGAAAGCGATTGACGCTTGATTCCTGGTCTTTGATCGGCGTACAGGGGATGATGGGGCTAGATGAAACCTGCGCGTGCTTTCAGGTGTGTTCATTCGGTCCTCGAGATTTGTAAAACGCTATGCTATGTGTTCTTCAAATACTTGTGTTCTACGACTTTATCAATTCCTTTAGGCGCAGCTATGGTCAATTGTCTTTTTAGCGCGCGCGTTTATTGTTGTTCAAAGAAGGATCCCTTCCGTTTAGCATTATCTTGATCAAAGCCAGATTTCCGCGTAGTATCATGATCAAATTCCATCCAATTGCTAATATGTTCATCAGTCTTATTGGCCAGATGCTTTTTGATCATCTCCAGCAACTTCCCTATGTCGAAAGGTTTCAGAATAAATCCGTCGGCACCCTCGTTAACCGTCTTCATAGCATTCTCTAGGGTCGGAAAGCCCGTAATGATTATCTTAACCATATGAGGCTGCTTTTCCTCCAACCTGTGGAGGAGCTCAGTTCCCTCCATGTCAGGAAGCTTAATGTCATATCCCCCTTTGTGGGTGACAGCGTTAAATTTCTGCAACTTTTCTTCTTCGCATATTGTCCGCGCAGACGTATCGGTAATGTATTGTAGTTGGCGATTTACCGATATATCGGTAACCTACTTATAGTCAGAGAGTTACCGATATACTAGGCGTGAAGACGTGAAAACTAGAGGCGTAATCCGGGAACGCGTAATACGCGTGCTCCTCAACGAGCCAGAAGGTACAATCACAAAGTACAGACTGGCCAAAAAAGCAGAGTGCTCATTTCCTTGGCTTCACGAGTTCCTGGGCAAACTAGAAGAGTCAAGACTCGTGAAGGACACAAAAGTCGCAGACTATTCTGGTCTTGTGAAGTACTGGCTCAGCGTGAAAACCAAGCCGGAAAAGCAGGAGTTCATGTACAAGGATCCAACCAGCCTAATCAAGAAAGCCCAACTGCCATATGCACTCACCACGTACCAAGCAGATAACTTGGTTCAGCACTATCTTTTCCCTTCACGAACCGATTTGTACGTCAAAACCGAAGACGGACAAAAATGGCACGACCTGATAATCACCGAGGGCCTCGTTGGAAAAGGCAACATGATACTGCTGACAGCCGATTCTCACGTTTTCTACAACTCTTTCAAGACGCAAGACTTAGACATCGTGTCTATACCACAGCTAATCGTTGACTTATTCGAAGAAGGCGGCGTATGCACCGAAGCGGCGGAAAAACTTCTTGAAAAAGTGACTAAGCATGCTCTACGATATTAATGAAACAAAGACTTCCCAGAAACAACTGATACAGATCTTCAAATCACTAAAAGGACCAGTGTGCCTTCTAGGAGGATGGGCAGTCTTCCACATCGTGAACAAAAATTTCGAAAAGGCCAATGGAAGATCATACATTGGTTCCAGAGACATCGACATCGGCTTCCACATAGACAAAGACTGGACCGAAAAGCAGCTGAGGGAATCAGATTTTGTATCCGCACTCTCGACCATCGAGAAAGTCGGCTTCAGTTCAGTCAGCTTCAGGCTAGTCAAAGATTTCGACATCGATACTGGAAAGGAAATATCTCCTGAAGAATCAGTCAAGCTTCCTCTCCACCAGATCTTCCAGTTATTCATAGACCCAATAGTAGATTACATACACCCCAAAATCAAGGATATACTCGGCTTCGTGCCAATCGATGAACCACTTCTGTCCCTTCTATTCCAAAACAGGATGCATACAACGATAGATATCTTCGGAAGAGAAGCTATTCTGCCCAAGCCAGAACTGCTGCTAGCGATGAAGCTCAATTCAGCCCCTAGAAGAGACAAGGAAAGCAAGAGAATCAAAGACATAGCAGACATCTACGCTCTGATGTGGTACTCCGACATCGATCTGCCAACACTGAAAAAACAACTGTTTTCAATCAATTCTAAGGAAGAAGCAAGAAAAACCGTACGTACTTTCACAGAAGAGGACATCGAGAAAGTCTCAAAGACAATCGGAGTTGCCACAAGAGAAATCTCAAGAGTGCTTACAGAACTAAAATGATCAGGATGCCAAATCACTCCTTCAGAAAAACTAAAGAAAAAAGAAAGGTTTTGTGGAGTACAGAGCGCAGCGCGCGCTAGGGAAAAGAACTTTATCAATATAAGGCAAAGACCTGACCATCCCCAGCGAGTGCTCCTGCACGAGACCAAGTTTTCAATGACCTGAAGAAAGAATAGCGGTAGGAATTTTGAAACGTCTGACAACTCGCAAGATTGAGGTAGCCCACGGGGTTTTTCAGGTATGGAGGACGGTGCGACTAGGTTACTGAAAAGGTCGGCTCATGCTCTAGGAAGCAATAAAGGTGCCAAGTGTAGTTGTAAAAACGCAGAGTGTTAGAGGATAAGGCTTTATAAGACGCTTGTGGAATTACTGAAGGAAAAACCCAAGGAGAAAACGCCTTGCCGACTCCATACGATGTTCCATCATCCACACTAATCGAGAAACTGGCTAGATACTTAAAAGAAAATGTAGATAAAATAATGCCGCCAGAATGGGCGCCCCTGGTCAAAACAGGCTCCCATGTCGAATTTCCACCGCAAGATCCAAACTGGTGGTACAGCCGTGCTGCCTCGCTCCTGCGAAAAATCTATGTGTACGGTCCCATTGGCACTCAGCGTCTTCGCTATTACTACAGTGGGCGAAAGAACCGCGGCGTAAGGCCAGAGCACGTGAGAATCGGCGCAGGAGGAAACATCCGCAAGATCATGCAACAGCTCGAATCTGCAGGGTTTGTGGAAAAGGATAAGAATAATGGAAGAATCGTGTCCTCAGAAGGGAGACGCCTTCTGGATTCACTCTCAACAGAAATTAAGAAAGAACTTGAAAAAACCATGCCAGAACTGAAGAAGTATTAAGGTGCCGAAGGATGAGTGAAGACGTAGAAGACGAAGAGCTCGACGATATACGCAAGAGGAGAACGCTCCAGCTACAGCGGAGATTAGTGGAAGAACAACAACGCAGCCAAATGGCGCAGCAGATTGAACAGCAAAAACAGGCCTTGCTCCGGCAGATCCTAACTGAGGAAGCGAGACGACGAATAAACAATTTGAAAATGATAAAGCCAGAATTCGCAACCCAACTTGAACTGCAGCTCATCCAGCTTGCGCAAGCCGGGCGCATCCAGGTTCCATTGACCGACGAACAGTTGAAAGAACTCCTTTCAAAATTGCAATCAACAAAACGAGACATCAAGATCAGGAGAATATAGAATGGCCAGAATTAAATCGCCCGCCAAAAAACGAAGGTTAATCCATGCTGGAAAGCAAAAACAACCAGTTCCAACGTGGGTCGTAGCAAAATCCGGTGGAAAATTCAGGCGACACCCTAAACAGAGAATGTGGCGACGCCAAAAGATCAAACCATAAAAGAATAGAGGGAAAGCACTGTGAGCAAGACTGAAGCGAAAAGACAAGAAACAACACTTGAAACAGAAGAGGTTGAAGAACCGCAGACGGAAGAGGAAGTAGAAGAAGTTACAGAAGAGACTGTAAAAGAGAAAACTGAAGAGTTGCCAAAAGAAGCCGCTGAAGAGGGAGAAGAAAAGCCCGAAGAGGCTGTCGCAGAAGAGGTAGAGAAGCCAAAACCGAAAAAAGAACCTGAAGAAGACATCGTCGAAGAAAGATTCTACACTATCCCACTGCGCAGAGCATGGATATATGCCCCTAGAAAACGGGCTCCAAAAGCCATGCGTATAATTAGAAGCTTCATTCAAAAACACATGAAGATCGGCGCCGCAAAAAAGGAAGAAGAAGACACCGACGAGGAGAAGCAAGAGCGACTAGTCATAAGCACCGAATTGAACGAGAAAATCTGGACGCGAGGAATCCAGAAACCTCCGAGAAGAATCAAAGTGCGTGTTGTTAAAGACTCTGAGGGGACTGTGACAGTTTATCCGGCTGAAGGCGACTAGTGTTTGGGGATTTTCCAGTCCAGCATTTTTGGGAGCGCAAGCATAGGAGTATTTTCTCTCCTCACTGATCAATTACTTATCGCACCATCAGTAGCCCCGGAAGCAAGGATACGAAAACTCAGTGAACAACTCGAAGTGAAACCCGTTTTCACCACGATTGGGTATTCTCTTCTGATCGGAGCTCTGGCGTGCGCGAACTCTAAGGGAATAGTTTTTCCAAGTTTCACTCTGGATGAAGAAATCGAGCCTATACGCGCTGCGGCCGGTGATGCTAACATAGCTGTTATGGATACAAAACGAACCGCTTACGGAAACATGGTTTTGGCAAACGATTATGGCGCGATTGCAGACCCCCGTTTGAAGCCGGAGACGTTGAAACAGATTTCCGAGACTTTGTGCGTAGAGGTCGTTCCAGGCGAGATTGCGGGACTGCCTTATGTTGGGTCGTTAGCTGTAGCAACGAACAAAGGCGTTCTCGCCCATCCGCTGATCAAGGAGGATGAACAAGCGCTCTTGAAAGACGTTTTACGCGTCCCCTTGGAAGTGGGCACCGTCAACTGTGGAATTCCATATGTGGGAACAGGGCTTTTGGGAAACAGTTATGGGGCAGTTGTGGGATTGTTAACCACGGGACCAGAATTATTTATTGTCGAGAATGCACTAGAGTTGGTGGGATAAAGATGAGCAACGTGAAAATATTCAGAGTTTCAGGAAGAATCCGCAAGCCGAATTGGAAAACAGGCTTCGAAAAGGAAATCCGGGCGATGAAGCCAGAAGACGCTGTTGAAACGATTTACACGGATTTGGGTAGCAGACACAGGGCCTTACGGTTTCAGATCAAGATAGACGCGGTTGAAGAAATCCAACCCGAAGACATTAAGGACCCAGTTCTGAGAAAAATGGTTTTAGGAGAAGCTAGAAGTGTCAAGTGATGAAGAAGAATTTCGTAAGGTAGCTGTGGAGCTTCGTATTTTGGAAAACACAGCGGAAAACATGCAGCAAAGAATGAGTTTTGTCAACGCTGCTATCACGGAGCTCATGTATGCAAACTTGACGTTAGAAGGATTAGAGAAAGAGAAGACAGACACGTCGCTCTTCGTTCCGATCGGCGGAGGCTCTTATATCAAAGCCAAGCTGGAAAGCTCCGACAAGATAATTTTTGGCGTAGGTGCGGGTGTGGTAATCGAGAAAACGTTTGGAGAGGCCAAAGAGAAAATCAAGAGCCGTATTGACGAAATGGAGAAAGCGAGGACTAGCATGGCGCAACAGATGGAGCAATTGTTAGAACGAATCGACGAAGATAGAGCAAGGCTCCAAAGCTTTAGTGGCCCACCGCTTGGCGGAAGAGGGCGAGGAACAAATGTTCGAGAAACTAAAAGTAGGTCTTAACAGTCTCGTTAACAAGGTTTCCTTAACAGAGTTAAAGGCAGACCAGCTTCGTCCGATTTTGGCTGAGTTTAGGCTGAGCCTGATCGAGAATGATGTTGCAGTGCCGGTTGCGGAGCGTGTTTGCGATGAGATGGAGAAGCGGCTTGCAGGTGTACAAGTAAAACGGCTTGAGGATAAGAAGAAACTCGTCATGCAGAACCTTGAGAAGGTTTTGATTGAGATTCTGAGCACTGGCAATCATGTTGACGTGTGGGGTATGGTTGAGAAGAAGCGAAAGGCTAGGGAGCCTTTTGTCATGGCTTTTGTTGGGATTAACGGCACTGGCAAGACCACTAGTATCGCTAAGGTTGCGAGGATGTTTATGAAGAAGGGTTATTCCGTCGTGCTTTCGTGCAGCGACACTTTCCGTGCGGGCTCTATTGAGCAGTTGGAGGAGCACAGTAAACGTTTGGGCGTGAAGATGATCAGGCACAATTATGGTGCTGATCCAGCCGCGGTCGCATACGACGCTATTAGCCACGCGAAAGCGCATGGAATTGACGTGGTTCTCGTTGACACCGCTGGGCGGATTCAAACGGACCGCAACTTGATGAACGAGTTGGCTAAGGTCAAGCGTGTGATTACTCCGGACTTGACGGTTCTCACGGTGGATGCGTTGACCGGTAACGATGCGGTTATGCAGGCAGAGGAATTCCACAAAACTGTTGGTATAGACGCCACGATCTTGACGAAGGTGGACGCGGACGTGAAGGGCGGCTCAGCCCTAAGCGTAACGTACGTGACGAAGAAACCCATAATATTCATCGGCACCGGGCAAAAATACGAAGATTTAGAGCCCTTTAACCCAGAGAAGTTCACGCATATGATTCTAAAATAGACGCTAGATTTTGTTGAGAAGTTTTAGCAGTACTGCTTTTTCGCTGTGCAGTCTATTCTCTGCTTGGTCGAATATTATGCTGTTCGGCGCGTCTATCATCTCAGCGCTTATCTCATATCCTCTGTGGATCGGCATGTCGTGCATTATGAGCGCTTTGCTGTCTTTCATTAGTTGGGTGTTGATTTGGTACGGTGCCATTTGTTTGATGCGTTTTTCTTTTTCTTCTTTGAATTTTGGGTCCTGGAAGAGTTCCATGTCGACCCACGTGTCGGTGTAGACTATGTCGGCGTCTTTTACGGCTTCTCTTGCGTCGAGCGTGGTTTCGTAGAGTCCTGTTTTCTTCGCTTTGTCTACGAGTTCTTTGTCGAATGCTGGTTCGTGTGTGGTCGGGGTGACTGTGGTGATTCTCATGCCCGTCATCGTACATGCTTCTATTAAGCTGTTGCAGACGTTGTTGTGGACGCCTATGTAGACGAGTTTTAGGCCTTTTAGTTTGCCTTTCTTTTCTTTTATCGTCATGAGGTCTGCGAGGGCTTGGCACGGGTGGTATTTTTCGTCGCAGCCGTTTATCGTAGGCACTCTGGACGCTTCCGCCATGGCTTTCATGTCTGCGTGACGCATCAGGCGTGCCATGATCACGTCCACGTTGCGGGACAGGTACCTAGTTTCATCACCCACGTCTGCCAGAGTGAAGTTCGTAGTGCGCCAATCGAGGAAGATCGCATGCCCACCGAGTTGCGTCATAGCGACCTCAAAAGAGACACGTGTGCGGGTAGAGGTTTTTTGGAAAATCATGGCTAAGCTCTTGTCTTGCAGCGTTTCACGCCATTTTTTCTGGTCGTTCTTGATTTCTATAGCTTTATCGATGACCTGCTCGATTTGCTGTGAAGTCCAATCTTTAAAGTTAAGGAGATGCACAGGTGCCAGCCTCGCTTTTGCGTGAATTGCAAAAGATTGTGTGTTATAAGTTTTACGGAGAAGATTCTAAGCTAGGTTTTTTGTGCGCGTACCGTGGAGACTCTTACTAAGAAAGGGACTGCCTTTGGAGGAAAGCAACGATGGAAGTGCAAGTCATGTGGTTTCATGACCTTCAATCCTATAGCGCGCGCTGTTCAGTGATTCGCTAGTTCTAGGGAGTTGCTGCTTATATTCCTGAAGTGTACTGTACGTTTTCGATTTCGTTGGGTCTGTTTTCACGTTTCCGGGGTCGGTACGCGTTTATCAGAGGCAATTTCTTAATAATGGTGATAACTTGGATTCTGATGTATTCTACTAGTCCCATTGCGGGCACGTATGCCAGCTTGTATTTCAAGACTGTTCTTGGAGCAGACGATTTCCTCCTAAGCATAATCTCGTTCTCAGGCTTGATTGCGATCGCGCTTGTTCAGTTTCCGGGAGGGTACCTCGCAGATAAGCACGGGCGCCGATGGCTTGTTTACACTATGACGTTCGGGGTGGCCTTTGCTTATCTCTTCTTCATTTTTGCGCCTTCTTGGCCCTTGATAGTCTTGGGAACGATGATTCAGAATCTTTGTCTGCTTTATCAGCCGGCATTGTTTGCCATTATGATTGATTCGGTTTCGCCTGAGAATCGCGGTGCTGGTTTTTCTATGCAGGCCGTGATAACGAACCTAGTGGGGCTTCCTGCCTCGCTTATTGCGGGGTACTTGGTGTTGGTTTTCAACCTGAACATTGGGATGCGAATAGCCTACGCCATAGCAATGATAGCCTATTTTGCAGCTGCGCTTCTGAGGGCTAGGCTGAAGGAGACTCTGCCTTCATTCAGCGGAGATGATCATCCAAGCTTCCTCGCTGCTTTCAAAGAGTATCCGAAGGCAGTAAGGGAGAGCCTAGGCGTCTGGAGCAGGACTCCGAGATCCGCGTACTATCTGTTCATTTGCAACGCTGCCATCAACAGCCTGATAGTTGGATGTAGCACGTACTTCGTGATCTACGCCATAGAAAACCTCAAAATCTCAAACTTCCAATGGGCCCTCTTAATGGCTTTGATGTCGTTTACCGTTGCCATTCCGAGCGTAATCGCGGGTTTAAGAATGGACAGGGCAGGACGCAAAAACTACGTCATCGCATCTTATCTCTGTTACATTCCCGCTATGGTACTCTTCGTGTTCGGAGGTTTCTACGTGCTCGTGCTTGCCTTCTTCTTCTTCGGGCTAGGCCAGGTGCTTCAGTCAAGCAGCTATCAGTCTCTGTTGGGTGACTTGACGCCTAGAGAATTAAGAGGAAGAGTCGTTGGCTGCAGTCAATTCTTCGGTTACATAGCTCAAGCATTCACCCAGTTACTGATAGGCCTACTCTTCTCCTACGTTTGGAGGCCTCTGCCATTCTTGATGCTCGCAGCAAGTGTCATTCCCCTCACCCTGATTGTCCGCTACAGAGTGTTTGAGGAAGACAAAAAGCAAATCTAACATCAGCATAACCTTCAGCACGCGCTTTTTTTCAAAGACTGATCACGTGTATCTTTCGGTGAAAGGCGGTTCTCTCTTTGAGCACTTGGGCTTCAACATAGCTGGCTCAGATAGTATATTTTGAGCCAGTTTAGCGTGTCTTATCCAACGTTGGACAATGTGAACGCACAGTGTCGAATGATTCTTCCCGAATATCGTGTTTCTACGTCAAAAAGGAAGGCTCCAATGAGGCAGAATCATACGGCTTTTTAACCTCTTTTTGTTCGGTTTGAAATTGTAGATTGAGGTGGGAGAATGTTTGATTTAAAGAACGTGACAGCAATATCAGAAGGGGTCTTTTTGGCTGTGCTAGTCATTGCAGTCCTGCTTTCCTCTGCCCTGACGCCCTTTGCGAAGGCTGACAAGGCGGCGACCGTGAACATTACTGTGTATGATGAATCTGGGTTTCCGGTTGCGAGCGCTGGTGGCTTTACGAAGCTTGCCGAAGTGCAAGTTAGAATGTACGACGCAAACGGAAGCCTAGTCGTATGTGGGCAGTCTGGGAACGATGGGACGTTGACTTTCAACTTGGATCCGGGCGTGTACACGGTTCAGTATGGCGGGTGCCTCTACCGTTCAATAGCCAATCCTTGGTCAGCAGACTTGACAACTTACCCTGCCTGCCTACCTGCTTCGAAGCATGTTACAATTGCCAAAGGCGCCAATCAACTCGACCTATACGTGGCTGGACTGCTGTTCCACGTGTACGAGTGTGGAAGCGACGGTGGAGACCCGTTCCAACTTGACTATTTTGACCTGAATAGTTCAACAGCGGACCATGAAACAACCATCACCGTATCGCCTGGACAAACGGTGCAGGCAGTAGCATCATTCTGGGAACTGGATACAATAAACGTCCCAATCTGGTACGTATCGGTGTTCGGAGACTGGAACCCAACCACAGCGCTAGCCAACTTAGCAGAAGGCTGCGCATCGCCATCATCACACACGTACCACACTGTTCCGTTCACGTTTACCGCGCCCACGCAACCAGGAACCTACCACGTACGATTAAACGGTGCCCTAGACTATGACTGGTGCAACAGCTACTACACCGGAGGCCATCCGAACCCCGGTTTAGGAAGAGACATGGGCAACAACATAATCAGCAACATTACCATTGACCCACAAACAAGAGGCATTGCTGGTACTTACGGCGTGGGAACTGTCATAGTGAAGGGATCTCGTTCCCTCCTTAGCAGGGGACAGAATGCCCATTCGATTGTCTGGCGAATTCGATTACCTCTCGTCGGAAAACATTTCGATAGAGATCGCAGCCCTAGTCACGAATGCAACCACGTTGGATCCTGTTTCGGGCGCAAACGTCACGATAACAATCACGAACCCGAGGGGCCTCGTGTGGCTCTCTGACAAAATGATCCAAAGAAGCTCTGGTGTATACGTGTGGGAAAGCAGTCAAACAGTCAAAGACGTGGCTACAGAGCAGGGAACAGGAATCTACTTTGCTCAAGCTATAGCCTCATCTTCAGGGCACAAAAACTCTACAGACATCCTTCTATTCCACATAGACGCGTCGTCGCCCCCGTCAGCGCTGCTCAGCATGGTTAACCTAAATCAACTATTCACAATCAGCGGCATCGCTGGACTAGCCATCACATTGACCGGAGTGCTAGCCTACGCCGCCAAGAAACGCCATCGGTAAGAAGCTTGCAAGGACACAACTATATCCCCCTCTTTTTTTGTGTTCTCAGGGTTTCGCAGGTTCGGATTCAGTCTTGCTTTGATTCGCGACCGCTTACTAATCGAAGTGCAGAATAACATTCATAACAAAAATAACAAAAGTGCGCTAGTTCAGAACTATCGTCTGATAGAAGTCTCATTGATAATATCCTTAATTCTTTTCATTCTGACTTTTTCTATGGCGTTCCTGTCATCCAGAATATCAAGTTCATCGGTATTTTCTATCCAGATTATTTCTTTTGCGGTTTTAGAAGTAGGGTCACCTTCGTAGCTAGTGACAAGATAGTAATAGACGTTTTGTCTTTCGCCGTTACTTGCTATCCAAAAATCTTTTTTGAGGAACTCTGATTTCTTTACTTCTATATTCAGTTCCTCCCTCATCTCTCTCTTAAACGCATCCTCTTTACTCTCATTCAGTTCAACGTGACCTCCGGGCAAGCAAATGATTCCGGGGTCTATTTTTTCATCTGTCCTTCTTCTTTCAACTAAGAATTTATTATCTTTAAAGATGACCCCAACTACTACGTCCACAGCTTTCACAATTATCCAATATGATCTAGAAAATTCAGGCTATATTAATTTGTGCACGTTGAGCCTACATTAACGACAGCGCGCGCTAACCCTGCTACGATATCATGGATGATTCAGGCGAGGAGTAAGAGAAGAGGAGAAGGTTCCGGGCAGTTCGTTTAAGACTTGAGCGCGTGAGCCAAGATTGTGTCTTCTGTTATTTGGGTCACTTCTTTGCGTTCGAAGTAGTTCCGAGTCTTCTTGATTTCTTCAGCTATTCTCTTCGGGGGGAACTTGGCGAGCCACCAAGATGAGGATGTGTAGGCAAAGAAGTCATATGCATCGCCTGCCGTGTCAAACTTATCCTGATAATTAAGCCTGCGAGTCTGAACGCCGTTTAGACCAGCTTGGGCTAGCATTCGAGAGATTTCTTCTTCCTTCCGGGGCCAGAACTCAAGGCGGTAGCCGAGCACGTACCGTTTTGAGATTGCCCGGAAATACGCGTCGACCGCCTCGTAATAATGGTCATAGCCATGGGTTGCGAGAGCGACCGTTCCGCCATGTTGGGTCACGCGTGCCATTTCGGTGAGCATCTTCTCTTGGTCTGGTACAAGGCCCAGCACCATCGAAGAAATGGCTGTGTCAAAGCTGTTGTCTTCAAACGGCAGGGATTCGCCATCGAGCTGCCTAGTTTCGATCTGGTTTGCCTCGAAGCCTTGGACCGCTGCTTTTGCTCGACACTGACTCAGCATGTACTCCGAGAGGTCTCCACAAACTACCTTGGCTGCCCCGCATTTCAGGGCAAGAAGCGACAGGATTCCGGTGCCGCAGCCCACGTCCAAGACCTTTCTTCCTTTGAGGTCAACGTCCTTGAGCAGTTCTGTTGCGATGTGAGTGAAATGCTTCGTCCCTACGTTGTCGTAGTGAGTCACGTGGTCAGTTACGGTGCCTTCATAACCTGACTTCGTCCGTTCCTTCATTGCCATAGTGTTCCTAGCATTTCCAGTTACCCAAGCAAACGCATTACTTGTGTTCACCAGGAGCTTCATGCTTCGCGAGAGTCTCCCAGTCCAAAAAACCGACGGCATGCTCACCACTCACATAGAATCCTCATATGCCGCTCAAGGTATAACGGTTGCGCGCGTAATGAGCGGCCGAGTATCGTGACAAGAAAGCAAGTGTCCGCAGGCGTTCATAATAAAGGACAGAGGAGCGCTTTTTGAGCGCATTCCGGAGAACAAGAAAGGAAGTGTCCTCAGCCTTGAGCTAATCAGTACAAAGTTATGCTCAAAGGATGGAGAAGGGCACTTAATGAAGAGTATAATTATTGCGAGAACGAACGTCATTCTACAGAGAAGATACGTCGATTCTGAGGAGATGAGGACTCGGTTTTTGTCCCTTGAGACACTTAGGTGTCCAATTCTGAAAGGCGCTGTTAACTCAGCGGCTTGGTTAGCGCACGCTATGCCTCAAGATGCCTGTAGTTTGATTTGGTCATGCCGGAAGCAGCGGACGAGATGATCATTTACCATGCCTACGGCCTGCATGAAGGCGTAACAGATCGTGGGTCCGACGAATTTGAATCCCCTTTTCTTCAGCTCCTTGCTCATCGCCCTCGATTCCTCGGATTCAGCCGGCATGTTTGAGAAGTCTCTGAGAGCATGGTTGATCGTTCTCCCTTGAACGAACTTCCAGATGAACGTGTCGAAGGAACCGAATTCTTTCTTGACTTCTTTGAACCTTTCTGCATTGTTGATGGTCGCCAGAATCTTCGCCCTGTTCCGAATCACGCCTGGATCGTTCATCAAGCGTTTCATGTCTTCGTCCATGTATCTGGCTATCTTATCCGGGTCGAAATTGTCGAAGGCTTTTCTCAAGGCCGCTCTTCTCTTGAGTATGAGCTCCCATGTTAACCCTGCCTGGAACCCTTCGAGCGTTAGAAACTCGAACAGTGTCCTATCATCATGAACTGGAGTGCCCCACTCCTCATCATGGTACTTAACGTAAAGCGGGTTATCCGTGTTCCAGCATCTAATCGGCTTCTTTTCCATAGAGTAAAATGGTTGCGCCAGTGATTTAAATTTCTTGAGGCATCTGAAATCACAGATAGGCCATCGCGCGCGCTATACGGCTTTCTTGTGAAAAGCTGTAACTCATCTTCAATAGAGAAGCGTTCCAGTTACCAACACGCTGTTCACTTTCTGAAATTGTGCATAGAAGTTGTTCCGAAAAGTTTTTTCGTCAATGAGGCCTCAGTAATGCTAGGGAAGACGAGAAGGTTGAGGAGAATTGCTTCAGGCCTAATCGTGGCATTGCTGTTCTTGAGTCTGTCCTTATTCATCTTTGGTGTCCAACCTGCAAAAGCGCAATCAAGAACCATTTGTATAAACGCGAATGAGGCGCTTGCGTCCAAATCAGTAGGTGACCTTGCACGGACAGGCCGGATCTATCCAGTGCCTGGTCAGTACGCGAATTTTTCTCTCTCGAGATTTAGCAATGATGGGACACTTGTCTCTTCTGGATATTACAACATCACGTACCGACAGCCTGATTCTGACTATGAAAACTGCATCAACGCGACTCAGGACTCGTATAGTCCTAATTTGGCTTCTCTCTCCGCGTGGCAGATCGTGAATAGATCCAATCGGCAAGTGGTCAGTCAATCGAGTAGTTTTTGGTCTAGCATAACCTACTACCAGTTCTGGATGTCATTGCCGCTTAAGACGGGGGAGAATGTAACGTGGTGGAGTACTCCGAGAGCAAATGCAACGATCACGGCTTTCGAAACGCTAAAACTGATGGGGCAGCAAATCAACTGTTGGAAGACCTGGTGTAATGTGTCTGGCGTTTCACCTGATCCATTCGAGCTGAATGAAACAGCATGGTTTGACAATTCTACAGGCGAATGTGTAAGAATGATCGTCTATGAGACGAATGAGTACTTTGAATTGTCTATTCTGAACACAGACATAGTCTCAAACACCATCTACATCAATCCAGACGGAAGCATAACTCCCTCTTATGCAAACATCACCACCACCGACAACGTCACGTACACGTTCACGAGTGGCAACTACCTGCCAATCGTAGTGCGGAGGAGCAACATAACAATCGAAGGGGCAGGCCACACGCTTAGATCCCCCGGATTTAACGGGTTCCTTTTGTCAGGCGTACGCAACGTAACCATAAGGAACACCACCATAACAAACTGCCATAGTGGCGTTTTTCTCTACTCCTCTTCTGACGATGTTTTGTCCTATGACAACTTCACAGCAAACACTTATGGCATTTGGCTTGGCTCATCTTCTCGCAATGTTTTGTCTCACAACAACGTCGTGGCAAACTATGAAGGCGTTGTTCTCGACTCTTCTTCTGACAACAACACTTTGGTTGGCAACAAAGTCACAGCAAACAACGATGATGGCATTATTCTCGAGTTTTCTTCCGGTAACGTTTTGTCTGGCAACTTGATGGCAAGTAACACGTACAATTTTGGCGTCCTTGGCAGTGCTTTGAACGATCTTGTGAATCACGTTGACACTTCAAACTTCGTTGATGAGAAACCCGTCTACTACCTGATGCACCAGTCGAACATCGTGATAAGCCCCGCGACTTGTCCGGAGGGTGTTGGATATTTGGGTCTCGTCAACTGCAAGAACGTGACGGTTCAAGGTCTGACTCTCACAAAAAATGTCGTGGGACTCACGCTGGCAAACACCACCGATTCAAGAATCACCAACGACACTGTCACGGCAAACCGCGGCTTTGGCATTGCTCTGTGGTATTCTTCTGACAACAACACCTTGTCTGGCAACAACGTCACAGCCAGCAGCTGGTATGGCATTTGGCTTGGCTCCTCCTCTGGTAATATATTATCCGGCAACAACATAGCAAACAACGGATATGGCACTATCAACGGCTATGGCATTTATCTCAACTCTTCTTCTGGCAACAGGATCTTTCACAACAATTTCTTGAACAACACCCAACAAACGTATGTTTCAAACTCGACCAACACATGGGATGATGGCTATCCTTCCGGCGGAAACTACTGGAGCGACTATCGAACGAAGTATACTAACGCCGTCGAGAATGATAGCTCAGGTATCTGGAACACGCCCTACGTGATTGACAGCAGCAACACTGACAGGTACCCGCTTATGGGTCTGTTCCACACGTTTCCTGTGTGGCCGTGGAACGGCACCTACTACGTGGACGTCGTCAGCAACTCCACGCTTAGCAACTTCAGCGGAGGGATCAGTCTTGAGAACCCAGCTGATAAAGTAATTCGCTTCAACGTGACGGGCACGGGCGGCACGGTGGGCTTCTGCAGAATAGACATACCCACTGGCTTTGCGTCGATCGGACAGTTGGGTTATTGGTCCGTACTCGTCGGAGGCGCACTCTACACTAATGGAACGATCATCACGTCAGGAAACTACACTTACATCTACTTCACGTACACTCACAGCACAAAAATCGTCCAGATAACGAACAACTACATAGTTCCAGAATTCCAACCCTTCATGCTACTGCCCCTGTTCATGATAATAACGTTGCTGGGAGCGATGATCTTCAAGAGGAAACAGAGCGTAACGAAATAGACGCACCACGCTCTTCAGTTGGATTTGCCCGGTTTCTGGTGCAGGTCTTCTAGGGATTCGAACCCAAACGGGTTCAAGCTCCAGTTCTGAGCATCTTCCAAGGAGCTACTGACTAAGCAATTATCAAGCACTGGAAACATTGTTATAGGCTTTGTTATTCTTTTTTTGACCTTTTTGTTCAGTACAAGCATGAAAAATGCGATGCTGCTTTTTACTAGTAAATACGTGCTCAAATCCCGGACTGAGCGCGCGTGCTATCTCCCTGCCCATAGCGCTAGTCTGTTGGTACTTTGGCTTTTTTCTCGATTGCTGCTTTCGCTAAAGCTTCTCCAATCTTCTTGCACGCAGTTAAGTTTTGTTCACTCAGTGTTCCCTGTTCCCTGGTCCCCCATACTACGCCTTCAGATGCTTTCTCCAGCTTGAATGAGGAATACATCTTTTCCAAGCTTAGCAGCGCCGCGTTGCTTGAGCTGCCGCCACAAGTGAATGCTGCGGCCAGTTTGCCTGAAACCTTCTCTCGTACTGACCATGCTCTGTCGAAGAAGTCCTTCATCAACCCTGCCATGTAGCCAAAGTAATTTGGAGAACCGAAAGCTACCGCATCACACGAGATGAAATCGTCCACGTTAGCGTAGTCGACACGTCTTAATTTAGAAGAAGCACCCTCAACGCTACTTACACCCTCGGCTACAGCTTTTGCCATAGCCTCAACATTCCCAGTTCTAGAATAGTATAAAACCAACACCTCAACCACGCCTATCACCTCTAAACTACTTTTTTATTTTATAGAAATTATTTAAGGATTCTGTGCTAGCCCGCGCTTATTTTTTTGTCACAAGACATAAAACTGATTTTCTTTGAATAGAACAAATACTGAACAAAATAGAAGAGTGGATGGAAAGTGTCTATTGGAATATCTAAAACAATGTTTGCCGTAATAATCATTGCAATACTGGCTTCAACTGCGATTTCCGTTGCTGTTTCTACACAGTGGGCAAAGGGACCTAAAGGAGATAAGGGTGCCACTGGCCTTACAGGTCCACCGGGCATCCAGGGATTACAAGGAATACAGGGTGCCCAAGGTCCACAAGGAGTGCAAGGACCACAAGGAGTGCAAGGACCACAAGGAGAAGCGAGTGGACTAAGAACCATCAGATTCTACAATTCCAGCGAAACCGTCTTTGAAATCGCTAACGGTCCAGTTAATGAATCCGTCTTCGTTTGGACTCCACAGAATGCTTCAAACAACGCAATACTGCAGGGCTTTATCTACTTCCAACTCCTTTCAAACACCAGCTCCCAGCTACGTTTTCAAGTCTTCATAAACGATATCCCCGTTTACAGTTCGTGGGTCTTCGTAAGTTCTCCAACCAATCAAACGTATTACTGGACGCAGGTTTACAGCTTGGCAACCACGCAGATGCCGCTGTCCCCTAATCAAAGCAACTACACAATTCGCTTCTACCCTGCAGACAATGATAATCTTCCCTTGAAGATTAGAAACGTCAATATAATCCTACAGACCATTGACGGCTTATCAAGCACCCCATAAACCTCAATTTTTTTCTTTGTTTTGGCTCCATACTTACGCTGGAAGAGAAAACCGAAAGGAAGATTTCTTGAGGCCTCAGCAAGCCGCGAGAGCATAGATTAACCCGCCAATCAACCCGAGAAAGGATGGGTCTTGTTCATTGTTCACCGTTTTTGTTTGGGTTTTTTTGGGGGTTTGGGGATAAAACTTTACCCTTTGGTTTAGAAGAGCTCAACACGTTAGCGTTTGCTTTATGATTAGACCAAGTGCGCGCTGGCTTGAGTTACTCTTCCCTTCTCGTTGCGGCGTGCTCCTTTCTCAATAGAATGTATGTGTCTGTTGCATTTATTATTCTGTATCCTTGATTCGCCAAATCGTTTAATCTCTTGTTGAAATTTGCCCATACTTTTGCTTCATCAGTTTCCGGTACTTTCTCTATTTGTATGGTCTTAGCAGGTTCACTAGGCAATCTATCACCTCCTAATCCTCAATTCATTCACGTCTTAACCGTTCCCACAATCTTGAGGGCGAAAACGATTCTTACACTGGGTCATGTTTTTCCTTCAATAATATAATTTGGAAATCCAGATTTCATTTTTTTTCCTTACTTTTCCCATTCAAAACATTTAGACAATAACTGAATAATAGTCTTTCTAAGAGGGCGGAAACCGGATAGCGCTCGCCTAGAGGTCAGCGACTCTCAACGGTAAAGGCAAGGATTTGAAGAATCGGCTTGCTTCTTTAATATCTATGCCGACCAGTACATATTCGAGAGCTTGGTCAAAGGTTATTGCCCTAAACCGAGTTGTCAAGAATCTCTTGAAGACCTCAAAACGCTTAATGTTTTGATAGAAGACTTCCTCTTCGCGCACACCCGCTTCTTGGGACTTGCTCGAGATTTCCTCTACTGTCAATTCTTCAAGATGCTTTTTAAACTCCAATTCCTTTCTCTGCCATGTCGAAGTTGGAGATGCACTGGCAAGGAATAGCTCCAATAATCCAGGGTCCAGCACCAAGAGTCTTCGGTCTGTAAAAACAAAAAATAATTCTCTTCCCGTTCCCAGAGTTCCCACTTTCTTGCCCCGAAGAACCCCAAGAACTTTTTCTTGAGACAAACTCATGCCTACATATTATCGACTAGATTCATTTATTTATAAACGCGCGCTGGTTTGTCCCTAAAATATGTTAATGTATATTTTTGAGGTGAGCCTCGTATTTTAAGTCACGTCCAAGCTTAGGAGGTGAGTCCTAGCGGGACAAGATGAACACGAGACCCTAGAAACCCTGTTCCGAAACGTAGACTTAAGCTTTGCCAAAACAACAGTTGAGAGCTGTTTTCATCTTAAAGGACCTGGAAGACCCCCGCGCAGCCCCTTAGGAGTTTTTAGAGCTTTCTTGGTTATGCGCATGAAAGGTGTGCGGAGTCTAAGAGAAATGAGCAGACTGCTAGGCACAGATCAAAGATTACGTAAGCTTTGTTTGCTTAAGTGTGACGAGAAGGGTTATCCAAGAAGCGTTCTCAGCAGATTCGCAAGAAGAGTTGGCGAAGATAGGCTTAACAGTATAATAGATGAAAAGGTTATCAAGCTACTGAAAAGTAACCGGTCAGAAGAAGTTGATGTTGTTTTAGATGCTTCTTTCATCAAAGCTTGGAGTACTCGCCATCCAACAAATAACCAGATTGGCTATTCAGACCTTGAAGCGAGAGTTGGGAGAACGGGCAGGAGCTATGCTTTAGGTTACAAGCTTCACCTGTCAATCGATCCCAAGACCATGCTTCCACTCTCAAGAGCGTTTGCTTCTGCGAACGAGAATGAGAAAAAACATTCGCTAAATATTCTGGAGAAGGCAAAACAGGTTCTTACGAACTCGGGGACAAAGTTGAGAAGCCTGATAGCAGACAGCCAGTATAGTGGCGGAAACCTTAGAGCTGCCGTTGATAAGGCTGTTATTCCTTATCCTTCAAATCAGAAACCGGGCGATAGGAGTGTCTTGCGGGTTGATAAGAAGTTTAGAACTTATGGCCCTGAAGATCAGGAGAGGGAGTATCATAAGAGGCCACACATCGAGGCTGTCTACAGCTTCCTGAAGACGCAGTACAGTCTAACCGTCAACAAGGTAAGAGGCTTAGGTAACGTGGCTTCTTACGCACTCTTCAGCATCCTATGCTTGGTTCTGAACAGAGAAGCAGCAGAAAACATTGGCAGACACGACAAAGCAGTCTCACCGACATACTTCAACACATAATATCGAACAAGGCAGCGCGCTATTGCTGGAACCCAAAAAATGAAAAAAATGAACCGAATGAACAGTTATCCAAGCGGTCGAGAAATCCAGCCTACGGTGAGTCGCTGGTAACGTTTTCGGTCTTCTTCTTGCGCGGCTTATAAAGAACACCTGCAATGAACAACACAATCCCAACGATGGGTAATACGAGTGCAACTTCTTGACCTCTTGCAAAATAGAGGACAAGGCCCACAACAATTAATATTCCCCCAATTCCAAGGAGTCGCCCTTTGTTTGTTTGATAATAATCTTTCCAGTCCACCACTTTTCCCACCTCCTCCCTCGTCGCTTCCAATCTTGCTACTTCCACTTTGTTAGTATTTCCTCTCGTTGAAAAGCTGCTGTACCTACGAAATAAAGAGCGATATCAATCGCGAAAAGGATACCTGAGATTATGAGAATCCCGCTTATGTCTAGACTTATTATGCGTATTTCGCTAGCCAAATAAATTGCTAACAATGGCAAAAAAATTAGTATCCCAGAACCATTAGCGCTGCGTACGTCATTAACTCTCGATGAGACAATAACGCTGTATAGCACGCTCATAACAACAGCGACGGGAACTAGGATCAGCAGCAAAACACCAAAAGTCCAATTTGGAAAATAATTATAGCCAAGCTTCCCGAAAGTCACTGCATCAACGCCAACCATAAAAACTGTCGCTCCAGCATACATTGCAGCTAAAGTTGGCAACACTGCAGCAATTGCTTTTCCAAGCAAAATCTCCCCGTCAGTAAGAGGAGTAGCGAGGAGCGGTTCTAAACTCTTCTCAATTTTTTCGCCGACTATGCTATAAGAAGCAATTCCTAATGGAATGTACGCCGCTCCAATGACAATAAAGAATGAAAATGAATTTAATAGGTTTGGAAGATTTGCAGTTGTGAGGAGCCCGGCGTTTCGTTGTCCAGCAAACTCTAGTATGGCTGGAAAGAGAACTGAAATTATAATGGGAAAAACGATGATCGGGTACAAAATATTTTTCTGACGCCTAAATATTTTAAAATCTCTTGAGGCAACAAGCCATGCTTTTGACAATCTCATGCGGACTCCCTCACAAGCTTCAAATAGGTATCTTCCAAAGTCGAACCCACAACGTTAATGGCCCGCACGTGACCGCCAGCCAGCACGAGGGATTCTACAACTGGCGAATTCTCTTTATCAGGATCCACCACATCAAACGTTACCTTGTTGCCGTCAACAGTGAGGTTTCTAAGCGACAACTTCTTTAAAGAGTTTAAAACGGCATCGTTGACTTGCTCCAATGTGATAACTGTGCTTCTGCCATGAACAGATCGTTCAAGTTCATCAGGAGTGCCTATTGCCCGAAGCTTCGTGTTCAGAATAGCTATTTTATCACATATCCTCTGGGCCTCATCGAGGTTGTGGGTGTTTAAGAAAATGGTTTTCTTCTGCTTTTTCAACTCAAGAATAAACTCCCTGACTGTCTTCGCCGATTCTGGGTCAAGGTTTGCGGTTGGTTCATCCATAAAAAGGATTTCTGGCTCATGAATGAGAGCACGCGCGATTGCTAGTTTTTGCTTCATTCCTTTAGAAAAAGTTCCTGCTAACACGTTTCGCTTATCCCAAAGCCCCAACATATCGAGGAAACGTTGGATATTTTCTTTCCTTTGAGCGGTAGAGCAATCGTATATTTTTCCGTAGAAGTCGAGGTTATCGTAAGCGGTCAAATTTTCGGATAACCCCACATTATCAGGAACCAATCCGATGATTTTGCGTATCTTGAGTGAATCTTCCTTGTTGCCTATTTGGTATCCACCCACAGTAGCGTTTCCGCTGGTTTTTGAGATTAGGCAACAAAGCATTCTGACAGTTGTTGTTTTCCCTGCGCCATTCGGTCCGAGAAAACCGAAGACTTCGCCGTCGTTAACATGTAGCGTAAGGCTTTCAACGGCTGTAAGGTTGCCGAATTTTTTTGTCAGGTTTTCTGTATCGATCACCAAGAACCGTCAGCTATTAGCTCCCAATCAGTGACTGATATATTTAAAACGCGCGCTCAAAACGCCGGGCGAAAGACAAAGCGGTGTCACCGACTTACTTCAACGCTTAATATCGGGACAAGGCAGCGCGCACCTGAATTGCACCGCGCGTTAGCGCAGCATACCACGTCAAGGTGTAGAAAAGGGCACCTTCTGACCTGAACAGAAGTACCAGAGAGAGAAAGGGGACATTTGGGACATACACTAGACCGAGGGGGTAGGCTGTGCGTGCACAGACAACCGAGTTAAGCGCTCGCTAACGGTTCATACATGGAAATCAAAGTCATAACTTGTAGTTCTATGGGGTTAGGTTGGCTCAGTCAAGGGCAGAATAATGCTCTAGCAAAGCCTAAGTAACCGTTGCCCTCATAATCCAAGCGGAAGAGAGAGGCTCCTTTGAAGAAAACTGTTTCTGGAATAATGCTTCTAGTTCTGACAATCAGCATGTCCACTCTTGCGTTAAGTATTCAAACAGTCAAGGAAAACGTTAGTTCACATGGAGAGACCGCGCAAGCAACGGATACTGATTGGTGGCCAATGTTTCGACACGACCTTGATCACACGGGATACTCCACTTCAACAGGACCGACCACAAACCAAACTCTGTGGAGCTATAAAACTGGCGGCTGGGTCGACTCTAATCCTACCGTCGCTAATGGCACGGTCTACGTGGGCTCAAATGACGCCAAGGTTTACGCGCTAAACGCTACAACCGGAAAACTATTATGGGCATACAAAACCGTCGCTTGGTCTCAATGGCCCGCACCATACGCAATGGGTTCTTGCCCCACTGTGGCTGGCGACGCTATATACGTGGGGAGTGGCGAAACTGTTTACGCGTTGAATGCCACAACGGGAACGTCTCAATGGAATTACACGACGGGCGGCGTGATGTGGTCTTCTCCTGCTGTTGCTGACGGTGTGCTGTATGTGGGGTCAGGTGACATGGTCTTCGCCCTGAACGCGGTCACGGGGAGCAAGATATGGAATTTCACGACGGGTTATTATAATTATGTGTGGTCTTCTCCGGCTGTTGCTAACGGCATGGTCTACATAGGCGCAGATTGGCCAGATGACACGGCTTATGCTTTGAACGCTTCCACAGGCGCTTTGGTGTGGAGCTACAAGACTGGCGACGGGGTGAACTCTTCCCCAGCTGTCGCCAACGGCATAGTCTACGTAGGCTCAGCTGACGGCAACGTTTACGCCTTGAACGCTACGACAGGCACGCGGGTGTGGAGCTACACGACGACTGGTAACATGGTGACTGGTAACGCGGTGGAGTCTTCTCCGGCTGTCGCCAACGGCATAGTCTACATCGGCTCAAATAACGATAACGTTTATGCCTTGAACGCTACAAACGGCGCGCTGGTGTGGAAGTACGCGACTCTTAACGCTGTGAGTTCTTCTCCAGCTGTTGCCGACGGCGTTGTTTACGTGGGCTCGTGGGACGACAACGTTTACGCTTTGAACGCTACAACTGGCGCACTGGTGTGGAAATACAAGACTGGCGATGAGGTCGATTCTTCCCCGGCTGTCGCCAACGGCATAGTCTACGCAGGCTCAGAGGATGACAAGATCTACGCCTTCGGCCCAGCGTCACAAAAGACCAACTATGCCGGACCAATCATCATTGCCATAATAACGATCGTCCTCGCTACGATTGCTTTCTACAGTATCGCTATAATGAGGCGCAAAAGAAAAAGACCGCCAGACAGCGCACTGGCCAGCCCCCAAAACGATCTGAAAGAGCCATAATTCTTGTGTGCGCGCTATTTGGGTAATGCTTTGAAGTAGATTGCTCTTAATCCAGTTATGGTGGAGTTAGCTTCTTGTGGCCCAGCTTCGGTTAGTGCTCGCATGATGTCGGGCGCGAGATTTCTTGCGTTGAACACGTCTCCGATCTCTTCGAGCGCCATGTGGCACAGCGCTAATACTCGCTTGCGTCTTTTTTCCAGCTCTGCCTTATCTATCCCTCGAAGATCAACTACTTCGACGAAATCTTTCGGAATTAAACGAAAAAGGTGTTTTATTAAAGGAGCCAATGTTTCTTCGTTAAAGATTTCCGCCTGCTTATCTTCAGGAAGCTTTTCTGCAAGAAGCTCAAGGTCATTCAAAGCCTGTGCAGTGGACTTTTTGATTCTGTAGTTGTAGACGTTCTGCACCGCTTTGCTGTATCTCTTCCCGCCTTGACCTATAACATATTTTCTCATGGATTTACCTAGCATCATCATCGCCTCTTAACAATTATAGTTATAATTTTACGAATTACATATCAAAACTTGTTATATAAGCATTGTGCATCGGTTCTCCTGGAGGTAAAAAAATGATAAAAAGAAAACTGAAATTCTGGAATATACCCGTAACGGCACACTTGGACCAGTGCGTCGAAAGAGTCGTTCAGGCGGGCTTGTTCGTTAGTAAATCGGATTTTGTGAGAAACGCAGTCCGAGAAAAACTCGAAAGAATGGGTACACCCAACGTGAGTGAACCCCCCGAAGAAATCGATTAGATGATCTGGAGCGTCAAGTAGCACGGATAAGGGCGCAGGAGGTGGAAAAACAATGACAGACAAGACAACCGACAAATCAGAGCAGGCGTTGGAAATTATGACTGAATTCGCAACCGGTTTAGAGGCGCTGGCTCTGGGCGTTAAGCAGCGAGTGGCGGAGCTTGTGCAAGTCGCAACTGTAAGCGAGGAGAGTTTTGACATTCTCACTTGGCAACAGAAGAAAGGCGCCAAGCTGGCCGAGTTTGAAATCGCTACGAAAGAGAGTAATGATCCGGAAAAGTATCAACGTGCACTTAATATTTTGAAGGCTAAAGGCGCAACGATAGACGGAAGATTCCACGAATCCGATTACCAGCACACGTACTGGGCGTACCAGGATACGATTTATAGGCAAAAACGAAAGGCGATACCATGACAAACGAAGAATCCCGGCGCGAACAACTGTACACGCCTGGCTTTTACGACGCAGTTAACCACATCGTATTCGAACAGGTGAAGGGTAACAAGTTCGCCGTGTCCTTGAACATGTATCTTCCAAAAGATAAGCAGCTGTTAATGGAGAAGGGCGAAGGCTACGGAATAATACCGGACTACAGCATAGGCGAACAGGACTTTTTCCCCTTAGAACGCTGCGCTTGGCCGTTGGTGGAGAAACCGCGTAACTATGGAAGCGTCAGTAGCCTATGGAAAAAAGTGAAGCAGTTCATCTGGGAACACTTCTACGTTCCGAACGAAGAAACCTATGACGTATTAACCGCATGGGTATTCGCATCATACGTGCCCGAAGTGTGGCGCGTGGTTCCGTACCTGTTCTTTCACGGCCCCGTTGCAAGCGGTAAGACGAGGGGCATGGAAGTACTGCACATAATATGCTACCGCGGGTTACTCTGCTCTAACATTAGTTCTGCCGCTTTGTTCCGGGCTGTTTCTGAGTGGCATCCGGTAGTGTTTTTGGATGAAAGCGAAATCTATAACGCCGAGAACAAGAGCGACATCATAGGCTTATTGAACAGCGGCTACAGACGCGGACAAGTCGCGATACGCGTCAAGCATACTGAGCATGGTGAGGTGCTGGAGTGTTTTGACGTTTTCGGCTTCAAAGTCTTAGCCGGCACCGAAGGCTTCAGGAACACGTTAGAATCGCGTTGCATAATGATACGGACGGTTAAGAACCGCAGAAAAGTGAAATTCTTCATAGACGAAAAACGCGCCGAAACAATCCGCAGCGAACTATTACAGTGGCGATTCAACTTCCTAGAAACGTACGCTGAACCAGCTGAAGGCTCTGAACCCTCTGAAGGCAACTTGGAAGGAATAGGCGAGGCTAGGGTTCAGGAGCTTTTCCAGAGTCTGATAACTATTTCGAACGACGGAAGAGAGAACATAGTCAAGTTTGCCAGAAGCGTAGCGAAAGAAAGACTCGAAGAAGCAAGAACATCCATGGACACTGCAATCATCGAAGTTCTGCAAGACCTTACGGACTTGGACATAATAGTAAACCCAGAAAAAGAAAGAGTATTCCTAACAAAAACAGTCCAGAACAAACTGAACTTAGATAGAGAAGAACAAGACAAACTCGACGTACAAGTCGTAGGCCGCATAATAAAACGACTAGGATTCTCAGCCAGACACACCGCACACGGCAACGGATGGCTATACGACAAAGAACACCTAGAACTGCTGAAGGCAATATACCTAACCCCCTCAGAGCAACCTTCAGAGCCTTCAAAGCCTTCAGAGCCTTCAGCCATGCTTGAGGTGTGCAAGTTTTGTGGCAAGCCAATAACCGATGCGGTACATGACTTCGTGTCTGAAGGCGAAAAAGACTACCCAGCACACATGGACTGCGCGAGGCAATGGAGAGAAAACAAGGGGGATCCACGATGAGACCTTCAGCGAATCTTAAGCATGGTAAGATGCGGATTCTAACACGTGCTGAAATACAGCAGGTGGAAATGCTCTCATGAAAAGAGGAGTCACTTTCGATAGGCTCGTGGTAGGCGGCCTGCACAAGAACGACTTCGAATGGGCATGTGTACAGTATCAAGACGCGGGCTACGTGCTAATCTGCTTCGGACTGGACTTCGACGGCTACCACTGGAAAGCCGTTTACGTGAAGACTGGTATTGCAGAAAAAATACTAGGTAGAGGAGGACCCCCCTCCGACCGTCTCTGTCTCTACACATCTGATAGGAGGGAACAGTGCGATGAGCCTATTCACTTCTAATGAGAGCAGCATTCTGCAGGAGCCTGGGTGGCTGCAACCCCTCTCAGACCCGCCTGGAGGAAGACCACTTTGCCGCGATGCAGACTTGAAGCTAATGGCACGACGCCTCGCCGACATCTTCACGGTTGGCCAAGCGAGAAACCTGTTCGTTTACGGGTCGCCTGGCACAGGCAAAACCGTCTGCGTTACGTACATGCTCAACGAAGTTACGAAACACGCCTCAGAAGCGAAATCACCAGTTCAAACCGCCTACGTCAACGCCGGCAAAACAAGAACTCCCTACTACACGATGCAGGAGATCGTGAAACAACTCGGAGTAAACGTGCCTAACGCGGGTTGGCAAATGTTCAGGCTGAAGCAGGCGTTTGAAGGCATGCTGGCTGAAAAGTCCGTGTTGATCGCTATCGACGAGGTTGACAGCATAATCTTCAAGGAGAAAGAACCCCTCGTGTACTATCTGAGCCGCCAGCCAAAGACCACCCTGATTCTCATAAGCAATAGCATTGATGACGTCGTAAAGCTGCCACAAAAAACGCTCAGCACGTTGCACCCTGTGATGATAGACATGGAGCCCTACGCAACAGAAGAAATCACGCAAATTCTCAAAGAACGCGCGGAAAGCACCTTCAAACCCAACACCGTGCCACACAGGTCTCTCGCAATGATAGCCAAAACCATCAGTAGCGACGGAGACATAAGACTCGGCTTCCGCGTATTGCTCACAGCAGGACTAATCGCCGATAGAGCTGGAAAGAAAACAATCGACACGGCAGACATAGCAACCGCCATCGAAGAAGAAAGCAGAGTCCAGAAACTCAAAAAGCTTGACGCCATCGAAGAGGAACTCCTCAAGTTGCAGAAGAGATTCGAACGAGACAAATAACTACCAGGTGAAACAGACCTTGTAGGCTTACAAAAGTTTCTGCTATTTTATCTTCCACAACATCATGTCATATACATGTACACACGACCACAAGAGAACATATTTGCCTTTCTTGCAACCATAGCTGAAGCAATGTTATTCTCCGAAATTTCTGAGAAGGCTAATCGAGCTCCTTTAAATTTGAGCCATAATAAGCGCGCAAATAATAAGTCCTCACCAATACCAATTCTACGATATTGAGGGTCCACATATAATGTATGCAATCTTCCAATTCCATTAACGAGCGATACCCAAGCGCAACCAACACACCTTCCGTCCAGCTTCACGATGAAACATTTATCACCGTTGCTTATAGCAACGCAAGACCACAATGGATTCACACTTGGATGTGTAAACCGCATAAATCTTTCAATCTCATCAAGTTTTGGCGTAGAAACTACGTATTTAAAAGAATGACTCAATACACCTTCCAAATTCAACATGTAAATGTCGAATACTTCACGAACAATTTGGCTCGTATCGATTTCTGCAAATAGAAAACTTGAAGATTCAAGCTTACGAAAATAATCGAAAATCTTTTTAGACCTGGTGTATATGCTTCCCGTCTTTTCATACTCATCGTACAGGAATAAACCTAAAATTCTCTCGGAACTTGTAGCAATTTGGATCTTTCCTCCAACGCCCAAAACTTCTCTGGTATAATGCTCTAAATAAGGATCAAAAAAGGACAAACCCGAGGGAAAGATGGGTATATCTGAAGACTTTTCTATTTCCAAAAATTTGAGCATGAAGCATCAACTCTTGATAGAAGCTCTATCTTCAATCACGAATAATCAAGAACTGTAAATCGTTTGGTTAAACTATCATCTCTAAGAATATTGCCAATTACCAAATTAAGACTTGATCCTTCGCGTTCAAGAGAAATTATTTCATCGTGTCGTAAAGCGTCCCTAAGAAGATGTTCAAAATGAGCTTTTCTGTCCATTTCGTGACCAAATTGTCTTATTCGTTCCCGTTCAATCTGTTCGTAGGCATACATCAACTCATAGGTTGAACGATAAATCTGATATTCCATTTTCTCTTCGATATCTTTCTTCCAAAGAGTGATCCATTCCAGACCTTCTAGATCAGCCCAAAATATCGCACCATCTGGAGCTAATACAGCATCCTTATCTAGCCAAACATCATAAAAATCAAGCCCACTATACGTGCCATTCCCATTATCTTTCAACGATCTAACCAACAACGTTAAAATGGCCATTCCACTTGTTAAGAAGTTTCGTTCAAAGTCTTCAGCCTTTTCGTTGCTATCAATATCAAAAAGCTTGAAGACCATACATGTATCCTCCCCAATTGTCCAATCTGAATGGAAATAAATTCGAACGTTTGAAGGAACTAACCTTGTTTCCTGAACTATTTCGCCCTTAAATTGCCTATACCAATAGAGTTTACGGATTTGATCTTGCAGTTGTTGTGGAAGGTAAACGACGTTTACAACTGGTGCAATCCTAAACCCATGAATAGAAGTTACATCGTCATATTCCGAAGCGTTCATTGCAATATTGGCATACTGAAGACCCTGCACTCCGTATGGAGAACCTCTAGACCACATTTCGCCAGTCAGGTAACGATGAACGCTTGCATCAGATGACATTACCTTATTCCGCATATCAGAATCGGTTATGAGACACGCCACTTCGTCTTTCTTCAAGAGTTGCCTAGAAAATGGATTAGTTGTTGAGCCAATCCCTTTAACCGATAGATAGAAGTCAACACCATCAATTGATACGCTTTTGTTCGGATAAACTGCACTTCTATTATCATCCACAACAAATTCCTTTCGACATAACGGAGGAATTATGCTCAAGTCTTTCATACTATCTGGGAGATAAAAATGGTCGAAATCGGGCATAGGTTCAGGAAAGTGCTTATTTCTTCTTATCTTGAAAGATTCATACGCATTTAAGCTGATAGGAGTGCCTTTGACTTTCAAAAAGAAATCGCCTTTATGAATCAGAAGACGGTTTTTGTACTTCTCTGCCACAATATTCACAATTAGCTATATCTTTGTCCCCAAAATAGACTAGTCCACCGCAATAAGGACACTTAATCGCAGGTCCTTTTGGAGGTGCTGTACTTGGCGATACATTCGATTGCTGAGAAGAACGTTTCGGACGCCTTCTTATCGAGACTGCGCAGACGGCGATAACGATGACTACAATAATTATTACTATCGCAACAATAAGCAGGACGTCTATGCCTCCACCGGATGGAACTACTGTGAGAGAATAGCTCGCGGAATTGATGTAGAGATTGTCAGTGTAAGTGAACCCGTTCCCTGTATTATTGGTATCCTGTTCAGTATAGTGATACCCTATGATGTAGCCCGAAGTTGGATCAAGGTAAGCTTTCCACGTGTACGCGGCATTGAATTGTCCATATGCATCGTTTCTTTGATAGCTAGAACTTCCCTGAGCATAGATCGCCGTAACATTCTCATTTTCTGATGGCAGAAAATAGTTGTAATCCTTAGACATCACGGTCATCTCGGTATTCAGAAGATAAAAAGTGCCACCATTTGGAATCGAATTGTTCATACAGAACCAAACATACGGACCCGTTTGGTTATCGGTTCCTTTAACATACAGGAACGTGAGCGATGAAAAAGTGAAATTGCCAGACAATTTTCCACTACTTGTTCCACCCGTGTTATTGCTAAAAGTCCATACGAAACTGTAGTCGACAGGTACAATTCCATTTTCAATAGTTCCGTTTACCAGCTCTGTTCCATTGACAATTGTTTGGTCGGTATATCCCACGTAATCGCCAGTGCCATTTCCAACATTTTCAACTTCATAAAAGCTGAAATGGTCTCCCACTTTTGGAGTGTACGCTATACTTGCCGTTGCAGTTATAAGCAAAGCAAACGATAGCAAAAGTGCAATTATAAGAAATGGTTTTGCGGTCATCCCATAAAGCCCCCAACTCCATGAGCGTGGGCTGGATGAGCAGCACCCATTCCTCTATACGCCGAAGTATAAGTTGAATGGGAAGCAATGAGAGCCATAAACAGCGGGAACATCATCATTGAACCAAACCCAAACCCACCACCCGGATAATTTTGACTTCTACGATCATCACTATCAGGTTGACCTATTGGTTCCGTTAGTTTAACAGGAGGCAGCGTTCGTTGTACTTCTGTTCCACAATGCTCGCAGTTCGTCATGGTTCCACTTCCAAAATTCAACGGTCCACCACAATGGGGACATTGATAGCTTATCACGCCTCCTTGCCCAATAACCCCAACAGCGTTCTCGCCAGTACTTTCGGACAATTTATTTTCACCACCTTATTGTCCATAGATCATTCTTATTGCCAAGTTTGCCAGTTCGGAATGTGAAAGTCCCGTCGTAAGCGGTTGCGATTGAAGTATCGTTACTGCTTTTTCCATAAGATCAAGCACCTCGTTTGCGTTCAAAGCCTGAATAGAAGCAAGTATTGCTGCTGGAACCAACGGAAACTCAAACTCAGCTTTGACAGCATCAATGATTACGCTCATTTTACTCCGTAGGTCTTCTCTGCTGAGAGGTGAAACTGTTAAGTAAGCAGCAGCTAAATCAGCGTCTTCTGAGGAAGAATATCCCCATGAGTCAAAGAGCGACCTAAAAGATTCGAATTTCTGACTTAGGCTTTCTTCTGATTCTTGAGAGCCAGAAAGTACGGCCGCTGCGGTGTAAGATTTTGTTATTTTCGAAAATTCGTCAAACCTCGTTGATGCACCAGGATTGGCTCCGCAAAATAATGTAGCCGTAACTCCTGTCGAAAGCTCTTCGGGAACATTAGCACTCTGCCTTATCTGACGATCAGTGGTTGCTAATTTGTCAATGTTTTGCGAAAAATCTTCGGCATGACCAGCGGCAACAAGCGTTTCAGCAGCCATCAGCTTGCTATCAAGATTTGAATTACTGAATCCCTTAAGCGTATTCATTATTCGAATGAAATTCTCTTTAATTTTATCAGGATCGCCCTCAAGTTTTGCCAAACCTATCGAAACAGCCCAAAGTTGAGATGACTCAACACCTTTACTCTTTATTCTATAGTCTTCATCGTCCTCTTCGACGTCTTCGTCATCTGAAAATGCCAACGGCGATGTATCCATATCTGAAATCGCGTCTTTTATTCCAGAATAATAGTAACTCGCTCGTTCGGCCATGGCTTTCAGCTCCATTTCGGTTGCTTTGGTTTCTTGAATAAAATTTTTAAAATCTTTTTCGCCAACACGATAATTGCGAATCGTCAGGTCGTGTAGTAACACAATTCCAGCACCTGTTAATGATAAATATCGTTCGCCACAGAGCACTTGGCGATCAAGCGTCGATTTCTTTTGTATTAATGGTTGTAATTCATCATTCTCCGCTTTGATTGTTTCTTCATCTTTCAAAACAAGTTGTTCCTCCGCCTGAGCTTTTTCACGGTCAGCCTCTTTCTTTTCTTGACCTTCAAACCAGAAGCGAATTGAATGAATTTTCTTCTGATCGCGAATGAAAGTCTCTTCGTCTGAATTCTCTTTTGCGCGTTCTTCCTCAAGTTCGCTACTGACTTTAGGTAAATCTGCCACAGACGCAGAAAGCTTTTCATATTCGTCTTTTGATAAGCTCTCAATGTAGCCGCTGCTTATGAGGAAATTCAAATCTTCGTCAGAAATCGAAACAGTGATGCATTTACTGCTCGCCTGCGAAAGAAACGTCATAACATCGTTGCACTTCATATATTTCTCTCCGTTTCCTATTTTTTACTTATAGGTTTCATTAAGCCTATTATTATATTATAAGGATTTGTGCGCTACACCTTCGAATTTGAAGACATCACGAAAGCGCGCTGGCTAGCGCGCGCCAGTAGAACGTACGAGAAAGACTCGAGACACACGCTAACCTAAGTTTTCAACCGTGGAAAAGCTTTTTCCAGAACAGGACTAGAAGGAGACTGTGCCTTGCGAAAGAAGCTTGCTGTAGACTCTGTTCGGATCCGAAACTCACGCATACTGCCATCTAAACTCACGCTACGAGAACGCGTACACCTAGCACAAGTCCAAAAACTCAGAGAACTCGAAGCCCTAAAAGAAGAGTTCCTTAAAGTGAAGAAGAAGTACGAAAGAGACTAACCTCGTTCTAAAGCAGATGACCCGTTTTGACCGAAGAAAACCGTCACTAGCACGCGATATGGTTTTGTGACATTTCTATGGTGGGTGTCGCGAATGAATGCCACGTTTTAAACCGCTGTTTCGCGCGCGACACAAGACTCATTTCATATGTATATCTTGGGCTCTTTCCTGATGGCGAATATCTTGTCGAGTCCCTCAATCGCCGCTCGGGCATTTGGTGAATCATTAAGTTGAGGGCTAAGGACGCCTTCTGGGCAGGCGCGCATACATGCCGTACACCGGATACAGAGTTCATTACTGATCTCCTTTGAGTCTATCTTTATTGCGCCGGTCGGACACGCGTTTGTGCAACTCGTACACTCGGTGCACATTTTGTCCTTTGAGAAGGCCACCGTTATTAAACCCTTAATTCCCTCTGCCAGATTTTTGTGATATCCCTCTGGGAGGGACTCGACCATCTTTCCGGTGATAGAGTTAAGGAGGCGATCAGAGGTCTGAATCTCCGATGGATTGGAGGACAGCTTCTCTTTGACTTGTTCTCCGAATTTGGCCGCCGTATCTAGGTCACTTTGATCAGGTCTACCCAACGCCCATGGGTGGTCTTTTGAGGCCAAAGAGTGCTGGGCTATGAAGGATGCAGCTGCCAGTATTTTGAATCCCCTGTCCCGTAGAATCTTGGCTAACTCGTCCACGTAGGTATCGGGGGAACGATTACCGTAGACCGCCACAGGCACAGCCCACTTACCGTGACCTTCAAGCCGATTGAGTGGCTCCATCATCGGCCAGGGCGGGGAGCCGCTGTAGACCGGTGACCCTACTAAGATGACGTCTCCCTGAACTCTCCCTGTGAAGGACTCTCTCTGTTTTGGGAGAGTTAGATCAATCTGTGATACCAAAGGCAGGCCTGAGTGTTCTTCTATCGTTGACAATATCTTTCTCGTTGTTCCAGTCGGGGAAAAGTACAGACTTTGGATTCTCCTCTCAGCAGACATAAAAAAAACCGCCACGCTATATATATCAGGTGATTCATGCTTATAGATTTATCGTGGAGAATTCATTATTATTTAGGCCCTCGGATTAGTAGCGCGCGCTGAAATGTCACCAACATGTCACTTGGACACGTGACATTTACTATGCTTTTACCCCCTTTTCTCTATCGCACGCTGCATTCTCGTTTCGGGGTGAAAGGATCACAAAGTCTTAAGCAGTTAATCACTATATGGACTTGCATTGTTCGTAAACCTTGCGCTGCTGTCTTTAGTTCTCGGGAACTCGACGATTTTCTGAAGGTTTATGATTCCAAGTTTCGACGATGGATTGAGGATGTGCAGACTGTGCTTAAAGAGAACATATTCGCGCGCGCAACAAGATAATCAGAAAAAGAAAATGATCTTTGCAAAAGAGTTTGCAGTGGAACACGCGGCGACAATAGACCGTTTTTAGCGCGTGCTCTCAGAAACACAGGCAAGTCTCTGCTCTCAAAACAAATAAGAGCATAATAGAGCGCGACTAATACGTGAACTCGGTAATGTTATATTTAAGAATGCCAATAAAACAAGACAGCATGCGCTTGCTTTAGAAATAGAGTTGAGGAGTGTTTATGAAAGCCAAGGTTTGGAACCTTTTAGGTTTATTACTCACTGTGATTTTTGCCTTATCAGCAGTCCATGTAGTCTACGCCGTTGGGGTAGTCGCCACGATAGGCGTGGGAAATTGGCCCGTGGGCGTGGCTTACGATTCTGGCAAAGGCGAAATATTCGCAACCAACGAGGATAACAACACGGTCTCGGTCATATCTGACAGCAATAATACAGTGGTTGCAAACGTGACCGTGGGAACCAATCCCTTTTGGCTCGCCTATGATTCTGCCAAAGGCGAAATATTCGTAGCCAATGGGGGCTCCCAGAAGATGGGAGCGAACGGCACGGTCTCGGTCATATCTGACAGCACCAACACCGTGATTGCAAACGTGACCCTTGGACCCTTAGGCGTGTATGACACATCCGAACCCGTTGGCGTGGCCTATGATTCTGCCAAGGGAGAAATATTCGTGACCGATAGCACTCTAGACAAGGTCTGGGTCATATCTGACAGCAACAATACAGTGGTTGCAACCGTGCCAGTAGGAGGTGAACCCTTTGGCGTTGCTTATGATTCTGCCACTGGCGAGATATTCGTAGCTAATTATGCGTCCGGCTGGGTCTCAGTCATATCTGACACCAATAATACCGTGGTCAAAAACGTGACCGTGGAAATACCCCCTTTGGGGCGTGGCTTATGATTCTGGCAAGGGAGAAATATTCGTAGCCAATTGCTATTCCAACACCGTCGCGGCCATATCTGACACCACCAACACCGTAGTGGCAACCGTGTCCGTGGGACTTTACCCCGAGGGCGTTGCTTATGATTCTGCCAAGGGAGAAATATTCGTAGCCGATAGAAATAATTACGCGATCTCGGTCATATCAGACAGCACTAACGCCACAGTCGCAACCGTGACCCTAGGACTTAACGCCGGCCCCTGTGGCGTGGCTTATGATTCTGGCAAGGGAGAAATATTCGCAACTACTGGTAGGTTAAACACGGTCGTGGTAATATCAGATTCTCCAGTACCGGAGTTCAGTAGTCCAGCACTTATTCTAGTGTTGCTCTTGGCCGTTTCAGTAGCTGTTGTGTTGGCATCGAAAAAACTCACCCGACCTCGCCCTCGTTCTATAGGCCTGACATAGAGCGTTTGGTGAAGGATGAGAGTATTGTGCGAAATCGCGCAAGAATCGGAGCTGTTGTCCAAAACGCAGCTCGTATGAAGGAGATCAAGAAACGATTCGGTTCATTTCAATCATATCTCGACAGCCTCGACAAATCAAGTAATTACGCTTCAGTCATAGAGGAATTGGGCAAACAGTTCATGCGTCTTGGCCCATCATCCGCAGGTATCTTTCTGTACGCAGTCGGAGAAAACGTGAAACATTCCGAGATGTAACAATTAACAAACCAACTCCTCAAACTAAAGAAAAAATACGAAAAAGACTAGCCAGTGCATGCAAGTTCTGAACACCGACAAAAAAACCCGAGTTCACATAAACAGAGACAGCCAAACAATTTCTTAACAAGGCACGCCCGCTCAAACTAGCATATAAGGGCTGATAGAAGTTTGTTCCAGTATCTAATGGCGAGCAATACTCGGGATGTATGAAAAGCAGAAGTTGACTTCTTTCGTGTATTGTACAAACGCTTGTTTCATGGTGGGTATCCTACGAGCGGCGGTTCAATACCCATCTGCCAGAACAACGCTATCAACTCACCTTGATGATGAACCTCCTCTTCGAATACATTAACCAAAATGTCCTCAGCAGTCAACGTTTCAGGTTTGCCCCTTCCAGTGAGCTCATACTTCTTCTTTAGGTTTTCAGGAGACAACGTCTCAAGGTAATCGTGCATACGCTTCTCCACTTGTTGCGCGCGCTAGACTAACCTCGTTCCAAAGCAGATGACACGTTTTGACCAAAGAAAACCGTCACCAGCGCGCAAAATAGAAAAGACGCAAAACGATGGTAAATGTTAGCGGTACATCTAACATGATGCTAACATTTCACTTTTTCAGTTTTCTTGTATCCACAAAACTTCGAGATTAGCTCGCGTTAGTTTTGTTTTCGTGGGCGAAACCCAACTAACTCTATCTCAAAAAATGCACACATGCTCACAAATGAGCAGTGCGAGTGCTTTCATTTTTGTCCTTTCTTTTAAGACGCTCAAGCAGATGGTTCGCTATGGCGGACATGCTTAACACTCTGTAGTTTGTTTCGTCGCTCAAATCTACGAGAAGGCTTTCTATACCGCCAACGTCTACGAGAGGAAGCTCTCTTGCGAGTTTCATTGCACCAGCGTAATCTGAGTAGTTTTCATAGAAAGATATGAAAAGCCTGTTCTTATGCCTGTCCGTACCGTTTACGGCAAGCAGAGCAGCATGCGGAGCGGCTTGCTCAACTTTAATTGTCGTCTTTCGGGCTTCTTGGAATTCCTCTTTATTAAGCGCCTTTACTTCCAGCAAAGTGGCTCCCATAATTGTGTAGCCAAGCTGAGTGAAGTCAGGAATAATCGTATACTCTTTAATCGCGCCTGATTTTTCCAGTTTCGTCCTGATTCTCGTCACGGTCGGTTGAGAAACCCCAATGACTTTAGCGAGTTCTCGGTCGCTTTTCCGACTGTTCTTCATGAGTTCAGCAATCAGCCTAAGCTCAACGTCTTTCATACTCGCCACCTCTCCGTCACGCACCTATATCCCGCCCTCCTCGTATAAGCATATGCACAGCGCGCGCGCCAACGAAAATGCTAGAAACCTATTTCGCGCGCTACATTCACGTTTCTGGGTGAAAGGATCAGCAAAGTCTTAAGCGGTTAGTCACTATACGGACTTGTATGGTTCGTAAACCTTGCGCTGCCGTCTTTAGGTCTCGGGAACTCGACAATTTTCTGAAGGTTTACGATTCCAAGTTTCGACGATGGATTGAGGATATGCAGACTGTGCTTAAAGAGAACATGTTCGCCGGCGAGTCAATCAGTAAGAAGCAGATTCCAATCCACTACATAGAACGCTATGGAGTGAACAACTTGTTTCGTTATGCTCATCCAGAGGGATATCGATCATGCTACACTGTCTTCTATGAAGAAGAAATGGGCGTATGCCCGCACATTCTAGACCTGTTATCCCATGAAGAGTACGACGGGATTTTCGGCTACAGAAAAAGGTGATTTATCTAACGCGAACACTCGACTTCATAAGGACCTGGAGCTTGGGGTTATTTACCCCCGTGTAGACGATCACTCTTCCGTTGAAAGTTATTTTTCCGGAGGCCTCAAGATAATCTAGTATGCGTTTGAAAGTCTGGTACTGGACCTTCCGAGGCAAGTCATGCCAGAGCTCTGTCCTTGTTGGATAACCCTCAGCGTCTAGGATAGCTTTCTCCACCATCAGTATCGTGTCCAGCTGAGGCTCATGAAGAGGTACATGCAAAGGCTCACGACTCACTTCCATTTCAAAGCTTCCTCGAAATAACACATCTAACAACTATTATATAAGTTTATATGATTCTGACTTCTAGATTTGAAGTCTAGCCGAAGTACAATCCTAGCGCCCATGAGCGCTGTTAAGAGTCATGAAGGATGGCGGGTAGTTCACTTAGGCTGGTGATGACCGCGTCTGGCTTGGCATCGAAGCTTTTGTTTACGGGTTTTCTCTTGATCAATATGGCATTCATTCCGACACTCTTTGGACCCATAACGTCAAGGTCCAACATGTCACCAACAAAGACTGCTCTTGAAGCCTTAACACCCAAACCCCTTAATGCCATTTCAAAAATCTCCGGACTAGGCTTTCGCCTATTGACCTCACCGCTTATTATCACTAAATCGAAAAACCGCGTCAACCCGAATTTGTCCAGCAGCCTTCGTCCGCACTCTGGAATGGCAAAATTTGAAACTAACCCGAGCTTGTACTTTTTACGCAATTCCTTCAGCACGTCAATGGCTTGCCCATCCAGAGTCACGTACCGCATGAACTCATCAGCGAAAGCCGCGGTAGCGCCAGTAACGATAGGATTGGAAGAATCAAGATCATAACCGAGCCTTCGCAGTGTTCGCGAAACACGAATTGCAAAATGCGGCTCATCAAGAGTCTTCCGAGCCTCAGCATAAAACTCATCCCTAACTTCAAAATAAACGCGACTAAAACGCTCAAACGAAACATCAACACCATTCGCGACCAAAAACGAGTGAAGACTCCTAAGGCTTGGTTGAGTGTAAGCTTCATGACTCTCAAGCAAAAGCAAAGTGTCAAACAGATCAAAGATCACGCTATCAATCTGCATTCTTCATTCCTCATAGCTCAAAGAACATCGAACTCAAAAATCTTTTCGGACACAAAAAAATGAGCGCGCGCCATGCCACTGCTACATGTGCTGAGTGTGATTAGCGCGCACTACTTTTGCTATTCTTTGGTCTTTGCAGAAGGCTTTCTAAGCATTGAACCAGCATACAGCCCTATGAAAGTAACCACTACAGCCATGATAACCTGCACCGACGCCGCAAGTGCCGCATAAGCGTTCAAATCGTAATCTGTCCATGCGGTCCTATTGAACATGCTATTTATAGAATCCCTGAACCAAGGGGATGCAAAGCCATTAGCCATCCAAATCGCTAAAAACATCAAGATCGTAAAACCAGACAGAACAACAATAAGTCCAGTTGCTTTAATTCTTGACTCTTCCTGAATCTTTAAGGCAAACACGTAACCGACAACCAACGAAGCCACCAGAAACGAAATGATAGCAGCAAGTGTATCACTCGTCGAGTTAGGATTCAGTGAACCAAATGCAACCATCAAGAAAGCCTCAAGGATTAAACCCACCAGAACCAAAGAAACAGTAGCCGTAATCGCGTCACTGAACTTCAAACAATCACCTCCTCCGAAGTCACTGCCGTTATGGCTTCCCGGTTTGAATATAACTTTTCCGTAAAACCAAAAACTGGCTTTCTTCAAGTTGTTTTTGTTAGTATTTTTGGTTCTTTCCATTCTTCTCTGAGGATGCTGTACAGACAATCGTCACACCATTTTCCTCGATTGAAACCACTCTTTCGAATTATCCCTTCTTTCGTGAACCCAGCCTTTTCAAGAACCCTCTGAGAAGCGATATTACTCACATCAGGCATGGCTTGAACACGCATCAGTTCTCTTGAAAGGAACAAATAGTCAACCATAATCATTATAGCCTCAGTACCGTAGCCTTTTCCTCTTTCACTTTGAAGGAGATAATAGTATATTTCTAAGAGTTTTCCGAACATATAGTGACCTATCTCCCCGATTTTCGTACCATCTTTTTTCTCTATGAAGAACCATTTGGTATCGGCGGTGAGGTTGTCGTACCTCTTCTCCCATTCTGTTTTGGACAACTGCGAAAGGCCTAAATTCGAACCATAAAATTCAGAATTGCTATTCCAGCTATCAACAACGGCAAATCCTCTCTTTCCACGATTCTCAAATTCACGTCTTGCCTTCAAGCAACTCAACTCACCAATCCAACAGTCACTTTCGGGTCGGCTATAACTTTTCCGTAAGATCAAAAACTGAAAGTTCTCAAGCGGTTTTTGTCTTTCCTAAAAACCAGGCCCCATCAGTGGTCGTGCCATCAGTTCAAGCATAAGAATAAAAAGGAAAAACGCCATCGTTAATATGAATGAGCCTATAGCCGTTTTGTAGACTGTCGCTCTTTCAATCCCTGACGTGAAAAGAGCCGCGGCTGAAATTGTTAACACGTTCAGGAAGAAGTAAGTCACTATCGAATCGAAACCCACCCAATCGGGAATACCCCAGCCAAAACACAAGCCGAAATTCCCTCCAGTGACACCCGCATAGACAAGAAAGCCCATTGCTAGAAACGAAACCCAGATAATCCACCGCAGATCTCTACGGCTCTGCAATCTTAATCGCCAATCAACAACAATTCGAATGAGAGGTCTTATGGTCTCGTGCGTAAGATTTGCAACGGACGTTTATATAATGTGTGTTTGGATTTGGGTTTGGGGATAAAAGTTTACCCTTTTTCTTCTTCTTCTTCCTATCTACTTATCTCTCTCTCTTTAAGGGTGCAAAACAAACAAAAAAACAAAAACAAAACAAAAAAAACTTACTAATTAATCAAATACAAAACCCAAATTCAAGCGGTTTAATCTTCTGTTCTTGTTTCTCCAAATAAATTGCGTAAAGCCCAAAAAAAACTCCTACTAAACCTAAAGGAAGGACAAACAACGACATAATAATCGAAGGTTTAAAGACAGCAAAGAAACTTGCATTATTGAGAACACAAAGAGAAACATGATAAAAAAACACGGCCATCCCACTCAAATTAAAAACCAACGAAGCATAATACAATTTTGTAATTGACAGTTTTGCCACTCTTAACACCTGACCAGTCTAGGAATCCACGACTGCTTTTCACTTCTCAGATACTGGGCTAACAAGTAACATTCTTCACTTATCAACGTGTCAAGCGTTTGCCTATTGCCATTTCGCATTCTTGGAAGATTCACAACACGTTCAAACAGTTCATTAAGACCAGCAGCTAACTCATCAGCTTCATACTCAACCAGATGAATGCGTTTACCCATCTTCAGCTTCATCATAAAATCTGTCACAAGAACAAAGTCTTTCTTATGATATTTCCTGCATCTCTGAATCAGAAAATCATCAACCACAAACCTCCACAGTTCCATCATGTCACACACTAAACTAGGCTTACCAGCTTGAATTGAATGCACAAAACCCAGATAAGGTTCTAATTTTGCCTTCAACAGTGCCTTATGCACTCTACACCTCAAAATATAATAGCCAAAATTGAACACATTATCTATGCCCTCATAGCTCTTATACCCTGTTCGCTTTTTAGGCCTAATATTCTCAGGAAAAAGCTTAAAAATTTGCTGAAAATACTGCATAGCAGCTTTACTCTCGATTCCTAACAGCTTTTTCTTGTCACCTGAAACGCTGCTGACATCATAGAAAACTGGTCTTAATTCATATTTCCTCAGAACAGCATTTTGACCATTAATTTTTGCCTTAATAATCTCCTTAGCGATTTCATCAGCTTTTCCATTACTGAACGCTTGATACTGGGCTACTCTGGTAGCAACATGATTATCATCTTCAATGCTTCTGAGCATCCCTACAACCCTGTTTCTTCTGGTTTCAATGTAGGTGTCAATATTCCACAGCATCAAATCTGCAAGAGCATCAACACTGACATAAGAACCAGTTTTCAACACGCATTCGCCAACTTCTTTCTGGAAAATAGGGTATTTCTCAGTTTTTCCATCTTTGTGCTTAACTTCAAAACATCCTTCTGCCCTATGCAAACTATCGCCATAATCGTTCAATTCAATTTTCAATGTTTTAGCATCACGAAAAGGCAACTCAAACACCCTCCATTTTCATTTCTTCCCTCAACCTTTTCTTCATTTTCTCTGGACTTTCTTCAACTTCTTCCGTTTCCCCACGTTCCGCATCCTCTTTTATAGCCTTCCTTAAGTCGTTGTCACGTTTACGACGATTATATTTCCCTTCCCCACCCTTCTCTCTCTTATCAAGATAATTCAAAACTTCCTTATCACGCTGAGCCTGACCCTTCAACCACTTACTCCAAATTTTGGCTATCGCATCATAATGCTTTTCAAGTCTCTTCTTCGTAGGCTCATCAAATTCTATTAATTTAGAAGTATCCATCCTTAACTCAACAAAATTCCTCGTAAACTGCTCAAGAAGACTGCCAACAGGCTTGAAAACCATTTTATTAACCCTTTTAGGATCATCCGTTTCATGCTCCTTAACCGTGTCCTTATAGATGAAAGCTGGAAACTTCAGCAGACTGTTAATGTGGATGTACAAATCAGGTCTGGAAACGATTTTCATGGCTTTCAATTCGTCAAGAGTAGGTTCGTACTTAGCTATCGCAGAAAAAACACGCATCTCATTCTCAAGACTCCTCAAAGTTGACGCATGACCTGACGACTTACTCCTCCGTTCGTTCAATTCCTTCTCACGCTCCTGCTTTCTTATCTGCACTTCAGAATAATTGCCTCTGTTATGGAATAAGCTCGATTTTCTCGGTCTATGCCCCCTTTCCTCTTTCTCGCCTTTCTCGTCTCCCTTATCTTTCATTTCATATCCGACCATTATGCCGTCAGGGGATTCCTTCCGCATCCGAGAAAGTGCTCCTGTTATCCGACGGGAATTTGAGGAACTCAAATCTTGACTACACTCCTCTACTTAGACAAATGTCTAAACATGTCACTAATATACTTTTGGTGTGTTTTTGTGTGTTGTAACACAAAATTAAGGAGGTGAAAAAATGGGATTAGAAAGTAAAAAATGCTTGAATTGCGGAAAAGAGTTCCTTTCAGGCGTAAACAACAGAAAATACTGTTCTCCTGCCTGTTACCAGCTAAATCTTCGCAAAGAAATGAATAAAGTAAGAAAGAAAGAAGCAGAAAAAATCCTCAGAGGAGATACTTAAACAATGACTGAAGCTGCAACAAACAAATATTCCCTTAAAAAACCCCGAGGAAAACAAACACTAGGACAGGACAACAGAGAAAACATCCAAGACAGGATTCAAGAACTATTGCCGTTATACCTTCAAAAAACTGATGATTTAGATGAACTATCACATTTCATAGCATACGATTTTCATATGAATCCGCACACGATACGCTATGATTATTTACCCATGTTCATAACTGTTGGAGCATTAATATACAATAATGGACATTTATCAATCAATGCAACAACAGACGGATTATCTGAAAAAGACCTTCTAGAAGAACTAACTGAAGAAAACGAAAACAGAGCACAACTCGGCAAGCCAAAAGTCAGCTTGGAAGAGTGGCGAAAAATGAGGTCTAAAAGGAGAAAACCACTTGCAACTTGACTTAAAATGGCTTCATGTAACCCTGTTCAATCCTCTGGTGCATCCTAAAACCAGATGGAACTTGCAAGTAACCCTGCCACATCACACGTTATTCTTAATGTTAGCCAAAAAACAAACATTGAAAGGATTAACTTCTAACGTCTTAGATGCTCCAAAAGATCTGCACTTGCACTACATATTTTGGGATTTTGACAAAGGCACTCTGCCAGAACTCGTAAAATTGCTCAGAGAAATACAAAAGGAGTTCAAATTAGGCGATATTTTCATTTATTCCGATAAAAAAGGCAGTTATAGGGCGCTATGTTGGAGCAAGAGAAAATGGACAGATTATGTACACATCCTGAACCATAGTTTTCCATACTTGGACTATGGCTTTTGGGTATGGACAATCCGTAGAGGAGCAGCTACACTAAGAACATCACAAAAAGCAGATAGACCTGCACAAAAAATAGTGCAAGTTTTGCATGGTTATGAATCAACAGCGCTTCCAACAAAAATCAGGGATGTAACATACGATACTGGAATCGAAAAAGAAGGAATGGTGATTAAACTTGGATCGTATGCCTGAAGCTTTTATGCGGCGGAGGAGGACATAGATTATAGTGAAGCTGAAGACTTTGACCAGTTCGAAAGCCATGTTTGCAGAATGGGCAGGACACAACTGGAAGGATTCTCCAAAGCAGGTTCAAGCATTATATAGAGAATGGATACCTTACAAAGCCAAATTGCATGAGAGAAGAATCACACAAGAGACTTTCACCAAGTATCTAGGCAGAGAAGCAGGATTCAGCGAGAAATACGGCAATTATCAAGCATGGTATATCCAAAAGCCGAGAACCACTTCTTACATGATAAGGATTGAACGCTACATGGCAAAACATCCTAACGCAACTTTAGCTGAAGCCCGAGGCCACGGAAGAAGGAGGCGGTAATAATGGTTTGGAAAGATTGCGGATACCTCAGTTTCACCAAAAAAGGAGACAAAATCCTGATCGTGCTGAAGCATGGGCATTACGTTGCAGACTTGAAAGAAGTTGTCGAAGTCATAGACAAAAAACGAAATTACACTCTGATTTTTGAGCCTCCGACAGAAAAAGAGGAGGTGCAAAAACCATGACAAACGTTTTCGACACTCCAGAAGAAACAGAAGAAACACCAAAAATAAACGTAGTGCAGTGTCACCTATGCCCACTGAAAGACCCTGCCCACACGCACACCGAGATTCTTCTTTTTATTATCAACAAGCCCAAAAAGGAAAAATCAAAATCACACCGCATAACGCTGAATGTTGCATAAGAAAACTTGCAGAATCCACAAAAAACTGTCCACTACTCAAACTCATAGAAGGAGAAACTGAAAAATGCCCATACCTAAACACATCAAAACACGCATGATAAAAGAAAAACGCAGAAAACTATTAGAAAAACAAAAACAAAACCAAAAAATAACAGTAATCACAAAAGACGGCAAAAAAAACGCTTGTATTCTGGGGACACGACAGAACCCAAAAAGGCGAAAACATACCTTATAAATTCGACTTGGCCACTCATAGAATGATCAAACAAAGAGATCAGAGGTGAAAACACACATGGCGAAACAAAAATATGTCGTCTATCTCAGCTCAATAGATAGAGCTGTCGATTATCAAGAAACACAGTCAGCAAGAAAAGCCCTCGAAAAAGTCTATCAAAAAAGGCTTGAGGACATACCTAACGGACAAGCTGCCCTAAGAGAACTAGAAGACGCTGTACACCGAAAACTGTTAGAATCACAACGCACACTAAACCCCTCAAGCATACCCCCACAAGAACAGCCTAAACTAGAAACAGACATCCCAAAACAAACCCTAGTTGAAAGGATCATGCACAAAGGACTAGGAGACCATGAACAAGAAACGGCTACCTAAAAAAATTCAAGCAATAGTAAACCAAATCGCAAAAGAAAAATGCCTCACGCTAAAACAAAAAAGAGACCTAACCGACAAAGCCCGCTTTCAAGTAGAACTGTTCGAGACACAAGAACGAATAAGAAAACTGCAAGAACCATACACCAAACAAGAAGGCTAAAACTCCCAGATTAGTAAGTTTTTTTTGTTTTTGTTTTTTTGTTTGTTTTGCACCCTTAAAGAGAGAGAGATAAGTAGATAGGAAGAAGAAGAAGAAGAAGAAAAAGATAAAAGTTTACCCTCCAAACCCAAAATATAAGCAACCGCTTAAAAAAAGCCTTCTTGTTGGATTTAGACTTCGTAAATATCTCAAATAATCACATAAAAGGCGGTGTCATCTCCCGAAGACCCTACTTTTGGTAGGATTTCGGATTGATATATCATATCGCCAAAAGAGCAAAGTGAAGACCGACTCTTAAAAAGAATATGTCGAAACCTTTCAACGTGAAAACATGTAGGGAAATGATAAATTCTCTAAGATCTTATGAGAAGTGTATTGTTTGAAAGGCTACTCTTTCAATGATTAGGATAACCTGGACAAGAGGTTGAAAAAGTGAGTGAGTTGAAGATGCCTGAAAGGATCAAATTCTTGGCTTTTGAAGCCAGAGAGATTGGTGGAATGATTGTCAAAAACAGGTTAGTTAGATCTGCTACCTATGAGCATATGGCTTCTGAAGGTGGTAGCGTTACAGACGAACTCATAAAATTGTATAGGACTCTGGCTGAAGGTGGAGTTGGATTAATAATCACAGGTGCTGCTTATGTGCAACTTAGTGGTAAGTCTGTTCCTTGCCTGACGGGGATATACAGAGACGATCTAATTCCAGGATTGAGAAAAATCGCAGAAACAGTCCATGAACATGGCGATGGTTGCAAAGTTGCGATACAGCTGCTTCATTGTGGTCGTCAATCCTTTGTGTTAGAAAACACCATAGCCCCTTCTGCCGTTTTTGAACCTGTGGTTAAAAAAATGCCACGAGAAATGACGATTGAAGAAATAGAAGAGACAATAGAAGCTTTTGCAAAAGCAGCGAGGAGGGCAAAGGAGGCAGGGTTCGACGCCGTTCAACTCCACGCTGCCCATGGATACCTCTTGAGTGAGTTCCTGTCCCCTTACACCAACAGAAGGACAGATGAATACGGGGGCAGCACAGGAAACAGGACCAAAATCGTTGAAGATATTTACAAAAGGATCGTGGAAAATGTTGGAACTGATTTTCCCATTTTGATAAAGATTAAC
>CAWJIF010000006.1:0-18504 GCA_963842875.1 Candidatus Bathyarchaeota archaeon
CTGAAGTAGCAAGTTACCGCGCACGCTAACTAATTCACGAAGCTTAACATGTAGCATGGACACTTGTTTTCGGGTCTTTATCCTAGTCTATGAAAAGATCCTAGTCTATGAAAAGGCTATGCACAAGAAACGCGCGATCTTTAGAAAAAGAAAATAACCATTACCGGGTTCATTAAAAAGTGGATCGGGAGAGATTTGAATAACTGCTAGTTGCTAAGGAACCTTTATATGAGTTTTTATTCAAACAAGTGTGAAAGTCAATGCCATTAATCCTTGCAGAGAATCTAATTGAACATTATGAAATGGTTCAGGCCTTCGGCAACCTAAGCCCAGAAGTCGAAGGGGATTCGGTAATAGGTTTAATAGAACCAAACGGCGCTGGAAAAACAACCACAATCAAAATGATTCTAGGCATCGGAGGTGGAAGTGCCTCATTAGAGGAGCTATCTCGGCAAGTGGATACCCAAAAAGGAGGAGGCTGGTCATGAAAAAGGGCAAGCCATTCCTCGAGATTTTCGCCTCCGCAGTACATCAATATTACAAATTTCCTATTTTGGAACTCTTCGCCTTTCTTTTCGCACTGGGAACGTTTGCTTCAGGCTTGAGAGGATTTTCCTTAACTTCTGACGGGACTCTGGTTTTTATGCTGATAAGTAAACTCATGAGCATCTCTCTTTTCATTTTTCTCGTACTAGTTTTCAAAAACGTAGCCTACGGCTTAAGTGGCGACCTCGAAAGGGGAACAATTCAAACCTCGCTTTCTTACCCACTTAGGAGACGTGACATTTTGACGGCTAAACTGCTCTCTGCACTGGGGGTATCCTTTCTTCTTTTCTTTGGTATTCAATTGACTGCGCTTGTGGTTATTGCGCCAGGTGCAATTTTGCCTAACATCGGTATTGTGCTATTGACGTATATCGCAAATTTTGGCTATGTGCTATTCTTGACTGCCATTATCCTTTTGGTTGCTTTGTTCATAAAAAGAGGTGTAATCAGCTTGATTGTAGGCATCGTTGTATATTTTGCGCTGGGAATAATCACTTCAATAATATCTTCCGTGGCCTCAGTTACTGGCTCTGCTACGTTGCTCCAAATAATTGCCTTACTCAATCCTTCCACAGCGCTTACAGCCCATTTTGGATTTACACCCGGGGGTATTAGTTGGGTTCCCACGCTTATTGAGGCATCATTCTACGTGATTGGGAATTACGTGATTATTGCCTCACTATTCTTCCTTGCCTATTACTATTTCTCTAGGAGGCTAAACATCTGAAACGCTGGATCATCCTTACCGCACGTGTTGGGATGGTGCTTCTCGCGATAAGTTTGGCCTTGTACTTGGCATCTTTAATCCCGCAGGGTTCCCTGTATCCGTCAAGAGGTTCACGCTTGCTTTTGCCAGGAAAATTTGACCTTGACGCCACCCCTTCTCTACACTCCCTTAATCCCCAACTTGGCATGCAAATCATTTTTGAAAGCAATGGTACGCTGAACATGAAAGTATTCGATCTCAACTATTCAGACGTTAGAGAATGGTTTACTGCTCACAACTGGACTGCAACAGCACTAGAAGAGTTTGAAACATCACATTCGAGCGACCTAACATTAGCGCGAAATATCCAGAGCGGCAACACAACTTTTGAATACGTCCCGCCCAAAATAGAAAACGCAACCGTCATAGTCTCAAATCCGCCGACTTCGGCAGCTGTGCGGTGGAGTTTTGATAGCAAAGATATAGAAGTGATCGCCTCGCCCGAGAGAGTTTCCTTAGCGTTAATGATCGCCGCTCCATTAGGTGTGGTTCTAACGATGCCGCGGATTGTCTTAACTTCAAAAGAAAGGCAGAGAACCAAAAAGACAACCCCCATCACGAGTGCTTAGCAAAGTTTATTTTCTCACGAGAAAATAGGACGGTAACCAGCATCATAATTTAGAAGGACTAAGGTTTGAAAAAGGACTTGGACAGTATTCTCGCAAAAAAAGGAGGCAAGGCGCTACTTCACTACTCGGAAAGCTACAAAGACGCAAACATGTACTATTTAACAGGCTTTCGCGCACCGGACCCGTTCATCTACTTAAAAAAAGTCAACAAAGACCCAATAATAATCGTAAACACCATGGAGTACCCGCGGGCAAAAAAAGAATCGTATGTAAAAGAGGTCAAATCATACGAAGAATATGATTATACGAACACAATTAAGTCCGCAGCAGACCCTAACATTGGGTTTGCAAAATTCATCGCTTCTGCGGCAAAAAAGGAGTTTGGGAAAGATACAATGATTTATGTGCCCCCGAGTTTTCCAGTCGCGGCTGCCGATGCGTTAAGGAATGAAGGCGTGACGATAAAACCCATGTTTGACGTTATTGAAAAGGCGAGGGAAACGAAAGAACCATATGAGATAGAAGCTGTAAACGCGACACAAATGGTCGTTGAAGAAGCAACAAAAAAGGCAATCAACTTCATCGCGGATGCAGACGTAGACAAGAATGGAACACTTCTCTTCCAAGAAGACGGCAAAAAGAAAACAGTAACAGTAGGTAAAATAAAATCAATATTCGGACATCACTTTATTGAAAAGAACTGCATCATGGAGCAGGAAATCATAGTCGCATGCGGACCAAAAGGCGCAGATCCCCATTATGACGGCGAAGCAAACGATCTACTGAGTGCCAATCAACCGATAATTTTGGACATTTTCCCGAGAAGCCTGCGAACCCGTTACTGGAGTGACATGACAAGGACCATCGTGAAAGGCAAAGCCTCTAAGGCGGTCAAGAAAATGTTCGAGACTGTGCTTGATGCTAAAAACACTGCGACTGATGCTATTCATGCGGGTGTTCTTGGCAGCGAAATGCAAAACTTGTGCTTCAACGTGTTTGAGAAAGCTGGTTACGCAACTGTGCGTGGCGGAAAGCAAATTACAAAAGGCTACACGCACGGATTGGGTCATGGAGTAGGCTTGGAGATTCATGAGATGCCGCGAATGAGCGAGCTCTATCCCTTCCCACTTGAAGAGCACAATGTGGTCACTGTGGAGCCTGGGCTTTATGACCCGGAGATTGGTGGTGTAAGAATAGAGGATATAGTCGAAGTGACTAAGAAAGGATGCAACAACTTTACTAAAATGGAAATTTGCCTAGAAATCTAGCTGAAGACTTAGCCGCCGCTCATAAGTGACATCAGAATTACGTTGTCTCCGTTCTTCAATGGCGTTTCAATACCGCGCAACTGATCCATCAAAACGCCGTTTACAGTTACAACAAAACCATATTTAACATCCTTCTGGCTAGGCTCATACACCTGCTTTTTGAAGTCAGCCCCGTACCGTTCGGACAGTTTGCTCAGCAGTTCCTGCAAGGATGTTCCTTCAAGAAGTTCGAGTTCTTCAGTTCTCTTGCTAAGCATGTTACGAATAAAGCCCAAGTACTCAATCTTAACCTTCATGGACGTTTCACCGCTTGCAGTTCATTCAGCATTCTTCCCATCCAAATTAGACATTGTTACGGAAGTATATTTATTGGTTTCCAAATAACAAGTCAGATTGTCTAACCTGTCTCTGTAAGAGAAGAGGGATAGCAACAGATATTTATCGGTCCGCAGGTTTATCTGATAGACTTCAATTAAGAATGGCATAACATGGAGAGAAGATTCTTGTTTGGCTACGCAGAACGGATACTACGCGTAGATTTAACAAGTGGAGCAACTGAAACAGGACCACTCAACGAAGAACTCGCAAAAAAGTACATTGGCGGCATTGGGCTAGGAATGCGGCTTTACCTCGACAACTCAAAACCCGGAGTTGAGCCCTTCAGTCCCGAAAACCCCCTAGTCGTCGCCACAGGACCATTAAGCGGCACCATGGTACCCACTGGCGGAAACGGGCATGCGTTTGTCTCAAAGTCGCCAGCATCTTTCGGCCTTGGTGAAGCAAAAGCACACGGAGCATTCGGCACAGAAATGAAACGAGCCGGCTATGACGCCATCATTTTCACTGGCAAAGCTGAAAAACCCGTCTACCTCTGGATAGACGATGACGCAGTGCACATAATGGACGCCCAACATTTGTGGGGCAAGACGCCAGCAGAGACAGAAGACGCACTGCAAAAAGAACTCGGCGACTTCTACATACGAATTGCGTCAATAGGCCCAGCAGGCGAAAACCTAGCCCGAGTCGCATGTATACTGAACGAAAAGACAAGAGCCGCTGGGAGATGCGGATTAGGCGCAGTCATGGGTTCCAAAAACCTGAAGGCAATCGCTATCAGGGGAACAAAGGATGTCCAAGTTGCAAAACTAGAGGACCTGAAAACATTCATAAAAGTGATTCATGAAAGAATGAAAGGACCAGCGTCACGAAAGTACAGAACACTCGGCACATCGGAAAACGTGCTGGTTCTAAACGCGCTAGGAGCCTTACCAGTTAACAACTTTACTTATAGTACTCTCAAAAATGCGGACAGAATCAGTGGCGAATACTTGAATGAACACTTTGTTGCAAAAATCATTGGCTGCAACTCTTGCGCCATGCGTTGCGAACATACGGTTGTTGTGCCCGAAGGTCCATTCAAAGGAATCACCACTAGAATGGAATACGAATCACTGTGGGCGTTGGGACCGAACTGCGGTGTTGATCGTTTAGACGCCATCAGCAAAGCAATGGACATGTGCAACCAGTATGGCATGGATAGCATTTCTGCGGGCGGAATAGTCGGCTTCGCAATGGATCTTTACGAGCATGGAATACTGACAGACCAAGACACGGGCGGACTAGAACTGCGATTCGGCAATTATGAAGCAGAGTTTGAGTTGCTGAAAAAAATCGCCCTTAGAGAAGAACTGGGCAATACTCTCGCAGACGGCGTCCGACTGGCAGCGCAAAAAATCGGCAAAGGCGCGGACAAATATGCCAATCACATCAAAGGCGTAGAAATGACAGGCTATGATATCCGAGGTTTGAAAACCGCTGCCTTAGGCTTTGCGGTTTCGTTCCGAGGCGCTGATCACAACAGACACGGCGCCTACGCACCAGATGTGAAGGGTTCAGTGAACCGTTTCAAAGCCGAAAAGGGACGGGGAAAACTTGTCAGAGAAATCGAAGATATGTACACTGTAATCGATTCGTTGATTGTTTGCAAGTTCTCCAGAGGGGCATACTATGACGGATTCAAAGACTTGGCAAAATATTACGCCCTAGTTACTGGCTACGAAATGTCTCCAGAAGAACTGACCCGTGCGGGTGAGAGAATCAACAACCTCGGAAGACTAATCAACATTCGGGAAGGCTTTTCAAGAAAAGACGACACGGTACCCTACAAAATAATGCATGCACCAATACCGGACGAGGGCGTTTCAAAGGGTGCCCACGTAACTCAAGAAGAATTGGACTTACTTCTGGACGATTACTACGAAACACGTGGATGGACAAGAGACGGAATCCCAACGATGCAGAAACTCAAGGAACTCGGAATGGAAGACTTAGCATACATCGTAGGAGGCAACTAGAATGACCACGTCAACAAAGAGAAAGTTCGTATCCGCCGACCCAGACAAGTGCGTTGGCTGTGGCAACTGTGAATACGCATGCTCCATGACTAAAGAGAAAGTGTTCAACCCGATGAAATCTTGCATACGAGTTGTGCGTTTGCATCAGCTCGTCAACATGTCTATAACCTGTAGACTGTGCGAAAACCCGCCATGCGTCGCAGCGTGCCCTAGAGAAGCTTTGAAACAGGCAGAAGAAAACGGCATAATACTGGTTGACGAAGAAAAATGCAACGGTTGCGGCTGGTGCATAGAAGCCTGCGACTATGGCGCAATCACACTGCACCCAGAAAAGAAGGTCGTGTTCGTTTGCGACCTCTGCAAGGACAAAGAAAAACCACAATGCATTGCATGGTGTCCAGAAGAAGCTTTAGACTTGGAGACCAGCGAAACACTGTCACAGAAAGCCAGAATTACCGCGGTTAAGAAATTGTTTCAAGAGGCAATGGCTAAGGAAGAGAAGAAGTAACCATATTTCGTTTTTCATTTTAAGGCAGAATCGCAATCAAAAAATCCGCGATTCCCTCCGCAGTCTTCGCTATTTCTTTTGTTAAACCCTCTCCCATACCCGTGTCTTTTGGCTGTACAATCAGCAACAGAATCTTTGCATTAATCATCTTTTCCAAGTAGGCGCAGAAGACTTGAAGCGGAAGCATGTGAGTTGAAACAGGGGTTTTCATAGCTTCATTAGGAGCTAACAATTTTACGTTGCCAGGTTTTTTGCTGATTAATCCTGAGTCAATGATTAAGATGCGGGATGGATGAAAACTGACTATTGTATCCATGTAGTCTTCTGGCATAGTCTCCGCTTCAACCAAGCTAACTCTAGAGGAAACCTTACTATGCAAGAGTCTTACTATTTCAATGCCTACGGCATCATCTCTTCGCATCGTATTGCCAACGCCAACAACTGCGACTTTTTCGGCGCCGAAAAGCCATCCTTTCAGCTTTTCTTCAAAGCCTTTTTCGTTTTCCATTGTTCTCAGACTAGAGCGCGCACTGAAGTGTTTAGCGCCTTATCGTTTTGAGAAGGTGATGATCATTGTCGTAGATGTTGACTTCTAACGGCATTTGTCCGATGGCGAAGTGTGTTGCGCAACCCATGCAGGGGTCGTATGCTCTGAAAGCCATCTCCACCATGTTCAGCAAGCCTTCGTTAACGTTTCCGCCCTTGATTAGTCCTTTCGCGGCGTCGCGGATTGACATGTCGATTGCTGCGGAGTTGTTGGTGGTTGCGACGATCATGTTGACTTTTTCCACGAGCGCATCTTTGTCCAGTTTGTAGTGATGAATCAGTGTTCCTCTTGCTGCTTCCACGATGCCTACGCCTTCGCCTGGTTCCCCGACCTTGTTCCGCACGTCTTTGCTCGTAATCTCTGGATCTTGGCTCAGTTCCAAGGCTCTTTCGGTTGCGTATTGAAGTTCTATCAATCTTGCCCAGTGAAAGGCCAGAGTGTTGTGCACAGGTTTGCCGCCTAACGTCTGGTACATTTGCGTGTATTCTTCATTTGCCAAGGGCGTAGCCATGCCGTCTGCACTGTTCAGTCTTCCAAGTGGACCAACACGGTACACGCCGCTTTCGGGTCCGTCTACAAATCCTTTCCAGCCAATTTTCTTCAGGTATGGAAACTTGACGTATGACCATGGTTCCACATGCTCTTCAATATTATCCAAATATTGCGAAGGCTGGAACCTTGCAAATTCTTTGCCGTTGGGATCAACAACCCGTACGTCGCCGTCGTAGAAGTTGACACGATTGTTTTTGTCGACCAATCCCATGTAGTAGGTTTTGTGCACGTATGGACCTTTTGTGATCAAATCCATATATTTCTCGTTTTTCAGTACGATGTCGTGGAATATTTGCAGGCTAAATTGCGCAAACTTAACGGTTTCTTTGGTCATGTTCTCGATTTCTTTTCTGTCCTCTTCGCTCAGTGGTTTTGACATTCCGCCAGGCAAGCCGCAGACAGGATGAGTTGCCTTTCCGCCTATAATGGCCGTGATCTTCTGGCCATATGCTCGGTTCTTTATCACTTGTTTACCGATGTCTAAGCCGACTTTGTTTATTACGCCTAGAATGTTTCTCTCCGCCGCTGGTGCATCAGGACCGACAATAAAGTCTGGTCCGCCTAGAAAATAGAAGTGAAGAATATGGTCGTAAATGAAGTAGCCGCTGTACATTAGCTCCCTGAGTTTCTTTGCGGCAGAAGGTGGTTCCGTGTGAAAGGCCATATCTAACGCTTTGGTTGCCGCGAAGTGATGCGCCACTGGACAGACGCCACAGATTCTTGTGGTCAGTTGCGGCATGTCTTCGGCTTTTCTACCTTCGCAGAATTTTTCAAAGCCCCTAAGTTCTGGAACTGCAAGGTAGGCGTTTTCAACTTCGCCTGAATCATTGAGGAATAGGTCTATTTTTCCGTGACCTTCAAGCCTCGTAATCGGGTCTATACTTATTTTCTTCATTTCTTAATCACCTTTCTGCGCAAGATTGACGCTGGAAGAGAGTACCTGTAAAAAGTGCCCACAGGGTCCTTAATCTGTTTGATCAGTTTTTGTGGGTCATAGTCTTCTCTCTTTTCCTCATCTACACCGAGTATTGATGCTAGAGCGCTTATCATAGCCGCGCCTTGTTCAATCTCACCTGGACAAGGTCCGCCGCACCCAGTGCAGGGCATATCAACCTTCAAACACTGTGCGCCACACCCAGAACGGGTTGCTGGACCGATACAGATTATACCCTGCTCAAGCAGACATTTCTCCGGTTCTGGAACTTTTTCGTAAACGCGGTAGATTTTTGAGATTCTCTTCTTCTCTCTTGTTCGTGGGCATTCGTCGCAGACCGACTTGTTAGGCGCTAAAACTGAGCCTTTTGGTGGCAGTTTGTTGGTCGCTATGGCTTCGATGGCTTTTTCTATCAAATCCACTGGAGGAGGACAACCTGGTAAATAATAATCCACGTCAACTGTTTGGTCAAGTGTTTTTACGGTGTCGTAAAGCTCTGGGATGTGTATCTCGCCTTCTTTAACTTTAGTTGACGTCTGTGGCGTCTGGTGTTCGGGATTCTTGACTGACGGGCATTCAAGGTACACTTTTCGAAAGACTTCTTCCCTGTCATGAAGGTTTGCGAGCCCTGGAATGCAACCTTCCTGCGCACAAGAACCAAAGGCAACTAGTACCTTTGCTTTCTTCCTCAACAGTTTAGCCATTTCCTCGTTTTCGGAGTTCCTGATGGCACCGTTAAAGAAGACCACGTCAATGCTCTTGTCGGGCATTGCTTCGACGTCTTTGTATTTTATGTCCATAGCTACGGGCCAAAAGACAATGTCTACTTGGCCTATAACGTCCAGTATTTTCTCATTTATGTCTAGAACTGCTATTTCGCAGCCACCACAACTTGCCGCCCAGTAGAGACCAAATTTTAATTTCGCCATTTTTCTTTCCATCGCCTAAGCGTTTATGATTGTCATGAGCTTCGAGGCATCAACTCTAAGTTCTTTTATTGCAAGTTCTCCCGGGCTGAACCCCATCGCAAGCCCTAAGAGTTGCGTGTAGTGGAGCGCGGGGATCTCGAATTTCTTGTTAATAACGCGTTCTATTCTTGACTGGTTTGTGTCGAACATCATGTGGCAGAAGGGGCACACTGTAATGACTGCTTGAGCTCCGACATCTTTCATGTGGCTGAGTTTTTCTCCGGTCAGGCTCGTGGGGACGTCTTGATTAATGCCGACTATTGGAGCGCCGCAGCATTGGGCTTCGTCTTGATAGTCAAGAACCCTTGCGCCTGTTGCTCGGATAAGGTTTTTCAAGACTTGGGGGTTTTCCGGGTCGTCGAATCCTATATATTTTATTGGACGAAGAACATGGCAACCGCTGTGCTCTGCGACACATAAGTTGGTGAGAGGTCTCTTAATGGTCGCCTTTATTTTTTCCAAGCCGATGTCTTCTGCTAAGACCTGCATAATGTGCTTGACTTCTATGGTTCCCTTGAATTCCATGCCGATTTCTTTCAAGAAATGATTAACCTCTTCTCTCACTCTCTTGTCTTCTTTCAAGGTTTGGTTTACTTTACGCAGAGTGCCAGCACATCCTGGACATAGAGCGATAATGTTTAAGCCTTTTTGCTCTGCCAGACAAAGGTTTCGAGCCGCGAGTGCGAGCATTGCTTCGTGACTTACCGGGTCTATTGGAAGTCCGCAGCAGTTGAATTCCGGCATTTCCTCAACTTCTAATCCAAGCCTCTTGAAAACCTTTCTTGCTGAAATCTCGTATGCGCCTTCACGATATGGTATGGCGCAGCCGAGAAAGAGCACGTACTTTCTGCCTTTCTTTTCAGTATTTTCTGCCAACTCTAGTTCCCTCCGCTTGTCCCCAGAACTTTGGAGAAACCAGTAATCTTGAAAAGTTTAGCAACATCCTCGGTATTGCCTTTAGGCAAAGCTGGCAACTCTGCTTCTACCCGCTTCATTATCCGTAACTCTGGGATCTTGTATGCATAGCCAGTTTGCATAATTGCTGAGGCTAATTCTCTGAAGTTGGAAGGCATCGAACCGTCTCTTACCGCCAAGTTCCGCAGAGCCCTTAAAACCCCCGCAATATCCACATCCTGCGGACAATGATCAACGCAAATGAAGCACGCGGCACAAAGCCAAATCACATCACTTTTCAACACTTGATCTTTAATTCCCAACTGTGCCATCCGCAGTATTTTACGCGGTCTATACGACTCGTTATGTCTTGAAACTGGGCAGTCAGCAGTGCAAGTGCCACACTGGAAACATAGCATAAGCTTCTCAGCGCCAGGAACCTTCTTGAGCTCATACTTGAAACGAGCGCTTTCAGGAGTGATTCTGAGCACTGTTTCTTGACCTGCTTTTTGCTCCGGTGGTTTAGGCCGCGTTTCCTCATTTACCTCTTCTTTCGGTTTTGTTTCTTCTTTTACTTCGGATTTTTTCTTTTTTCTAGTTTGAGACATTTTCTTAAACTCTCTTAATCTTAAATGGGACAGGACCGAGTTTCCTGATTTGTTCCGTCATATCCTTAATAACCGTTGCGAATTTATCACCCTCTGACGCTGAGATCCATTCGAGGCGCAGTCGTTCGGGCTCGATGCCAAATTGCCCAAGGACCTCCTTCAAGAGGTCTATTCTTCTCTGGGCCTTGAAGTTGCCGCTTAGATAGTGACAGTCAGACGGAAGGTGACAACCAGCGACTAAGACGCCATCTGCACCATTCTTGAAAGCTTCAAGGACGAAAACTGGGTCAACTCGTCCGCTGCACATAACGCGAATAATACGAATGTTCGGGGGATACTGAATTCTGCTTACACCAGCTAAGTCGGCGCCTGCGTAACTACACCAGTTGCACAGGAAACCGATTATTTTTGGTTCAAACTGTTCCTTTTGTTCGCTCATGCTTTCACCTCAACCAACGCGGCTTTGACTTGGGCCAGTAGCTCTTCATTAGTGAAGTGCCCCATTGTGATGGCTTTGGTCGGGCATGCTGTCCCGCAGACTCCGCAGCCTTTGCAAAGGGCTTCAATCACTTGCGCCTTAAGTTTCCCGTTTTTCTCCTGCATCTCGATTGCGCCGTACGGGCATAGAGATTCACAAATTCTGCAACTGCTACATAAATCTTCGTTCACGTTGGCGATTATGCCTTCCATCTCGAGTGTTTTCTTGGACAGTATGGTTGTCGCTCTTGCCGCTGCTGCACAGGCTTGAGCGATGCTTTCGTCGATGTATTTTGGCGAGTGTGCCATGCCGCAGAGGAACACGCCTTCAGTTGCAAAGTCTACAGGGCGAAGTTTCATGTGGGCTTCTAAGAAGAAGCCTTCTTTAATCAGTGGTACTTTGAGCATCTCCGCTATGCGTTTATTGTCTGGGTTCGGTATTGTGGCTGCGCTCAAAACTATAAGGTCGGGTTGAATTTCAATTTCTTCCTTTAGCACTGGCTCCCAGAGCTTCACTTTCAGCTGTCCATTATCGTTGACAACATGGGGCTTTCTTTCGTCGGTGTAATTTATGAATAAAACTCCTTTCTTGGCAGCTTCGCGGTAGTAGTCTTCCTTGAAACCGTATGTTCTGATGTCTTTGTATAGCACGAAGACTTCTGTGTCTGGACTCACTTCCTTGATTTTCAAAGAGTTTTTGATTGCTTGCCCACAGCATATTCTCGCGCAGTTTGGTCTTTCTTCGGTTCTAGCGCCTACGCATTGAATCATAACGACATTTTTTGCCTTGAAGGTGCCTTCCGCGATTTCTTCTTCAAGCTCATGCTGCGTCTTTACTCTCGTGTCTTTGTTGTAGAGGTACTCTGTCGGTTGGTATTCGACCGCGCCTGTAGCTACTATGACTATGCCGTGTTCAATTTCCTTTTCCTGACCATCCTGCCTTATTTTCGCTTTGAAATTACCCACAAAGCCAGAAATTTCGGCAACTTCCGAGTCCAAGTAAACGTGTATCTTCTCGTTTGCCTTCACTTCGTTGGCTAGCGCGTTTAGTTTTTCTTTCGGGTCTTCGCCTTCCAGTAGGTATTGCAGCGTGCGCAGGTGTCCGCCCAATTCTTTGTCTTTTTCAACAAGATGCACCTCAAACCCTTGTCTGGCGAGTTCTAGGGCTGCGGTCATACCCGAAACCCCGCCGCCTATAACTAGTCCAACTGGAGTGACGTTGATTAGTGGTTTTTCCAGAGGCTTTAGAAGTCGCGCTTTTGCCACTACTGAACGGATCAAGTCCTTGGATTTTTTCGTTGCCTTTTCCGGTTCGTGCATATGTACCCAACTGCACTGGTCACGAATGTTCGTCATCTCGAACAAGTATGGATTAAGTCCAGCCTCTTGAACGGTTTCTCTGAATAGTGGCTCGTGTGTTCTTGGGGTGCATGAGGCTACGACGACCCGGTTGAGATTGTTTTGCTTGATTTTTTCCAGAATAAGCTTCTGCGTGTCTTGCGAGCAGGTGTAGAGGTTTGCTTCTGCATAAGCCACATCAGGCAAGGTTTTGGCGTAATCGACCACTCCTGGTACATTTACTATTCCGCCTATGTTTATTCCACAGTGACATACGAAAACGCCTATTCGCGGCTCTTCTTTGCTCACATCCCTTTCAGGTGGATATTCCTTCTTTGTTACTTGTGTTCCTCTTTCTGAAGCGATTATGCTCATTGCTTTTGCTGCTGCGCCACTTGCTTGTGCGACACTTTCCGGAATATCTTTTGGTGCAGCGAATGCCCCGCAGACATATATGCCTTTTTTGGAGGTTTCTAGGGGCGAGAACGTCTCTGTTTGGCAGAACTTGTATTTGTTTAGCTTTATGCCCAGCATTTTGCCTATTTTTTCCACGTCTTTCGGCGGCGTCATCCCGGTCGACAAAACGACCATGTTGAATTCTTCGGTTTTGGGCTCCTCATTCTCCGCATAGCGGACAAGAAGGTTGCCTGTTGATAGGTCCTGATCAACGCTTGCCACTCGAGACCTTAGGAATTTCACACCCCATTCGCCTTTTGCGCGGTTGTAATAAGCGTCAAATTCCTTTCCATAAGCCCGTATGTCCATGTAGAAGATTGTGCAATCCAGTTTTGTCGGAGTGTGCTCTTTCGCAATGACGGCTTCTTTCATGCCGTACATGCAGCATGCGGCAGAGCAGTAGTTGTTTCCAATCTTGGCATCACGTGAACCAACACATTGGATGAAGGCTATTTTCTTTGGAATTTCGCCGTCGGAAGGTCTTAAAACCAGTCCGCCATATGGACCTGAAGCGCTCAAGATGCGCTCAAACTCTATGCTTGTAACGACGTTTTGGAAACGTCCATAACCATACTCGCTCTTAAGTGTTGCATCAAAAGATTCGAATCCAGGTGCAAGCACAATTGAGCCTACCTTTAGCGCCACTTCGGTGTCTTTCTGGTCATATTCAATCGCTTTAGCCCTGCAGATTTCGAAACATGTGCTGCATCCGATGCATTTTTCGCGGTCAATAATAAACTTCAACGGAACCGCCTGAGGATACTTCACGTAAATGGCGCTTCTACCGCCCAAGCTCTCATTAAACACATCGATAGCTTCGATTGGGCATTTTTGTGCGCATAAGCCGCAGCCGTTGCATTTTTCTTCGTTTACGTAGCGGCTTCTTCTTCGAAGCTTTACTTCGAAGTTTCCAGCTTCACCCGTAAGCCCCACTATTTCAGCGTTTGTTAAAATGGAAATGTTGGGGTGTCTTCCTGTGGCCACGAGTTTGGGTGAGAGAATACACATAGAGCAGTCGTTTGTTGGGAATGTCTTGTCGAGTTGCGCCATTACACCGCCAATGCTTGGTTCTTGGTCAATCAGGTATACTTTGAATCCAGAGTCTGCAATGTCTAAGGATGCTTGTATTCCGGCCACGCCGCCGCCGACCACCAAGATAGCGCCAACTTTTTCGTTTGTCATCTTTATTCAACTTCCAAAGCCTTGTAGATTGGAGTCGTGCCCTCTACATGATCTAACGCGATCATGTTCTTTCTCCGCATTTCGACAATTTGACAAAGCACATCAGACGGTTTCATCTGAACCTGTTCTGCCAAGGCCTTAACAGAAAGCGGGTTAGCCTTTGTCAAGAGGTGAATCTTGTGCCGAACGAACTCTGCTTGAACGACGTCGTCAAGTAAAGAATCAAATTCTTCTTGCGAAATCTTTTCTTTGTAAGCGTTACTCTTTTCTGTCAACTCTCTTTCTGTTCCAACCAGAACTCTTAACCTGAAGCTTGAAGCAGCGTTTTTTGCTGCTTGAAGATTTTCAAGGATCTTCTGATTTGGCTTCTGCCCTGACAATTGGGAAGGACCCAACTTTTTTATTTGCTCTGTAAATTGGGTCACTATCTGAGCAAATCTCTGACCTTCCGATGCGGAAACCCATTCCAGTCTTAGACGATCTGGTTCCAAGCCCGTTAGCGTTATTAGTTTCTTTACCATTTCGATCTTTCTTTTCTCGTACAAGTTTCCTTCAACATAATGGCAGTCGCCGGGATGGCAACCTAAGATCAATATTCCGTCTGCCCCTCTCATGAAAACTTCCAAAGGGATTGTCGGGTCTATTCTTCCGCTGCACATTACTCTGACAATTCGTATGTTGGAGGGGTATTGTATTCTGCTTACGCCAGCTAGGTCTGCGCCTGCGTAGGAGCACCAGTTGCATAGGAAGCCGATTATTTTGGGTTCAAATTCGTCCATTTTATTTTCCTCCCAAAGCTGCGGTTGCCTCGGCTAGTACTTGGGCGTCGCTGAAGTGCTTCATTTTTATTGCTTTTTCAGGGCAACTTGCAGAACACACGCCGCACCCTTTACATAGGACATCGTTTACTCTTGCAATTCCCTGTTCATCTTTTTGTATGGCGCTGTAAGGACATAGTTTGATGCAAGTTCCACATCCTGTGCACAAGTCCTCGTTAACAGAAGCGGTTATGGCTTCCGTCCTGACCCGTCTTAGGGCCATAGGGATACCTGCTCTAGAAGCGGCAGCGTAGGCTTGAGCAATGCTTTCAGGGATAGTTTTAGGACTATGAGCAGTCCCACAAACAAATATTCCATCTGTTGCAAAATCCACAGGTCTGAGCTTAACGTGCGCTTCAAAAAAGAAGCCATCAGAGCCTAGCGGAACCTTCAGGATTTTCGAAAGCTCTTCAGTATTTTCACTTTGAATCAACGGTGTGGACAAGATCAGAAGGTCAGCATCAAGTTCGAGGGTAGCATTCAACATAATGTCATATACCCTCACTGTAAGTTTTCCATCAGGTCTGAAGAAGACCTCAGGAGAGTTTTCAATGTCGTATCTTATGAATTGAACAGAGTTTTCTCTTGCCTTTCTGTATTGCTCTTCAAAATCCTTTCCATAGGTTTGCATGTCCCTGTAAAGTACGTAAACTTCAGCTTCGGGAGACAGTTCTTTAATTTGCAGGGCGTTCTTAACAGCAACGGCGCAGCATATTCTGGAGCAATAGTTTCGTCCACCTTCTTTTTCTTCTCTCGCACCCACGCATTGAATCATAACAACGTTTTTTGGCCTTCCAAGTCTCCCTTCTTTCATGATTCGTTCAAGTTCGAGTTGAGTAAGGACATTCTTGGATTCGCCATAGCAATATAGCCCATGCGGTTTCAGAACATCCGCCCCTGTGGCGACAATTATTGTTCCAATGTCAAGGGGTTCTTCTTTTCCTTCATGGTCGATTGTGACTTTAAAGTTCCCTATGAAGCCTTCAATGTGCTTCACAGCCGATGAAGTATGAACTTTGATTCTAGCATTTGAGCATGCAGCTTGGACAAATTCTTCCAAAATTTTCGAGGCATAGTCATTGTTCGGATAGAGCGTGTAAAGCTCTTTTAATTTTCCGCCGATCTCATTTTCCTTTTCGATCAGGTGCACTATAAATTTCTGATTGGCAAGGCTAAGGGCTGCAGTTATTCCTGAAACGCCACCACCTATTACAAGAGCAACCGGCAGGACATCGATTTCTGGTTCCGTCTGCGGTTCAAGCAAAGCCGCTTTGGCTACTGCCATTTTAACTATTTCCTCAGCCTTTTCTGTAGCTTTTTTCAGATCCTTTGGATGCACCCAACTGCAATGCTCACGTATGTTAGCCATATGAAATAGATACTTGTTCAACCCAGCCTCTTCACAGGCACTTCTGAAGAGTGGTTCATGGGTCCTAGGCGTACAAGAAGCCACAACTACCTTGTTAAGGTGAAACTTCGCAATTGCCTCTTTGATTTTGCTTAGCCCTTCAGAGGAGCATGTGTAAAGATTGCCTTCGGCATATGCAACATTAGGCAATGTTTTTGCATATTCAACAACTTCTGGAACGTTAACTATACCGCCTATGTTAACTCCACAATGGCAAACGAAAACTCCAATTCGAGGCTTCTCATTTTCGTTCATGGCTTAGCCTCCTTAGCCACGCATATTGCTGTCTCCGCTGCTCTGGCAGCCGCTCCACTTGCCTGAGCTACACTTTCAGGTATATCCTTCGGGCTTTGGCAATATCCGCAAATGTATATTCCTGGGATATTCGTATCTAAAGGTGCTGTAAGTTCATCGCTGGATTTGAAGAACCCATACTCTTCAAGTTCGAGCCCCATTATTCCAGCAATCTTCTTGTTGTCTTTTTTTGGAATTAACGCTGGACACAAGACAACCATGTCAGCAGTGATCTCTTTCATTTTGCCCGACAGGACATCCTCGTAATGGATTTGAAGATTTTTCGTAATTGGATCCTCGTCCATTCCGCCTGGATGCGCCTTAATGTACTTCACTCCATACTCTTTCTTGGCCTTGTCAACGAATTCTTGGAAACCTTTTCCGACCGCCCTTAAGTCTATGTACAGAACGTACACTTCCGTGTCTGGAAAATGCTCCTTTATTAGGATTGATTCTTTTGTCGCATAAACGCAACAGACACTTGAGCAATACGGAATCTCACCTGTCTGGCTCCTCGAACCAACACACTGAATGAAAGCAACGCATTTAGGCTCTTTACCATCTGAGGATCTTACAAGATGCCCGTTGGTTGGACCGGAAGCGCATATTAGTCTTTCAAACTCCATCGAGTGAATCACATTCTTGTATCTAGAATAACCGTACTCACTCATAGCTGAAGGATCGAAAATGTCAAAACCTGTAGCAACGATTATCGAAGAAACGTTTACAACGATTTCTTCTGGTTTCTGTTCAAAATTGACAGCGTTTGATGGGCAGAGTTTTTTGCAGATTTGGCAAACGCCTTTAGTGAAGTATAAGCAATGGTCAGGGTCTATAGTTGCAATAAGAGGAACTGCCTGCTTGAAGGACATGTAGATGGCTTTCCTGTTTCCTAGACCCATATCAAACTCATTAGGAACCTTGACTGGGCATTTTTCCATGCACGTACCACATCCAGTGCATTTTTCCGCGTCGACGTAACGGGGTTCTTTCAAAATCTTTACGGTGAAATTACCTGCTTCACCCTTGACTTCTGTGACTTTTGAATATGTCAGAAGGCTAATGTTTGGATGTCTGAAGCATTCAATCATTTTTGGTGCCAGAATGCAGATTGAACAATCAAGTGTCGGAAAAGTCTTGTCAAGTTGAGCCATCCTTCCTCCTATGCTGGGAAGTTTTTCGACTAAGTAAACCTTGATTCCACGGTTAGCTAGGTCTAGAGACGCCTGTATTCCTGCTATGCCGCCTCCGATGACTAGAACTGCATTGGACATGGATTGGGCATCCTTCCTTTTTCTTGGGTACTGAAACACAATGAAGGTAAATAATCTTTACGTTTGTAAAGCTCGGTTCTAATGATTACATTGTACGTTCTTCGTGCTTTAACCATCAAGTTGACACCTTTGATTTATGACACGTGCCATATTGAATCAAAAGAGAAGAATGCAAACCTAATAAATCTTCTCATATCTGAGCGTCTACTTGAATAAACCCGAAGGCTAGCATGCGCTAAGTAATAGTTTCGCTTTAAGCATGAAGAGTGGATTTCGTAAAACGTAACATAATACCCTTCACAAATATCGAATACATGAACAGAAGTGTGGAGAATCTTTAGCTTATCAAACTCCATTCTCTAATTGTTTCCTAATCGCCTTCTCCGCTTCCTCAAGATCAAGTCTGTCAGGAATAACGAACTTCCTTTTAATTTAGAGAAAGAGGACTCCACTTATTAGAAGTTGGCTAAAGGAATATGGCTAGCGATGCTTACTTCTTCATGTACGACCATGCTGCTAAGATAATGCCGATCAAGCCGATGATTCCGACTAATCCCCAGAAATACCATTTATTGTCTTGGCTACCATAAAGGTTGGGTCCAAAGTGTTGCACTACAGCAAGTATTATAGCGATAATGATCAGCACTATGCCGAGGTAAAGCAGCATTTTCTTATTCAATCTTTTTTCTTGCCTCCTTTAATTATTGCCTTATAAACAGAACAGTAACTTGTCGGATATGCTA
>CAWJIF010000007.1:0-156995 GCA_963842875.1 Candidatus Bathyarchaeota archaeon
AATAGCGCGCACTAGAACCAATTCTTCAATTAGTCGGTTAACTCGCTAGAATCTTGTGAAAGACTTGAGGAGAAAATTGAAAGTGGAAAATCAAATTTCTCATAAAGTCGGCGTATGTGCTTCATTACGGATTAGGGCAACCAAGTAGCAACCAGAGAGGATTCTTTTCACCTAATCGCTACAACTCCCCCGCCATTTGCACCCTAAAGCGATTTGAACAGACGCAAGTCCCCCCATACGTGAACTGATAGTAGGTAGTTGATTCTAGCTAGAACCTTTCAATTGCCTCTACAAGTTGAACGTCCTATAGGACCAGTTGTTTGTAGGACCAGTAGAAAGAAGGACCTGTATATGCTATAGGACCACTAACAGAATAGGACCTATGCGTTATGGGACGAGTAATTCTGCTATAAGTCCAGAAAAAAGAAATAGGTCCTCTAGAAAAATGGTGGTGTTTCTTCCGTATCGTTATCTTCGTTTTCCTCTGCCTCATACTCGTCCGCTACGATGTGACCACAAACTTCGCATTGCCAGCCGTCTTTCACTTTCTTGAACATCTGACGCTCTTCGCATCGGTTACAATATAATTCCTCTTCCTCTTCGGGTTCTTCGTCCTTTTCAGCTTTTCGTGGGCATACTTCGCTTGCCCACTTGCCAATATCAGAGTTAGTCAATTGGAATTCTCTCCTTTTTACGGTTCTTGTTCTCTAGCCAGGTCAAGCGTTCTTCGAAATCCACTTGCATTTTGCTAAGTTTGTTATCGTTCTGACCTAGTTTTTGTTGAAGTTCTTTGATCAAAGCGTCTTTTTCTGCCAGTTGTTGCTCTAATGTTGTCACTTTCGCCCTAATGCCGTTACCATTAAACGCTATTTTCGGCAATACGAGACTGAAAGCATCTCTTAACGTACTAGAACTTAAATAAGCACTTTCAGAGGTTTGTTTTCCGACTATTTGACGCATTTTCTCTAGGCTGGTAACAGTAAGCAAATTGTCAACTAGGAATTTTCTGAAGCAATGAAACCGAATTCTCTGTCCGTGACTTCAACGTGTGCCCTTTTCGCAAGTCGTCTAATCAACGGACTAAGGTATTTTGGATTATATGACCAAACTTTTTCATTGTCTTTCTTGTCTTTACTGACTTCTAACAGTTCTTTGATAGCCATTACCGCATCTTGGTCTAAGAAGCAAAAAGCGACTATTCCTTCCTTCATAGTTTGAACCTGTCCGAAAAAGACAGGAACTTCAGCGTTCAAGTCTAAGGCTCTAAGCTGTCCGTAAGTGATAGAGCTAAAATCCTCTGACCTAAGCCCAATGCTTCTAGCCATTGCCACAACATAGCGACTTTTGGCAGTTCTAGCAGAGTAATACATTTTAGCCAATATTTCGCTTGTGAATTCATAGTCTATCGTTGTTCTTGTGCGCTTTCGGATTTTGGCTCTTTCTTGACTTGTCAGCATGAGAGGCACCCGATAAAAGGAAAAGAATCCTCTGAGACAACCTAGATTGCTTTCGATATAGTTGCTAGAGTATTTCTTTTGTCTTAGCCATTCTTGATAGGCGAATATTCGTCTAAGCCATTCGTCACGGTTTTCCAGCATTGATTTTCCGCTTTCGTTATGCGTGAATTCCTTTAGCCTCTGCATATACGAAGTATAAACGTGCTTAGTGTTAGGTTTCTGAGCGTTCAGAAACTCCGTTATTTTGTTGTCTTTGCCTAAGTCGACGTAGATTAGTTCTCGGTGCTCAGTTTTGGTTTTGGCTTTCACGGTTAAGCCTCTGCTTTGTTGCGGTTTATCGCTTATGAATTCACCATCCATTTTGTTTCATTCTCCACTTTTCCGAACATTGCTTACGGATTTGACAAGCAACGTTAAAGCGGAAGTCGCACAAGCGAAAGGGTTAAGTAATAATTTACCTACGTAAAGCAAATGTGTAATAAATGTAGCAGTGTGACAATATGACGACAAATGTTTTATCCCGCCGTCCGTTACGTTTGCTGCGGATGCTTCTCGACAAAAGTAAACCCGTGACGTTTTACACTTTGCACATAAAACAGAGCGAATTGGCAAAACAGCTTCAGATTAGTCGTCAGGCATTGAATGTGCATTTGCGAAAGCTGAGAGACTTGGGCTATATTCGCACTGGGCGGGGCTTTATTGACATCACTGAGGAAGGCTTAAGCCTCTTGGGAATTTCTACGAACCCTGCTTTCGTTTTCCTCAAAGTCTCACCCTTAAAACGAACAGAAGCGTATAAGAAGATGGCGGAAACGCCTGTTCAAAGAATCTTCCGTGTCGCAGGAGATATGGACGTAGTGCTTACAGTTCAAAGAGACAAGCTCGACGAAGCCCTACGACTCTTGGGCGCGATCGACGGCGTCCAAGATACAAGGTCTTATATCACAATTCAAGTCTTAAAATAGTCATCTCAAGGAGCCTGTAGAGGCATGAAACTGTTCGAGTACGAGGCAAAAACGATACTAGCCAAATACAAGACTCCGGTTCCGCAAGGCGGATTAGCAACAAACGCCACACAAGCCAAAGAAATAGCATTAAAACTCACCCCGCCATACGCCATAAAAGCCCAAGTCCAAGTCGCAGGCAGAGGGAAGGCAGGCGGAATTCTTTTCGCCAACAATCCCCAAGAAGCAGAAGCGGTCGCCAGCAGAATTTTAGGAATGGAGATTAAGGGCATAAAAGTGTGCAGCGTTTGGGTGGAAGAAAAAATCAACGTTAAAAAAGAATTGTATTTTGGCATAACAACCGACCGTTCCAGCCAACGTTACGTTGCTATCGCGTCTTCTGCAGGAGGAATGGACATTGAAGAAGTCGCAGCTACCACACCAGAGAAAATCACCAAGCATTTCATCGACCCAATTTTCGGTTTCCGAATTTACAACGCCCGCAATTTGGCTAAAAACCTCGGCTACGTAGGTAATCAGATGCAGGACTTGGCAAACATTTTCTTCAAACTCTACACCGTAGCGATGGATTACGATGCAGAACTTATAGAGATGAATCCGCTTGTTGAAACAACCGAAGGCAAGTTCATGGCAGCAGATGCGAGACTCATAATTGACGATAACGCCTTGTTCAGACATCAGGACTTTGAAGAAAGACTCATGAGCAAAAGCAAATCAGAGCTTTCACCACAAGAAGTTAAGGCGCAAAAGGCTGACCTTGCCTACGTCAAATTGGACGGCGACATAGGAATAATAGGGAACGGCGCCGGCTTGGTTATGGCTACACTAGATGCGATTCAGCTCTATGGCGGTCGTCCTGCAAACTTTCTAGACGCTGGCGGGGGGGCTTCTCCTGAGCAGATGGCCGCGGCGCTAGACATAGTCTTGTCAGATCCGAATGTGAGTGTGGTTTTCATTAACATTTTGGGCGGCATAACCCGTTGTGACGATGTTGCGAGGGGGATCTTGGAAGCAAAACAACGAGTTGGCTTCACAAAGCCCATAGTTATCAGGCTGGTAGGCACTAATGAGGAGGAAGGGCGAAGAATACTCACTGCAGAGGGCATCCATGTCCTAAACAGTATGGAAGAGGCAGCGGCAGAAGCTGTACGAGTTGCAAGGGCGAAACGGGGTTAAAGAAATGGGAATAATCGTGAACAACTCAACAAAAGCCATTGTGTGGGGCATTACAGGCACGCAGGGTAGATTCCACACACACTTAATGCTTGAGTTTGGAACAAGAATCGTCGCAGGCGTTACGCCTGGCAAAGGTGGCACCTCAGTTGAAGGGGTGCCAGTTTACGACACGGCGGAAGAAGCGCTAAGGCAACATGAAGCAAACGCATCCATAATCTTTGTACCTGCACCCTTCGCGGCAGACGCAGCACTAGAAGCAATAGAAGCTGAGCTAAAGACCGTAGTGATCATAACCGAGCACGTTCCAGTAAAAGACTCAATCCAGATAATTGCTGCAGCAAAGAACAGAAACGCGACCATCATCGGACCAAACACGCCTGGAATAATCACGCCAGACATGTGCAAACTGGGAATCATGCCAGCACACATTTTCAAGAAAGGTGTAGTGGGGATTGCCTCGCGTAGTGGCACATTGACGTATGAAATCGCCTCTGGACTAACAGCTTTAGGTCTAGGTCAATCTACCTGCCTCGGCTTAGGTGGCGACCCGATTGTGGGGCTGAGTTTTGTGGATGTGCTCAAGGCGTTCGCGAAAGATAGACAGACGAAGGCTGTTGCCTTAATTGGCGAAATCGGTGGCAACACCGAAGAATTAGCAGCGGAGTACCTCCGTGAAATTAATTATCCAAAGCCCGTCGTCGCTTTCGTCGCAGGAAGGACGGCACCACCTGGCAAAAGAATGGGACACGCGGGCGCTATCATAATGGGCAAGGCTGGAACAGCGAAGAGTAAGATTGAGGCGTTTCAAGCTGTCGGAGTCGATGTTGCCGAACGCCCAAGGGACGTTGCAAGGTTGTTAACGGAGCGTTTACAAAAGAAAGGGAACTAAAAGCGTTCAGATACCTAGTCTAATGTTTTTCCTTGTGATTTCGGAAACTGTTCCTTCTAGGTCTTTCTTACGCATTTCCAGTTTGTCTTTCTTTTCTTGGTGGTTGTTTTTTAGGTTGGTTAGTTTTGAGTTCAGGTGTTCCATCTGCCTTTGAAGCTCTTTTAGCGTTGTTTTCAATGTGGTGATTTCGTTTTTGTGCGTGGCTATGTTGCTTGTGGTTAAGAGGTGTTTTCTTCTCTCGTAGAGTTGTTTGCACTGTTGTTGCAGCGAGATTAAGGCGTTATTTTTCAGTATAGCGTCTATCTGGTCTTGCGCCTTCTTTTGCCTACTACTTTTGATTTTTAATTTATCTTGTTCTATGGCTTCATTGATTTTCTGCAGGATTTTCTTACATACTGGGTATCCTTGCTCTTCCTTTGCGAGTGTCGGAAAAGGACGGGTTAAGTATTCGTTCAGTTTTTCTATTTCTTCTGTTGGGACACTTACTGCTCCGCTGTGGTAGAGGTTTTGCAGCTTAATGAAGGGCTTCTGTAGGTAACGCAACTCTTGTTTCACTTTTTCTGTCCAGTTCTTTGGCTCGATGGTTAATGGCCATTAGCTCTTTTATTTCGTCCTTCTGCTGTATTGACAGCATTTTCTGTTTCGTTTCTTCCATCTCTTTGTTAACAGAAAAAATCGCGGATTCCGTGTCATTTTTCTCTTTTTCAATCCTCTCTAACTCATTTCGTAATTCGGCAATGCCGTCAGCAGTTGAGAAACAGTGCGTTACGGTTTTCGCTTTTGCATACTTCTCAGAAATGAAGGAGTCTAATTTTTCAATCGACTCGGAAAATCTGCTTAAGGCTACGTCTATTCTTCTTCGGGCCATTATGAACAGAGGCGAGATTCTCTCGAACCACATGTTTCTCTCGCGTTCAATTGTTGATAACGCTTTTTTCAAATCCTTTACTAATATTTCTGTACTGTTGAAAGAAACCTGCTCTGGGAAAGTCATCTTGTCTAACGTGTCTATGAAGAGCTGTGCCAACTTCTTTGCGACACGCGCTCTGCGGTAAGCTTTTCCCTTTTCTTTTTCTCTCTCGCATTCTTTGATTAGGTTCCTGCAAGCCTCTTCCACTTGGCTAATTTTCTTTTTCACATCGTCAATTAGCGCGGTGGCTTCTTTGTCGAGTGGTTTGACTAGGTTGGCTGTTTCTTTCTCAAACCATTTCCTGAACTCTTGAACTGACATCTCTGTTACTACAGAAATCCTCGAGTCCTCCGATTGTTGAAAGGTTAGCAGTTAGTATGGAGAACCTGAGTATTTATTCGTAACCTTTAAGAGTCAAATTTTCGACTCTTGAGTCAAGGTTTAATTACAATAATTGAGAAGAATGTTGAGGGCAAAATGAAACAGCTTATTCACAATGGTATACTCGTGCCAAAATATGAGGCGAAAGGCTTCCGCATAACCGTTAAAGGCAACCCAATAGTCCTAACTCCAGAACAGGAGGAAATGGCGGTCGCATGGGTTAAGAAGCTTGAAACGGACTACGTGAAGGACCCCGTTTTCGTCGCTAACTTCTTTGAAGACTTCCGCCAAGCCCTAGGCATAAAAGAAAAGCTTCCTCCAGAACAATTTGACTTTAAAGAAATAATCGATTACGTGCAGAAAGAGAGGGCGAACAAAGAGAGTCTGTCAAAAGAGGAAAAGAAACGGTTAGCCGAAGAACGAAAGAAGGCACGCGAGACTAACAAGGAGAAGTATGGCTCTGCCGCAGTCGACGGTGTGAAAGCAGAAATCGGCAGTTACATGGTTGAGCCTTCAAGCATTTTCATGGGGAGAGGGCAACATCCGTTGCGGGGAAGATGGAAACAAGGACCTAAGGAAAGCGACATCACCCTAAACTTATCGGATGGCGCACCGAGACCTCCGGGAAACTGGAAAACCGTCTGGCATCCTGACGACATGTGGATTGCAAAATGGGATGATAAATTGCGTGGTAAGGAGAAGTATGTTTGGCTGGCTGACACGTGTTTTCTGAAGCAGGAGAGCGACATTCAGAAGTTCAATAAAGCGATGGAGTTAAACAGTCGAATAGATGATATACGCGAACACATTAGCAAGAATTTGCAGTCGCCAGATGTTCTGAGGCGAAAAGTCGCCACGGTTTGCTACCTCATTGATGCGTTGAAGCTTCGTGTGGGCGACGAAAAAGAAGAGGACGAGGCAGATACTGTTGGTGCTACGACGCTCAGACCTGAGCATATCCGTTTCGAGGCAGACGGCTTGGCAACTTTTGACTTCCTCGGAAAGGACGCGGTTAGGTGGGAGAAAAAGGTTCAATTGCCAGACACGGTCATTCAAAATCTAAAGCGGTTCATTGCAGAGACGAAGTCCACAATCTTCGACGGTGTCCGTTCTAATCATGTTACGGCTTTTCTCAACGAGGTGATGCCCGATTTGACCGCCAAGGTTTTTAGGACTTATCACGCCTCGAAGGTGGTTAAGGATCATCTAGACGGCGCGAAAGTCTCGCCTTCGCAGCCAGAGTTTGTGAAGAAACACGTTGCCACGGAGGCTAATCTTCAGGCGGCGATGGTTTGCAATCACAAGCGCAAACCATCTAAGAGCTTTGAAGGGTCTTTGGCGAAGAAGAGGGAGAGGCTGGAAAAGCTTAGGGCGGCGAAAGAGACTGAGGCGAGGAAAAAAGCGATAAAGGCGCTTGAACTGAAAATAAGAGAGACACGAGAGACGAGGGATTACAATCTGAGGACTTCGTTAAAGAGCTACATTGACCCTCGGGTCTATTATGATTGGGGCAAAAAAGTGGCCTTTGACTGGAAGCTTTATTACCCTAAGACTTTTCAGCGCAAGTTTTCTTGGGTTGAGCCTGGCTTGAAGTGCGAGGATTAGGCTTTTTCGAAGTGTATTATGTAGGCTAGTTCGTTTTCGTTCCATTCGTCGTACTTGTCTTTCCATTGTTTTTTGAACTCTTCAAGCGTATAGCCGCCTTCGTTTTTTGCGTCTTCGTTCGTAAGGTATTTTAGGCGTTTTCTTTCGATGGAAACTATGCGTAAGTCTGCGAAGTGGGGTTCTAAAACCGTGGCTTTAATGGTTGCGCCTGGTTTTATTTTTGGGTCTGGAGCGCTTTTCTGAGTGATTTGGGTTTTCAAACCTTTAAGCACTGGTTCTGCTTGGGCGAGTCTGAATGTTAATTCTGCAGGGGCTTCGACAACTTCCCTTATTACTTCTTCTATTGGTTTTTCTGGTTCTTTCGCTACCTTTTTGATTATTTCTCGGGCTTCTCTTCCGTAAATGGGCTTTTGGGCGATTTCTTTGGCAACCTCGACCTGTCGTTCTGGTTCTGTTATTTGGCGGGTTATGGCTGCGGCTGTGGAGTAGTCGATTTTTCCAAGTTCGCGTGGGACGCCTGCTTTTTCTGTTGGCGCTATTAGCTTTTGCAGTTCTTCGGGTGCTTCTGTCAGTTTTAGCCATGTGCTAATAGTTTCGAGGCTTATGCCGATTCGTGTGCCGATTTCCTGTCTCGACTTGTATTTCTGCGGATAGTTTTCTATGAGCTGTTTGCAGCAGTTTCCCTTTTCCACAGCGGAAAGTTCCTCTCTCTGGACGTTTTCGATCAAGTTTAGCTCGATGACTTGCTCGTCTGTGTAGTTACGCACTATTGCAGGCACAGTTTCGAGCCCCGCCTGCTGGGCTGCACGGTAGCGACGCTCGCCCACGACGACTTCGTAACCATCACCCGCTGGACGAAGGATCAAGGGCTCGAGTATGCCGATTTGTTTTATGCTTTCAGCGAGTTCGTTCAAGCGTTCGATGTTAATATCTAGACGAGGGTTGAGCCTGTTTGGACGAATTTCTTTCAACTCGACCTCACGTAATTCCTGTTCAACCATAATGACTGCTCCTTTCTGGTGCATCAAATCCTTAACTTAGCCTCTCTAATTGGGGTCATCTTTATAACTACTCTCTTCACCCAGCATAAACTGGCGCGCTTCTGCTACTGTTAATGGCAAGTGGCATTAGCCTGTACTAGGATGCTCCGCAAGTCAAAAACACGCACAGAAACATCCAAAGAAGTTGCAGAGGGTTCAACTGTGAAGGTTGCTCGATAGGTGCCATTCCCATAATCTACCATGACATAATTAGCAGTTCCTGGGCTCTGCCATTCGCCTGATTCATTATAGTAGAGGGTTACATTTTTTGCGAGTGCCGGTTGCCCCTCATTGAAAAGTTTACTTGTGACTGTGACTTGTTCGCCGCTGGATGAGTTTTGGGTGATGACTCCAACATGAAGCCTTGTGGAAACGTTGATGTAGAATGGAAGCTGCATTTCTGCTGCCTCACCGCTCGCGTTGAGTTGGAAGTTTGCGTAAGCTTCGGAAACACCGCTTCCGTTACTGACCCAATTTTTGTATAGCCCAGAAGAGTATGGCGCCGTATCTCTTAGTGTATAGTTTAGTGTAAATTCTCCAAGCGAATATTGTCCTCCAACAGCCGCCGTCCACTCGTTCAAGTTAGCAGACAGCGTTTGGTTCTGCCCACCGTTTGTTATGTTCGCAAGTGCACAGATCATTGCGTGTTTTGAGCCCAACTCAATGGAGCGAATAAAATCGTTTAGCACGTACGAATCTGTGTCGCCGATGTTGCCACTGAGTTCGTAAATATACGTCGCCGTTGAAGTCATGATTAGAGCTATGACAAGCGCGCTCACAACGATGATTTGACCAGAACGTCCCCGTCTGCCTGATCTAGGCATTATTTCACCACTGCCAACTGCAAACGCAGTCTGTAAGAATGATATTGCAGGTTCTGACTGGCACAGAGATACTCAACTGCGACCACGTTACCAACCAAGTTTCCGTTAGAAATCGGTACACTGTTGATTTGCTGCATGTTCTCGTCGTAGACTGTTAGATTGTAGCTGATGCCTATTGGGAGGAGAAGCTGAAGCGAATCCGATAACGCTGTCCAGTTACCTTGCCCAATCATCTTTCCAAGCGTACCATCACCGTCGAGCTGAACGAGCGCCTGCATCCCCTGAGCGGCTACTGTCTTCTGATTACCGCCGTTGGAAGGCGGTGGAAGAGCAGAACAGATAGCCAATGCAGAGAATATTATTACTGCTGAGAGAACTGCTTCTACAACCCTAATCTGTCCTCTATTATTCTTCACCATTTTAACCAACTTCCATGCACTTTATCTGCAGCTCGTACGAAGCCGAATCAATCGTTACGATGTGAGTGAACGAGGCCACGTTTTCTTTCGAGTTTGACGAGTCAAAATTCACTCCGATATCGAGTGGGATTTGTGGATATGCGGTCCATTCGGCAAAAGACGTGGTTCCATTCAAACCCACTAGCACGAAGGACCGTGGTGCTCTTGTCCATAAAGTGTGGAAAAGAGTACTCTGCTGTTTGCGTTGTATTGGAAAGCATGGTTAGTTTAGCCCAATAGCTGTAGGAAAAGGCGTATGCACCCAATACTTGCTCATCGGGATAGTTGAAAGAGACATTTAGCCTGTAATTTAGGGGATTGAGTCCAGCAAAAGTGTCATTTATCTCTGGAACTATAGCGTTATGCTCAAGTAAGGAAATTCCAAAACTAACTGCGCTTGGGTTAGCCTGTGCTCTTGCGAAAACAATCAATAAGGCACTGCCGTTTACGCTGTTGGGAACCGTAAATGCCGCAACTCCTTTTCCACTTGAATTTGTAAAGGAAGCCAGATTGTCCACAAAATTCCTAGCGACTAGGTAACAACTCATATTCGAAACAACTGGAAGCCCGGAGTTTTGCGTAGTGATTTCGAAATTATAATCTGTTCCATTTCCATCATTAGCGCTAGACATCAAATTTATCGAGGTGTTGAAGAGGGGTTGGATGTGGATTTCTAAGGCTATGTTGCTGACTTCTAAAGCGTCCAAAAGTTGGGCGTAATTTATGGAGTAAGCATTTCTGCTGTTTAACCGTGTGACTTTGTCTGCGTCTAGAGTGTATGGTATTGATGCATTGTTTAAAGCCAGCCCGAAGTCTGTCGGCGAAACATCACGGTTGTTCCCCCAATCTGTTGGTGCACCTGTGCTGAGAATTATGTATTGTGCAAGCTGTTGCAAGCGTTCAGTATCGTTTCTGTCAGCTAATCCGTCTAGAAATGGGTTCATGGCTTTGGGCATTGTCGCCATCACTGAGACGACGAGAATAACTAGGAGCGAGCATGCGAAGAAAGTGTCGATTGATGTTGCTGGCACGCAAAAAACCTCCAAGGCTATGTTGGAGAAAGCTTATACATGCCGAACATTAGGTTCTGCGACACCACAAGTGACACGTACGCAGTTACTGCCAACACAGCGGAATACTTGAACCCCGCTGCGAGCGACCCTTCGCTAATCTTGCCGATAAAGAATCCTGATAGCCAGCATTGAAGAATAATACCTGTCGAAAGGACGAGCAACTGTTCTTGTACGTTCCCCATCGGAGGTTGTCCAGTCATGCCTGGCATCGATATATTGGCGAGAATATAAATGGTCATAGCCACAATGGTGGTTGTTAGGGCGATTAAAACACTCCAAATAAAGGCTAAGATAACGTAAGGCTTAAGTGTCTCTCTCTTATTAGACTCGATGTCCTTGCTTTTCTCGCTATACTCAGACAAAATTTCAAGTGCAGTTGCAGAACCGCCTCCGATTTGTATTGTTTCGACCAGAATAAAGAAGTCCACGAGCACTGGCCAGCTCCTAATCTTCTTCTGGATGTTTTCAAAGATTTTCTTAAGCGAAACACCCCACTCTATTTGGCTGCGCACTAAGCCCAGAATATTAGAGAAACTTCCATACGCGCTTCTTTTGCTCGCGTGGATTATGCTTTTCTCTGGTGACAAGCCGATTTTCCTCGCTTCGCAAACGTCTCTAAGGAAACTGGGCATCGAGTCTTCGGCTGTGAAGTTGACTCCTGCGATTTTTCTGTAACTCAGCCATGGTGGCACGGATATGATTAGGAAGCATATTGTCACGATGCCTGTCATTCCTATAGCAGAGGTGGCTGTTTGGAGCGATGGAACCAGTGCGAAAGCGAGAAACAATCCTACCGCTGGGAAGGAACTAAACAAGGCCCTTCGATAGCATTCTTTCAACGTGATCAAGTTGCTTTTTCTCGCAGAATGAGCAATTAGAATGAAGAATATAGAAAGCATGGGTATGGCTAAGTACACGAAAAGGTAAAGAAGAACGTTAGAACTACCTGGCAATCCAGAAAGCGCTGACAACCCAAAAAAATTGCTGGAAGAAACAACAACATACAAGATGTAAGCACATAGAGTAACGATGAGCATGACTGCATAAGCTTCAACAAGCGTTCCCAACTTCTCAATTGCACGGTTCGACGCTGCACCTTGGGCTTCGAACATTGAACGCATTTTGCTCTTCAGGAAACTAATCACATTCACACCGCTTCTCACCGACGAAACGTAACCCGCCAAGAAGTCGCGGTACATCTTCGACTTTGTGTTTTCTGCCCTTTTGTACATGACAGTTAGCGGGTCATACCCCAAAACCTCCACTTGTCGCACCACTTCTTCTGCCTCCTTCTGAAATATTGGGAGCAGGTTGATTGCACGCATTTTCTTCCATCCATCATAAATCGTCACCCCGCTCGCCGCCATCAGAGTAAAGAGCATGACAGCAAAGGGAAGCTCCCGCTCGATTTCGCCTATGTCCTGTCCTCCTCTTAACGGGCCAAGGAAACGGCCGAACACTTTTCCAAGCAAAAAGGAGAAGGACAAGGCTTTCCTCACCAACTGAATTTCTTCGCCAGGTCTTCGGGCGTTGTGTGCGGGTTGTGGTAGTACTTGTTCAAGACATTGTTTACGTCGATATAGTTTCGAACGTTGTGTTCTAGCATTTCGAGTAAGACTCTTCTACGATGGTCAAGTTCGGCGAGTAATCTTTCAACAGAAATGTCAAGATCCTTAGCGATTTTTTGGAGCAGGTAGCTTTTGGAAACGTTTTCTTGGAAAATGTCAGAAGTTGGGTTCCAACTGAAAACCTCGTTGATTGAATCGACACTTTTTATTTCTTTTATGCTGATGAACTTTCGGCTAGACAGGCGTTTTCCTGTTTCGAGGAAGATGGGTGTTCTGACGTGCTTGACTACGATGGCGCAATCCATTAACGGGATAATTGAGGGCGGAATGTTCATCGGTGGTTGTGTAAGTCTCTTAATCGCGGTTTCTACGTCTTCGGCATGCATTGTACACAGTCCGCCGTGTCCTGTGGCGAGTGCTTGGAATAGGACGTAGGCTTCCTCCCCCCTAACTTCGCCTACGAGCACTAGGTCTGGGCGATGTCTTACAGCGGATTTGATGAGGTCGTAAAGTTTGATTTCGCCTTCGTTTTCCGTGCCGAATCCAGAACGGGCTATTGTGGAGGTCCAGTTTTCGTGGGGCAGGTTTATTTCGGCGACTTCCTCAACGGATATTATCTTGTAGTTTGGTCGGATTAGGCAGGCGATTGCATTTAGAGCGGTGGTTTTGCCTGCTCCTGTGGCGCCTAGAATCATTACTGACATTTTGTTTTCCATGAGAAGCCACAGGTAGGCGCCTATGGTTTCGTTGATTGTTTCGTTCTCGATTAGGTCAATTATTGTGAATGGATCTTTGCGGAATTTTCGTATCGTATAGCTTGTTCCTGAAGGCGTGGTTTCTCTTCCGTATGAAACGGCTAAGCGGTGTTTCCCCGGGAGCGTGACGTCGACGATTGGGAAGGCGAGGCTTACGTGCTTCCCCGCTTTGTGCACGACGCGCATGATGAAGTCGTCGAGTTCTTCTTCCTCCTTGAAGCTGATGTTGGTCTTTATGTTTTCGTATTTTCTGTGCCAGAGAAAGATTGATTTGTTGACTCCACTGCAGCTTATGTCTTCTACGTTCTCGTCGAACATGACTGGGTCTATTTTTCCATATCCGACTATGTCTCTTTCGACATAGTACAGGATTTTTCTTATTCCTATCGGAGTGGTTTCTTCTAGGGCTTTTTTGTGGTTTTCTATGATTTCTGGCATTTGCCTATGAAACGATTCGGCGAGTGTTTCGTCCGCTTCTGGGGCTTTTAGTTCGTATTCGATGATGTTTCTCATTCGGGCGTATGCTTCTCTTTCGTCCTTGTTTAATGGCAATTCGTCCACGATGTAGAGATAATCAGCGGTTTCTTCATGCTGGACAATAGTAGCGTATGAGAATGGAGGCTTGAGCGGATACGTTTCTACTTCTGAAAAGCCTTCAGGCGGGCTCCATTTTTTGAGGTCAAGAAAGCCCACTAACGCTTCTTCTGAAAGTTTCTCAAGTTCTGCCTCGGATTTTTTGCCTTTCTTTTTTGATTCTTTCACTTTCAATTAAGGTTCCTCGCGCTTGTTAGGAAAAGTTGACGAACCGAACCATTAGTCCAGCTTTCTAAAACTGCTGGTCCGTAGACGCTGAGATGGTGCCCTGTTGCTATCGAGTTTCCTGGAAGAAAGACCCTGTAAGAACTGGTAATGTTCCAGTCTGTGCCGAAGCCGCCTATTACCCAGGATTGGACGGTGTCGTTTTGTAGGCGTATCCAGTATTGCTGGTCGCCTATTGTGGTGGGCAGATTTAGGTAGAATTGGGTGACTGCGTCTATTTGGGTTGAGGTCGCGAGTTCGGTGGCTTTTGCGGCTACGTAATTGAGTAAGTTGTCCAGTTGTTCTGTTTCGGGTATAAACCGTAAAGTTGCGGCGTACGAGTTGAAGGAGAAAATAAGCAGTGTGCCTACGGCGGTCATGGCGGCGAACATGTATATGTAACTGGGTATGATTGAAGGCAACCTTAAACCTCCACTCTCTGCAGTTGAACATTACAAGCTATTAATTCCACATTTACGACGGCACCAGGCACATTACTTGAAATTGGAAGAGAAACCGTGCCATTTACACTGTCGAAAACAGTTTTTACTTGAATAGAAGAAATTGCGTAGGAAAGGTTGTAACTTCTGGTAGTTGAAGTCACGCTTACGCATGTGGCTTTGAGGTAGAATCCGCCCGGAAGTGAGAGACTTTGTGAAAGGTTCATGTTGATGGCGTATATTCGCACCGTATTGACGGGTTTACCACCGCTGGAGCCGGTCACCATTGATGATGCGAGTGGGCGATAGGCAAGGCTGATTTCTTGAGCTGTCTCGCCTGTTGATAGTTGAAGTTGACTCATTGTGGCGGAACTGCTATTCACTATGGCTCTTGCGTCGCCTTCTAAGAAGAGTCCGCTTGATCCAGGTTCAACGTATGATAATTGGTAAACGACTTCCCCTATGGGGCTATTGAGGATCGCGTCAGAGAAGTTGTTGTCTGTCAAGTTTAGGAGCAAAATCTTCGCCGTTGGCATGATTTCTAAGTTTCCGCCAAAATCGTCGACGTAATAAATTTGAGACGCGCCTGGAGACCAGAGGACGGCTTCTATGTTTTTTTCTAGGGCGATCATGGATTGCTTTGCTGCCGAAAAGTTTAGCACTTGCCCTTGGGCGGAGATTCTTGTCATTGCGACATAGTATGTGGCCGTGATTATGAGCATCAGAGAAACGAACAGCATGAAAAAAGTTATGGGAATGGCCATTGCTCTCTTAGACGGGCATAGTCTTGAATATTGCTTTCTTGCCTTTTCCTTTCGCATGCGAGTGCACCCAAAATTATTTGAAAATAGGAGGGGACTCCAGGAGTGCTTCCTATGGAGCAGGAGTTCCAGCCTCCCATATTTCACTACGCACACAAACTCATCAAAATAGAATATGTTGATTTGTGTGTAACCGTGCACTACACATTGAAAATCTGAATCCAAAATAAAATGCGCTTCAGGCGAATTTGCTGAAAATGGAGATAAAAACTGGGAAAAGAAAAAAAGAGTATGGGCTATTCTATGCTTTTACTGTGCGGCTTGTACGTTGACTTCTTGAGTCCATTGGGCGTTTGCCGTGAAACATGTGACTGCGACAGGTGTGCCAACGTCGTTTTGTCCAACACTGTCTGGATGCATCATGTAGACAACCAGCGTCCACCCCGACTTCACAGTTATGACGCCAGTAGCGTTCTTTAGAGTCACTTGGTTCGCGGCGGCCGTGCCATTAATAGGCGCCTTTTCATATGGAGTAGCCCAACTGAGCGGCTGGGCGGTCGGGTAAAGACTTGAGATGGTCCAAGTGTTTGTTGCGTAGTAGTAAACGTAGGTCCAAGCGCTTGGCTGACTTCGTGCTGTGATGGATTGTAGGACGGCGTCTTTACCACCAGTGTTCGTTACTGCAAAGGCGGCTTCTGCCCATCCTGCTCCAGTTGTGTTGTACCATACGTGTAGGTTTGACATGTAGAGTGATTCTTGCTGGGTTCTGTTGGTCGTGATGTTGATGGCATAAAAAGTAACGACAGTCGCCAATAGTACTGAAACGACGAGGATGATTAGCGTGGTTACCACTGTGCTAAGCCCTTTTTTGCTTTTCAGTATGTTCTTCATTTTATTTTTTCTCCGTGCCAGAGGCTTTGGATCTTAGAAGATATGATAATTTGTGCGTAGAACTGTACTACACATAAACAAAACAGTCTTGCCCGCAGCATCTAAAAGATTCTTACAAGATTTGGGTCAGATAAAAAGGAAAGGAAGAGAGCGTTACTGTGCTGCTTGTACGTTGCTTTCTTGTGTCCATTGGGCGTTTGCGGTGTAAACTGTGACTGCGACTGCTGTGCCAACGTCGTTTTGTCCAACGCTGTCCGGATGGTTAATGTAGACAACCAGTGTCCATCCTGACTTCAGAGTTATGACGCCACTAGCTTGGTTTAGAGGTTGCGCATATGTGCCATTAATATTTGCCTTGATTGAGGCGCCACTGGGCTGTGATGTGGTCACTGCTAGAGAATTGATAGTCGCGGTATGGGTTGTCCAGTAGTAAACGTTGGTCCAATCGCTTGGTTGGCTTCTAGCTGTGATTGATTGAAGGACAGCGTCTCTGCCACCCGTGTTTATCAACACGAAAGCGGCTTCGCCCATCCTGCTCCAGTTGTGTTGTACCATACGTGTAGGTTTGACATGTAGAGTGATTCTTGCTGGGTTCTGTTGGTCGTGATGTTGATGGCGTAGAAAGTAACAACTGTCGCTAGCAAAACAGAGACAACCAAAATTATCAGTGTCGTTACTACAGTGCTTAACGCTTTCTTATTCTTCAGAATGCGACTCATTCTTAACTCGCTCCATTGAAGAATAATTAGGCTACGAGAAATATCGTCATTTGTGTGTGACAGAAAAGACGCGTGTTAGGCATTCAGATTGCTAATATACCTACGCATCAGGGGTTCTTGTGGGCGCTTTACCTCAACGTCGCTTGAGGCACTTCAACCTGGATCTCAGCATCCCACAATGTGGCAAAAAGTTTGCCTAAAGCCTTAATGAAAGCGCCATAGTTTGTCCACAAAGCAGCGATCTTTCCACGCCTTCCCCGTGATTCATCTCCGGAATCGTCGTCTGTTTTCCTTATGGCCAAAAGCAGGTGTTCCTGATCTGCAATTATGAAACTTGGCAAGTCTTCAATGTTCGAAGATGAATATTTTGCGTTCAATTTTGTTTTATCAACAAAAAAGCGACTTTTGGAAGAATGATTGATCAGTAGCATTACTTTTAGGTTTCTTTTCGCAGATTTTTCCAGTTTGTCAAGAAAGCCAGAATAATAGAAACGCGCCAAGTCGCTTTCTGGAGCGAACACCAGCAGTTCTTTCTTCGTGTTTTGCAGGATCTCGTCAGCCTTCAGATCGATCTGCTCTTCGCCTTCCAAGAATCTGAAACACTTCCTTCCTTTCTGGCGCCACTTGTAGTTGTGGTAGAGAAAGCCAAACCTCAACTATGCTCTGTTTCTTTCGCTCCAAGAGTTTGATCTTAAGTTTCTTTGTCTCGATTAGGAGGTCTATGGCTTTTTCGAAAGGCGTGGCGATGAATTTCAAGGGTTTCTCGAAAACTGAGGACACCATTCCACGTTTTTCTAGGTCTCTAAGTATTCTGTACGTTTCAGTTCTGTGCAAGCAGAGCGCTTCGGAGATTTCGCTTGCTTTTCGTTCTCCATGTCTTGCTAAGTACAAGTAAACCCGCACTTCATTCTTCGACAGTCCCAGTTTGAGAAGCGTGCTCTCTACAATCTCGACGGATTTCAGTGGTCCTTGGTCTTTTTTGACGAACTTCCAAACTCCGGTAGTTTCGTCGTATAATCTTACTAGCTCTTCAGTCTTTTCTATGGTCATTTTTTGTTTTTCCCCTTGTGGCTCCTTAATCTGTATATCAGATTCGGAAGCTGAACGTGTGTCTCTGCCATTCTCGTATTTTATACTTCTGAATTCAAAATCTGAATCAGAAATCAACATTCCCATCAAACAAGATACTTTTTTAAAACTCTGCATAATAAGTTATAGGCGCCGAAGGGAGAGACGAAAAGGCAATGGAGCCGGAAGCGAATAGCGTGTTCGCTGCCACGAGATACTTGATTCCTAAGAATAATCTTTGGATGAAACGAATTTCTGTGCTGTTTGCCTTTGTTTTCGTGGATTACTTGATCACTTTAGCCCTTTGTACAGCACCTCTGGAAGAGGGCAATCTTTTTGCGAGAAACTTCATGGAAGCATATGGCATACCGTTGGGCTTAACTCTCTTTGACCTCATCGCAAACTTTCCCATCTACATAATGCTCAGCCTGAATTCTCACCTCATAAACTTGCCGCCAAGACTATTGCGAATCGCAGAAACTTCGACAGACGCCGTTTTCGCATGGTTCATCGCGGGGCTTCACTTCAATGGCGCGACCAGTTGGATATGGTTTGCTCCTGACCTTCTAAGACAAGTGTTAGGCGCTTTCATGTATCTCCTCATAATTTCAATCCTTGCAGCAAAAAGAAAGCACGTTTAAGTCACGTTAAAGTGCGTAGCGATAGACTATACACAAATCCTATTATCCATTCTTAGCCTCTGGAGTGAATGAACATTCATGGAGAAATGTTTATGGAAAAGCCTGAAGCCCAAGCTGGGACTGTCACTTCTGCAGAGACGAAGACAAGCGAGGATATCTACCTCTCTTACCCATACCAACTCCAAAACGAAGAACCGGACGAAAACTTCGAGAAAACAAGAGCAGAAATCGAAAAAAGATTCAACGAATTACTGACCACAATAAGCGAAGAAACCATACAATTAAGCGAGTTTCTGCTAGAAGAAAAGAAGCTAATCCAAGAGCTTTGCATGTTTTTGAGACATATTCTTAAGCGTTTGAATATGACTTTCAACATTTCCATAGAAGCCATTCCTGCATTTCATGCAAAAGCCAGAAAAATTGTGTTGAACAAGGAAGGGCACTTAATCGTTATGTATGAAAAAGAAAAAGTTGGCTCAAAGGTTTTGGAAGACTATCCACCAGAAATCGTTTTAGCTGTGGTCTGGAATGTTATTCCTGAACTCGAAAAATCCATAAAGACTTACCGACGGAAAATCAGCGAAAGGGTCACTATTTTTGAAAGAATCAAGAAAGAACTGAAGAACATACAAAGGGCCTTCTCGTCTTCCAGCAAAGATGAAAGTGAAGTCTTTGTTGTTGGGAATGAGGAACTGAAAAGTCCATTATCTGAGAGTAAGCCTGAAAACTCGGCGTCTGAGCCCGAGTGAAGGGAGGGAGTATGATGGAAAGCCTTGGAACTGAAGTGCGTACCTTCTACTCGTTGGGAGAGTTGCAAGAAACCTTAGACGAAGAAATCGCGCAGTACAAGGCGATAGTGGAAGAATACAGCCAGTGGCTAGGCTTGTTCCTTCGAGACTCTGAAGCTGTTAACAGTGACAAAGAATGGTACAAAAACCTGTCCACAATGCAGAAGGCTGTTAAGGCGAAGAAGAAACCGCAGAAAAACGAGAAAAAGGAAGGGAAAAACAAAAAGCAAGAGGCAATGGCTGTTGACTGGATCCCATATCGTGATGTCATGCTTTGTGCGAGTGAGCAGGGGCAGGCGGAGATCGTTTTTGAGGCGATAGAGGACATCAACGATAAGGTAGACAGGCTGGAAAAAATCAAAAATACGTTCGGCGACCTTGAGAAATCTGGCTTGGGCAAAGACATCACCTTCATTGCGTTTATTCGCAATGGAGTTCCTGGGAAGCTCGTATTGCGACATAAGAAGGGCGAGGAGCTTGCAGAGCGGTTCAAGTTCATTACAGAGTTTTCTGTTTCAACAGATTCAGAGTGAGCCTTAGACTGTGGAGCTGTAATCTATAAACGCCTTCGTGAATTTCTTCATTAAATCATAGGGCGTTTCTACCACACAGTTCGTACGGAAATAATTCCTCACCGCCCTACTCTTCACGCCCACGCCAATCATTCCAAAGCCTGAATGTTCCATCTGCTTCACACTCTGTGCTAGTTCATCTTCTATTCCGACATAGCCTGAAGGAAAAAAATCCGAGACAGTGACAACTATTTTTGCTTGCTCGATATGTTTTCGCAGTTCGTTTGAAATGATTTTTAAGCCGTCTGGCAGATAGGTTAATCCACCAGGTCTTAAGCCGCCTATTCGGGCCCGAACGCGGGTTGAGTAGTTTTCGCTGAAGTCTTTGATTATGTAAAATTTGTCGCTGAAAGCAAACATGCCCCATGCTGCACGGTTTAGAATTAGATTTCTGGCAGTCTCTGCGAGACAAAGCGCGATACCTCGAACTTCTCCTGCGAAAAAGTCCGAGCTGTGACTCGCATCGATCACGATTGCCCATGACTCTTCTCTTGCTTGGTATTCTTCTCGGACGAAAATGTCTGTGCTTTGACTTTTGCTAGCAACGATTTGTATGGCTTCTTGCAAGTCAACCAGTCCACTCTCCTGTTTGAAGTCATCGCCCGTTACGTTTTTTAAAAGTCGCAGTTTTTCCATAACACGCCTTACAGGCCCTGAGAGAATCTGTTTAGAACGCAAATACTCTGCATAATCCTCTTTAGGAAATTCGATTCCAGAGAAGCGTGTAGTTGCCAATATTTCTCTATACCCTTCTAGAATCTTTTGCTCATGTGCTTGTTTTGCTTCCCATCCTGAAAAGGCTTGGCTGGTCTCGCGCTGGCAGCTTTCGTCGACGAATACGTTCGAGCCGAGTTTGGTGAAAGCCATTTCGAGGGTTTCGTTGAATTCGCCGTCAGTTGCTGTTATGTTTCTGCGGTAGGCTGACTTGTCGCTGTAAGTGTCGGTGTATGGCAAGGATATTACTGACGGCGGTTTTCCGTAATCGTAGAGTTTCCGGTAAATCTTGCTCGCTGTTTCTAGCTTTTTTGGGTTTAATGCGTCATTTTTTTGGTTGTTTTCCGTGAGTTGCTTTGAGGTAAGATCTTCTATTTGGCGCAGATACGAAGCTGTTTCTTCTGCGTCTCTTTGTATTTGTTCTGAAATGTTTCCCTTGTGCTTTCCTATAGTGTAATTGGCGAGGATTGTAGTCATTATTCGAAGAGAATCCTCAAATATTACGTGGGCTGGTTTCAAGCGAAGATATGAAATGGTGTTCGCAAGCGCGACATCTGGAATCAGAGGCAACCATAGGGTTTTGATGTAGGCGGTTACAACCGCGTCTTCTATTATGCTTGCGACGTACAAGGCAAGTTTTGGATCTTTGTCCTTTGCCCATTTTGTGTAGGCGTCATAACCTGATGTTGCCACGTGTAGACTTAGATGATAAACCGATGCCCTAAACAGTTGCCATAAAATCCTTCTATGAAACTCGTTGCTAGCATTTAGGGAAAGTCCTTGAAAGTTCACGATATTCTTCGATATGCGTTTGGGTTCAGGCACGCAGATGACGTATCCATCGTTATCCTTTCCAAGAATTGGAAATTCCACATCATCGCGGACGAGAACTTTTACTTCTTCGTGTTTCTTCTTTGTAATCTGGAAAGAGGTTGCCCAAGCGTAATCAGAAAAATCCAAAGGTCAGGCCGCCTTATCCTTTTACGTTGAAGACAGCTTTGACCACTCGTCTTACCATTTCCTGTACTTCTTCGTCGTCGCTCGTCGTGCCTATTATGGTTTCAGTTGCCGCGTTCAATGGGGTCATGCCGTCGGCAATCAGCACTGCCCAGTTTATGAGGTCTCCAGGAGAAGGTCCATAAGGTAAGTCGCCATTTTTATATTGGCGTCGGAGTTCTGCGCCGATTTTGACGACTTTTTTGGCTGTGTCTTCGTCTACTCCGCTGCGTTTTTGGACTAGTTGTACTTCGTCTGGGCAAATATTGTCGCCGACACTGAGGTAGTCGAAGGTTATCCAGACTGACATGCGGCGCCGTAGGGCGGCGTTTAGGGGTTTTGTGCCGACGAATTCGGCTGAGAACGGGTTCATCGAAATTATCAGGTAGCCATATGGGTGTCGGTTGACAATTTCATTGTCTTTTTCTGTTAGAACAATGTGTCCTCTTGTGTCGAGGATTGGGTTTAGTCTAGAGGCGATGTCTTGCTTCATCATGTTTGCTTCGTCAAGATAGAGAATCCCGCCGGTCTTGCACCAAGTGATTATTTGTCCGTCAATCCAGTTTTCTTTTCCAAGCCCGATATATCTGCCGAAGAGGTCGTAGGTGGAGGTGTTTAGTCCGCAGTTTACTTCCCATATTGGTAGTCCGCATATTTCTGCGACGATATAGACTATATGCGTCTTTCCTGTTCCGCTTGGTCCGATCAGGGCGCACTGTTTGAAATAGAAGAGTGAGCGGACTATGCGTTTAACATATTCATGCCCACGGTCGACGTATTCTGGAGTGTTTGATGGAACAAGGCTTTGAATGCTTTCTGGGAAAATGTAGCCTGAGTGAAGGTCGTATTTTTCTGTTCCGTATTTGGCGAGGAGTGGAGAGACTTTTTGGTTTACTTGTTTGGCGAGGGATATGTGGAATTTGGCGTTGTTGCATTCAGTCTTTATTTCGAGTTCTTTCATGTAGGCTACTTGCTCTTTTTTCTTCTGTCCTTGGTGACTGAAGCCTATTGTTACTGCTGGTTGTTGTTCTTCGGTTTTTTGAGGCAAGTAGCCCGCACTCCTTTTTTCCTTTTGCCCACGTGTGTTAATGGGTGAATTGGAATTTAAGTATTCTGTCTTGCGATTCAATACTATAAAACCGTGTGGAGAACCGAGAAGAAAAGTGCAGAGCCTAATCTTGCGAAGAGAGAAGTTTTTATGACGCCTCAAACAATGTTCAAGATGTGATTAAAAATGAATGAAACATTGAAAGAGAAGGTACAAAAAGCAATTGCAGAGGTGAGACCGAACTTGCAAGCCGATGGTGGAGACATTGAACTCGTGGATGTTGAGAACGGAATCGTGAAAGTGAAGCTTAAGGGCGCTTGTGCTGGTTGTCCAATGTCCACAATGACAGTTAAATGGGGCGTCGAGAGCTTTCTAAAAAAGAAGATCCCCGAAGTATCCAAGGTTGAAACAATCTAAAGAAAACGCATGTTCACTCTTTGTACAGCCCTATTTTTCTTAAACCTTGAAGAATCTCTGTCACTCCCTTCTCAGGCGGCATGTCCAACTCTTCACATTTGAAGTTCACGAATGGTGCTTTATCCTTGTAGTACTTCAATAGAGGTTGGGTTTGTTTCTCGTACACCTTTATCCTTTCCCTAATCACTTGCTCTGTGTCGTCTTCGCGCTGGTAAAGCGGACCGCCGCATACATCGCATATTCCTTCCTTTTTTGGTTTCAAATGGAGTATATTGTAGATTGCGCCGCAGTTCTTACATATTCTCCTGCTCGAAAGTCTTGCTATAATTATTCGTTCTGGCACTTGCAGATTGATAACAGCGTCTATTCTCGCGTTTCTTTCTAAAACCTCAGCTTGCTGGATTGTTCTTGGAAATCCGTCAAGAATGAAACCAGCTCTGCATTCCTTTTGGCTTATTTTTTCTCTCAAAACCTCTGTAACCACGTCATCTGGGACGAGTTGGCCGCTTTTTAGGTAGTTTTCGACCTTTTTGCCCAAGGGTGTGCCTTGTTTTATCGCTTCTCGGAAGATGTCGCCCATGGCGATTGGGGTTATTCCGAGTTTTGTTTCAAGTCTGGTAGCGTATGTTCCTTTTCCTGAGCCTGGTGGTCCGAAGATTATTAGGTTCATTGTTTGCCACGCTCGTTGTTTATGAGCATTAAGCTTTAAAAGACTTGGTCGTTTTCTCTTTTAACCATTTAGCACATTTAGGAAGTGCCTGTCTTGGTCTGTGAGGTTTTTAGGGTTGTGCCGATTGGCGTGGTGGAAAGCGTTGATGGATTGGCTCGGATAAGAATCTTTCCAGAGTTTTGCGATGGGCTTTATAGGTTGAATGAGTTTTCGCATGCGATTATCCTCTATTGGTTTCATAAACGAGACAGTCAAGAGGAGCGACGTGTTTTGCGTGTTGTTCCTAAGCGTCATCTCGCCAAGCAGGAGGTTGGTGTTTTCGCTTCTCGGAGTCCAAGTCGTCCGAATCCCATAGGTTTGTGTGCAGTGAGGCTTGTGAAAGTTGAAGATTGCATCTTGATTGTGGAGGGGCTTGATGCGTTTGAGGGTTCGCCTGTTGTTGATGTTAAGCCATATTTGCCCCGCGCGGATTTTGTTCCTGATGTTAGCGTTCCTGATTGGACGAGCCATGGGCAACCAACATGAAGGTTCTGCTCTGAGTGTGTTCTTGCGCAGTGTCCAGACCTTTCCATTTGGATCTAAATAGATTTACGCAGTAGCTAGGTGCCATGTTTTGATGTCTTCGAGCGCTATGCGTTCTTCCTGCTTTTCTTTCGGTATGTCGTCAAATTCGCTAAGGGATCGTGAGGAGATGCTCCAGAATGTATTTTTGCCGTTGTCCACTGACCCAGAATTTCTCTTCCTGCTTCCTTAGCAGGTATAACGGCTTTTTCAAGTCGAGTAGTTTTTCAATGACTCTTCCGAGCGTGCATTCTGTGATTTCATGCATGATTGTGTCGGTGTCTTCGGCTTCCAATTTGGCTAAGTATATCGTGTATCTCCATTCTCCGTCCTCTTGGGCTGGAAAAGGGCTAACGTGACTAAAACTGCCTACTCGGAAAGTAAACACATCAAAGTCGATGAATTCAGAGGGATCAAAATTTGCTAGAAAGAGCTCTTGTTCTCTTTCGATACTCTTTTTCGCCTTGGAGTATCGTATGAAGTATCTTAGTCTCAACAAGAAAATCGCAACAAACACAGCGGTGAAGAAAACGACAAAAATAACTGTGTACAGGTTCAAGGGTTTAGAGCCTCTCTATATATGCAGGAGTTTTTGCAATTTCAAAATTTTAATGTTTTCAACTGACTATTTGAGTTTGTTTCTCTGGAAGAATATTCGTGTTCTTTGCAGGTTCAGTGAATTTCAGGTATCTCCACGCTATGAATCCGAAGAAGGACAAGGCAAAGCTCAGCATCACGAACGTGTCTAATGTGAACCAGTTCGGCAGATTTCTGTCAACCCGCCAGTCTCCAGACCATGTTTCGGTCACGTGAATGACCAGTATTCCATACCCAACAATTATCAGCCCATAAAACACCAAAGCCTCCGCAACCGCCATAAACAACTTACGAAGAATCATCCAAATCCCTCCCACATTATAGCCCCTATCTTTCGATTTCACTGCTATTTGAGAATTGTCCTTCCAAAAAATAAATGCGGGTTCATCATTCATCAATTACTGAACGAAGATCAATGGACATTACCTTCTTGGAACCGTGTAACTATTATTGCGGCAACTACGTCCTCTACGAGAAGCACAAATGTGTTGGGTGCGTAAAGGAAACCGAAAAAGACGCGACCGAAGGGAAGGTATTCTATGATATTTACAGCTGCGCCAAAGGTAAAAAACTGGCCACGTGCTCTGACTGCGAAAGTTATCGGTGTAAGAAACACGATAATGGAATTTTGCTGAGAGTTTCATCACATGGATAATAGAAAGACTGAGGGAACAAGAGAAGCGCATTTCACGAAGCGCGGGTTATAATCCTTCGCTCTGATTTGGCTTTGCGTTGGTCGAAAAAAATACGCACACCTTCTTATATGGTTACTTCTCGCAGAAGTTGCTGGGAAAAGGTGACACTCTGAATGGCGGTTGCACAGCAGAAGAAGATTCTACGAACGCCCGGAGAAGAGAGAATTCCCAACGCGGAACACGTCACCTCGATAGCTATAGATTTTTTAAAAACACTCGGAAACAAGCGTGGAATAAGACCCAGGAAGGTCTCCTTGCAAGGGCAGGTGTACATTGTGGAATTAGACATAGGCAAGGACAAGACCGCGGTCGTTCAGATCGAGGTTCAGAGCAGAGAAATCAAGGAGTACGAAATCAAGACGAAAGAGAAAGAAGAATCAGGGCTTAGTTTGCCGCTTTCTCCAAAGACGCTGATCATGATTTTCGGCGTATCTGCTGTCACATATATTGTCCTAGAGGCCATCAATGTTTCAAGTATTTTATTTGGACGATAAAATTACTTTTTTCTTCGCCACTGCATTTTTCTCCATTTCTACCGTTTGCGCTGCACAGTCCTTGCATGTACATAGACCTTTCGAGGGCACATTGGGATATTAGGGTCCGCGCGCGCCTTGTGTTACATAGTCAATGTGTGTAACCGTGCAATCGGTCTAGCCCTATATTTGGAGCCAAATACGTTTTAGTCGCGTTGAGGTGGGGTAGGCTTTGTATTGTCTTGATTTTCTTAGAGTTAATTAACACTAGCGATCGCTCGATCATGTCATCCGAAATCTGTACGATTGCTTCTTTCTTCTCTGGTGGAACAATGACAAATCTCCGTCGGTAGACTGTTATTGTGTAATGGTTTGCAGTGGTTTGTAATGGTATTAACAGTGATTTTTGGCTTCGAATAGAGCTCATAGCAAGCTTCTTTCGCGAAACACAGCCCTCCCCTAGCTCATTTCCGCGGAAATTTTTTTTCACTACTGGAGCGCGCTCGAAAAACTACTGTGCCGCTTCTTTGCCTTCCTTTGTTTCATCCACGGCTTGCTCAGGCGCCCCAGCCGTGTCTGTAGCGGCGGAAATCTCCACTTTCGGCATTAATTGTTTTGAAGCATGGAACAAGTCCGGCGGCGGATAAGGAGTCTCTAGGATAGTGGAGACGAGATAAAGTGCCATAAACACGCGCTGATAAACGCCGTAGAGCATTCTTGGAATCCTTGTTTCAGGATCGATCTCTAACAGTTTCTCAATGTCCGCGTCTTTGCCTACCAAGGTTGCGAGTCCTTCGATGCCAAATTTCGCTACAGTGGGTTTTGTTCCAACGGTTAAGACAAAAAGAACCGTGACTCTGCCGCTTTTTCTCTCTTTCTCCTCAAGCTTTGCGCCTACGTCGAATGTGAGTTCGCTTGCTGGTGGTTTTTCGTTGAGTTTTACCGCTGAGATGTTGCTTATCGCTACCTGAATCGAAACGTCTCCAACGTCCACTGATGGCAAAGGATGGATTCTCCACTATAATCTGAACTGTGCATTCAGAACTTCCATCGTTCGAGAGGCAAGTCCTTTTGTGTGTAGTTTCATGTGACACACGGGCAACGTTTTCTGCTGTGCGACTGCACACACCTAGCCTAGGGGTCGACGATGCCATACTAATATGATCCAAATGCACACACACAAATCAGCTAGTCAAGGCATGTCGTGCGCGCGCGAGCGAGATCTTAGAACCACCATCTAACATTCCAATCAAAAGATTAAATGATTTGATATTGGCAAGAATGAAAATCCTTGTCTGTCAATCCTGCAAAACCATAGAGGAGAGGCATTATACTGAAACAATTTCTGGTTTGGACAAAATCCCTGTTTATAATAAGAATGAAGTCGGAAAGGGCAAAGACTTGCTGATAAAAAACAAGGGGAGAACAGAATTATATTGTAACAAGTGTGCCAAAGAACTAATCAGAATTGTGAGGTAACAATTAATAGTTACAACCATGAATTATATTGCAGAGGTTTGGTATGTCAAGTGTTGTCTTTCAGTTCCTAACAGCTCTAGCTAGTCCTGTTGTCTCACTGAAACAGACGATTCAAGAATTTCAGAAGAAAAAAGAAGAAAAAGAGAATCTGAAAAAAGATTTAGCAAATTCTTTAGAAGCAGAAATCAAAGAGTATGAGGCAGTAAATAATGATATGATTGATCTCGGTAAGAAGTTACTGCCGATAATCCAGAGTGTAGATGAACAACCTACTCCTGCTCAGTTAATCCAATTTATTGACTGTTTATCTCAGACTCCAAGGATTTTAGCGAAGCTCATTACATCATTCATCCATCAGGCAAGAGCTTGTAAAGATATTTCTAAGCAAAAAGGTTTCATGAACTCCCTACTTGTTAATAATCGTTTCATGCATGACTTTATTGAAATGATGGGAAGTACATATATTGGGAAAGATACTGTCAAAATAGATAGCAGTTTCTTTCGTTTCATTCTTATGTACAAGAGAGAGATATTAAAGAACTCATTTTTTGATAAGATTGACAAAAAAGAGATTGAGTACTTGAAGAAACAGGCAGAGATTATCTCACGTGGTCTGAATCAACGTTTCTTGAAAAGTCAGATTAGGCAGGCTCCAATCAAGAAATGGAAGAGTAGTCTCATCATATTCAATAAAGCAGTTAAGGATATGACAATTGATCCTGAAGGAATGGATGTTTCTGGTCTAAAGGATTTCATGCCACCTGGATTAAGAGAGATTGGACCAGTTCTCGACAAATCTCCACCACAATAAAACTCTGACTCATTCTGTTACCTTCCAGTTTCTGCTTAACATTATGTTTTTCTGAGAAAGCCTCTTAACAATAAAATAGAAGAATAGAATGTGAAGGTGCGAACTTGTGCGAGAATAAGGACTTAGTTGAGAGATTGCTAAGATGCGAAGAAGAAAGAGATATTTTAAAGGCAAATTTGAAGGCATGGACAGATTCGTTAGAAGAATTATCCGAAATTGAAGATGCTTTCAAAACGGATGAGGAATTCAAGCTAGAGGGGAAAACAATTCTGGATGTTGGAACGGATTGCATCAAACCTCTTTACATAGCACTCAAATTCAAGCCATACAAAATCATAGGAATAGACGAAGACCTTTCCTATTCTTACGCATCAGATATTGAACAGGAATCCAAAGTTTTCACCCACGCAAAGATCAGACTCTATAATTGCAGTTTTTTTAACAAAGAGATACTTAGCAGAATCCTAAGAAAAGAGAAGATTGAGAAGTTTGACTTCGTTCTGGTGAGTAAGACTCTACATCATCTCAGAACGGGAGAATGCATTGCGGATAAACGGAACGAGAAACACAAGAAAAAAGGAGAATGTCCTGAGGATGAAAAAGGTTGCATCTATGAATTCAAATCCCAAGAAATTTTCGAAGATTTACTCCGTTACGGAAAAAGAGTAATAGCCTATGAATACTACGATTCCACCATTGAAGATGATGATAAGATAAGAGGAAGAGGCGGATACTTCACGAGGAACGAATGGAACAAGATATTCGAATCTCTTCGTGAAAAATACATGGTCAAGTTCATTGCACCACAAAAATTCCACCTTGATAAGAAGGAACTAAATGAGATTAATTCAACACTCAGAAAAGTAGACAAAATCTGTTTTTACGTGGAAGAAAAAGTTTAACGAATGAGGAAAACTTATAGCAGGACCGAAGGAATTAATTAGAATAGCATAAGGAAAAAGGGAGAGGATGATTTATACGTTTGCTGAAATAGACCCTATTGAGAAATCATATGAGGCTTTCAAAGACCGACTTACGTTGGAGACCTTCAAGACTAAAGTCGACGCTTTAGGCAAAAAGAAGTGGGATTTCGTAAGAGCAAGTCTCCTGTATCTACAGGCTCTTAAATGCAAAGATTGTGACCCAAACGTGGCAATGATGCTCCTTTGTTCATGTGCAGATGCAATGCAATTAGTCGGTAGGAAAAAACCTCATAGGAACTTCAACAAATTCTATCTGGACTACTGTCCCCGCACGCTAAGAAGCCCACCTATAGATTTTTATCTTGTAGGAAAATCGCCTTCACGTCAAAAGGCTTCATTTAAAGAAGCACTTGAGTATATTTATGAGAATTTCAGATGCCTCTATGTCCATGAGGGTATTGGACGGTTGGAGTCTCCTCCAAAAGGTGTTCATCTACTTGGTAACGAACTCATAGACAAACTTGAAAAAACCAGCAAAAAATGCTATGTCATTGACCTTGTTAAAATCCCTAATTGGTTCGCAGAAATCACAAATAGAAGCCTCTACAAAATACTAACCTAAGAAATGTCAAATCGTTACCATTTGGAAGAAATCGGGAGTAGAATTAGACTTACCAGACACTCAAACGTATTATAACGAAAGGATACGACAATTCTTCAAACCATAGAAGAACCAAAAGAACCTAATCAGAATAGTAAGTAAACAATTAATAGTTACAACCATGAATTAGCGCGCGCTATGTCATGTATAAACATTCTGAATCCATTAACATTTCAATAGTCTAAGCTCGTTCCTATGACAGATAAGTTTACAGTATCTACCCATAGATTCTTATACGGATAATAGCAACTTGAGATTCGGTGGTCTGTATGCCTTACAAATTAAGCGTATTGGCGGCTCTTAGAAATGAAAAAATCGATGCTATTGTTACACAAAAGAGACCTGGCGTGTATGCTCTAGACAAATCTGCGACAGGCGGATTTCAAGTTAGTTATGTCGGAAGAGCTGATGACGACGTAAACAAGCGTCTTAAAGATTGGGTTGGAAAGTACAAGTTCTTTGAATTTGACTACGCAACTTCGCCCAAAGATGCTTATGAAAAAGAATGTGAATTATGGCATGACTTTGATGGCGCACAAGAAAAGTTAGACAATAAAATCCATCCTGATTGTCCAGAAGGAACAAACTGGAAATGCCCAAGCTCTAAATGCGCGCGCTAAATAGATAGACAGCTTTGCTTACCTGACTTTCACCTTTTCCTTAATTCGCTTTTCATATTCCTCTTGTGTCAAGATGCCTTTTTCCTCTAGTAAATCAACAAGACTAGAGAGCGCGTGCGCGCTACTTGTCTCAATCTTGGGCTTCTTTCTTGCATATTTCATTTGAACAGTAACCTGATAGCATTCCAAGTGATTCCTCTGTAGCCACATCCTCAATGACCGTCCGTGAACCTTCTGTGGAAAACCTTTCTTCAATAGCAGGAACTCTGCAAATACACATGTGGCCGATATGCTTAGCGCGCGCTCTGGAACAATGGGCTGGAAATTATGAGATCTGCTGTTGCCCGGTTACAAGCAGTAGGTATGTTGTAGAGAACTGCCACTCTGAGCAACGCTTTAACATCAACATCGTGAGGCTGAGCTTGCAGGGGATCCCAGAAGAAAATCAAATAGTCCAATTTGCCATTGGCGATCATAGCGCCAAGCTCCATGTCTCCGCCGTAAGGGCCACCCTTAAGCAAAGTAACCTTCAGACCTGTCTTCTTAGTAATACTTCGCCCAGTATTTCCAGTCGCATACAAATCATGAAGAGACAATGTTCCCTTGTTGAAATCAATCCACTCGACTAAATCATCTTTCTTATTATCATGCGCCACTAAGCCAATGTTTTGTCTTGACAAGTACGTCGCCTATTCAGGTTTTGGAGAACATATCTATTAATCTTAGGCTTTTCCAAGAACAAGCAACACCAGAGGCGCACTTGCTCATGTCTCATAAGGGTTCCATTCCCCTTTTTTGAAAGTCTGGCCTCACCGTTTTCAACGGTCACTGATCCGAGCATCTCCGCCAAAGCGAGAATCGCCATCAAGTTCGAACGCCAATGGTCAATCGACAGTGTCGAGGACAACTTGCACACGTTTTGTATTCCTCTTCTCCGTCGTCCTTTTCATTCTTCTCACCCTTAACAAACGGATCTTTTCAGCAGCTATCCGGATGTTCTTAAAGCCCCGGTGCTCTATGGCTTTAGTCACGTGATACTCTTCCTGTCCTATTTCCTGGTCTTCCACCATCTTCGCTAATCCTAGAAGATATCAAACCAACTAATCTGTAATCCGCAAATAGTCTATTGAGGACATGTTTCCCTATATAGAAACGGGCAGCATAATCTGAGAGGCTTAGCGCGCGCGAAAAACCAAGGCGTATGCATTCGTCCAGATGGTGGGGCGTTTACGATAAAAATATACGTTAAGCTATCATAAGGAATAGCGGTGAATGAAATGGTCATAACCATAAAATTGTTGGCTCACGCCAGCTTCGAGATAAATGCTGAAAACAAAATCGTCTATGTTGACTTGGAAGAACATGGAAAGGCTTCTGATAAGGCGGACTTGATCTTGGTGACGCACTCGCACACTGACCACTATGATCTATCTAAGATTAAACAGGTTCGCAAGGAAGGCACCGTCGTCATTGCTCCTGCGGATTGTGTCTCAAAAATTGGTGGAAGCGTCAAGACGCTTAAGCCTGGAGAAGAGACCTCCGTTGACGGCATAACGGTCAAGGCTGTTGACGCTTACAATTACAAGCGATTTAGATCCCCTGGGAATCCCTTTCATCCCAAGGGGTTCGGGGTTGGCTACTTGATAGCTGTTGGTGGCAAGACGATTTATCATGCAGGTGATACGGACTTTATCCCTGAGATGCGGCAGTTCGGACACGTAGATGTTGCATTGCTCCCCACAGGAGACACTTACACCATGGACAACGCCGAAGCCGCCCTAGCAGCGGTAGCGATTAACCCCAAAACTGCGATTCCTATGCACCGTTGGAACACAAATCCCGAAGAATTCAAAAAGAAAGTCGAAGCCAACTCTAAAGTCAAGGTTCTGATACTGCGGGAAGGCGAAGAATACCAAATCCCCTAAGCAAATGACCCGTACTTCACATTTGCAATTGTGCACTAACGACAGTCTTGCAGATCTAGACGAATAATCTGCAATGAAGAAATCGCACGTTTTTGACCCAAGACACATAGCTATTTTGGAAATGGAAGATCGGAAACTTTGGCAAAACCCGGAAGAAATTCTAGGAGCTGTAGAAATCAAGTCCGACTTTGTTGCGGTTGACTTGGGTTGTGGCAGCGGTTTCTTCACTTTGCCTCTTTCTAAGAAAGCCAAGAAGGTATATGCGATTGATGTTCAAAAGGAAATGCTTGGTTTTCTTGAACAAAAGATACAGAGATTGAAAATCAAAAACATTGTGCCGTTGCTTTCAAAGGGAAATAAGATTCCGCTGGAAGATGAAACCGTCGACCTCTTGGTGTCTGTGAATACTCTTCACGAGTTCAATAACAAGGAGAGAACGATTGAGGAGATACGCAGAGTGCTGAAACGAGGTGGAAAGGCACTGTTAGCAGATTTTAAGAAAGAAAGCACCGGACCTGGACCCCCAGTTGCAATTAGAGTTTCGAAAAAGCAAGCGATCAACCTCTTCGAGAAAAAAGGTTTCACCTCTTTAAAGGCACAAGACCTTTCGTATCATTATCTGTTAGTGTTCTCCAAGTAAGGCACTACCGTGTGACAGGCGTGATGTTGGGAATTATTCGTTAGAGTTTGTCCTACTAACCAGTTGCGAACGAATTATTTTTTTATGATTCTGTTCGCAGTTTGTTTAGATCAGGCGAAAGTCCTCTTTTATGGTTGCCAATACGACATGGGTGTTTGCTCGTTCTACGAATGGCAACGCTAAAAGGTGTTTTGTGAATTTGCTTAGGTCTTCCCGATCCTTAAACTTAGCAATTATAACGGCGTCTGTCAATCCCGTTACGTCATACACGGAGCATACATTTGGGAGACGCGCAATCTCGTTTTCCATCTCTAGGAGTCTTCCCTTAGAAACGGTTATTTCGGTGACAACTGTCAGTTCGTATCCGAGTTTTTCGTGATCGGGCAGGATTGAGTAGCCTCTTATGATCCCTTCTTGCTCCATCTTCTTGATTCTCGATAGGACGGTGCCTATGGATACGTTGCATTGCTTTGATATTTGTCTCGATGAGAGTCGTGCATCTGTGGTCAGCGCTTTTAGTATTTTGACATCTGTTTCGTCTAACACCATCAGGTCTTCACCTACATTTAACATTCATTTGATTAAAACAACTTTTATTTAACATTTGTCACTCTTTTCACAGAAAAAATATTTATACTTATAGAAACAACCCACTATAATATAATATTGCGAAGGGATAACATGACACGCGCCACACCAGAAATAAACCACAACCTTGACACATGCCTAAAACTCATCAGAAACGCCGATTTCATCCTACTCCATTTCACGGACCTGCTCGGGTTCCTCAAAGGCCGAACAATACCTGCGGAAGAAGCAAAAGACGCCTTAAACGAGGGCGTGGGCTTTGATTGCTCCTCAATCATCGGAGGTGTTGGAATACAAGAGAGCGACATGGTCATGAAGCCCGATCCGTCCACGTTCGCGGTTTACCCATACTACTTCTACGAGAAGAGTGTTGTGGGTTTCATCTGTGGCATGTATCAACCAGACGGCAAACGATTCGAAGGCGACTCAAGATACATCTGCCAAAAAGCCATAGAAAAGGCATTAACAGAAGGTTACGAAACAAGTGCGGCTGCTGAATTAGAATTCTACCTTGTACAAAAAGACGAAAAAGGCGAGGTTTACCCCGTTGAAAACCATATTATAGACAAGCAAAGATACTTTGACATGGCTCCAGACCGCGATGCAACAGAATCTTATCGCATGGATTTGTCTAACGCTTTATCCACTCTGGGAATTACTGTTGAGCGGCAGCATCATGAGGTCGGCTCGGCTCAGAACGAAATCACGTTCAAGTATTCAAACCCCCTCATTACCTCGGACAATATAATTCGGTACAAATTTGCAGCCAAAGCCGTGGCAAACAGAAAGTACGGCTGGATAGCCACGTTCATGCCTAAACCATGGCACGGCGAAGCAGGCAGTGGTATGCATATTCACGTTGGGCTCTTCGACCCAAAGAATGGCGAAAACCACTTCTATGACTCAAAAAGCTATGCACATGTTTCGCAGAAATGCAGATACTTCATCGGCGGCATACTCGAACATGCAAAGGCGCTTTGCGCGGTTGTCGCACCTACGGTTAACAGTTACAAACGCCTTGTGCCAGGTTATGAAGCGCCCGTGTACGTTGCGTGGAGTAAGCGCAATCGTTCAGCCCTGATAAGGGTGCCTGAGTACTTTCCAGAAAAGGAGAAAGAGGCAAGAATAGAGTTCAGATGCCCTGACCCGCTTTGTAATCCCTATCTCGTTTACACGGCTGTGCTTACTGCTGGGTTGGACGGCGTCAGAAGAAAGATTGACCCTGGTGATCCTGTGGACGTGAACCTCTATCACCTCAGCGAAACAGAACGGGAAAAGCTTGGCATCAAAGTCTTGCCATCATCACTGAAAGAAGCTTTGGAGGAGTGGCGAAGCGATGATATCTGCGTAGAGGCTTTGGGTAGAGAAAACGCTGAGAAATACTTGGAACTTGAGACCCGAGAATGGAAAGAATACGAGCCCCATACGCCCGCCGATAATAGTGAAGTGACTTCGTGGGAGCTGCAAAAATACCTGTATGCATAACGCTATGTTTGGGTTTACGCGCGAAAGTTGAGGTTTGACGAAAAAATATGGTGGAGAAAGAAGACTATTTCTCGATAATAACCGATTTTCCTTTTTTGATAATGACCGACTTCCCGTTGCTCGAAACGATTACTTCGCCTGGACTTTTTAGAACAGTTTTGTCTTTGTTCGTAACAAATAAGGTGCTCTTTGCATTGTAAACGAGTTTAGAGCCTCTGGCCACAAGAATGTCTAACTCGCCATCCACATTCGGAAACGCGAAAATTGAACTATGCTCTGCGTCAGAGGTCTCACGTTCTTGCACTCTTCCATTGAAAAAGCGCCTGCACAAATCTTCTGCCTTTGCTATGAATCCTTGCTGATTTTCATAGCCCATTTTTGCGAATTCCTCCTCATCCGCGTTAGTGAAGTATTTCTGTATATCTTCTGTATCTCCTAACATCAAGAAGGGTTCGTTCAGTTCCCTGTTGATTGGCTTTCCAACAGCGCCTTCTCTGGTTTCAACTATGGCATCGATAAGCAGTCGGCCCTGACCGTGAAACACGTAACCCCTCGGTATCTCATCGAGCATTATCAGGACGGCTAATGCGTTTTCTCCAAGTTCCACAATTCCCCTTTCCGTTTGCAGTAGCCGAACTTCTTTGCTTACCTTTGAGACAGTATTATCCAGTTCATATTTCTTGAGTATCATTCTTGCTCTCCTCGTTCAAGAAAACTAGTGACTCGTTTTGCCATTTTGTATGCAACTCTGCCCGGCATAGTGATTAGGTAGCGTCCTCTGACTTTTTCCTGAACTACAAGACCTGCTTCTTCGAGGATTTTCAAGTGACTCGAAAGAGTACTTGTCGTAATCTCATGGAGGTTCTCTTGAAGTTCATTGATGTACTTGCCACCGCTTACAAGTTCTTTCAGTAAGCTCAACCTGTGCTCTTCCCCTAATGCGCTCATAATCTCTGCTGCCCTATGAAGGTCGACTTCGATTTTATCCTCATCTTCCCGCGAATCTCTTTCCTTGATGATTCTGACCCCGCCAGGGCCTATTAGGATAGACTTCTCAAGCTCACCATGTATGCCCTCCGCCACATCTTCCATCATATCTTCAACGTACTCCGGCATGCATTTCCCGATATCAATCTGTATATGTCCTCGCTCATGTCCGTGCTGTTCTTTTTGCGAAATGTTTGCAAGCTTTTCTTTCATCTCTGCAAGTTCTTCTCTCAGTTTTTTCATCTCTTCCTTTACATCGTCGGACAAATTGATTTTCATCCTCCTTAATTTGACAAATCTCGATTTTAAATAGATAAACATCTGATAGAAAACGACACATATAAATGTTGCTAATGGCACAAAACGCGCTTCGTGCGCCTAAGTCTACCTATTTGCAACCTTCTAGTTCATCACCGTTGACTCACTAGGACTAGACGCTATTTGTCTTCCAGTTTGACAATCTTGCAGCATCTTCGTCCCAGATGACCCATCAGATCTGCGCCTGCTCTGGCTCTCTCCTCTTCTTCTTCAAGATACTTTCGGAAACCTGCTTGCTTGACACGGCTGTAGTTCTCGACAACAAAAGGATACCATTCTCGCTGATAGGCTGTGTGCTTGCAAGTGAGATAATCATCGCAGAGAAGACAACTCTTGAGTTTTCTCTCAGAAGCACATTTTCTGTTTTCGCAGGGTGCGCCGCCACCATTTAGACACATAGGACATTGTGCTTCAGCAAACCACTCTAAACCTTTTCTGAACTCATCAAACTTGAACGATTTGACTACGTCCCTGATCCATTCATAACGAGTTGTGTCGACAAGTCTCTTCAACTCTCCCGCCATTACCTTTACTCTTCCATTCCCGCTAGGACATTGGCCACAGTAAACTCCGCATACACCGTATTGATAGTTTTTCTCTTCCATTTCAAATCACCAATAATAATGGAAACAATAGACTGTTCCGACAGAAATAGTATGCGCTAAAGCACGCCCTGCCTACTTCTTGGAACCTCGTAGCCTTTCGGTTCTCCGATGTTGAAATGTTCGAAGAATGCGAACCACGCTCGCAAAACCTCTGCCCTTCAGTTTATCGTTGAGAATCTGGATTACCCTAGCGTGTATCTTATCCACATTAAGGCAATTGCGCCAATCACGATTGCTCCCGATGCGATAAATATTGCGAGTTTTTGCCAGAAATCAAAGTTGCCCGCAAAGAACGCCAGATAAAGCACGATAAAAGCCAGCCACCCAAAAATGACTATAATTGTTCCTGTAACTCTCGTTGCAAATGAGACCATAACACCTATTCGGGGTGGAAGATTAATATTCCTTTCGTCAACTGTTCACTTTAGAAGCCCAATTTTCTGAAGTAGAAAAAGGCCGTATTATCTGGCCACATGTGTTTTTATACCTGTATTTCAAATATGCAAATCAGTACGCTAAGGGGATTAGCGTGCTAAATCGTTGTAACGAGGTACAGTAACTTTGTATTGTCCCAAGTGTGGTACCCAACTTCCAGATGACGCTGCCTTCTGCATGAAGTGCGGAACCATCATTGCCGCTACGCAGCCGAAGCAAGCCGCAGCCTCGACAGCACCGGTTTTGGCTCCGTCGGGGGCAACATCACTGAAGTGCCCAAGTTGCGGTGCACCGATTTCGCCCAAATTTGGCGAGATGGTCATAACCTGCGAGTACTGTGGCAGTGGAGTCACTCTGGGAACCCAAGGTTGGACTAACATACAGAAGCAGACAATGCTTCCTTTGAAGGTCGCCAGCGTTGACGAAGTGAATTCAATAATCAAGCCGATGATGGACAAGGGTCTTCTGCACAGACACCTTCAGGAAGACTCCAAGCAGGAGGAAATGAGCCTCACGTACGTGCCTTACTGGATTGTGAGCGTCTCTGCGCGCACGACCGTCGCCGCTGCGAATGAAACGGCCCAAATTGCACAGACTGCTTCAACCGCCGTGTTGATGGGCGTGATATTCGGCGGGATGGGTGGTTTGGCGGAGGAGGACGCGAGGCAGGGGGGACGCAGGATTGCTTTTGAGGGTGGAGTAGGAACAGGCGGCTTGTTGGCCGGCGCTCTTGGGTTGGGGCGGATGCGGATAATGGCTTTTGGAATGGGGATGGGACGCGGCGGCGGAATGAGAAAGGCCGAGCAAATGGACGCGAACTACAACTTTCCCGTGATTGCGCTAAAGGCTCTCATGGACTATCAGCCGCGGGACTATCAATTCGATCTCGACGGCAGAGCGCTGTTTGACATTTCCAAGTTGCCCAAGGGCGTTAAGATCCTCAACGGGGACATCAGCGAAGACGTTGCCAAATCCCAGGCAAAGACCCTGGTCGATCAGCTCCAATCACAAAAGGCGCACGCGAAATATCACATGATCCAGTCGATAAACACCGAGTCGGATGTCGGGGACGTGGAGCTGCTCCACGCTCCGATATGGTTCGCGAAGTACGACCACAAGGGGAACAAAATCGTGCTGGTCATCGATGCTAACTCTGGCCAGAGTGATCAATAGCCTCGGTCTCTGAAGTTACGTGCGCTCAAAATATGTGGTTGCGTGTGCTTTTCCTTGTGTCGCTATTGGTCGAGCGCGATGAATAGAAATCGTTAGGTAAGCTTTGCGAAGCAGCAAAGACCACTATATTAGGGTCTCCCGGTTCAAGGGATAGGCTGTGCACATGCGGATGTCATCAACACCGAACACGAACTGGGTCACTCTGTTTAGACCTATTCCGCAGCCGGCGTGAGGTGCTGTCTCATATTTTCTGTAAACGTCTATGTACCAGTCAAAGTCTTTGATTGAGCCGCCTTTAGCTACTAGCTGCTCAAACATCTGAGACTCTTCCAATCTCTTGAGCAATCGATCAGCCCTGTATTCTCTGGATGCTGCTCCGACAGCTTCTCCGCCGAAGGGCAGGATCAGATCGGCGCTGTTCACTAGCTCTGGATTTTCCTCATTCTCTATCATGTTGAAGAACTTCATTGCCTTCGGATAATGGGTAATAAATAGCGGCATGCCCCCATGTTTTTCGATAAGCACTCGCTCTTCTTCTCTGTTAATATCATGACCAAACTCTCTGTCGAGCTCTTGGATTGCTTCAGTGTATGGAATTCTTGGGAAAGGCGCAACAACGCGTCCAAGTCTGTTTCTATCCAGCCACCTGCTTGTCATCTTCTTCAGCACCGACGCAATCATAGAAATCACCACGCCCTCTACATGTTCCAACAGTTCCTCAAAGGTGCCTGCGAATTCAAGCTCAATCAAAGTAAACTCTGTCAGATGCCGATTATCCACTCGAGGCTCTGCCCTGAAACTAGGACTTATGCACCAGACCTTGTTCATCCAAGGAATTAGAGACTCCAGATACAATTGCGCAGTTTGAGACAAATAACCCCTTTCACCAAAGTAATCGACTGCGAAAAGCGTATCAATGTTTTCACATGCGCCTGTTGCCCTTGTTATGTGGGGCACCACTATTTCTTTGAACTCCATGTCATCAAAGTATTTCCGGGCGCCCTGCAGCAATAGTCCTTCGACATACACCATGGCTCTAAAAGCGGGAGACCCAAACAAGCAATACCTATCTTGTGTTTTGTTCAGATTTTCGGGAAGTTTATCTGTCACTTGTAACCCCCACTCCCTCTTCACAGGTTTTATATAACTTTTTCCGCTCAGTTGCTACGTGCGCGTGCAATGCTTTTCCGAGAACAAGAACAGAAGAAACTATGTGTGTTGGAAGCCGGGGAAGGGAGTTGAACCCTCATAAAGCAGCTCTGCAGGCTGCCGCCTGAACCGTTCGGCCACCCCGGCGCGTTTATGCATTATGCTCTCATGCATAAACGACTTTTATAAATTTAATCTTTAAGAAACCCTTTATAACGTGGACTTTTTATTGTTGAAAGGAAAACACTGTTTCACTCTTCAAATTTGGGGCTGGTTAAAGTGCCGATAAGGCAGCCGATTGTTTGCGTTCTTGGACATGTTGATAGTGGAAAAACGTCTTTGTTAGACAAGATTAGGAAAAGCAGCGTCCAAGCACGCGAAGCGGGAGGCATAACTCAGCATATCGGTGCCAGCTTCTTCCCAATAGAAACGCTCGTCAACATCTGTGGTTCTCTGCTGGGCAAATCACAAGAAAGAGTCAGAATTCCTGGACTACTCGTTATTGACACGCCTGGTCATGAAGCATTTGCCAATCTTCGAAAACGTGGCGGAGGCGCAGCTGACATAGCCATCCTTGTCGTTGACGTTTTGAAAGGATTTGAAGCACAAACCTACGAGTGCATCGACATTCTCAAGTCAAGAAAAACCCCATTCTTAGTTGCAGCCAACAAGATTGACCGCGTACCGGGCTGGGTGTCTAAACCCGATAAGCTCTTTTCAGCCTCTTATGAAAGCCAAGACACTTACGTAAAAGAGGACTTGGACAATCGCCTTTACACCATTATGGGCGAATTTTCCAGGCTAGGTCTACGTACAGACCGCTTCAACAAAATCCTAGACTTTACTCGCACAATAGCTATAGTTCCAGTAAGCGCCAAAACAGGCGAAGGAATCCCTGAACTCCTAGCAGTCCTCGTCGGCTTAGCACAACAATACTTAACGGAAAGGTTACAGGTCACAGAAGGACCTGCCAAAGGCACGATCTTGGAGGTTAAAGAAGAACCTGGTTTAGGAATCACCATAAATGCAATTATCTACGATGGAATTTTACAAAAAGGCGACACCATAGTGATTGGTGGAAAAGAAAAACCAATCGTGACAAAAGTAAGGGCAGTGCTTCTTCCGAAACCCCTTGACGAAATCCGTGATCCAAGGGACAAGTTCACATCCGCTGAGGCGGTGTCAGCGGCGGCAGGAATAAAAATCGCAGCTCCAGAGCTAGAAGACGCATTGGCAGGGGCGCCATTGTACACTATTCCACCTGAAGCCCAAGTCGACGACTACGTCAGAATGGTTTCTGAAGAAGTGCAGAAGGTCAAAATCATCACGGACGTTGAGGGCGTAGTTTTGAAGACGGACGCATTGGGTTCGCTAGAGGCGCTTGCGGAAAGTCTGAAACGAGAAAACATTCCCATAAGACTCGCAGACGTCGGCGATATTTCTAAACGAGACGTAACCGAAGCCTTAGTGGTCAAGGAGCACGAGCCTCTATACGGTGCGATTCTCGCCTTCAACGTAAAAGTGTTGCCAGATGCAGAAATAGAAGCAAAAGACCGCGAAATTCCAATCTTCAACCATAACATAATCTACCACGTAATCGAAGATTATACAAAGTGGCTGCATAGCGAACAAGAAGCGCACTTGCAGAAAGAATACAACAAGATAGTCAAACCCGGAAAAATCAGAATAATGCAAGGTTTCATCTTCAGGAGAGCAAAACCTGCCATCGTGGGCGTGGAAGTTTTAGCGGGGCAGATACGAGCGAAGTATCAACTCATAAAAATGGATGGTACTGACTTGGGTGACGTCTCTCAAATACAAGACAAAGGAGAGACAATTCCTGAGGCAAGAGCTGGTATGCAGGTTGCGATTTCCCTAGAAAAACCAGTCGTAGGGCGACACATAGACGAGAAGGATACTCTGTACGTGAAGATTCCTGAGGCTCATGCCAAATTGTTGCGGACGAAGTTTCTGGAGAGATTAACTATCGATGAGCAAGAAGTCTTGAACGAGTACGTTAGGCTCATGCAGAAGAAGATTCCGTTTTGGGGTTCTTAACAGAGCGATCATTCTGAGTTGTGAGTGGATTTTCCATACATAGGATTTATTAAGTCTGCATATACACTATTATTCTTGCATGAAAAAACAGGGTTAACCACTTCAAAAAGGTCTCGTACATGACTGTGACGAATAGGATGAGGTAGAAAATTGCCTAAATTAGAACAGAAAACAAGTCAACGACAAAAACCTTCAGTATTCCGCGAGGCGTACCTCATCGAAGAGCCCTTCGTGTACGCCGCCGTCATCAGAGACCCGGATACCCAAAAGATACGGTACGAAGTAATCGAACCCACCCTACTAAAAGAAGAAGAGGAGACTCTAGGAGAAATCAAATCTCTGTTGAGAGAAGAACTGGACGTTACCCCGAAAGACCTCGTAACCCATGAGAGAGCTGTAGAGTTCTTGACCACAAAAGTCAAGGAACTCATCAAAAACTACCACTTAAAAATAGCTGAGGAAGCTGTTGACAAGCTTCTTTACTACATAATCCGCGACTTCTTAGGCTATGGGAAAATCGACCCGCTTATGAAAGACCATCTGATCGAAGATATCTCTGCTGATGGTGTCAATATTCCGCTTTATGTATGGCACCGCGAATACGAGTCGCTTCCAACAAATATGATCTTCAAAGATGAAAACGAGCTAAATTCCTTCGTAATACGGTTAGCTTATCTCGCAAAGAAGAACATTTCCATCGCATCACCAATGTTAGACGCGTCTTTGCCGGATGGAAGTCGCATTCAACTCACCTATGGCAGCGAAGTAACCCGAAGAGGCTCCACCTTCACAATCAGACGTTTCCGCGTTGACCCGCTCACAATTTCAGATTTAATCACGTTCAACACGCTCTCCTCTGAAATCGCCGCCTATTTTTGGTATATTATAGAAAACCGTGCCTCCGTTCTCGTCGCTGGCGGAGTGGCTGCAGGAAAAACCAGCACGCTAAACTGTTTGTCCATGTTTATCAAGCCAGAAATGAAGATTGTAAGCGTAGAGGATACGGCTGAGCTTAATCTACCTCATGAGAATTGGATTCCCTCGGTCGTGCGAACTGGCCATGGGTATGAAGACAAGAGCGCTGGTGCAATTACGCTCTTCGACCTGTTAAAAGCCGCAGTACGTCAAAGACCTGACTACATCATCGTAGGCGAGGTTCGTGGCGAAGAAGCATACACGCTCTTTCAGGCTATGGCGACTGGTCATTTAGGCATGAGCACAATACATGCAGAGTCAGTCGACTCTGTTCTTCGCAGACTAGAATCAGAACCAATGAACATTCCCCGTTCCTTGCTTGCGATGATTGACGTGATCATGATTCAAACTCGAACCGAAATCGACGGCAAACCAGCAAGAAGAGCATTTACAATAACTGAAATGGTTGGACTTGACAAAAGAACGAAAGATCTTAAAACAAACCAAGTTTTTCAATGGAACGCAAAAGACGATTCTTTTCAATATTCGGGGCGCAGTCACATTTTGGAGAGGAACACTGAGAAATACGGACTTGAAGAAAACGAAGTTCGTAAGGAAATCATGCGAAAAAAGGCTGTGCTGGAATGGATGGCGAAGAACAATATCAGACGCTACACCGAGGTTGCCAATGTAATTCGAGAGTACTACGTCGACCCCACACGTGTGTATCGAAAGGCGAGGGTGGGAACAAAATGAGCACAAGGAAACTTGGCGCAAGGGTTAGAAGCTTTCTGTCTCGTATTTTTCGCGCTTTACATCCGCCTTTTTTGCCAATAACTAAGCGAATCCACAGGTGGCTTCAAGGCTTTGATGGTGGTTCGACTAAACCGCAGGCTTTTGCCTATCAATTGGTTGGAGAGAAAACCACCCGAATGCTTCCTTTGTTCAGAGATGTTGATGTGAATCTGCAGAGATCAGAATTGAGGATTGGCTTTAAGGCTTACGTGAGCTGGACAATCCTCGCTAGTTTGTTTGCTTGTGTTTCGACTCTTGTTTTGGTACCTATCAGCTTGGTTTTCATCGCGCATCTTTCATTAACCTCATCTATGCTTTTCGGAATTGGCAGTGCGATGTTTGCGGGCGCGTTTACAACAATCGGGTTCTATTCTTACCCAGTTTTTCGGGCTGACAGCCTAAAACGAGACGTGGAGGGCGAGCTTCCCTTCACAACAAGTTACATGGCTATTTTGGCTGGTGCTGGCGTGCCGCCTGATCGCATTTTTGTCTCTTTAACGAATCCGCATGTTTCTCCTAGAGTTTCCGTGGAAGCTCGAACTATTGTGCGCGATACGGAACTTTTCGGTTTCGACATTTTATCTGCTTTGGAAAACGCTTCTAAACGAACGCCTTCTGAAAGATTTAAAGAAATGCTAGAAGGCTTTATTGGCACAGTTCACTCTGGCGGAAACCTGACAGCTTACTTAACGAGTCGCTCCAAACAGTACATGGGACTAAAGAAGATTACCCTGCGAAAGTTTTCTGACAGTTTGTCTATTCTCGCAGAATTCTATGTAACACTGCTTGTTGCTGGTCCACTTATTTTCGTTATACTGTTAGCAGTCATGGGTATGTTGGGGGGCGGAGGTTTTGGGCTAATGAATCCAAGTCTCTGGTTGAATCTTCTCACTTACCTCGGCATACCTTTAGGCTCGCTGCTGTTCCTTATACTCTTAGACATAATTTCACCAGGGGGATAGGGATGCCTAAAATCGAGAAATGGCAGAAAAAGATTGCGTGGGTTGTTTCGAGTGTTTTTGGTATCGCCTTACTTGTAATTGCAGGTGTACTGTTTGGAGGCTCCTCGCTTTTTGATGAGTACGTAGTTTTCGCGGTTATGGTTACAGTTTTTCTACCCACAGTGTTTGATTTGATTGATTATAGATGGAGAAAATCCATTGACGAACACCTGCCCGACCTATTCCGGGCAATTGTGCAGGCGCAGCAGACAGGCATGACTTTACCTCAAGCCATAGAAGAAGCCTCGGAACGAGATTATGGACCTTTGACTAAGGAGTTGAAGAAGCTGTTTTCTCAGATGTCTTGGGGCGCGTCTTTTGAAGAAGCCTTAGAATCTTTGGCAGAACATGTGGACACAACATTGGTAAGGCGTGTTGTCCCCCTCATAATTGAGGCCAGCCGTTCGGGGGGACGCGTGGAGAAGGTTTTCGAGCCTGTAGGAAAGTTTATTCAAACAACATTAACGCTTGAAAAGGAAAGAAAAGCTAGCACTCGCCCGTACGTTGCTATTATCTATGTTGCATTCTTCGTTTTTCTCTTCACTATAGTTTTACTCTTTAAATCATTCTTCACTCCGATTACGCAAGATGCTTCGCTGCTGGGGAATGCTCTTCTAACCCCCGGAGCCGCAAAAAGACTCTTCTTTCGTATGACTGCAATTCAAGCGTTTTTCGGCGGGCTTGTCGCGGGCAAAATGGGAGAGGGCACGATTAGTGGTGGCTTGAAGCATAGTCTGATCCTCTTGGGGTGTGGGGTTCTGATTTTAAATTTAATGCTGTAGGGGGCCGGGCTTGGTTGAAGCAATTAATCAAAAACAAACATGCTGTGACTCCAGTTCTAAGCAGTCTGCTCCTCACAGTTATCGTGGTCGCTGGCATGTCTCTTGCAGCCACGGCTGCTTACGTCATCTCAAATAACCTTCACCAATCTATGGGTGAACGCCTTATTGTCGAGGATGTCTGGTTCAGATCTGGAGGAATCAGCATTTATCTGCGCAACATCGGTGAAGTTGATGTTTCATTGTCTAATGTTTACGTGAATTTTACGAGTCAGCCGATCGCGCCGTTAACCTTGCAGATGGGGAAACCGGGATGGTTAAACATCACTTACCCATGGGTTTCTGGCAGCTTGTATTACATTAACATTGTAACGAACAGGGGCACGAAGGTCGCGGATTATTATGTGGCTCCATAGACTTCGCAAAAACAAACGCGGCATTAGCACCGTGATAGCCGTTGTTCTGAGCCTCGTAATATTAGTGGTCGTCGTTGCGAACGTCGTTCTGTGGAGTTACCAAATGAACCAGTATGACTGGGAAAGAATGCACGAAAGCCTCAGCTTGGCCGTTACATCACGATCCACTTGGTCCGTTGTTCAGAGCGAATACGCAGTAAATAACGGCAGTAGAACAGGTGGTTCCTACCTTGACACCCAAAACGATGACGGAGTTTTTGAGACGTTCACCGAGCAGACTATTGCACCCATGATATTGGACGCCAACGGTACTTTTCTTTTCGACTTGACAAAATATCCACTAAACTACATTCAAGGCGTCGAAATTCAGATAAAATTTCAAGCCAGCGATTTAGGTGACCTGTGGTACCTAAAAGCTTTCAACTGGACCGCAAAAGATTACGGCAATAGTGGCTTTAATTGCACAACAGGGTTTGCACCAACAACCACCACCGGGTGGGACTACTATACCGTTAGCATCACAGACCAATGGTCAAACTACGTGAGAAACGATGGCAAAATGTTAATCAAATTTCAAGATTCGAATACGGATTCCAATAACACCACAGTCAAAATAGACTTTCTCGCGGTCAGAGCGATAATCGCGCTTTTTTCTTTCAAAAATGATGGGCCAGTGACTTCGCATGTTGTCTCTCTTTGGGTCATCAACTCAACCATTCACAGTCACTATAGTGTGGACTACTTCATAAATTCTGGCATGACTTCCTCGTTCTTCAGTGCTGACATTCACCTTCCAAGAGGTCCATGCATGGTGAAAACAATAACGGAACGCGGAAACATCGCTGTGTACTCTATAGGATAGGCTACTTTAGCGCTCTAGCACACACAGCCTTTAAACCATTTATTGCCTCGTTTTGATCTTCTGTTTCGACTAGGCTAATGTTGTAAAGTTTCGCCATTCTCTTGCCGTTTTCATTAATCTTTGGCACTGCTATCAAGCACGCATGGTCTGGAGAAACATCATAAATCTTAGCGAACAACGCTATAACCGGCTGTTCAGTGACCTCATCCTCAATCGCAGTTGCAACATCAATCACGATTACTTCCTTTCCTTCTTCTTTCCGAAAAGCTGTTACGTCAAACAGGTGGTTGGCACCAGATTTTCCCTTCAAAAAACCAGGCGTCTCAACTTTGAAACCTTTGCTCTCTAAGAATTGGCGTATGGGGTTTACCATTATCCAGCCTAAAGAGGATTCTTTTCCTGCTTCGGTGCTCAAAGTATAAACATAAACATCTTTGTATACTGCATCTTCAAAAGTAAACGTGAACTGACAGTCGCGGCAAAAATGAGACGGCACTGGAATATCGAAACTCTTGCTGCAATTTCTACAGACGCACCAAACTCCGGCTTTTTTATAATCCACATCTGGTTTGGTTAACTCTTTGTGGCATTTGGGGCAGACAAGTCTTTCTTCCACGAGAAAATGTCCTTCTGTGTCAATATATCCGCATTGCACGTGCTCTATTAGTGAACTTTTCTCCACGTTGAATGATTTGCAGTAAGGACAATTGTAGTGAATTGAGATTCTCGCTGAACCACAGTTGGGGCAGTAGATGGTTCTGTCATAAAGCTCTTTTTTCAGAATGCCCACATCAGTTAACTGTTTCAGAAAATTATCCACTGCTACAGGGTTGCCTAAAATCTTGTCAAGCAATGGATACCTGTATCCTTGGTTTGCATCGTAAACAGGTTCTAGTTTGGCAATCTCTCCGCTCAAAAATTTGCTCAGAAGCACCTGAACTGAGTGATTTTTGTAGATTTCTGCCCTTTGGGCTTTTTCTGGTTTTGACATTTGTATCTTCCGAGAGCGCGGCGGGTTCCGTCAAGTCTTTGTTTGAAATTAAATGTTTTTGGTTATTAAAGAGTTTTGATAATATATTATATGTAGTACTAGTTTTGATTTGAAAAATATTTTAAAATACATATTGTATGTTTAGGTATATGCAGGTTTGATTATTGAGAATTGTAGAAAACAAAGATTGCGGTTGTAGAGTTTTTCAATCTTGCAAGAGTATGAAGATTTGGGGTTTTTGGATTGTGTATCTCTGTGCTGTGGCTAGACCTTTCTATTATACTGCTAATGGCTGTGAATATGGGTGCAGATATAATTAGTAAGGAGTTGGTAGCCTGTGCGCAAGCAGGCAACAGGTTGCGAAAGCAATATTAATTGTCTCAACAGACTACCTATCATGAACTCGCTTGGAACAAAAATTGCAGGAACGGTTATCGTTGGTGTCTGTTGGCTAGTCTTCATAGTCCTTTTCTTGGCTTTCTTCGCTGGCAACTTCGACTTGTTTCAAAACCTAGGAATATTCATCGTCTCGTTAATCGTTGCGATCGGCATAGTGGCCGTTATGTGGATTAAGTGGGCGCTTGGCTAGTCTATGTATGACTATTTCTTTGATTTGAATCGCGTGATTTTTCCGCCTTTGGCTTGAATAGTATCTGTTATTTGTATTATGGCTCGGCTGACACGGTTTTTGGCGGTTGTGGAGTCTTTTGCTGTGGTTGAAAGATGAAGTTCTATGTGTGGGATTTTCTCTTGCCCTCTTGGGTGTGATTTGATGTAGACGTATGAGTTGTCATGCATCACTTTATCAATGACCGGTGCCAATTCTGATTCCATCAATCCAGACATTCCAAGACTGGTTTCAAAAAACGTGACATCGCCCGCTAACTTCTTAAGAATCGGTTCTAACGAGTTTTCGAAAATGGCTTTCATTTCTGGCGGAACACCAGGTAAAGCCACGATTGTCACTTTATCTTGTTCAATCATTACTCCAGGGGCCGTTCCTATTGGATTCGGTAGAGGCTTTGCACCTTTAGGGAGTTTCGCCATCTTCATACGTGCTGGTGTTAGTTCTATTTTTTCCAGTCCCCGTTCTTTGGCATAGGCTTTGTATTTTTCTTCAACCATTTTGTGCGCTTTGGTGTCTAGTTCGAGTGGAGCGTTTAGTGCTTTTGCGATGCCTTCTAGGGTTTTGTCGTCGAAGGTTGGGCCTAATCCGCCTGTGGTTATTAGGAAGTCTGGTTCGCGGTTGATTACTTCTTTCATCGTAGCGCCTATTTCTTCGATGTCGTCGCTGACTGTTGTGATGCGACGTACATTCAAGCCTAAGGTTGTGAGGCGTTTGGCTAGCCATTGCGCGTTTGTGTTTAGCGTCTTGCCGATGAGAAGTTCGTTCCCAACGCTTATGATCTCAATGTTTGCCGTCAATTTCTGTGCCTCATAGGATATTACGGGGTTTGGGTTTAATAAAATAAAGCAAGTTACCTAACATTATGCCATGTGCTGTGTGCAAGCTTTGCTACTTCTTCTTGTTGCTCAGCCACCACTTAAGGTACTCTTTTTGTTGTTTCTTCTTCTCGTCTTCTTCTGTCTCAAACTTTGGCCGCAACTTCTCTCGTAGTTCAATTAGTTCTTGGTGAGTAACTGAAAGCCCGCAGCTCTTGCACGCATAGCATTTCGTGGTAGAAGTGTATTGCATTTCGCCGCCACATTCCGGGCAGTACGAGGGCATCTGTGTTTTACCTTCTCGTGAAGACAACACAGAGCACCCAAAAAGCCTTTTGGTTTTGAACAAAAATCGTATACAGACAAGAGAGAGAACGAAGCAGCATCGAAGTTGTTTGGAATATTAGAAAAATATTACGTGATGAAATTAGTCAGCCCTGCATCTTTGGCAAACTGGCGGGCCTTCACCATTTCCTCTTTCGTTAATCTTCGTTTTAGCTCTGGGAGTTCAAACGCCTGCCATTCTGGGTTGTATTGGAACATCACGTTTGTTCTTGTTGCAGCGCCAAGGTTTTTTGCTATCCAGTCTAGAATCGGTTTTGTGCAGCAGTCCAGATGCCCAGGCAACACAAGGACGCGTATAATAAGTTCGCCGTGCTTTTTGCCATAAAGATGATTCCTAGTGCAAACATCCCAATAGTCAGGCGCGTCTGAAATGCGTCTCGCACACTCGCCAGAGCCATATTTGAAATCCAAGAGATAAACGTCCACAAAACCCGCAAGAAGACTCGCAGTATCTTCACCGTAAAATGAGTTGGAGTTCCAAACAACAGGCACATTAACGCCCACGTGCCTAAACGTTTCTAGCCACTGCGCAAGCCACGGCGTAGGCTCACCGCCGACAAGATTAACGTTTCTGCAACCGCTGTTCCGCAAGTGTTCAACTGCTTTGGCAAGCTGCTGAGGCATGTAAATTTCGCCGTTCTCGAACCATTGCGAAATCGTCCAGTTCTGGCAGTGGCGACAACGCATGGTGCAGCCCAACGTGAAAACAGTGCCTGAAGGCACAAGCTCTGGCTCTTCACCCATGTGCTGGAAAATGGTTGAAACAGTGATTTGTGTGCCGCATTTACAGTAGCCTAACTCGCCCTTAACACGATTAAAACCACACTTACGAGTGCAGAGATGGCAGCTTGTCAAGATGCGGTTTGCCAACTCAATCTTCAAATCCATAAAAGACAGGATCGGCGTTTCTAAATCCTCCATGTCTTTTTGTTTGGAGTCGATTTTCTTCTCAAAGCCTGGATATTCTTGCGTTAGCGTTTCGTGCAACTTCCACAACTTTTCAGTCGAATCTTCTTTGTGGTAGTTGGCGGGCAGTTTTTTGGCAATAATAAACTTGGCTGACTTCGTGTTTTCCATGACATCAAAGTATCTAGCTAGGCTCTCGCGAGTTTGCTTATCCTTAACCACTGAAACAGCATCTGGTCGCCAAACAGTCCACATAGTTTTTCAATCATGTACTGAGTGGAAACAATCATTTATACGTTAAACAACACACTAGAAAACGGCGTACGGGTATGAAGTTCCAGACGTATGCAATGTTCCCTTTATTGGAATGTCACGTCGACACGTCGGACAACGCATTTCCTTTGTCAAATTCCACTTGGCAATCTCGAAACTGAAACGCTTTATTAATAACTCGTTACAGTTCGGGCAGTAAGTGTTCTCAAACCTGTGTCCAGGAACGTTGCCAATGTAGACAAAGTTTAATCCAACCTCTTTTCTGGCAACAATATACGCCTCTTCCAAAGTCTGCACCGTAGTGGCAGCGACGCCCGTCAATTTGTAGTCTGGATGAAAACGGAGAAGATGAAACGGCGTATCCGCACCCAACCCATCCCTTATCCATAATGCGAGTTGTTTCAATCTCTCTACTGAATCCCCAATCTTAGGCACTATGAGGTTAGTGATCTCTATATGGATGTTATTGCGCTTCAGATTCTTAAGTGTCTCAAAAATCGGCTCAACAGAAGGCACTCCGGAGAATTTCTTGTAGAATTCTGGATCCGCTGCGCCTTTGAAGTCTACCGTAGCCGCATCTAAGACTGGGGCTATTGCTTTGACTGCTTCAGGCGTCATGTAACCGTTAGTTACGAAGGTGTTGAAGAAGCCAACTTGTCGGGCCAAACCAGCCGTGTCGAGCGCATACTCCATGAAGACTGTGGGCTCGGTGTACGTGTAGCTTATGCCCTGACATTGATTTTCCCTCGCTGCCTTCACAACCTCTGCAGGCGGAAAATTTTGACCTTCTACACCCTCGCCCTGACTAATCATCCAGTTGTCGCAGAATTGGCAACGAAAATTACAGCCCATAGTCGCGATGCTCATGGTTGAGGCGCCTGGGTGAAAATGAAACAACGGCTTTTTTGCAATTGGGTCCACGCATGCGGAACATGCCTTTGCATAATTAAGCGAATACAATTTTCCTTCCTCGTTTTTCCTCACGAGACAGAAGCCTTCGCCGCCGTCAGCTATGTGACACTGTCTGGCGCAGAGGAAACAATGAACTTTGTTCTCGGGCAACGTCTCATACAGTATTGCTTCATGTAAAGTTGACGACACTCTGATTGCCTCCTCTTCATTATTGCATACTGTTGATTTTAAACTTTAATCAAAACCTCTTAGAAAGTTGGGTTAAATTCTTATGTATCGCCAGTTGAATGTAGTCTAATAGAACAGGAGAAGGATAAACGTGGAAAAATCGTCCATGATTTCAGGTTTCTACAAGCTCAGTCCAAAAGAGAGAGTGAAGTTTGTGAAAGAATTCGCCGACTTGACCGATGAGGAGGTCGCGACGCTTCAGTCCACAGGCGCTTTGCCTCTGGAACTTGCGGATAGAATGATAGAAAACGTCGTCGGCGCGTTTCAAGTGCCACTAGGCATTGCAGTTAACTTTCTCATAAACAAGAAAGAATACCTAATTCCAATGGCGATTGAAGAACCATCAGTGGTCGCGGCAGCAAGTTATGCGGCGAAAATGGCAAGAGACGGTGGAGGATTTTACACAAGCAGCACAGGACCAATAATGATAGGACAAATCCAAGCAGTCAAAGTCAAAGATCCATGTGCAGCACGAATGCGGATCATAGGCGCAAAAGAAGAAATTTTGAAGAAAGCAAACGACCAAGACCCACTGCTGGTTTCGGTTGGTGGAGGCGCAAAAGACCTAGACGCAAAAGTAATTAACACAATAAACGGGCGAATGCTAATCACTGAGTTGCATGTTGACTGCAGAGATGCAATGGGTCCAAACGCAGTTAACACTATGCTGGAAGCCGTAGCGCCATCAATCGAAAAAATCACGGGGGGGCGTGTCTATTTGCGTATAATCTCCAATCTTGCCACAAAAAGGTTAGCAAGAGCATGGTGTGTCGTGCCGAAAGAAGCCGTAGGCGGCGAAGATGTTGTCGACGGCATTGTTCAAGCCTACGCTTTTGCAGCGGTAGATCCGTATCGGGCAGCAACGCATAACAAGGGCATTTTAAACGGTGTCATCAGCGTCGTCATTGCAACATGCAACGACCACAGAGCTGTAGAAGCAGGCGCTCACGCATACGCAGCAAGAAACGGACACTACGGCTCCCTTTCGGTGTGGGAGAAAAACGAAAATGGCGACCTAGTAGGCTCGATAGAAATTCCAATGGCAATCGGTATAATCGGCGGCGCAATTCGCACTCACCCAATAGCGAAGATTGCCTTGAAAATTTTGGGCGTAAAAACAGCTTCAGAACTCGGCGAAGTCTTGGCCGCGGTTGGCTTGGCACAGAATCTTGGCGCTTTGAGAGCCTTGGCGGCTGAGGGCATACAAAGAGGGCACATGCGACTACACGCGAGAAACATAGCAATTGCATCAGGCGCCACAAGCGACATCATCGACATTATCGTGGAGAAAATGGTAGGAGAACGCAAGATAAGAATGGACAGGGCAAAGGAGCTTATAGACGAATACAATAAAACTGGAAAACCCTGACCCACTAACAGCGAGGCGCAACAACCAAATGCTTGTAATTCCAGGCCCAGCATCGCAAGAATTAGGCAAAAAGATAGCTGAATTGCTGAACGCACAAACAATCAATGTTATACACAAGAAATTTCCAGATGGCGAATCCTACATCAGATTAGAAGGCAAAGTGAAAAACGAAGAAGTGGCAATCATCCAAACAACAAGCCCCCCACAAGACACCAATTTACTTCAGCTCCTTTTAATGGCTGACACGGCAAAAAATCTTGGCGCAAAAAAAATCTTAACAGTTATTCCATACTTGGCCTATTCACGGCAAGATAAGAGGTTCCTTTCAGGCGAAGCATTCAGCATCGAAACCGTTGCAAAACTTTTGAAGGAATCGGGAGCAGACCAACTTCTGACCGTAAACGTGCACGACCAAAAAGCCTTGTCAAAGTTTCCATTTCCAACGCGAAGCATATCCGCTATTCCGCTCTTGGCAGAATACTTCGGGAATAGGGGGCTTCAAGGCGCGTTTGTGCTAGCGCCGGACGAAGGTGCAAAAGACTATGCAATGGCTGCAGACAAGATTTTGAAAGGTGGGTATGGATGGCGACACAAAGAAAGAGACCGCTACACTGGCAAAATTAGTTTTAGAGAAGAGGAATTCGATGTTAAAGGAAAGGACGCAATCATTTTCGACGATATTATCAGCACAGGCGGCACCACAGCAGAAGCAGTTAAGATGCTAAAAACCCAAGGCGCACGGCGTGTTTATTCAGCTTGTGTCCATCCCCTCTTGATAGGTGACGCGGAAAAAAAGATTATACAAAACGGGGCGGAGGAAATAGTTGGCACGGACTGCGTTCCGAATCGTGTGAGCAAGGTTTCTGTGGCGCCGCTCATTACAGAAGCTTTAGCCTCCGGGATGGACGCCTAACGTGACAAGGATCTTCTTCCTGGTATCAGGCGAGCATCCAACTATGCCATTTTCGGAAATAACGTCTGTTTTAGAGGCAGAAGGTTATGGATACAAGGCTTCACAGAGACTGAGGCAAGTATTTCGTTTGGAGGTTGACAAAAACGCCGTGAAACCACTCATTACCCGAACAGCCATGACCAGAGTATGCTGCCAAGAGCTCTTCAACTGCCAATCCAAAATCGCCGAGATAGTTGAAACACTGCGACGTACGTCTCTAGACACCGTTATCCAGAAAGGCGAAAGCTTCGCTGTTCGTGTACGAAGAATTGGCGGGTTCTCCGCAGAAGTCACAAGCATGGATTTGGAAGGAAAACTTGGAAAAATAATCTTAGAAAAAGTAGCGGGCGCAAAAGTGAAGCTTGAAACTCCAAAACACGTCTTCTTCGGAGTATTAACGGAAAATCGTTTCGTTTTTGGCTTAAAACTCGGCGAAGGATCAACAAAGTCCTTCAGCGAAAGACGCCCAAGAAAACGTCCCTTTTTTCAGCCGTCTGCTGTTACTGCTAAACTTGCAAGATGCATGGTAAACTTGACAAGGGCGAAAGAAGACGAGTTGGTGCTCGACCCTTTCTGTGGAACCGCTAGCTTCTTAATCGAAGCTGGACTGATTCGGTGCCGTGTAATTGGTTCTGATGCGCAGGAGCACATGGTGAAAGGAGGTCTTCGTAATCTTCGGCACTACAATGTCATGCCAGAAGCCATGATAGTCGCTGACGCCGGGCACCTGCCAATCATAAAAACAGACTGCATAGTAACCGACCCGCCTTACGGAAGAACCGCGTCCACATTGGGCAAAACCACCGAACAAATCGTCAAGAACGTGCTGCCGGAGTTCAAGCACTTGCTCCAGAAGAAAAGCCGAGTTTGCATGGCAGCCCCCAAATCGATAGGTATCCGCAGAATCGCCGAAGAAGTTGGCTTTAAACATATAGAATCGCATTATGTCTATGTGCATCGCAGTCTGACACGAGAAATCGCAGTGCTGGAGAAAGCATAATGGATATGCAAGTGATCTTCCTCGGAACCGCAGGCAGCCTCCCCACCATGCAACGGGCGTTGCCAGCAATCGCCATAAAAAGAAAGGATGAACTCATAATCTTTGACTGCGGCGAAGGCGTGCAACGCCAAATGTTAAGTGCAAAGGTGGGTTTTCACAAGAAAACAAAAGTCTTCATCACTCATATGCACGGCGACCACGTTTTGGGCTTACCAGGGCTTGTCCAAACCATGTCGTTGCTCGACCGAGAAAAAGAGTTGGAAGTCTATGGCCCAGTTGGAATTAAAGCGTTTATTGAGGCAATTAGACAGACTGTTCAGTTCACATTAACCTTTCCAATCATAATTAAAGAAATCGTCGAAGAAGGCACCGTCTGCGAAGAGAAAGAATACACAGTCCAAGCGATTTCTGCTAACCACGTAGTTCAGGCATTAGCCTACGCTTTTGTAGAGAAACCGCGGTCAGGCAGATTTAACAAGGAAAAAGCGAAAAGACTCGGCGTTCCAGAAGGACCTTTATGGTCGAAATTGCAACACGGCGATAGTGTAAGGCTTCCAAATGGCAAAATCGCCAAGCCACAGGATGTTCTTGGCAAACCACGACCGGGAAGAAAAATCGCCTATACGGGAGACACTCGCCCTACCACGGCTTTGGTGAAACTCGCTGAAAACGCTGACCTGCTGATTCACGAAGCCACCTTTGGAGACGAGTTAAGAGAAAAAGCCTCTGAAGACGGCCACTCAACGCCAAGTGAAGCGGCCAAAACGGCAAAAGAGGCAGGAGCCAAACGTCTTATTCTAACGCACATCAGTGCAAGATACAAAGCACCTGACTCCTTATTGAAACAAGCGAAAAAAACGTTCAAAAATGTGGATGTCGCCGAGGATTTTATGCGAATCGACTTGCCGCTTAATAACGCTGTTTAGCTGAGTAACTCTCTCAAATCCTGAAGGCTTTGTCTAACGTCCTGAATCGATTCTACGATGATAACATCGTGAAACTGCATCCTCCTAACGGACTTCGCAAAATCCTGCCAATCAACGGTTCCTTTCGCTATGCCGAGATGCGAGTCCTGTTTACCGTCATTGTCGCTCACGTGCATGTGAATGATTTCGTCTCGAAACTTGTCCATAAATTCCTTCGTTTGACCGTTCACATTTGCATGGCCAACATCCAAGACCATTCCAACGTCCTCGCCGAGTTCGTCGTAAAATCTGGAAAAATCACTCACACTTTTCAGGAGAGATGGGAAAATCTCTGGAATGTTCTCTATGGCGACTTTAACGTTGTATTTTCTTCCGAGTTCGAGCAGTGCTTTCACTGATTCCAAATTTACGCGCCAGTCCCAACCTGGGTAAAAACTGCTGATGGCTGAGTGAAAACCAGGATGGAAAACCCATAATAGACAGCCGAGTTCTTGGGCGTATTGCATTGATTTTTCTAGTCGCTTTGTTATGAATCGTCTTAGTTTGCGGTCTGATGCTGCTATGTTGATGTCTGCGAAAGGGGCATGAAGCGTGTATTCAATGTTAAAAGCGCCAGCTATACGGTTTAAGGCTTCTACACGCTTGTCATCGAGTGCGTGTAAGCCATCGTCAACGAGTTCAACATAATGCGTGTCGAATTCTTCGATGTGTTTAAGCATTAATGGAAAGCCCTCGCCGAGACAAAATAGCATGGATAAGCCAACTTTGACCTGCGACATCTTCGTTATTCCTCCCCATTTCTACTGCACGTGTTTTCTGGATGGTTTCGGTGATTTTGCCGCCTTCGTTCTGTGTTTATGTCAGCAATGATTTCTTCCAAGTCTCCTAGATTCTCAGCAAAGTCTCTTACTGTAACAATTCTCACTACGCCAGCTCCATCTATAACAAGAACTTTCATGCTTTAACTATCCTTACATATGTTTCTTGCGTTGTATTGTTTTTCGAGTATTTTACGTTGTCCTTGGTGCCAGCCAATCAATGAGTTCTCTGGGGTTGTCGCAAATCATTTTGATGTTTATCGGACCTAGAGGGGATTCGCCTGTTGGTTCTGAGAAGGAAAGATGCCCAACATAAGCAACTTGCTTATTCAAGTAAAGAGTGATTGTGTTTCCCTCGAGTCCTTTGAACATAACCGACCTTGCCGCGTCTCGGACGTGTTCCCTTCTGAGCAAATTGTAGAGTTTAGTCAATCCTTCAGTGCCTGTCGCACGTGCAACTAGTGTGCCGCCTTGCTTTCTAGGTTGAATCTCAATCTTCACCGCGCCGAAGACGTTTTCCACGGCGAGCTTCACTTTTTCTGGATTCTCAGTAGGATTGATTTCCGTCTCTACTTGGACAGTAATCGTGTTCATTTTTCTGTGACTTTCCTGAGCAGATCGTGGATTTGTTTTTCCGTCTGAGTTTTCGGTCCTTCGTTTATTATCATGTAGTCTGCGGTTGCGATGACGTTTCCCAAGCCTACGGACAATTCTCGCATGTCACGCTGGCGAAAGCTTTCCCAGCCTTGCGGGTCGTCGCTGCGTTTTCTTCTGAAGAGTCGTTGGAAACGCGTCTCAGGCGAAGCGTAAGCAGCTATTGCTACAAAGTCTTTGAAGTGTCGTTTGTATTCTTCTACTTCGGAAAGGCTTCGCAAACCGTCAATTACGACGACGTCGTTTTTCGCGTTTTCGATTTTTGGAATACAGCGTTTTGCCACCACTGCGGGGCCTTCTTCGTCTCTTAGTTTTAGCATTACTGCGCCCACGTTTTCTGGTGTGAGGTTCAACCCACGTTTTGTGGTCTCTTCCCTCACTACATCGCCCATTATAACAACCGAGTAGCCCATTTCTTCAGCCGTTCTGGTGACTAGAGACTTGCCTGCGCCAGGCATGCCTGCAACGCCAATAACTTTTTTTGCTTTCAATTAGTCTTAACCTACGCATCTCTTATGCTCAGTGCGAATTTAAATTCACTGTGCCTGTTTGGTTAAATTTATTATGCGAAAAGCCTTAGGAATAAGCGGCGAAACTTATGCCAGAAACCATCAGAAGTTTTGTTGCGTTCGACATAGACAACCCGCAGGTGCTCCAACGATTAGGCGAGGCGCAGGATATTCTAGCGAAAACGGGCGCCGACTTGTCTTTGGTGAAGCCTCAGAACATTCACATCACGTTGCGTTTTCTCGGCGACATAACGCTGAGTATGATGGAAAAAATCGACAAAGAAATGCAATGTATTGTTTTCAGACCGTTTGATGTGGAAATCAAGGGTGTGGGTGCCTTTCCAAACGTCAAATACGCGCGTGTGGTTTGGGCTGGAATTCAGCAGGGGGCGGATGAGTTGTTGGCTATTTTTGACCAGTTGGAGCCGCGCCTTCGTCAGCTTGGGTTTGCGCCTGATTCTAAGGGTTTTAGTCCGCATTTGACTATTGCGCGGGTAAGGGGCGGGCGAAATAAGCAGGCGCTTGTTGGTTGTGTTAATGAGTTGGCTGCTTACGAGTTTGGCAAGGTTCACGCCGATTGTTTGCGGCTTAAGAAGAGCGTTTTAACGCCTCAAGGTCCGATTTATTCAACATTGAAAGAAGCACGTGCGAGCGCATGATGAGTATGTCTACCTCTTTAGAGAAAATTAGCCAAAAAGTCCTAGAAGAAATCACTCCAGACGCCGAGAAAAGAAGAGAAATTCACGCGTTAGCTGGGAAACTGAGAAAGAAAGTTGAAGCAGCGGTTAGAAAGCGCAAAATCAGGGCTTCGGTACGCATTGAAGGTTCGGTGGCTAAGGACACATGGATAAGCCGAGAGCCCGAAATTGACATCTTCGTACAATTGCCCTCTACTCTGCCAAGAGATGAGTTTGGCAAGACAGCCTTGGAGATTGCGAGAGAAGCCACGGCTGGCGAGCAAGCAGTCGGAAAGGTTCGCGGAGCATCCTTACTTGGAGGCGTTTGTGGACAACGTCAGGGTGAACATTGTTCCGTGTTACAAGGTGAGGAAGGGACAGTGGAAGAGCGCCACAGACCGTACGCCATTCCACACCGACTATATAAAGCCTTTGCTTAACAAGAAACTTCGCGGAGAAGTTCGACTTTTGAAACAATTCATGAAGGGCATAGGCGTCTACGGTGCTGAGATAAAGGTCGGCGGCTTCAGCGGCTACCTCTGCGAACTGCTCGTACTGAATTACAAGTCGTTTGCTGATGTGCTTAAGGCGTTTGCAGACTTTAAGACTCGACAGGTAATTGATTATGAGGGCTTTTACGAGGAAAAAGAGAGGGAACTCGAACTGCTCTTCAGAGAGCCACTCATAATCATCGACCCCGTGGACAAGGGCAGAAACGTGGCTTCGGCGGTTAGAAAAGAAAGACTAGACGAGTTCATTGCCGCGTCTAGGGCGTTTTTGGAAACTCCTCTAAGGCGCTTCTTCTATCCGCCTAAAACAAATCCATTCTCGCCTGAAAGGATAGCTGACCTGATGATCGACCGCGACTCGACAATCGTTTTCATTAAACTCGGCAGAGTGAACGCCGTGTCCGACATTTTGTGGGGTCAACTCTACAAAACCCAGCGAGCTTTGCGCAATCTTTTGCTACGGAACGATTTCGTTATACTGCGTGATTCTGTCTGGAGCAGCGAAGGCGACATTAACATGCTCGTTTTCGAAGTTGAACATCTTCAACTTCCAACCGTAAAGAAGCACTTGGGACCACCATTGGAGAGAACAAAGGAGTGCAAGGACTTCTTGCGCAAACACCTTGCCGCGCGTCACACGTTTTCTGGTCCGATGCTGGAGAACGGAAGATGGATTGTGGAAACGCGCAGGAAAGTCGCGGAAGCAGATGAGCTTTTGGAACAAAGCCTGGAGAACGGCGGAAGACGTGTGGGAGTCGCAGAGGGAATCGCCAAGGCTGTTAGGGAGAATTTCGAGATCCTCACCGATGATGTTATCTTGAACCTTTACAAGACCAACAGTGATTTCGCAGAGTTTCTCACAAATTATTATGAAGGCAGACCCCGCTGGCTTAAAGAGGCATGAGGAAAAGGAGAAACGTGAAATGGAAGTGTTAGAAGCCATAAAAGGGAGAAGAAGCATCCGTTTTTTCACAAACCAGCCCGTTTCGGAAAAAGAGGTCAAAACTCTCATTGATGCGGCTCGGCACGCACCTTCAGCGGGCAACATTCAGCCTTGGGAATTCATTATTGTCAAGAAAGCCGAGATAAAGCATAAGCTGGTAGTCGCAGCGTTGAATCAGACCTTCATCGAACAAGCGCCCGTAGTAATTGTGGTGTGTGCCAATACGGATGCGTCTGGAGGCGGTTACGGTTCACGTGGCTCTACACTGTACTGCCTGCAAGACACGGCGGCGGCTACACAGAACATTCTCTTAACCGCCTATTCCATGGGGCTCGGCACCTGCTGGGTCGGGGCCTTCCAAGAGGAAGAAGTTAAAGAGACCTTAGGCATTCCAGACGACGTTAGACCAGTCGCGATAATTCCAGTCGGGCACATGACGGCCAATCCGCCGAAGCATCCAAGAAGAGCGCTGAACGAAATAATGCATCGCGAAAAGTATTGACAGATTCTGAAGAGAAAAAAAAGTTAGAGGGTTTAGGTGGCCGGCGTTGTAGGTGACGATGGCTTTCTTTTCAGCAATACCCACACCGCTAATGCGCCTAATGCTAGGCCAAGAATGGCTGCTGAGACGTATCCTATGTAGGTCATATAAGCAGGTGCTGCGTTTGCGACATTTACAGAGATAGATGCCTCTTTCGTGTTTCCTACGATGTTTGTGGCTACGATGCGTATAGTGTGGTTGCCGTCTACGACTTTGGTTGTGTCCCACTGATAAGTCTGGTTCGGGTTTACAGTTATTTTCGAATTGTCGATGAAAAGTTCCAAAGTGCTCGCATCAGTAGCAGTATAGTTGATAGTCACTGTTCCAGAAACAGTGGCACCAAGTTGTGGCAGAACTATTGAGACGGTGGGTGGAGTGTTATGAACAATTACGTTGATTGCCTCGGCGAACTGGTTTCCAGCCTTATCATAAATTGTTAGAGTAATCGTGTGTGTGCCTTCTGTTGTAGTTGTCGTATCCCATGATTGGTCATGCGTTCCAGAAGTGTTCCACGTTTGTAGAGCAGAACTTCCGTCGATACGCAGGCTCATGTTAACCAAGTTAGCGTCATAGCCGTAGAAGGTTATGTCAACACTGCCCATATGGTAGGTGGAGTTCGAGGGTGATAGAATTTCCCCAATTGGCGGGGTGTTATCCACTGTAACCGTGATTTCGTCTGTTTGTGTGTTTCCTGCTTTGTCTGAAACTGTCAGAGTCAGCAAGTATTTTCCGTCACTTGCCGCCGTAGTGTTCCAGAGGATACTGCTATTTGTCAGATCAATGACCTGTTTGCCAAGCGATAATGTCGCTTTGTCGAGGTTTGTGTCGCTAAAGGTGACGTTTATCCAAACCCTACCTTTGAGAAAGGCATTGTTTGCTGGCGAAGTTATGTGTGCGGTTGGTGGCGTGTTGTCGATTGTTAACGTGATGAGCGTTTCTGCGCTGTTCCCAGCCAAGTCGTAAGCCATTAGTTTCACAGTGTAAAGGCCATCGCCAAACAAGGTCGTGTCTAAATTCGAAGTTGTCATTCCAGTAACGTTGTACACGTGAGTGGCGCCGATCGTGATCGAAGCGTTTTCTAGGGCAGTGTCTTGAGCAGTGAAAGTTATGGTAATATCTCCATGAACGTACGTGTTGTTCGCTGGCGACAGGATACTAACCGTAGGCGGTGTGTTATCGACGAACACTCGTATTTCTACTGTCCTAGTGTTTCCAGCGTAATCAGAAACTGTCAGCGCTATGATGTGCATTCCATCTGTTACCGTTGTCGTGTCCCATGTGTAGAATGGACTGATCACATGCGCAGAAATCGCGCGCGCGACAATTGCTCCGCCAATCGATAAGTCAGCCTCTTTAAAGTTGGTGTCGCTATAAGAAACATCTATTCCTACAGATCCTCTTACAAACGTGCTGTTGCTTGGGTTGGTTATCTGCGCTTCAGGAACTGTGTTGTCTATGGCTATCGTTATCGATGCTTCAGCTTTGTTTCCAGCCAAGCCATAAACCTCAAGTTTCACCATATAGCTTCCGTCTCCGAGCAAGGTTGTGTTAAACGGCAACGAGTTCATGCCTGTAACATTGAATTCGTACGTGTTGCCGATTGTTATTGATGCGTTTTTGAGCGACAAGTCTTGGGCGATGAAGGTTATGGTAATGTTTCCGTGAGCATAGGTGGCATTCGCCGGCGACAGAATAATAGCCGTGGGCAATGTGTTGTCCACGGTGACCATTATGGAAACGTTAGCGTTGTTTCCGACAGAGTCGTACCCCACAAGCGTTATTCGGTGAACACCGTACTGCTCCGTCGAGGTGTTCCAACGATACGTATTCTTTCCGCTAGAGTTGAACGAGGCTACGAGTTGGCTGTCAACACGTAAGTCCATGTGGCTAAAGTGGATGTCAAACCCTGAAACATTGATAGCTACCATTTGTCTGACGTAGCTGTTGTTTGCTGGCGAGATAATTGCTATTGTGGGCGGTGTAAGGTCCACGATTATTGTGACTTGGGCGCTTGCGTGATTCCCTGCTTTGTCATAGGCGACAATCGTTATGTTGTTAGACCCTTTGACTAAATTGGGAACGGTGTAAGACTGAATCGTGGTGTTCGCGACAAAATTTGTGGAATTTGTGACATTGCCCAATTGTTCATTTGTGATATTTGCGACAAATTGGCCATTACGGTATATGGAGTATTTGTCTATTCCGCTTTGGCTGTCCGTGGCGGTCCAATTTATGGCTATAGAGGTTGTTCCGATTAATGTTCCGTTTGAGGGTGTGATAAGGAGTACCTGCGGCGGGGTGGTGTCTTTCTCGCAAAGCCAAGCGATCATGTTGGTTGCAAGTTGTAGGTTGCTTGCCTCTCCAATGGCAAGGTCACTTAGACAGTATTGGTCAGCAAAGCCCATGACCCTGCCACTGCTATACCAGTTTACTGCGAGCATAATTTCCATGTAATTGTCTTCCACAAGTGCTTGAGCGCTACCATTGAGATTCATCATAGTCATTGGATCGAACAAGTAGACTTGACTAACCCCTTGTGTAACTTCGTGAGGAGTTATGTGTGTGGTAAAACCACTCACTCCTCCATATGTCCAGGTGATGCCCGCGAAAGCTGTAAGGCTAGTGTAGAAGCCTGAGTTATAACCACCGATTACTAGCAGCCCACCGCCCTTATCAACGAACCCTTTAATTGCACTGAGTTCCGCATCAGAGTATTCCATCTGCGGATTGATTGTAACAAACGCATTATATCCTTCTAGAACAGTTGAGGTTATGGTTCCTGTACTATTATTGTAAAGATTTACAACATACCCCTTGTTTTGGAGATTAGTAATCCAAGTGCTATACATGCCAATATTGTTTGTCATGTGTGTTTGGTCAAACAAAACGTATCCTTTCACTACTTGGACTTTGACCATTGCGGTCGCTGTGTTGTCAGACGTTATGTTTTCGCCAGGTACTGGTTGAGCATAGGCGGTTACGTTGTATTCTCCTTCGTTAAGTGGAGTCCAAAGATAACTCATCGTTCTAGAGCCGTTAACAACCAACTCGGGTACATACAATGGTGACCCAACGGTGGCATTATTGATTTCCAAAGCTAACGTTACATTAGCCTCATTATTGAGTCCATAGTTAAACACGGTTGCATTGAGCATAGATGACTTTCCAAGCGAAACATAATTCGGCGCCTCCAACGTAACTTGCAATTCGTGCGCTGGCGTATAGCCTGTGGGAATGTTCGTACTGTCAAGCATTATAACTTCGTTTAAAGCCGTGCCATCCTCGGAAATATTTAGGACCATCTTTATCCATAACCCGTTTGTCTTGTCGTACCACCACGTGTAGTTGCCTACTCCTGGATAATTTTGTAGGAGTTTCCAACAGTCTGCAATCTTTGTACCGATTACTAATGCTTCGGAGCCTATCACGGTTGCTGGACCACTGAGAAGATTAACGCTTGACCCCAATGTTATGTTGGTTTCTATCCTACCAGGGAACCATAAGCCTTCCCATACTCCGGCTTCGCAATATCTGTTGAATATGTTAACGGTAGTCCATCCTATTGCCGTCATATTGCTTGGATACTCGCTAATCGATTCCAACAACGTAACATTCATTAGGTACGGAGAGAGGTACTTAGAATAGTTGAGACCTATGCTACCGTATCCTGTTTGTTGACCACTAATGTTTTCTTGGATTCTATAGTTCGCCCATTGTCCTTCTTGGGGTTGTATCAAAGGGGGCGTCACGCTTACGAAAATGGTGACTTTGTTATTCGCCAAGTTGGTTTCTCCAGCTACGGGAACCGCGTAGGCAGTTACATTATACGCACCTTCAATCGTTGTGTTCCATACGAGTTCAACAGTGCGAGACGCACCGCTTGTCAGCGACCCGTTATCCCACTGTGACTGTACAGATTGGTTGCGTGTAAGGTCGTATATTGATAGCAGAAAGTCTACGTTGCTCTCGTTCTGGGCGCCGTCGTTGGTTACGGTGGCGTTGACCATTACGGTACTATTTGGAAATACGTATTCTGGCACTTGAAGTGTGGTTGTTAGTTCGTGTTGGGGTTTCTGATATTTCGACCATTTTATGGCGTTGTAGAGTATTTGTAGGTTGAATCTGTAATAATCTGGAATTTCTTCTAGCCATGGAGAGATGTACACGAGTCCTCGGTAAGTGACGATGGCGCTTTCGTTGAAGTATCCCATGGCGACATAGGTGCCGCCTGCGAGTTCGTTAGAAGACCACGCTCCGTCGTAAGGAAGCGCAGTTCCAACGGACGGCATAGTGTACGGATTAGGAACACCTGCGAATAGAGGATGTGAAGGCTGCAAGATATTCAACAGGTCAGTGCCGGTTTCGCCATAGGATATGGACTCGTTCATTCCGAGCATTGGCAAGAATTTATTGTTGTTTGGAACTTGGTCATAGAAAGTTCCGGCAGTGATTATGAATCCATGTCCCTCATAGACATATTGCTCGATCGCCGCTATTTCTTGATCGGTGTATTCCCAAGCGTAGGCGCAGCTGAGGATTAGCACGTCGGCGCCTGTTGCTTTCAAATCGTTATAGGTTATGTTGTATTTGTCGAGTGTGGTATAGTCAATGTAGATAAGCTGGTTGCCGAACTTTTCCCAGTTATTGTTCAATGAATCCCACGCGTCTGTCACTAATTCTGTTCCAGCCGAGCGAAGCACGAAGACTTTCAATGGAATGCCCACATAGACATAGCCTTGAACGATGTTGTTTGCCGTGTTCGTCTCGCCGGCAACTGGCACAGCATACACAGTGACGTTGTAATTTCCAACAGTTTTCGGAGTCCATGAGAAACTTATTTCTGTTGAAGCTCCGCTTGTCATATTATAAAAATTGGACTGCGCAATGCTGCTGTTTACCAGCCATTGCACGTTCACGTTGGTTTCGTTGTTGCCTCCGTAATTGATTAGTGTAGCATTTATTATTCCAGTTTTGTTTGTTTCAATGTAAGGCGGTTTTTCTAAATTTCCAATAACGATGTCATGCGCTGGAAGAGGCTCTGTTACGCTTCTGTTGGCGTTCACTCTCCCATATCCATAATAGATGTCAAAGCCTGGTGTGCCCAAGTCGTCAGCCGTGTCTCTCAAGTGGAGTCTTAAGACGTCTCTGGACATTTTTGGGAATTCGCTCCAAGTCAGTGCGGCAACGCCTGCAACGCAGGGGCAAGCCATCGAGGTGCCACTCAAATAGCTGTAATTCATAGTAATGACTCCTTCTTCAGAAAGGGTCACCGGATACGTTGGCGTTGTGGAGTATATGTCGACTCCAGGAGCGGCAAGCTCAACCCAGTCGCCGTAACTACTGAAGTATGCTAGCTGGTCGTTAGAGTCGGTTGCTGTTACTGCGATAACGTCGGGATATGCGGCTGGATAAGACTTCGTTGAAGAACCCGAATTTCCAGCGGCTGCAACGAGTAACACACCATGGTCGTAGGCGTATTTCAGTGCATCCTCGAGCACTGTGCTCGGAGAGCTTCCACCCCAGCTCATGCTTATGATCTTTGCTCCAGCGTCCGTAGCGTTAATAATCGCGTTTGCACAATTGTAATCAGTGCCGTAACCGCTAGCGTCAAATGCCTTTTCCGCCATTATTTTGACCTGAGCGAGACCTGCTATGCCCACACCGTTATTTATTTCTGCGGCGATTATGCCCGCGCAATGGGTGCCGTGACCAAAGTCGTCCAAAACGTCTGAGTTGTTGCTTACCCAGTTGTAGCCTAATGGCACGTAGTTTGCCGCGAGGTCAGGATGATTATAGTCAATACCAGTATCGACTACGCACACGAGCACCTTATTACTGCCAGTTGTCGTGTTCCATGCGTAGTCTGCCTGTATCTTTTGTGGTCCCCACTGCAAACTCCAGTACGGGTCGTTTGGAACCATACACACTTGGTATTCTACACTGGGCTCCACGTACCTGCCTAGCCCGTCTTCTTTTACTTCTGTAACAAATGAGGCGACAGAAGCACCTGGGACATCGACTACAACTGCGTCAACCTTGCCTCCCATTGAAACCTTGTTGACCATTTTTCCGTCTTCCGTGAGAGCCAACTGCTCCACCTTTCCGTAAGCCCCCCACGTGTTCGAGAGTCCGACGACAACTTGGGTAGAATTCGTACCCCAGACGCCGAGTTCAGTGTCGGTCTGATTTTTTTCGCCAAAATCCAAAAGGTTACTATATCCAGTATTCGTGGAGTTTACAGCGTCTTTTAGTGTTTCATTAAAATTAACGTTTTTCAGCAAGTCACCCGCCGTGTTTTCGGTTTTTGAAGAGTTATTAACCAAGGCGAATACGCTTGTCGCATTAAACGCCGTTATAATATTTGTCAGGAGAAGAATCAATAAGATTCCAGTTATCACTTTCAGCTTCATTTCTTTCCCCTCTGTAATAAAGAGACACATACATGGAGTTATTTGAAGCTTGCCTTTCTACAGATGCAAAGCATTTAACCATTATTTGCCTATCTTGACTTTTGTGGTGATTGAAAAGGCGCGCTTATAGCATTTTTGGATCAAATAGCAGACTTGGTCTAGGGGATTGTATGCCGTTACACAGGAATGGCGCCTATTAGAAAGATCTAATCTCTGCGCAGAGAGGACACACAGCAGAAATTCGGCTTAACCTTAATACAATAAAGTCCACATTAAAGCTCAAGGGGCAAAGCAACTATTGAAATATGCCATCATCGCAGATTCTTACGAAAAAATCCAAGCAACAACAAAAAGACTCGAAATGACAGATCACTTGGTAGAGCTTCTAAAAGAAACTCCCAAAGAACTAATCGACAAAGTTGTCTACCTGACCCAAGGAAAAATCTATCCAGACTTTGTTGGAATCGAAATTGGCATCGCTGAAAAATTAGCCATAAAGGCTCTCGCAAGAGCAAGTGGGTTTGGTGAAGAAAAAATAGAAGATGACTTAAAACACACAGGAGACCTCGGAGAAACATCCCAGAAATTCCTTGGAAAACGAGTCCAAGCTACCTTCTTCCAACAACCACTCACAGCTTCCAAAGTCTACGAAACCCTCGAAAAGATGGCCAAAACGACTGGCACAGGCTCTGTTGACACAAAAATGGGCTTGCTCGCTGGGCTTCTAACCAACGCCTCGCCAAAAGAGGCAAAATACATCATAGGCACTGTGACAGGCAACCTGAGACTCGGAATTGCCGACATGACTGTCCTAGACGCACTTGCAATCGCTTATGGAGGCGGAAAAGAAACCCGCGAATACCTCGAACGCGCCTACAACATATCCTCCGACCTCGGCAGAGTGGCCAAAACTATAGTGGAAAAAGGATTAGAAGGCATTAAAAAATTCGAAGTCTCAATAGGCGAACCAATACGTCCTATGCTCGCTGAACGCCTCGCCTCGTCCCAAGAGATCTTGGAAAAACTCGGTGGAAAATGCATCGCCGAATTCAAATACGACGGGGAAAGAATACAGGCACACAAGTACGGAGACAAAACGACACTATTCTCTCGTCGAGTCGAAAACATCACCGACCAGTACCCAGATGTCGCGGAGCTATTTCGAAAATACGTGAAAGCAAAAACCGCCATCCTTGAAGCAGAATGCGTAGCAGTCGACCAAGACACAGGCGAAATGCGTCCATTTCAGGAATTAATGCACAGAAGAAGAAAATACGGCGTAAAAGAAGCTATGGAAGACTACCCAATAGCACTTTTCATGTTCGACGTTCTCTACGCCAACGGAAAAGACTTCACTCTAAAGCCATACCCCACACGCCGCAAAGAACTGGAAAAAATCATCACAAAAAGCGACCGTACCACAATGGCAGAATACATAACCACTGACAACCCAGAAGAACTGGAAAAATTCTTTGAAAGAGCCATAGAAAATGGCTGTGAGGGCTTAGTGTGCAAGTCAATTGCACCTGATTCTGTGTATCAGGCAGGCGCAAGGGGATGGTTTTGGATAAAATACAAACGCGATTACAAAAGCGAAATGACCGACACTGTGGATTTGGTTGTGGTAGGCGCTTTTCATGGAAGGGGCAAGAGAGCCGGAACGTATGGAGCGTTGCTTCTTGCAGCCTATGAACCTGAAGAAGATATTTTCAGAACAGTCTGTAAGTGCGGTTCGGGATTCACGGATGAAGACCTTAAAAAGCTCCCAAACATACTGAAGAAACATCAGGTCGCCAATAGGCATCCACGGGTCAAATCGCTTATTGAAGCAGAGGTCTGGTTTGAACCAAAAACGGTTCTCGAGATAATCGGCGCAGAAATCACGCTTAGTCCAGTTCACGTTTGTGCGATGGACGCGATTCGTAAGGGTAGCGGCTTAGCGATTAGGTTTCCAAGGTTCACTGGAAGTTTTCGGTTGGATAAGTCACCTGAAGATGCTACAACAGAGAAAGAAATCGTTGAAATGTATCATAGTCAACTCAAAAAAGTTGCAGAACCGTAGGAAAGAAACTTACTTTCCTACAGTGCTAGATTCGCTTCCTTCTGAGAACCAGTGACAGGCTACCATGTGACCGTTGCCAACGTCCACGAGTTTTGGTTCCGCTGTGCGGCAAATTTCACCTTTCACATTTTGGCATCTTGTGTGGAAACGACAGCCAGATGGCGGGTTGATTGGGCTTGGAATCTCACCCTTGATGACGACTTCAGCACGGGCAGATTCCGGGTCTGGCACAGGAACGGCAGCGATCAGAGCTTTAGTATACGGATGTAATGGTTCAAGAATAGCTTGTTCCACGGTTCCCATTTCCATTATTTTACCTAAATACATAATGGCAATTCTGTCACAAATGTGGCGCGCCAAAGCCAAGTCGTGCGTGATATATAAGAATGAAACTTGAAACTTCTTCACTAGATCAACCATGAGGTTTAAGACTTCCGCCCTAATGGAAACGTCAAGCATTGAAACTGGCTCGTCTGCAACTATGAACGAAGGTTGAAGCACCAAAGCCCTTCCAGTCGCGACTCGTTGTCGTTGACCACCACTCAGTTCGTGTGGAAAGCGAAATAGAAACTCTTCAGGGGGGACAAGCTGGACATTTTCGAGTGCTGCATTCACTCGCTTTTCCACTTCTTCTCCACTGCCTACATGTTGAATTCTTAAAGGCTCCGCCATTATATCGGCGATAGTCATTCTGGGATTAAGCGACTCGTAAGGATCTTGGAAGACTATCTGCATTTTGCTTCGCAGAGGCTTCATCTCTTTTTCTGGAAGAAGGGCCAAGTCTTTTCCTTCAAAGAAAATTTTTCCGCTAGTAGGAGCAATCAACCTCAGAACGAGTCTTCCAGTGGTCGTTTTTCCACTGCCACTTTCGCCGGCAAGGCCGAAAATCTCCGCCTTCCTTAGCTCAAAAGAAACTCCATCCACAGCTCGGACAAATAGCTGCCTTCGCGAGACCAAAGTTTCCCAGAATCCCATTCTCACTGGGAACCATTTCTTCAAGTTTTCAACTTTCACTAGCGCATCCATAAAATTCGCCGCCTATTTTTTGGTAACCAAGTGGCACGCCACGTAATGGCGTCCTCCGATGTCAATTGCCATGGGTTCTTCTTTTCTACAAATCTCCATCGCATAGGGGCATCTCGGATGGAACCTGCACGCGGGCGGTGGGTTCAATAGGTCAGGTGGCGAACCTGGAATAGAAACCAGCTCTGTTCTAGGCGCCCTAATGCCAGGGAATGCGTTAATCAAGCCTTGCGTGTAAGGATGCTCAGGATCTTTGAAAATAGTGACGACATCAGCATACTCTGCTACTTTTCCCCCATACATTATGACGCATCTTTCACATGTTTCTGCGATGATTGAGAGATCATGAGTGATCATTATCATTCCGAGGTTGAGCTTACTCTTTAACTCTCGCATCAACTTCAAAACCTGAGCTGCAACAATCACGTCTAAGGCTGTTCCAGGCTCATCAGCGATCAGAAGCTCTGGGTTGCACGCTAAAGCCATAGCAATTAATGCGCGCTGCCTCATTCCTCCGCTGAATTCATGTGGATAATTGGATGCTCTATCGGGATCAAGTCCTACTGTTTCAAAGAGTTTTCTTACGCGTTCCATGGCTTCATCTTTAGAGACTTTCTCATGCGTCAAGATTGCCTCTGTGATTTGGTCGCCCACTCTGTAGACGGGATTGAGAGCGTTCATGGCGCCTTGAAAAACAATGGAAATTCCTTTCCATCTTATTTTCTTTCGCATATCATTTTCTGAAAGTTTAGTGACGTCCGTTCCATTGAAGAGAATTTTGCCTCCAACTACCCTTCCGTTTGACGGCAGGATTTTCAGTACTGATAGGGCGGTTGTTGTCTTGCCGCATCCTGATTCGCCAGCTAATCCCACTGCTTCGCCCCTTTCGACTTGAAAACTAACTCCATCGACAGCTTTCACTGGTCCTCGGAGCGTTGTGAAGTAGGTCCTCAAGTCTTGCACATCTAGAACCGGCATAAATCTTCCTCGGGGTCTGTCTCTCCATCGCTTCTTAGCTTTAGGATAAGAGCGTATAGTAGATATAAAAAGTTTTTTTATTGGACGATATTTTTTACATATAAATGTTCTCTTGTTTTGAGGCGAGTTTTGGGTTATGATGAGAAGATTATTTCCTTGTAGTCTCCCTTTGAGATGTGCAGGTGCGGATACACTTTTGTTTCTGTGAATGTTGACCCTGCAGCGATCGTGACATCGTCTGCGATTACTGAAGCGGATGTGATTTTTGTGGGTTCGTTTTTGTTCGACTCTATTGTTGAGTGTCTTCCGATTATGCTGTCTTTTATTTCGGCGTTCTCACCTATTATCGCTCGATCCATTACCGCTGAGTTTTCGATAACTACGTTTTTTCCTATTTTTGAGTAGTTATCAATGCATGAATCGACTATTCTAACGCCGTCGCTGATTTGGCAGTGGCGTCCAATGAGCACGGGGCCTTCAAGTTGGATTTTTCCTTTTCTTATTTTTTGGATGATTTCTTCTCGTCTTATTATGGATTCTTTGCTTTCGCCTTGTACCCAGATTCTAAGGTCGTCTGATATTCTCCTGCCAAAATCTGTTAGAGAGGATAGTTGACCGTGCAGAATGTCTGTCATTGCTTCTAAGTATCGTTTGGGTGTTCCTACGTCGTACCAACTTCCCTTCAACTTGTAGCCGTAGACAGGTCTGCCTGTTTTTATTAGGTACGGGATGAAGTCGTATCCGAAGTCAAGTCGATGGTTTTTTTGTATGAGCTCTTTTATGCCTTTTTCCTTGAAGACTTCGCGGATCTCGGGTGCGACTAGGTATAAGCCTGTGTTTGCAAGATTTGACGGGGCGTCGCCTTTCGCTGGTTTCTCAACAAACCTTGAGATGCGCATGTCTTTATTGACATCTGCTATTCCGTAGCCTTCGACGTTTTCTACTTGGCGAAGTCCGATGGTCATAATTGCGCCTTTTCGTTCGTGAAATCTTTAGGCAGTCTTGGAGGTTTATGTCGAAGATGTTGTCGCCCTGTACTGCGAAGACGGGGTTTTCAACGTCATAGTATTCCATGTTGATTTTTGCGGAGTCGGCGCTTCCGCGATCGTCTTCATTTGGCTGGTACTTTATGTGAATGCGCGGAGAGATGTTGTATCTGGCCGAGAAGCCTATGCCTGATTCGAAATAATCATGCAGACTACGGTAGTTAGTGTAGCCTTTGACGCCAAAGATGAAGTTTTTTACGCCTTGCCGGGCTAGACAGAGAAGAGAGATTTCGATTAGCGGCCTGTTTAGGAGGCGTATGCACGCCTTTGAGACTTCAGCAGTTAAGGGTAGAAGGCGTTTTGCGATTCCCCCCACTGGGATTATGACTCTTAACTCGTCAGCGTTGTAATTCATCGCTTGTTTCTCCGGAACGCAATTGGTGAGCGTATAGTATTGAGGCGTTTTTATGTGTGTTGGTTTTTGCGACTGCGAAGGGTTTATATTAAATCACACGATACACTACTGTAGAGTCTTGAGAGCGCGCGGGTGTGATGGTGTGGGAAGAAAGAAAAGAGGGCAAGTAGACTGTGATCAGAAGAGTTGTGTTGATTGTAAGCAGGCAAATGTGTGTGGTTCAAAGGTTTTTTGTGGTTGGTTGCGCAAGTTTATTCATAGGCCGCGTAATGATGGCGTTGAGATTATCGTTTGTCCTAGATTTGAGGTTGAGCCGTTAGAATACAAGGTCTACCGACGGGCTTGACTTCGATTTAGAGGGTAAGTTTTAAAGGCTTTCAGTGACAGATTCTTTTTCGGTTCATTGTTTATGACTAGATTTGGCGCTTTTGTGCGAATTGTGCGTCCGGTGAATTGTGTGATGATGGGTTTCGCTGTTATTGTTGGCGCTGCTTTGGTTGGAGAGAACATTTTTGCTGACAAGGCTTTGTTTCCGCTTATTTTCGGTTTTCTAACTGCCTTTTTTTTGACTGGTAGTTCAATGGTTGTCAACGACATTATTGATAGGGAAATTGATGCTGTGAATGAGCCTGGCCGCCCCCTTCCGAGTGGAACGGTTTCTTTGAGGCAGGCGCAGGTTTTTGCTGTTGTTCTGAGTGTTTTGGGGTTCAGCGTTGCTTTGGCTACGAACTGGGAATGTTTCTTAATAGCCGTAGTTGCATGGTTTGTGTTCACTGCATATTCTTTATGGGGCAAACGGGCTGGTTTTCTAGGAAACTTACTGGTGAGTTTGTGTGTTGTTATTCCGTTTGTTTACGGTGGTTTTATTGTTAAAACGGAATTTGCTGAGGCCAGTTTGATTTTTGTTGCGCTTGCTTTTCTTTCAAACACTGGTAGGGAGGTTACAAAGGGGATTGTTGATGTTGAAGGCGATAGCGGAAAGAGTGTCAAAACGGTGGCTGTTCGTTTTGGGACGCGGATTGCTGCTGCGGTGGCTGTGATGTTTTATGTTTCTGCGGCTGTGTTGAGTGTTATGCCTTGGAAGCTGGATTTGGTTTCTTTTTGGTTTGTTCCTTTTGTTCTAGTGTGCGATAGTGGCCTAATTGCTTCTTCTGCTTTGCTATTGCGGGATTTTTCTCGTGAAAACGCTAGGAGGATTAAGCGCTTGGTTTTGGTTTGGTTTGTGTTTGGGCTTGTTGCTTTTTTGGCTGGAACCGTTGGTTAAGTGTTCTCTGCTACGTATGTTCTTGGCGTGGTGCTTATACCCACTCTCAGACGTCTTTTCTCCATGCGAGCATCGCCCTTCCTCTAGGCCGATCTGCTATATTATACCAACAGGATGAAAATATACTGCAGATATGCTGCAGATATGAAGAGCAAATAATCGGCTCCTTTATGTTGGGTTTTCTGTATAGTTTTCTGGTGTTTGTTCTTGCGTCGGTGGTTCGGATTTCGGTTGTTCTTCAGTGGGCTGTGGCATAGGTTGGTTTGGTCCTTCTGTTTGTTGTGATTCCGGTGTTTGTGGTGGTGTTGTTGTCGATGCTTCTTCAATAGTTGGTTGTGGTTCTTGGGCTTGTGTTGTTTTTTCTGTTGTAGTTGTTTGTGAAGGTTGGGACTGTGTATCTTCTTGATGTGTTGTTTCTTCAGATGTTTGTGGGGGCGGAGTTTCTGTTTCTTTTTGCGCGGCTTGTGGTTTCTCCTCAGGTGACGGTGGCGTTGGCGGTTCAGCCTTCTCTGTAGCCATCAATGGAGTAGCGCCTCGTCTGTTCATAAGCCAAAAGGCCAAAATTAGTACTAATAGCAAAAGCCCTAAGACTCCTGCAACCAAGCCATAAAACGGAATAACATAAAGTGTAGCCTGTGTGCTGTCCGCGCCTGCATAGTCTGCGTTTCCAGACCAGCTGGCTTCCAAATAATATATTCCGCCAGACTGGGGTCTCCACTGATACAGGTATCTTCCATCTGCACCAACAGCTGCTGTGGCTAAAACCTGCCAGTCTCCTCCAATCGAGCTTATGTAGATGCTGACGTTTCCAGAGTTTGAAGGTGAGACGATCCCGGCAATTGTTATTGCCTCATTTTCCATTGCAACAGAGGAGGAAACGGAGATTGAGATTTGTGAAGGGTTCAACGGTTTGTAACTCGCTGAAACCTGTCCGGGCGAATTTTGTTCACTGTTCTCCACGCTGATCACGGTGGGCGAAATCTGACTTAATTCGGTAGGGCATTCGCCGACACGCCAGCCATTCGGAAAACTGTCGCCCGTGGTTTCTGCAACATAGTAGCGTGTGTTGTTATAATCGACCCAGTACACGTTGGTTCTGGCGTAGACTGGCTCATGGGGTAGGCTTACACCAACGTTCATGTGCGAAATACTCGGATACTCGAGCAAAACAACATTCAAGCCTCCTGCCTTCAAAATAGAAGCGACCAGTAAAGAGAAGCTGGCACAATCGCCAAGTTCAATTTGAGAGTCTCAACAGGGTAGGGTATTCCAAGCGGGACTTGATACAGAATCTGTTGTGCTATGCTTAGGACTGCGTCTGTAAAAACCTCGTCATTCGAAGTGACATTCAACAAGGCATCTGCAATGGGTTTTACTGAATAAGGCGTTATGAACTTTGCGTAATCCGCTGAAGAATACGCGTCATGATTCTGACCAACATAGTAGTTGTATAGAGAAGATGTTGTGGATACGGTTAAACTGTAGCGAATTGAACCGCCAGGATGGTCAACCAACTTGAATACGCTTTCATAATTGGTTGCATTTACGACATTGGAAAATGGCATCGCTAGTAGCAAAAGCAGAACCGTTATGATGAGGATTTGTTGTCTTAAATTTGCCATGGTTCTTCTCCCTTTAAAGAAACGTCTCGTAACAACTATACTTTATGAAACGACAATTCAGACATAGAGTCAAGACCTTCTAGGTTTGCGAGAAACCTCCTCCAACCTGTTCCCAAAGAGCTCAATCCTATCTTGCCTCATTTCACCAGATCCTTTCTCATGAGCTCGTCTAATGTGATAAATCTCCGACGAGTCCTATTAATTCATTACTTTTTTAGACCGAATCCGAATGAAAGAAAATGAGTGAGATGAAAAAACCGCTACGACTATTCTAGTTTCAGTTCCTCCATCAACCCCTTCTGCGGATAAGCAAAAACGTGACTTTTTTCCGGCTGAAAACTCACCGTAACCTTCTCCCCAACATTGAACGGTTCGCCAGCCAGACTTGGCAACGTCACAACCACTTTATCCTCATTCTTCAGCGCAACTTCATACCTAGTCGTGGTTCCCTCGAAACTCACATCTTTAATTGTGCCCTGCACGCTATTGTAAGGTTTTTTCCAGCCTCTCTCCAAACTTAGGGCTTCGGGTCGAACAGCCAAAGCGATTCTTTCATCTTTCTGTTTGTCCTTGGCGTTTGCTGCATATACAGTCACATTGCCACGGAGTCGTATTTTCGTTAAATCATGCTCTATGCCGATAATATAGCCTTCGAGAAAGTTTGACTCGCCGATAAAGTTGGCAACGAACAAATGCTCCGGATTCATGTACAACTCGGTGGGTGTGCCCACTTGCAGTATTTTCCCTTTCCGCATCACAGCGATTCTGTCAGAAATCGCCATGGCTTCAGCCTGATCATGTGTTACGTGAATCGCCGTGAGTCCAAGATCCTTCACAAGGTGTCTAATATCATATCTCAGTTCATTTCGAATCTTCGCGTCCAACGCGCCAAGCGGCTCGTCTAGTAAGAGCAGCTTCGCACCTGCGGCTAAGGCTCTCGCGACAGCCACTCTCTGCATCATGCCGCCGCTCAATTCGTTTGGATATGCGTCTGAACGCTCGTAAAGTCGCATCATCTCAAGCGTTTCGCGCCCTAGTGCTGAGGCGTTTTTTTCGTCTAAGGCTTTGATTCGTGGACCGTATGTAACGTTTTGCCAGACGTTCATGTGTGGGAACAGGGCGTAGGTTTGGAAGACGAAGCCGATGCCTCTTTCTTCTGGAGCTACCTTGTTGACGAGAACGTTGTCTATGTAAACCTCGCCCGTGGTTGGTTGAATCAGACCTGCAATAAGCCTCAGAAGCGTGGTTTTGCCGCATCCGCTAGGTCCGACGAGGGAGAGGTATTCTTTGTCATGAACTTCCAAACTGACATTATCTACTGCAACGATCTTGCCGTCTCCGAACGTCTTGCTTGCTCCAACCACTTTCACGTCTGGCACTCAGAGCCACCTTCTCCAACGCTTTCGCGTTTCAGACTGACACTTAGCAACGAGGCTGACCTTAATATCTTCCCCTCCCTCGGATCACAAGCCTAAGAACAAGCAGAATGATTATGGAAAACAGTATGAGGAAACCGCAGCCAAGCCCAACGTTTGAGGATAAATCGACGCCCTTCGGGGTTATCAACGGTTTAATATATTCAACCAGCAGGACAGGCACCGTTTTCAAGTTAACTGACACCGCAAGCGTAGCTCCTGTTTCACTAACACTTCGCGTAAACATAATTATGGCGCCAGCAAAGAAAGAATACTTCACCAGAGGCAAGATTATCGTCCTAAACACGGCAAACGGTCTAGCGCCCAGTATTCGCGCGGCGTTTTCAATTTCAAGGTCAACGCGAGTAATAGCCGCGGTTAGAGACTTCACGAAATATGGGTAAGTGATCGAAATGTGTGCGAAGATTATCAGCAGTAGTTCAGGGATGGTAAGAGGTAAGCTTCTCCAGAAGAGACCTAGAGAGAACCCTAACGCTACTGATGGGACAATTATGGGGATGTTCACTAGGACGTCGAACACCGCAGAGACGGTTTTTCCCATTCTTTTTCGCGCGATCAAGATTGCCATAGGTAGCCCTACGACGATGTTGACTAGTGTGGCAACAAAGGCGATGAAATATGACAGCACCAGACTTGGCCAATACTGCTGCCAAAATCGGTAACGCCGGTCCCCGTCAAGGCATTATTCAACGTGCCATCTACCAAAGCGGGGAAAGCACTAACAATAACGAAAAGTGCAGGAATCAAGATGATAAAGAAGAGAGCAAACAACGTGGCACCATCACGAAGTGAAGCGACTTTTCCTCCGCTCAGTGTCTTCTCAAACGATGGAAACACGCGTTGAATCGGAATCTTCATTCTGAGCCCGAACACATGAATTATGGCAAAAATGGCAACGGCTATTAGTATTAGCAATAGACTTGCAAAGACAAGTGGGCCCTGTCCATATTGCGCTAGATTTGCAGTGGTGTTCATGTTTGCGATGAAAACTGCGCCGTTTTCGAATGTTCCAGCTACGATTATTGTTGCTCCGGTTTCGGAGATGGACCGCGCAAAGGCTAACACGAAGGCGCCTATCAGGCTTGGTTTTAATATTGGAAAAGTCACTGTTCTTTCGGCGGCAACCGGCGAAGCGCCCAAGGTTCGGGCTGCTTCCTCATAAATATACTGATAATCCAATAGTGCCCCGACCATCACTCTTACCACGATGGGGAAAGAGAACACGAAGTGTAAAAGTATGACAAGTAGCCAGCCTGGCGAGATGAGGCTGTGCCAAAAATCCCAGACAGTCCATAAGTGCTGTTCCAGAAAAGTAGTAATGAATAACCTAAAGCCACAGTGGGGATAATGAACGGCAAATCGGCTAGTGTGTCAACCACGTTAAGCCAACGTGATTTTCCTCGTGCAATCAGCCAAGCAGCGGGTATCCCAGCGGCGAGGTCGATTATTGAAACAAAAATTGCGACGACGAAAGAAAGGAAAATGGCGTTTAATGCCCTTGCCCTTAGGCTAGGGTTGTTGACCACATCCGTGAACAGGTTCAGTTTCAGGGCTATGCCCAAAATGGGCGGAACAAGAATTATTATGAGAAAAAAAAGAATGGCGGAGACGTAAACGCCATAACGTAGTATGGGTTTCGAGGAGATTTCATCTAGGAATTTTATTATTCTAGCTCTGGTACGCATGCCTTTTCACTGAATTCTTGACTTTGGTTGCCGACTTCTGATTGCGTTGTTATGACGAGAATCAAACTGCCTTGGCTATTCGCTTTCTCGGGCAACGGCGAGTATTCTCACATAATCGGCTGTGTCGTCGCAGGAGTCTGCCACGTGTTCGAGTTCTTCTATCATGTCTCTGAGGAACAGAAACGAAGCAACGTCAATCTCCTTCACATGAGCATTGAACATCTCTTTTGTCTCCGAGTATTCATCGTCCACCTTTCCCTCTATCTTGTCAATCTCCATAGCCAACTTCATCGCCAGCGTGGTGTTGGTTCCTAACGCTTCAACGGCTTTGCGCAAAGTGGTAGCGCCCTCGACGAGATGATTTGACATGCTGAACAGTCTTTCCCAAAACACTTTCGGAAGACTCGAGTTTAGCAAGAGGTCGGCGTTTCTTGAAGCGTCCTTCACATGGTCCGCCATTTCGTCCATTCGCTTTACTAGATGCATTATGTCTTCGCGGTCTTTTGGTGGCATGTTGCCTCTTGTTAGCTTTTCAAATATGGTTCTTCTCAGTTCGTCGATTTCGTGCTCGATGGTAGATAGATGTTCGATGTGTTCTTTGGCGCTTTTCTTGTCTCCTTTCAGTCCCGCTTGGATTGTCTTCTGCAAGTCTATAACAGTGTCAATCGCAAGCGTCATCTGCCTATCGGCAAGCTCTAGCACTTCGGATTTTCGTTTTCTCGCAAACCATTTCTCCATCTATAATTTACCTCTTTCAAATCTGCTTTCTTTACAAAATAGATGCATTTGATATTTTAAGCTTAATTAACTAAAAAGGCGCTAGAATATTTCAACTAGCTAATGAGCGTGTATTTCATGCATAGCATGCCCAAAAGCACTCAATATCACATCAACTGTAAGCACGGTGACTTGGCAGAATATTTGCTCATAGCGGGCGACCCTGAAAGAGTGCCCAAAATAGCCAAGCACTGGAGCCGAGCCAAAGAAGTGTCTTCGCACCGCGAGTTTAGGTCTTTCACAGGTGCGTACAAGGGTGTTGCGGTTTCAGCGCTTTCTAGTGGCGTCGGACCAGGGGCAATGTCCATAGTCGTGAACGAGGCGGCAAATATCGGCGCAAAAACCTTTATTCGCGTTGGCAGTTGCGGTGCGTTGCAAGAAAACGTAGCGTGTGGAGATTTGGTTATTTCTTCTGGTGCTGTGCGTTTAGATGGTGCAAGCAACTGTTACATTATGCCTGAGTACCCCGCCGTGGCGGATTACGAGGTCTTACTTGCGCTTATCGAAGCCGCGGAGTCTCTAGGCGTAAAGTATCACGTTGGCATTACCGCGACCGCTTCCGACTTTTATGCGGGACAGGCGAGAGTTGCCAGCGAAAGCTTCTGCAACCCTCAATACGAAAACCTTGCTCAGGCACTGCAGAGGGCTGGTGTTTTGAATTTTGAGATGGAAACTGCCACGCTTTTTGTGTTGTGCAGTCTCTTTGGATTAAAGGCGGGAGCTATACACGCAGTATACGCAAACCGTGTCACAGACAAATTCAAGCCTTATGCAGGCGAAGAAGACTGCATAAAAGTCGCAAACGAGGCAATCAAGATCCTAGACTCTTGGGAGAAAAAGAAAAAGGCTAGGAAGAAGGAATGGTTGTTTCCAAGCCTGCTTTAGTCTTGCCGAAAACGCTTATAATAATCCCAACGCAATTTCGTAATGGCTATGCTTTCGTGTAGTGAGGGCCGGTAGCTCAGCATGGCTAGAGCGTTCGGCTGATAACCGAAAGGTCGAGAGTCCAAATCTCTCCCGGCCCACTTCTTGCATTAAAGTGCATTTCAGTTTTCCTTCTCGCGCGACAAAAATCATTATCTGCGGCTTTCTCTTCTTTTGCTTGTGATCAAGCTTTTTTACAGTTTGCCTTGGGTTTGGATTTTTCTCAGAACACCCAAGTATAGAAGTCCGCCTATTATAGTGAAGGGTACGCTAGCAACAAAGATCCTAGCCAAAAAAGTGAAATCAATAGCATGACCCGCGAAAGCGTATTGCCGCAAGGCTTCAGCAGCCAGACTAATCGGGTTCCAACTGACAAGAATCACCAAGAAGGGCGGTAGAACTTTCTGAATATTCTCGATCGGGTAGTAAACGGTGCTCAGGGTAAGCAGCATACCCTGGAAAATGTTTTGGAAGGCAAAGAAGAACTCTCCATGCGTTGATGCAAGAGCAGCGAGTGCCGCGGATATGCCAGCCAGCCCCATTGCCAAGACGTAAAGGAAAGGCAGCAGCGTCAACGCGCTCAATATCGACTGGGCAGGAAGCACGACCAGCGCTATGGCCATGAGGGATGTTGCGTACACCAAAGCCGCTGCTCCACCAGCAATCAAGTAAGCAACAACTAAGCCTTGGGTGCTGACTGGAAGAGACAGTTCATACTGAGTCACGCCTTCTCTGAGAGCCAGCCAAATCCTTCGACCAGTGTCTAAGGAGGCGGCGAAAAGTCCCATGATTATGACCGATGGAACAAAGTAAGCGAAATAATTGAATGTCATCATCCTCCTGTACACAAGCGCAACCACAAGCATGTCCGAAAGATTGAGGCTAAGGAGCACCGCCATGAGCCATTTCGTCCTGAAGAAATATGAAAAGTCACTTTGCGCCAAGGCTAGAATAACACGAACATCGTTTATGGATGTCTTCTCGCGCCAAATTCTCTTTTCAAAAATTTCCAGAAGACATAACGCGAGAAATATAATGCCTGGAAAAACCCACAAAGCATTTTGAATGACTGCGCCAACGAAGCATAATACGGATAAGAGCGCGTATATTCCAAGTTTAATCAGATCTTCTGGATTTCCGCGATTCAATTATTACCATCCTCAATTCTAGCCGCTCTTAACGCCCTCCACGAGTCTCGAAACGAGAACCAAACCCAGACTCAAAGTGCTAACTGACAGCGCTGCCAGAACACTCACCGCATATATTGGATTCAAGAGGAAACCTGGGTTAAACCCTAAAATGCGACGGACGAGGTCTGAACCATACGTGAGTGGACTGAAAAGGGCAGCTGATGCGTACTGGGCCGGCAGGAATACGAAAGGATAAAGCACGGTACTGAAGCGAATTATTACAGTGCTCAAGCCCGAGACAATTGCTACGTAGAGGTCGGATGATTTGAAAGCTATGAACGATAGGCTTAGCATCAGGCCTGCGACGCCAAATCCTAGCCAAAAAAGCGCCAATACACAGGCAATGACGGAGAGCCAAGTGAGATTGCCTATGAGCAGTAATGTCACAGTCAACGGAACTGCAAGCATCAACGCTAATTCTGCGCCACCTTGCAATGCAATAGTCAAGAACAACTGCGACCGCGAAATGGGAAGACTGAGAAGGTAAGGCAGGCGACCTTCATGGGCACCTTCCACAAAATGTCTGCCAGTGTGGGCTGCCAAATCAAAGGTTATCATGATCACTATTCCAACGCTATAAAACTGGCGATAGTTCCCTATGCCAGGCGCGTTGACAAGTTGGGAGATGATCGCGCCGTAAATGCCGACTTGAATCAGGAATGTTGTCCACTCTGCAAATATCCAGATAGGAGGCTTGAGTTCTGGCTTCAAGTCAAACCAGACGAGACGGAGTACGTTACTCATTCGAATCCTCCTTCAAAGCCCGTCCCGTAAAGTGCAGAAAAACGTCGTCCAACGATGGCTCAGTAACTCTAACAGAGAGAACATGCGTCTTGTTCCTGTAACACAAATCCGTCATCTTGGGCACCCAAGACTCGGCCATAGACACGTAGGCTTTGAATGCGTTTTCACCAGTCTTTGTTACTTTGACGGTTCCTTCAATTCCGCTCAGTTCCTGCTCCAACCCATCGTAATCTGAGGTGTCTGTTTCCAGCTCGACTATGTCGCCGCCTGTGATGCTGTCTTTCAACTGCCTAACAGTGTCGCACACAACGAATTTTCCTTGGTCCAAAATAGTCACGCGGTTGGCCAAGTATTCGGCTTCCCGCACCTCGTTAGTAGCTACGAGTATGGTTGAGCCTTCTTCCCTCAGTTTGAGGATCTGTGACCAGATTACGCGTTTCCCTCTCAGGTCCACTTGGCTAGTAGGTTCGTCCATAATGGCGAACTTTGGACGCTGGACAAGAACTTTGGCAACCTCTAGCCGCTTTGCCTGTCCGCCTGAAAGGTGCATGAAAAGTTTGCTCCGAGCATCCCAGAGTTCCAAGTCTTTCAGTACTTGTTCGATTAATGTATCGCGTTTTGCTTTTGGAACGCCACACACATTCGCGTGAAAGCGCAGTATGTCGATGGGTTTGTGACGCCAGAAACCTCTAGCATCCTGAAACGCTATGCCTAATATTTGGCGTATGCGTTTTGATTGCGTAGTCACATCTGTGCCCATCACTTTTGCTTGCCCCGAAGTTGGTTTAAGCACTGTGGCCAGAATGAGTAAAAGGGTTGTCTTGCCTGATCCGTTCGGTCCGAGGAGCACCATGATTTCGTTCTCATCCATAGTGAAGTCTAAGTTTTTGAGGGCGTACGTCTTGCCATATCGCTTTGTTAGATCTTTGGTTTCAAGCGCATACATGGTGATTTCCATCATTAAGGCTATTGTTAAAGGCAAAAATGTAGTGCGCACCTAAAAAATAAACATAGTGGTCGTTTGTTTTTTAAGCTCCAAAAATGTTATAAAGTGATACCTAACGAGAAACTACGCTTAGTGATTGTCTTGGTCAAAAACGACGATGAGATATTAGAAGAGTTACGACGCATCCGAACGCTTCTGGAAAAGCCTGCTCCACCAGCACCACCGCCACCAAAAGGCATGTGGAAAGAGTTCGTAGACTTCCTCTCTAAATACAAGGTCTTAGGACTCGCTGTGGCTTTCATTATGGGTCTCTACCTAGGAAACTTGGTACAGGCGCTGGTTAAAGACTTTATATTACCAGGGATAGGATTGGCAGTTCCAGGCATCGGAAACCTGTCGACCTTCAAAATTCCAATTCCATCCGTCACACTAGACAGCAGTGGTAACCCCCCAGCAGGTTACGCGGGACAAATATTTGGTCCAGGCGACTTCTTGGTTGCATTGATAACGTTCGTAATCGTTGCCTTCGTAATCTTCCTGATAGTGAAGATAACCAAACGCTGGGGCATAGAATAACCTAAAATCCCTTTTTATTTTTGCGTCTCGCAGAGTCACGTATTTCATTTTAGAGATGAGTTCCTACGCTTTTAATAAGAGGATTTTCTGATTTCATCCGAACAAGAAACCGACGATTAAACCTGTTATGAACCCAATGCTAAAGGGCAACACACCTATCAAGAGTGTGGTATAGTGAATCGCCACCGAACCATATCGGGCTTCTATGTTTTTCAAACTGTCCCGGCTCAGATTGCAAAGGCCGAAATATCTTATCAAGACGACTATAACCGTAGCGATGATGGCGATCTTGAGAAATTTCTTAATAAGAAATTCCAATATTAAACCCAACATGAATGGAAGGACCATCACCACAATCGGCGGTAAACCCATTATACTTCCAGACGTTTATTATTGTAATAATTCATCTAACTGGGTCAAAGAAGATCACCACATACGAATTGGGTAATATACAAACGTCCAAAAATATCTTATAAGCATGAGATCAAATGCTTTACGGCGGACGCAATTCCGTATCCTGCTCTTCCGTGCGTGAACAGCTGATTAGTTTTAAATAGTAGCTGCATGATACGATGGTTGAGGGAAATATATGGCTGGAGAAGTTGAAAAAGGACTGAAGAGAATTGGTGTCACAGTGTCTAAACCAGTGCTGGCCTTAATTGCTATCGTCTTCGGTTTGCTTGTCATAGCGTTGCCTGGCTTGCTTCGATGGATTGTTGGGCTGTATCTCATAATACAAGGAATACTGTTCCTTTTAGACTACTACGAACTAAGAAGACGATAGTAGGAAGAACTACCAGCTTCCACTCTCTTTTCTTCTGTCTTAAATGCAAGGTCGGAAAGGGACAACTGACACGCTTTTGCTCGACGAGGCTTTTCCTAATTTAGCGGCGCCGGCCAAATATCGGAAGAATCAAACAGGAGGGATGAGGAGGGCCTTTTTCTCACGATTCGGGCTCCATAATTTTGGCTATAGCACGCGCTATAAAATGGGGGGTTTTCTATCTTGCGAGCAGTCCGCCTATTAATCCGCCTATCGCGCGCGCTAACATGTTCAACGGATACACAGAAAAAGACCAGAAGAGATCTTGCAGACAATAATCAGACTGCAAATTCTATGGTCGATGCGAACGCATTAAAGAAAACAGTCATGATTTGTCTTGACGTCGTCTTTTCTCTCAGAAAAAGAAAAGGGTTAAGGCTCTGTGATTAACCTGTTGCGGTTATCGTTGTGTCAAAGGTGAAGTTTGTTATCCCTGAAACTGTTGGTGAGACAGTTAGCGTCAGCTTCACTTGGAGCACCTGATTCACGTTCAGGGCTTGACCGGCGTAGTTCCAGTTCAACGTCATGTAGCTTGAGGCGTTCGATGGATTCCAGTTTTGGGCAGCTTCAGATAGCGTCGCCACAGCGTTTCCTTCATTTCTAACATAGACCGTCGCGGTTTTGTTCGAACCTGGGTCTAATAATCCCCAATTGATCGAAGATGTCCGATTTGTGCACGCCGAATCCCAATAGACCCCAACTCCGATACCTTTCACTGATCCCGAATTAGGAATGGTTCTGCGCGCGCGTTATTCTAAGCGGTGGTGCACAGGCACAGAACATCTTCTGGCAAGTTGCTGGTCAAACAACACTTGGGACAACATCTGTATTCAATGGAAATATTCTATGTTACACAGCGATTAATTTACAGACTGGTGCAACGCTGAATGGTAGAGCACTTGCTCAAACTGGTGTTACCTTAGAGTCCAATACAGTCACAGGGTTTTCCCACAACAATCCAGTTCCAGAATTTTCATCCATCATCATTCTGCCATTAGCGATGCTGGCCACGTTGTTCGCAGCTATGCTAGTAAGGAAGAAAGTGAAGCGTTAGACAAAGAACGGTGGCATAGCATGAAACAACCACCCTCTTTTATTTCAAAAAGAACATGCGAAAAGAGATTTTGGCGAAAAATAGGCGTTTTTTTAAGCGGTTGCTTAAAATTTGTGAGGAGCGGAGAGATAGAAGGTGAGAGATGTGTTCGGAGAGAAGCAAATCGGAACAAACCGAACACGTTTCTCAAATCTCCATATTTATCACTTAAACGTCTCAGTCAAATATAGGAACGTAATCGTTCTCTTCGTTTTCGTCTTCGTTGTTTTCTTCGTCTACTTCTTCTGTCTCGGTTTGTAGCGCGCGCTGCTCTTTGTCGACTACTTTGAATTAAGAAGGCGATAAAAGAAGAAGGCCCAGTTTCAACTCTTTTTTTCTTCTCTTTGTGTCTTGGAAGTGAAGTCTGGAAGCCATTTTATTTTTTAACTGCGACCTAGATAATATGTCAGAACTCAAGGTGAAACAGGCGTTGAATACTGAGGAGATAATGAACTTGTCTTTGAAACTTGCGGGTTTGAAAGAAGTGCCAGAGGACAGCGCCATATACGTAAGCGGCGACAATATTGGCAAGGTCCTATTCGGCATAGATGCTGGAGTCCCAGAACTTTTGTATGCGAAACAGTATGGCTACGACGCCGTGATCGCGCATCATCCGCAAGGCGGAACAGCCGTCATAAACTTTCATCAAGTCTTCAAAAGACACATTCAACAAATGACCAAGGTGGGCGTTCCAAAGGAAGAAGCAGAAAGAGCCGTTAAAAAAAAGCTTGAAGAATTAGAAACTGACTCGCACACAAAAAACTATAGTCACGCGGTTGACATTGCGAAGCTTTTGAACATGCCCTACGTGAACGTACACACGCCCCTAGACGAGGTTGGAAGAAAAATAATGGTCGAGCAAATTAACAGCAGAATAGAGAAAAACTCCACAGTGGAAGACGTGGTTTCAGCTTTGAAAGAGCTTCCCGAATTCAAGAACGCTGTTACAGAAATCAAGATTCGGGTAGGCAAGGCTGAAAATCCTGCTGGAAAGATCGTCGTGTCGCATGGTGCGGGAACGAATGGCGGCTATGAGGTTGCCAGAACATACTTTAAACATGGTGTGGGCACGGTTGTGTACATCCACATAAGCGTTGGGAATTTGGAGAAACTGAAGGCTGAACAACGTGGCAACCTGATAGTCACCGGGCACATTGCAAGCGACTCTGTGGGCATCAACCCATTTATTCGCGAACTTGAGAAGAAAGGCATTTCCGTGTCAACACTCGGTATAGTGACAAGAGGGTGATGAAGTGAGGCTGGTTCGTTGCTGTGGCAAAGAAAGAGAATGTTATGACGTATTGTTAGACAATAAAATGATATGTCTGCCCTGTCTAGCGAAGCAACTTGGAAAAACATTGCCAGAACGACTAGCAGATTTTATATCTTCAGGAGCAAAAGGCGTCGAAATCGCGGAAGAATTACTTGAGAAGGCTACAGAAAACGATATTAAACGCGCTGCTTCTCCACTTCAAGAAGGAAATTTACTGGCACCAGTTGTTTTCCCTCCCAAGATTATTTGTTTAGGTCTGAACTACCGCGACCACATTAACGAACAACACGCTGCTCTACCAGACGAGCCTATAATTTTCATGAAACCGCACACTGCAATAATCGGTCCAAACGAAAACATCGTCAAGCCAAGCTTCGTTAAACAGCTCGATTATGAGGCCGAACTAGCCATCGTGATAGGGCGAAAAGCAAAAAACGTTTCAATTTCAGAGGCAAAAACGTACATTTTCGGATATACAATCCTGAATGATGTTTCAGCGCGGGACTTTCAATTCAAGGACAAACAATGGACGAGGGGAAAGAGTTTTGACACCTTCGCTCCAACAGGACCATGCATAACCACTGCCAACCAGCTTCAAGATACGTCTAATCTACGCATCCGCACATGGGTCAATAAGGAACTTCGTCAAGATTCAACAACAAAAAACATGATCTTCAACGTTCATGAAATAGTGCATCACCTAAGCCGAGTAATGACTTTAGAGCCGTGCGACATCATCGCAACTGGCACTCCTAGTGGCGTAGGTTTTGCCTTAAAGCCCAATCCGAAGTTTCTGCAAGACAACGACACCGTAAAGATAGAGATTGAAGGAATTGGCGTGTTAGAGAACAGGGTTGTTGAGGAAAAACCATAGATGCCCGAGCGAACAAGAAAAATGGCCTTAGCGGAAGGCATAACGGCGGGCGCATTTTTTGGGACAGCAGCGATTTTCATAAGACTTCTGAGTAGCTTCAATGTGTTTTCCATTGCGTTTTGGCGTCTAATAATCGCCGCTATGGCGTTAGCTTTGATTCTCTTGGCTTTAAGAAAACCTTTCAACATCAAACTGATGCAAGAAAACCTTAAGGGTCTCGTTATTTTGAGCGTTTTTCTTGGGCTTCACTTCATACTCTTCGTGTCCGCAGTTAAGGATACGACGATTCTTAACGCCACGGTCTTGGTTAATACGGCACCGATTTTCTCAATGTTCATTTCAAGTTTCCTCTTCAATGCCAAGCCGTCCCGTCTGGCGGTTTTGGGCTTAACTATCTCTTTCATAGGCGTTTGCGTAATCGCGATTGCGGATGCACAACCGCTTGGATTTTCTGTACACCTAAGGGGCGATCTGGAAGCAGTTTTAGCCGCCGTTGCCGAGGCGTTCTATCTGAATTTGGGCAGGAAAACCCGCAGTCAAATGCCTATTCTCTCTACGATGCTCCCCATATACCTGTTAACAGCCCTCGTTATCGGCGTCCTGAGCATACCTGCTGGCAACATGCTCGCAATCCCGAACAACGTTGAAACGGTTCTTTTTCTTCTCGGCTTAGGGATACTGCCAACAGCAATTTCTCATACGCTTTACTTTTCCTCTCTTTCAAACCTGAAATCATTCGAGACAGCCACCACGGCTTTACTTGAGCCCATTGGTGCAACAGTTTTAGGCGTGATGATTTTTCAGGAAATTCCTAGACAAGTGTTTGTTTTTGGGGCTTTCTTAATTCTGCTTGGAATCACCTTTGTTGTTAAGCAGCGCGACTGAATCAATCACTTCTTAGCTTTTAACGGCTGTAGAAACCGTTTAGTGGTGCGCGCGCTTTAATGAATTACTGAAACATAAGTTAATAGCAAGAAAAATAAGTCTCTAGTATATCAACAGTACTTTCGCCAGAAAGAAGGTTACGTCTTGGTCACAATAAATCTTGACAAAATCTTCGCTCCCAGAAGCATCGCCGTGATCGGAGCCAGCAATAAGGAAGGCACTGTAGGATGTGTGCTAATCAAGAATCTTACCGAGTTAGGATATGCTGGCAAGGTTTATCCTGTTAACATTCAAGAAAACGAAATTCTTGGTCAGAAAGCGTACAAAAACGTGAATGAGCTCCCTGAAACCGTCGACTTGGCAGTCATAGCCACGCCCGCAAAAACCGTTCCAGACGTTGTAGAGCAATGTGGAAAAGCTGGAATAATAGGCATCATTATCATCTCCGCTGGCTTCAAGGAAATCGGCGCTCAGGGCAAGGCGTTAGAAGAGAAAATCGTCGAGTTAAAACGAAAATACAACCTCAGAATAATCGGACCAAACTGTTTGGGCATCATTCGTCCTAGCATCAATATCAATGCAACTTTTGCCAATAAAATGCCAAAGTCAGGCAACATCGCCTTCATCTCCCAAAGCGGCGCACTCGGCACAGCGATTCTCGACTGGGCAACGCATGAGAACATTGGTTTCAGCAACTTCGTCTCTATCGGATCGATGATTGACGTGGACTTTGGCGATCTCATAGACTACTTCGGCACCGACTCCAAGACAAGAAGCATATTGATGTACATTGAAGGAATCACCGACGCCAGAAAGTTCATGAGCGCCGCACGCCACTTCGCACGAACCAAACCTATAATCGTCGTGAAAGCTGGAAAGTTCGGCGAAAGTGCAAAAGCCGCTGCTTCACACACGGGTTCGCTCACAGGCGATGACATGATCTACGATGCAGCCTTCAAACGTGCCGGCATAGTGCGTGTGGAAGAAATCGCCGACCTCTTCAACAGCGCTGAGGTTCTGGGAATGCAGCCTCTTCCAAGTGGGCCAAACCTTGCCATAATCACCAACGCAGGTGGTCCAGGCGTAATGGCCACAGATGCGCTCATCGCCCGGGGCGGGAAACTGGCTAAACTGAGCCAAAAAACAATCGATACTCTAAACAGCATTTTGCCAAATTACTGGAGCAGAGAGAATCCCGTTGACATTCTTGGAGACGCCGACAATGAAAGATATAAAACTGTGATAGAAACCTGTCTTAAAGACGAGAACGTTGACGGTTTATTGATAATTTATACTCCTCAAGGCGCAGCCGAGCCTAATAAGATTGCGAGAAGTATTGTGGAAATAAGCAAAAGCAAGGCTTCGCAGAAGACAATTTTGACGTCTTTTATGGGCTACGAAATGACTGAAGAGGCGAACCGGATTCTAACTGAAAACAACATTCCCACATATTCAACACCCGAGCAGGCGATCGCGACGTACATGTATATGTACCAATACAAACGCAATTTGGGGTTGCTCTACGAGACGCCAGAAGAACTGCCAGTAGACAGCGTTCCACCCAAACGTCCCCTTACGGTGATAATGAGAAACGCTGCGAAAGAAAACCGCGAAATCTTAACTGAAACTGAAGCAAAAAAACTCCTAGAATACTATTGCATACCAACGGTCAAGACATTAGTGGCAAAAACTGCTGATGAGGCAGCTAACTTAGCCCGGCAAGTGGGCTATCCCGTGGTGCTGAAGATTCTTTCACCCCAAATTATTCATAAAACAGAGGCAGGAGGCGTTTTACTAGACATTAATTCAGAAACAGAGCTTCGCCAAGCGTTTGACCAAATCATACAGCGCGCCAAGGAATCTAATCCCCAAGCAGAAATAGAAGGCGTCACCGTTCAACCCATGGTAAAAAAGAGAGGCTACGAAGTTATTTTAGGCGCCAAAATGGATCCGCTTTTCGGTCCGGTAATCTTGTTTGGGATGGGCGGAATCGGCGTAGAACTTTTCAAAGACGTAGCTATCGGGCTTCCACCCTTAAACCAAACTCTAGCCCGAAGACTAATGGAAGAAACAAAAGTCTATCAACTCCTGAAAGGCTACAGAAAAATGCCACCAGCAAACCTCAAACTTCTTGAAGAACTCATGGTGCTGTTTTCTCAGATGCTCGTTGATTTCCCTCAACTGAAAGAAGTCGATATTAATCCGCTGTTCATTAACGAGAAGGAAGCCTTTGCACTCGACGCACGCATAGTAATCGACAAAGAACGCGTATTCGCAACACCTGAGCCCCATGAACACTTAGTCATAAGTCCCTACCCCAAAAAATACGAAACGCTGTGGAAGCTCCGCGATGGACGAGCTGTTCTCTTGCGACCTATAAAGCCCGAAGATGAACCCTTGTGGCTGGAAATGTTCCAACAGTTTTCAGAGGAATCCATACGCTATAGGTTCTTCCAAATAATCAAGGACACGCCGCACGAGGTCAGAGTGCGATACTGCAACATCGATTACGACCGGGAATTAGGCATAGTGGCAGAGTTAACAGAAGACGGACGCCGAAGAATACTTGGTGTCGTCAGACTCAACATCGAACCCGACGGGAAAGCAGGCGAAATAGCCTTCATAACCGCAGATCCTTGGCAAAGCTTAGGCTTAGGGTCGAAAATGCTTGATTACATGATAGAAATCTGCAAAGACAAGAAACTTGAAACCATCTACGGCGTCATGTTACCAGACAACTATCGAGCAATTAATCTCATGAGAAAGATGGGTTTCACAATCGAACGTGTAGATCAGGACACGGTTAAGGGCACACTTAATCTAAAGGAAGAAGACCAAAAAAGCCGACATGCTAACAAGAAAAACACACAAGAAACACAAGCAAAACAAAAAGAGGGAGAGCCAGTTACCGAATGATTTTATTGACTCTTTGGCAAAAAGTCTGTAAGGCTTTTTTCGGCTGTTTCAACGAGAGTAATTCTTTCTCTGTAATGTTGAACATGGCGAGTACTCTAGCCGCTGCTGGTACAACTTGGTTTGTGATGTAATATTCAATGTCCAAATCTTCGCTGGAGACCAACACGTTAGGCTTTGCTTTCTCGTGCAATTTTCCCTCGCCCTTCACAATTACGTAACCTATCTTGTCGCCTAGAGTCAAGTCTAACCCCTCTTTTTTCAACAACCTCGCAGCTTCCACATGAGGCGCCTTAACTTCGTATTCTTCAGGCGACTTTGTCAGTGTTTTCCAAATGATGAAGTCTTTGTATGGAATTTTGTGCTCCTTCATGTCCATGATGTACTGGCGCACATAATCTGCTGCCTTCTGAGGCGACTTTTCCTTAAGAAGAATTTCTAGCACTTTTTCTTGCAGATTCTTAGCCACAGTTGCCCAGTCGCCACGCACAACTTCCAAACCTACTATGTCGAGCTCTCCGTTCGGCAGGAGTCCGCAGTATCGTTTCTTGGCTTCAGTAAAAAGGATGCGAGTGTAGATTTTGTCGGGTTTAATCTCCAAGCCGAGGGTTTTGCCGATTTCCTGACAGAGTTTCTTCATCTTTTCTGACTCGTTGCTTACGAATACGCTGTCTGTGTCGCTGTAAATCACCTGCAAGCCAATTTTCTCCGCGAGTTTTATGGTTTTCTGTATTGTCTCTCTTCCCCATGCGGCTGCTGCTTCTGCGATCGGTTTAATGTACCAACGTGCGCCGATCCAGCCTGTGTAGCCGTAGGCGGCGTTGGTGATTACCTTGACCGCCTTTTGTCTGGCGTCTAGGATGCGGTATTCTGGGCTTTTTTGGTTAAGCTTTTTGAGTTTGCCTCGTATTTCATCTCGGGCACGTATCAGGTGCGTGAGGACTGTTTTGTAGAAGCCTGGGGGTTCTTTGCGGAAGCGGTATTTCACGTCTGGCGCTGTGTTCACGCCGCTTGCTGGGTCTGGCTCGTCTGCGGCAATGTAGGTGTCTGGGGAGAGGTTGTAGGTGATCATGATGTTTGGATACATCGACTTGAAATCCAGCACAGCGATGTTTTCGTGCATTCCAGGTTTCGGTGGGAGAACCATACCGCCCGTGTAGGGGATGTATGGACGTTCTTGCCGTTTTGGGATGAGTTCGTTGATTGTGTAGGCTTCGCGTATTAGGAACCACTCTATGCGGAAGCCCACCGCGGCGGTGCCGACGTGGTCAAGCGGTAGGCCTACGAGGCTGGAGAGTTGTATGGCAAAGTCGAGCATGGTGTCTCTGATGCCCATGATGGAAGCCGTGTTTTCCTTGGCGTATTTCAGCAGTGTGGGACGTTTCTGTTTGTTTTCCCAATATTCAGCAATGTCTGTTTCGTCTAAGAGAGTTCGCTTATCCAGCTTCATTACGCCCAGATAGTCGGCTATGTTTTCCAACGTTTTCAGTTTCACTTCAGGCAGCTCATCCACGTAATCATAGAAGTCTACGTTTGCTCTGCCAGTGATCGAGACGTGTCCATACACACTTGTGTGCGGCACTGTGTCCGTCTTGTCAACGAATAAGTTGATGCCTTGCAGTTTTGCGCGTGTGCTAAGATATTGCCAGTCGTGGCTGTTGTTGCCGAAGCCGACTATAATGTCTGGGTCGAATTGGCGGATGTAGTCTATGAAGGATTGAATTACACGCTTGTCTTCTGAGGCTTCTGCGACGAATTGCTGTTCTTCGCCGTTGTTTGTGGCTACGCTTATTACCGCCAATGGGTTTTTGTCTGGTTTCGCCGTACCCTTTTGGCTGTAGCAGATGATTGAGAATCCGAGAATTCGCAGTGGTGGGGGTTTCGGGTCAGGTGCGTGTTTTGGAGGGGTTCTTGCTTCGTAAACCTTGTCCACTTGTACTTTCACTTTGATTTTGCTTTCTTCGACTTCAATCTCGTGCCAGCTACATGGAACGCAATTGTTGTCGATCAGGTATCGCATGGAGCAACGTATGTCGTCTTCGAGACACTCTTTTACGCCTTCGATTTTCCGCAAAGCCTTAGCGTACTTTGGCATCGCATCGGGGTTTTGACAGTAGGCTTTGATTGTTTTCACTGATTTTCCGAAATATCTTTTCTCCATCGATTCCATTCTTGTGATGTACGGGAATTCGGTTTTGCGCTGATGGATTTGTTTGATTACTGCTTCTGGACTGGTGTCTTCTTCCAGAATGACGTAGAAGTAGTCTTGGAAGGTTCTGTCGATGATCAGGACGCGTTGTCCGTTTTCGGTTATCCCCCACATCCACAGTTCTGGCTGGCTGTTTTTGGTTTCGTAGTTGATGTCTAGCAGCCAGAAGGTCTTCTTCAATTCTCGCACTCTTTAAGCTTAGAGGATTGACAATATGTTTTTAACCTTTTCAACAATCAATGCTACACCTGAGGCTATGAGCGGTTTGAAGGTTTTGGAACGGAACTTCAAGAAGGGCATTGTCAAGTTGGTGCCTGAGGATTTGGATGACCTGTGGCACTTGTATAATTTGATTTATGCTGAGGATGTGGTGTATGCGCGAACGACACGGGAAGTAAAACTGGATCAAGAGTTTGGTCGTCCGCAGAAGGGCAAACGTGTTTCGTTGGTTTTGGGTGTGTATGTGAAGAATGTGGTTTGGGACAAGGCTTTGAATAGGCTTCGTGTGCATGGGCGGCTTGTAGATGCGCCCGATTCTGTGGCTGGTGCTGGTGCGTTTCACACGTTAAACATTGCTGTGGGTGAGTCTTTGACTGTTGTGAAGGAGCAGGGGTGGGCTAAGCATGAGGTTGAGCGTTTGGAGCGAGCAAGCAGGACGGAGACAATGCCTATCATCATAATTTCCATAGACGATGAAGAGTACTGCATTGCCGTGATGCGGCAGTATGGAATTGACGTTAAGGTTGACAATAGGATTAAGCTTTCTGGCAAGTTGGAGGTGGATAAACGGGAAACGGAGTTGCATAAGGCTTTTCAGAGTGCTTCGAATGCGCTTCGGGTGGTTTGGCAAAATACGCATAGTTCTATAGTGGTTTTAGGTTTGGGTTTTGTAAAGAATCAGTTTGCGAATTATTTGCGTGATGAAGCCTCGGACATTGCTAAGGAGGTGGTTGAGATTAAGAGTGTCAACAGTAGTGGCGTGGCAGGGATTCATGAAGCTCTGCGTTCTGGTGTTTTGTCTGGGGCTTTGAGACATGCGCGCGTGGTTGAGGAGACTGAGGCGGTGGAGGAGGTTTTGAAGCGTTTGGGTGCGGATAGGACCGACGTGACCTATGGGTTTGATGAAGTCGAAAACGCAGACTCGTGTGGTGCTGTTGAGATCCTGTTGGTGGCGGATTTTACTATTAGAAGTTTGGATGATGATAAACGGTTGGCGTTAGAGAAGGTTATGAAAGAAGTGGAAGCGAAGGGGGGTAAGATTGTTGTTGTTAGTGTGGAGCATGAGGCGGGCGAGAAACTGTTGGCACTAAGCGGGATAGCAGCATTGTTAAGGTACCCAACAAAATAGCAAAATTTTCTCAAGAGATCAGAGTCATTCTAGTTAATCTTTTTATTGGTAAGAATACTGCGCGTGCTATGGTTGTCTCATGAATTCAATAAAACCCTCAATCGATCGCTTTTCCAAAGTATAATTATTCTTTCTCTCCAGTCCAATCGTTGAAAAAGGGGCAGAGCCATAATCATGACCGGGATAAACCTCAATGCTATCATCCAACTTCATTAACTTGTCAAAAAGGCTGTGGTACATATCTCGAGGGCTTCCATCAGGAAAATCTGTTCTGCCGCATTCTCCCACAAAAAGTGTATCTCCAGTTAAGACTTTGCCATCAACTAGCAAACAGATACTGTCAGGACTGTGCCCAGGCGTATGAATAATATTGATGCGAATCCCGCCTAATTCTATTGCATCCCCATCCGTAACAGAAATGTCCTTGTCAACTTTAGAAAGCCTGTGAGCGACAACTCTTGCGCCAAAAGCTGCCTCTATCTGCCTATTTCCCTCGGTGTGATCTCGGTGTCCATGAGTATTGACTATGTACTTCACACCGAAGTCATGCTTCCTCAGCAGTTGAATAATTGCTTCTGCGTTAAAGCTGGGATCAACAACCGCTGCTTCCCTAGTTGCCTCATCCGCGATTACGTAGGAAAAGTTGTCTCCGCGGTATTTGATTTGTTTGAAGAACACGCTGATTCCCTCCGTTCAACGTGTGTACTTCTCGGTCTGCAGGTATTCAACCTTCATCCCTTGACTGGCCATGTCTTTCGGGTTCTCAACGCAGCCTATGCTTGCGTCGATGTTTCGGTGTACTGGATGCACCCACATGTGTCCTGGGACGAGGTTGAATTGCAATGGCATTCCTAGCTTGATTCCGTATTTCTCCTTTAAGCCTTTGATAAGCAGATCCTTCGCGCAAGACACGCGAGTGGTCGTATAGCTCTTCAATAATTCGGATGCGCCGAACGCGCCTATTCCGTGCCACAAGACTGCGTCTTCTGGCGACGCCAATGAATAAAGGAAGAACTGAGGTGAGGAGGGCGTCTCTTTGAAATTGTAATTCACAAGCTTGTCTCCTTCTATCGTAAAACTATCCTCGGCTCTTGCCTCGCTAACATCGTTTGAGTCGATTGCGTTGGGATAGAGAAGAGCTGTTCGATAGTCTACTCTGACTTTCTTGAGTCTCGTGCCGTCAAAGTAGATCCTGCCTCTTGCGGCGCGTTTTGAGCCATATCCTTTGCTTGACTGAGGCACAGTTAGAAGTGTGGTCAGGTTTTTCATGCTTCTGCCCATGCATTTGTAAACACACTCGATCGATCCATAGTCTTTGTGAGCTTCTCTTATGATGTAATGTAGCAAGCCTTCGGTTGTCTCTTTCTCAAGAGCAGTTAGAGGCAACCGCATTGAGTGGAGACAGAGATTAATTCCAAAAGAGTCAGAGAGACTCTCTAGGTGCTCATATTTCACCTTGTCTACCATGTCCATGTAACTGTTGTCACAAGAGCTGAGGTGATGAGCCATCCGTTCGAGTTCGCTCTTTGATATTAGTGAGCCGTCATATTTCTGGGCGAAATTCTGGTCGATCTGTAGCTTTTCCGTCTTCACCACCGCTGCCGGAAATGCGCTTTGTCCACTGTTCACTATTGACTCCTTGAGTGGGTTCATAGAGTATCGGTCTGGCTCAATGTCATCTGTGTTGAGGAGAAAAGAGATGATTTTTCCCTGGGGAGGATTCTTGAGAATCTGGCAGATTTCGTCAATTTCTTGCTGACTGCATTTGGATAGCCCGTGCTCGTGGAAGTAATTTCCACAAACTTCGAGCAGGCGTGCGGCTATAATTCCCTGAACTTCTTCTACTGTCAATTGAGGATTCGAGTATTCAACAGATGTCCTTAGAAAGAAGTGGCCTCCGTCCAAAGCCAAGTCGTTCCTTTGTCCACTTCTAAAGTAGTAGACAGGAACTTTTGTCCTGCTTTCTGCTCTAAACGTGTTCAGATCTGTGACGATTGCTTGGATGCATGGCCACGAGCTTTTCAGGAAATCTTCAACTATTACTCTCGATAAGTCAGAGGACAACTCTGGAATCAACCTCTTTCTAGCGATTCTGCCACGTAAATGCAATCTTTAGTGACAGGGGGACCGAAAAACATTCTTGACACTCTGAAACTCTCGCTGAAGCCATGCTTCGTTAGTGTATCGAGTATCGATGCTTCTCTCTTATGGATACATAACGAAACTTCGTAACTCCTCAACCTGTTGAGTGCAGCATTCAAGAGGCTAATGGCGACGTCGCTCCGTCCTGGAGTGCACACTACTGGTCCCAATTCCGCCGTCTTGTCATATACCGTAGCCGCCGCGAAGCCGAGGAGTTGTTTGTCCTGAAGGAACACGTAGCATATGTTGCTTGGGTCGAGTAGAATGGGTTCCAACACTTTTCTTCTGGACGCACCAAAACAATTTTTGTCAAGGTCAACGATTTGCTCCAAGTCGTGTCTCTCGGCTTTGCTAACATCAGCGACAACCGATGAAGAAATGCCTTTTCCCTTTAAGACTATAAAATCTGAGTCGTACTTGAAACCGAGTCTAGTGTAAAAGGGAATCTTGTCAGGATACGCGTATAAGCCAACTGTTTTCACATTCTTTGCCGTCAAATACCTGAGGGCGTGATTAACCAGTAAGGAACCTCCACCCTTTTTCCGTTTGTCACCGAGGACGATTAGGTTTCCGAACCATCCCACTTGGCCAAAACTCACAGTAGTTGCGATTCCCACCTTTTCTGAATCGTCAAGTAACACAAAGCAGCCTTCTGGCTCCAGCTTCAGCATAAACGCGAAGTCTGCTTCCGTGAGATCCCAGTGCATTAGGTCAGTTATGCTAATCGCGAACGCGAAGTCTTCAACAAGCATGTTTTTTACGCGAAACAAAGGGACGCTCCCTAGGCTGGTTGCTCAATTTCAAGCATCAACGGATGGGATAAGCTTTACTAATAAAGTCCATTTTAAATAACTGGCTAAGAGGCAGAAGGCCATTATGAGGTCTCAATTGAAAGTCAAGATAACTCGGGATGTGCCAGTGACGACGTATCCGTTCACTGACTACTTTAAAGGATTTGAGAGGATTGAAGCAGTAAGGAAGATCTTTGGCGACAAAACTGAAAACATGCTTCACAAGATAAGAGTCGAATTTGCAGGAATGCGAAGTTACATGGGAGTCAGCAACGTTGATGGTCATATTCTGATGAGTGCCAGATACTTGAAGGAAGGCGACATAGTCGACATTTACCTAGACATAATTCATGAGTTGGTTCACGTGCGACAGTTTATGGAAGGAAGAGAGCTTTTCGACGAAAACTTCAGCTATGCAGAGAGACCTACAGAAATTGAGGCTTATCGCCACGCTGTTGAAGAAGCGAGAAATCTAGGTCTAAGCGAAGAGAGATTATGTGAATATCTCAAGACAGAGTGGATGACAGACGATGAATTCGAGCGATTAGCAAAGGCCGTTGATGTTAATTGTGCACAAAACACGAAGGCCAAAAGGACGCTCCACGAGTAAGATCCTAGCTTTGTAGATTCCGGTGATTTACAGCATGATAGGTTCGCTATTAGGCAAGTTGAGCTTATTTGAGTTTTCCGATGACTTCTTCAGCGAATAATTTGGCGTCTTCCAGTTGTGGAAAGACCATTGTGAAGAGGCTTACGCCCTTATCGATGTATCTATTCATCGTTTCGATGCACTGCTCAGGAGTCCCTTTTACTGGTCCCAGTCTCTTGCGGTATTCATCTAATGTCACACCTGACTGCTCTGCGCGTTTTCTAATCTTGGCTTCTGCTTCGTCCTCTGTCAAACCGAGGAAGGGATTCACGCTTATTCCTATTTTAATCTCGTCCAAGTCTCGGTTCACAGCCTCACAGTGCTTCTTAAGAACACTCAGCTTATGGTCCAAAGCTTCCATTGGCGGATTGAAGGCGCAATGGCTTATTTGGGCGTATTTAGCAGCGATGCGAAGGGTCTTCTTTTCACCTCCACCTCCAATCATTATCGGTAGCGGTCTCTGCACAGGAAGGGGACTGTTCAAAACATTCTCGAAATGATACAATTTGCCCCCGAAGCTAGTGCGCTCATTCTTGAACATACTGCGGCAGATTTGTATCGTTTCTTCAAGCCCAGTCATCCGCTCCTTCACTGAGGGAAACCTGCTCATGAAACCCTCAAACTCTTTTTGATGCCAACCCGCGCCTATGCCAAAAATCAGTCGTCCATTAGAAATTATGTCAACAGTCGTGGCCATTTTTGCCAGAACAGTTGGCAGTCTATAATAATAACATGACACCAGCGGTCCTAAACGAATCTTGCTTGTAACGGCAGCCAAACCTGCAAGCGTGGACCAGCACTCCAAGGGGTGCCTGTTTGCGCTATCCGGCTGAGCCATATTCATGAAGTGGTCAGTTATCGTGAACAGGTCATAGCCAAATTCCTCTGCCCTGAGACAGATATTTTTCATTTCTTCGAAACTAAGCCCTTCTGGAGGAACATGCATACCGAAAACGATGTCTTTCAATGACAATGGACGATCTCCTCAATATACTCCGCCGACTGCATATTTGAGCTTTCTACAATGGCTAATCGAATCGCGCGCATTAATCGCCAAAGTTTTTAAGAAAGACACGCCTAAACCTATGCTCTTTATTACGGAGAGAAAAAACCAAAATGGACACCGAAAAAGTCGTAGAAGACACGGCGATTAATCTTCTGCGCTTAGCAGTTATCCAACTCCCGCAAGACGTTAAAGACGCCTTAGAACACGCCTACGAAACCGAAACAAGCGAAGCAGGCAAGACCAACCTGAAAGCCATACTCGACAACATAAAACTCGCCGAGCAAACCCAAACACCCGTCTGCCAAGACACAGGCACCATTACGTACTACGTAAAAGCAGGCGCTCAAACACCAAACCTAGACAGAGTCGAGCAGGCGCTAATAAGCGCCACAAGAAAAGCCACGCAGTTAATCCCACTTCGCCCAAACGCGGTAGATCCAACGACAGGCAAAAACACTGGCGACAACACAGGACCAAATATACCCTACACACACTGGGAAATCGTCCCAGGTAACCAAATCGAAATCACCGTTCTGCCCAAAGGCGGAGGCTCGGAAAACGTCTGCACAACTGCCATGCTCGTGCCAGGCGAAGGAATAAACGGGCTCAAGAGATTCGTCATAGAAACCGTTATCAAATCAGGCAGCCAACCCTGCCCACCCAACATACTCGGCGTAGCCATGGGCGGCGGCGCGGACATAGCCATGAAACTCGCCAAAAAGGCACTCTTACGCCCCCTAAACCAACTAAACCCCAACCCGGAACTCGCTAAACTCGAAAAGGAACTCCTTGAAGCCGTCAATCAACTCGGCATAGGTCCAATGGGCTTGGGCGGCAAATGGACCATACTCGGCGTAAACATCGATTATGCGGCACGACATCCAGCATCCTTCCCAGCCGCAGTTGCATTCAATTGTTGGGCGGCGAGACGCGCAACCGCACGCATACATCCAGATGGGCACGTTGAATATCTAACTCACAAGGTCAGGTGAAAAGAATGGCAACGTACAAACTAAAAACCCCGATAAGCGAAGAAGACGTCCGCAAACTCAAAGTCAACGATGTTCTGTACATAACTGGCACAATAGTCACAGCTCGAGACCAAGCCCATCGCAGAGCGCTTGAAATGGCCAAAGAAGGCAAAAAAATCCCTCTAGACATCAAAGGCTTAGCCGTCTTCCACTGCGGACCCATAGTGAAGAAGGAAGGCGACAAATGGATAGCTGTAGCCGCAGGACCCACCACCAGCACACGCATGGACATTTTCGAGGACGAATTCATCAAAACCTTCGGTGTGCGCGTCGTAATCGGTAAAGGGGGCATGGGCAAACGCACCACAGAAGCCATGAAGAAATACGGCGCAGTATACGGCGCATTCACAGGGGGCGCAGCCGTACTCGCGGCCAAAACAATCAAAAACGTACGCACAGTGGAATGGTACGACTTGGGCGTACCCGAAGCCCTATGGGTGTTCGAAGTAGAAGATTTCGGGCCGCTAGCTATCTCGATCGACTCCCATGGCAACAACCTGTTCGAAGACATCAAAAAACAAGTCGAGGAGAACAAACAGAAAATCTACGCAAAACTTGGCCTCTAGCGTTTATTCTCAATTCAATATTTTCGAGATCTTTTAGTATTGTTACTCTCGGCTTTTTCTTATATTCTAGCGGAGTTTTAGTTGGCCGAAGCGGTTTCTAATATATTTTGAGTTGGAGTAAAATTTCGTAAGACGTAAGATTTAATACTTACCTCTCCACTTTACTGTATAGGAGAGCAACAATGCTACGGAATACAATATTCAACGAGAAGTTATTTCCTCATTTAGGACTATGGACACATAAATTCACCAAAAAACGCTTTAGCATGCTTTCTCTTGCGGCAATAATGATAATAGGCACATTCGCGTTTGCGACTAATCTTTTCTTTCCAACTGCAAAGGCAACCTACGTAGAGGGCGCCATTACGCAAAATACTATTTGGACGTTGGTGGATAGCCCGTTTGTTGTGTCCAATAACGTAACTGTTTACAGCAGTGCCACGTTAACTATCGAGCGTGGCGTTGAAGTAAGGTTCGGAGGAGATTTTTCACTCATTGTAGAAGGGCGACTTATCGCAAATGGCACACAAGATAGGATGATAACCTTCAGTTCAAATGAATACCCACCTGGACCAGGACATTGGGGCAGTATCGAATTTAGCGGAGCGCAACAATCCCTGCTAGCGTATTGCGTTATAGAATACGCAGGAACCGGCATAACCACGGAAAGTGGCAATGTTGCAATTAGAAACTGTGTGGTAAGCAACAACTACCAGTATGGAATTTCTATCGCAAACAGCAATGCACAGATTCAAGCTAATGAGATAGCCAATAACTCTCTAAGTGGCGTCTACGTTACTGGCAACAACGAAGTTACAATACAAAACAATACCATACAATCAAATGCAGACGGCATATTACTTAACGGAACCGTATCAGGAATAAACATAAACCAAAACCTCTTGCTCTCCAATACACAAAGCGGAATCCATCTCAATCTAGACGGTTATAGCAGTCTCACCATTCTTTACAATACTCTTTCAGCGAACGATAAGGGATTCTACATTAGTGGAAACGCAAGCACGCAGATCGCCAATAATTCCGTCTCATTTAACAACGTTGGATTTCTCTACGCAGCAGGGCAAGACCATCAGGCCCATTGGAATGATATTTACGGAAATGTAATGGGCATGGACGCATACAATTCAACTAGTACATCTGTTGAGGTCGTTAACGCGACATATAACTACTGGGGAAATGAAAGCGGACCTTACCACAAATTGTTGAACCCTGCTGGTACGGGCAACACTGTCGGTGGGGATGGAGTGAATATAGACTTTATATTCTTCTTAACCGCTCCAATAGGATACATCAACCAACGTCCTGTTGCAAGGCTTTTAGCTGATAAAGTGCATATTTCGCCAGGTCAGCAGGTTACGTTTTTCGCCACTAATTCAACCGATGACAGACGGGTCGACCAGTATTTCTTCGATTTCGGGGACGGACCAAACAGCGGTTGGACCACACTCTCGGTTTCCGTTCACACATACGCCTCAGTTGGAACATATGCTGCGACTGTTAAAGTTATGGACGATTTCGGAGTGGTCAGCAACAACTTGGCGAGTTTACAGATCGTCTGCGAAGTGCTTCCTCCGCTTACTGCTTCTCTAACTTCAGGTAGCCTCTCAGTCAGCTCTGGAGGACAGGTCCCTGTCACAATCCAGGTTACAAATACGACTTCTTTCATGGACAACGCCAATGTCAATTTATTCTCAATCCTCGGCGGAAGCTTCTTAACTTCGTCAGGCTTGACAAATTCATCAGGTTACTTCACCACGACGTTTTCTGCACCAAACGTAGCTGAAATAACTTACATAAGGATTGTCGCGTCAGCTTCAAAGACAGGTTTTGTTGATGGTTCAGATTACGAATATTTGTTGATTCAGCCTCCTTTGAGTGTTGATGTTGCCACTAGTCCGAGCAGTATACTGTCTGAGGCAACTGCAAATGTCTCGGTTATCGTGGCATACAGTGGTGCGCCTGTTTCTGGTGCTAACGTTACCGTGTCGTCAAACAGCACGGGAAGCTTCTATCAGACAATCGGCGTTACTGACGCAAACGGTACTTGTACGTTTGTTTTCACTGCGCCTCAAACGGCGACACAACTTAAGGTCAAAATCCTTGCCACTGCCACAAAAAGCAGATACCTAGAAGGGCAAAGTCAAACACAATTAACAGTCGAACCAAAAGTACTGCTTGTTCAGGTATCCATAACTCCCACTTCGGTCAAGTCTGAAATGCCATCAAACGTCACCGTACGTGTATCGTATGGCTCGAATCCGATTTCTGGTGCAACGGTTGTTCTCTCGTCAAACAGCACGGGAAGCTTCGATCCCGCAAATGGAACCACTGACACAAGCGGTGGATGCAAATTCACTTTTACGTCCCCTCAAGTAACGACGAATTCTAGCGTTACGATCACAGCAACGGCAATCAAAACAGGCTATGCAGATGGCGTGAACCAGACAACGTTAGCTGTAACTCTTGGAACTCTCGTAGTTCAACTGGTTGCCCACCCCGCCAACGTCAGGTCAAAGGCAGCATCAACCATAACTGTTCAAGTAAAATATAACGCAAAACCAGTTGCAAATGCAGGTGTCAGCGTCATCGTGTTGTCCGGAGGCGGAGCTCTCTCGGCTGCCACCGGGACTACTGATGCGAATGGTAATTGCACGTTTGTTTTTACTGCACCTGAAACAACAGTTCAATCTACTGTTTTCATAGCCGCTAATGCAACAAAAAGCGGATACATAAGCAGCAGACAAGACGAGATTGGAATAACCATTGAACCAGCAGGCGCTTCTGGACTGCCGCTGTGGTTAATCCTCGGTATAATCGCTGTAGCCATTGTCGCTGTCGTTCTTATCTTGATCAAATTAAAAATTCTCGTCATAGGTTCGAAAGGAGAGTAGATCGTAGATGTCTTCAAATGAAAAACTCCAAAAAATAAGAAACCTGAAGATCTCAATCAATTTGGGGAAGCGTAAGCGTGTTGTTTTGGTCCCGCCACCAGCCCCATCAAAACCCGTCCCTAGAGGATTCAAAATAGTGGAGCGATACCCCCTCTATGAACCCTTCGTACACGCAGCCATAGTGCAAAACCCATCAACAGGAGAGTTCAAATACATTTTAGATGAGCTTCAACTGGACAATTTGGAGAGGAACATTTACAACAGAATTCTGGACATTTTGCTCTCCGAAATTGAATCACCAAAAGAAGAAATAGCCGACCCCCGAAAATTTTTCGCCAACGCAGCAAAAAAGATCGTAGACAAATATCGCATCAGCTTAGGCTGGCTGCCAGACGTTTCTTGGTACAAGATTCTATATCACGCGGAACGAGACCTCGTAGGATTCGGAAAAATTGATCCATTGATGCGTGATGGGAACATTGAGGACGTTTCGTGTGACGGTGTGGAAAAACCGGTCTACGTGTGGCACAGAAAATACGAGAGCGTTGAGAGCAATCTACGTTTTGTGGATGACGAAGAATTGGACAACATAGTTGTGAAGCTTGTTCACATGGCTGGAAAACACGTTAGTTCAGCCTTCCCGATAGTAGACGCCTCTCTGCCTGGAAAGCACAGGCTAGCTGTTTGCTACAGGCGCGAAGTGACCCCGTTTGGCACAGCCTATACCATACGAAAATTCCGTGAGGATCCATACTCGATGATTGACCTGATTAACCTTGGGACTTTCAGCGAGCAGATGGCGGCGTACCTCTGGATGTGTCTTGAGAACAGAGCTTCAATTATGGTTTTGGGCGGAACTGCTTCTGGCAAAACAACCGCGTTAAATGCGTTGGCTTGTCTCATTAGGCCAGGAAGTAAGATCATCACAATTGAAGAGACTGCGGAGCTTAACTTGCCTCACGAGAACTGGGTTTCGCTCATAGCCCGAAAAAGCTACGGTCTAGGAGAAAACCTCTCAGGCGAAGTCACGTTAATGGACCTTGTAAAGACTGCGATGAGACATCGTCCCGACGTTTTGATAGTGGGTGAGGTTCGAGGAGACGAAGCCTACGTTTTGTTCCAAGCACTGGCAACCGGTCACGGCGGTATGTGTACGATGCACGCTGAAAACCTTGATTCCGCCATTAAACGTTTAACTTCCAAGCCAATGGACATAGCTCCTTCCTACATTCCGCTTATGAATATAGTTTTGTCGGTCCAGCGGGTCCATTTGGTGAAGCAAGGAGAGAAAAGAGTGAACCGTCGAGTGCTGGCAGTGGACGAGATAGCTAATTACGAAGAGTACAGAAACACGTTCAAATGGAATCCAGTGAAAGATGAGCATCCAGCGTATCTAGAAAACAGTGTAATGCTCTCGAGTATCTCAGAACGAGTTGGCTTTAGTAAGAAAGAGTTGGTCAAGGAAATTGAACATCGCGTGAACGTGTTGCATTGGATGCGGGAACAAAACATTCGAAGCTACAAAGATGTTGCAACGATAATTGCAGAATACTCCACGAGGCCAAAAGAGTTTTACGAAAAAGTTTTCGCAGGAGAAGAGATAGTTGCCACTAGTCGACAAAATTGAAGGCTGGTCTTTTCGCCTCTTCGGGTCGATAGCGCCAGTCTTCTTAAACAATGTTTACGAATTTAAAGACCGTTTAAGACGTGCAGGAATGAAAATCTATCCGGAAACTTATGTTTCAATGATGTTTTTTGCGGCGGTTCTGACCCTGCCTGTCTCTATTGCCGCTATTGTGCTCCTGTATTTCACTAAACTTATTCTATTAATCTTACTGGTGCCAATTCCAATCTATGTTATGATCGGGTTCATTGTGGCGCCCATGTCAACAGCGACTGAAAGAGCCACTGTTCTTGAAAGAGAGGTGCCCTTCGCTGCGACGTACGTCACTGTCATGGCAAGCGGAGGTATTCCGCCTTACATGAGTTTCAAACGACTTGCACAAGTCGAACTGCTGCCTGCAACAAGAAAGGAAGCAAGAGAAATAATCAAAGACGTAGAGATCTTTGGCATAGATCCATTGTCGGCCATGGAGAACGCAGGGGCAAGGAATCCGTTGGACATTTTCAAAGACTTCCTCTCAGGCTATGCCTCTACTGTCGTCATCGGTGGAGATATCAATCACTTCTTGGAAACCAAGTCCGCGGAAATATTCAAAACACGTGCTTCAAGGGTGAAGAACGCTGCTGAACGTTTGGGGATGCTTCTCGAATCTTTCATCACTCTAATGGTTCTGATGGGACTCTGCTTTTACATTCTTTTCAGTGTACAGGCTATTTTCAGCACTGGTGGTGGAATGGGCACAGACATGCTCATGTATACCTACGTTTTTACGCCTGGGCTTTGCTTCGTCTTTATATATCTAGCCCACAACATGCAGCCAAAAACGCCCATAACTGATTGGGTGCCTTACGAGGTTTATGGAATTTGCTTGGCTGTGGGAGTCTTGGTTTTCCTATTGCTAACCGACTTCATGGGAATGATGAAAGTTCCAATGTTGGCTGGCATCCAAAATCTGGTAGATTTGCCAATAGCAATGACGGTCATGCTGGTCATAGCTACAGCCCCTGCGGCTATTGTTCACATGAGGCATTCAGCAAAGAAAAGCAGTCTTGAAAGTGGGGTATCCAACTTCTTGCGTGACCTGACTGAGACCAGAAAAACAGGACTCGCTCCTGAGAAGTGTATTGAAAGCCTTTCAGCGCGTGACTATGGTGAATTCAGTCATGAATTGAAGAAGATATCCGCTGAAATCTCTTGGGGGATCCCTGTGCGTAAGGTCATTTTAGACTTTGTAAAACGAACAGAAAGTTGGATGACGCAGATAGTCATGTTCCTGCTGGTCGAAGCCATCGATGTAGGTGGGGGAACTATTGGCATGATTGAATCGCTGGCAAGATTCGACAACATGACTCAGGAAGTCGAGAAAGAAAAGAAAATGGAGGTTCGCCCATACGTGTTTCTACCATATTTCGCCGCGATCTTATTGGTCGGAACAACAGTGATGATGCTAGTGTTCACCGCGCAGACCGTCAATGTCGGCGGATCCACCAAGACAATTGATATGGGCTACTTGACGATGATTTTTACAACGTCAGCACTCGTGAATAGTTATCTAATCGGGTTGGTTTGTGGCAAAATCAGCGAGGAATCAGTCGCCGCCGGATTCAAACACTCCACTATACTTGTCATAATTGCTGTCGTTGCTGCCAAACTCATTCCGCAATTTGTTCATATTTAGGGAGGAAGAGAACTATCAAAAACGTAGCGAAAGGCCTTCGCAACAAAAAAGGCGTAGAACCAGTAATCGCCACTGTCATTATAACTGGAACGATAATCGTCTTAGTCACTGTAGCGACTATTTTTGCAAACAATCTTCTCTCAGCAAACTTGGCACAAAGCGATTTTAACTCAGCCAAGCAGTTCATGCAAACAATTGGGCTGCAAATTGATGACGCAGCATGGAAAATAGGTCAAACAGACACAATTCGTTACTCAAGCAGGTATGGAACCATGAATTCTCTGAACGGTATACTAACCTATACGATTAACGTGACCACCACTGGAGGCGTTACCACACTTTTTTCTCAAAACAGTACTGGGATTATATACTTCTATATGTCGACTTCCTATTACTCGATTTCGAATAACTATTTTAGCCAAGTTTGGCCTTCCCAGGTTTCAACCCTAACTTACAGGGGTTCCTCGGCTCCTGTTGCTAAAGTGTTTGCGGTTGAAAAAATACCGATGTTTGATGGCAGCTACATACGAGTTGTGGCTGCGCCAGCGATAAGGATAATAAATTCTACTATAACTACCGGGACTAATAGCACCTTCTACTTTGAACTCTACTTGCCCCTGCTTTCATTAAAAAGCTCTCCCAGGCTGTCGCAATCTGCAACCCTCACAGGCAATTCGATTTCAGTGAAAACACAAAGCAGCATCAAGAGTATAGGCATCAGTGTTGGCTTTCGTAACGTCAGTTCTGGATTCGACAACACATTCTTTCATTTTCCAGTCACCTCAGAAGTGATTAACGCCCCGTCTGGCTATACTTCCGCCAACAAAAATTGTGTAATCGAGCTTTACACTGGGGCAATAGGCGTATCATTGGGGGCTAATGTGTAGGGAGTGTGGATTAAGTGCCTCACGTAGGGATGGAGTACGCAATATTGCTTCCTATTCTGATACTTCAGGTCCTTATATTGCCTTTGTCCACAAGCTGGATAATGAGTGTCTGGACGAATGATCGCATGAAGAATGAGATTCAAAACGCTGCTAATCAGGTATCAAGTACTATTCAACAGTTGTATTTCTCCTTGAATAGTGAAAATGTCTTATCGTCTTCTAGTCCAGTTGTTCAAGCATCAAATTTTCCAACGACAATCGAATCGTATCCATATTACGCTACTGGCTCCATGAGAGCGTTGCAGTCAAGCTCGAGTAGAACACTAAACCTTCGTTTTACATTGCATAGTTCAGGAATTACAGTAAATTCTTCGGTGACTTTTGGTCCCAACGTATCGTGGAACGCTTCTTCGAATTTCTTCAGCAACTCACCCTCGGCGTGCATTAAGGCTTGCAAGAATTCGAATGGTACGATTTCGTTTTCATTTGGTTGAGGTGAAATGAAGTGCCAGGAGCAACTATAGATCATCTGGTCGCGTTCACAATTTTCTTAGCGGCGCTATTGCTCTTCACAAGTCTTTTCACCCAGAACCTCCAGGCTGCGATTTTGTATCAGCGTAGCCAGCAAGTGACTATCAAAGCTAGTGATATTCTTGATTCAATATCATTCAACACTGGATACCCGGCAAATTGGGGTGCAACCAGCAGTACTCCGACGAGTTTTGGACTGCAGGACCCCGTCGAGCGTGGCTATAGTATCAGTCCGTTTTCTTTGATGCGACTGTCGTCCAATACTGGTACTTCAGTATTTTATTCGAAAACAGGATTGTGGTATAGCAATGTCACGATGGTCTCTGGGGGGTTCATGTTTGTTCCGTATAATACAGTTGTCAACTATACAACTGCTACTAGACTGCTGGGTGTAAATGGTTCTTATGGATTTCAACTTACAATTGCTCCAATCTTGACCGTGTCTATGACCGAGCTGACAGCGAACCCCTTGCAGATTAGAGTCACTGTTATTGGACCAGGTTTGCCGCTCGCAAACGCCTATTTAGCGTATACCCTCATTCACGCAACTAGTGGGGGGAAGTATCCTGGATTTCAAATATTATCGGGGACTGCGAGAACTTGCGTGAATGGGTCAGCAGTCTTAGGCTTCTCAACTGTTGATGCCTCGCAATACGCCTATTCATTAATCGTCAACGCTAACTTAGGGGGGCTTTCTGGTGTGGGTTATCTTGCACACTTGAACATAGACAATAACAAAATCATACCGATGGTAAAAAGCTTTGATAATGGCAACAAAACTGCAACGATACTCCTAGCTCACAGCTATGACATTCACCAATTTCTGCCTCCCAACGCAAACTTGGATTATAATGCGACTTTTCTTGTCCTCGCTAGTGATGATACGTTTCATCCTGTGCTGATAGGCAACGGAACTGTTACTGGCCAAGTCAATTATGGTAACGGTCAACCCTACGGGACGGTTAATATTCCTAACACGGATCCAGGCATTCTGGTGATCACTTACAGTTATGGTAATAATTATGGGATCTCTTTGTTGCCTTGGGGAATAGGCAGCCTTGGTGTCACTGTTGTTTACGGCAATACTCCTTCCAGCAAAGACTGGGTTGCGACTGATATTAGGCAAGTTATGGTTGCTGGCGAATCTTACCAGATAAAGATCGCGTTGTGGAGTTTAGCGGGCTATCAGGTCCAAGGCCCGCAGGGGGGTATTTAGCGCATGATGCGTACGGTGGAAGTCATCTTAGTTATCGTTATTCTAGCTACGGCGTTTATCATCGGATCGTTCTTCGCTGTCTTGCCTTCGCCACGTCAGACTTCCTCAATAAATCTTGGAGAGCTTGCGTCGACGACGCTCCAAATGTTAGACGAGGGAGGTGAGCTGAGTCAAACCGTCTTCAATAATCCATCAAGTGCCTCGTGGGGGTATTTAGAAACGGCGTTATCCGCATCATTGCCCCCAAACATGCTCTATAACCTTACGGTCTATGACATGCCAACAAGCGCTAGCGGAACCGTTCAGTATAGCCCCGTGACATCGTTCTCTAACGCCCAAACTGGTCTAGGGGCAAGTTCTCAAACAGCTTCCATTCTTGTTCCTTCCTCTAACGTCACTTTTTCATTTAATCCACAAAAGATTTCAAAAACACTTTACATTCTGAACTGCAGTGATGCAAACGGATGGTGGATCACAGGCTACACGGGGCAAACTCTTGCCTCTAATTTGCAGAGTATGCTTTCACCATATTTCCAGACTACAATCTTAGTCAACACTACTCGGCAGCTTGGTCTTCTGCTGAACAATACATTGGGTGCAGGTAATCCAACGAATTCTGTCGTGATAAACACGTGTGGAGAAGCAGTGCCGATACCGGCGGGATACTACACGACCCAAGGCTACGACTCTGCCCATACTTCCTATGCGAAATATCCATATCTCCTAGGTCAAAAGACACGCCAGTACAATTGGACTTGGGTGAGCATAGTGGGTTGGCCAATGTATTATGTTAGCAACACTGTCACGTTTTCAAGTAGTCAAAACACTTGGGGAATCTACGGCATGGTAATGGATGGCACCTATGGTCTTCAAGCTTTTCTTCAAGGTCTAGACAATCAAGCATACTCCTACAGCACTAGTACAACAGGTAGCCCTGGAGTTGTGAATTTCTCGCCGAGCGCATTGTATTATTGCAACTACTATGGCGTTTATCCTTCACCCTCACAGACTTCAACCAGAGCATTAAATATCAACAACACGTTCCATTTGATCGCAACTTCCATCGTGTTTAATCAAGTAGGTGGGTGGATTGCTGCAGCAACGTACAAGCATACTGGCGGAGGTGCTTTTACGGCAATTGGACTCACAAGGATTCCTGATATCAGAATTACCGCTCTTGCACTTCTCATGTATTACCACCCTATTCTATATCGTTCTGAATTCACCTCAAGCGGCACCACTAGGCTGGTTGTTCTTCAACTTGGATTGCAAGGAGGAGGCTAAGCAATCGTGAAAAAGGGAGGCTTTAGCGATAAAGGGCAGTTTTCAATTATCGCTGCCTTGCTGGTAGCTGTCGTGTTGGTTACTGCCTTAATAACGATGTATTCTCTTGTGCGCAACAGTCCCTTTCAGACACCACCACAAGTGCTGGACGCAGTGAACGAGATAAACTCGGCTCTTAAAAACACGCTTGCGTTTACAATAGGCTATTATGGTTCAATCCTTCAGGTTTCGGGGAACCTGACTTATGCCCAACGTCTTACAGCCAACTACCTTTCCGGCGGTCTAGTCTACATTGCCCAGGCTTATCCTGAATTGAGTCCCTCTTTCGCTTACAATTGGTCTGAAACAGGCACTAAGTGGTTTAACCCTGTAAGCTACAGTTTTGGAAACCTTTCAGTGACCTATTCACTGCCTGGCTTGGGCCTCAGCAATATTCATTATTCGACTTCTAGCGAGCTAAACGCTTCAGTCCTCTGGGCTAGCACGACTCAGACACGAATCAGTGTGACTGAAGAGGGCGGATTGCCTGTGCTAACGTTGACCCCACAAAATTTCAATTTTTACAATTATTCTTATACCAACTCGGTTTGGACTAGCGTTCATCCCGCTTCGGCTACGGCTTTCGGGAATGGAACTTATGTGGTGAGTATCCCGAAGGGTGTTGACTCTAATGCCTATGTGGTTCAAGTTACTGATCCAAGAGGCATTATGGTCACTGTATCGCGACTCTCCTATTACAATTATGCTCTCACATGGAACTCAGCTCTTTATTCCACACTAAAAAACGATGTGATGGTTGTGGAAGCACTTCAAAACGGCAGCTTGAGGTGGCTCGGGCAAAACCTACAATTGACAACCCCGGGCAAACCGATTCCGCCAATTCCCATAAAGGCTTTTCGCATAAACGAAACCATAAAAAACGTCAACAGACAAGTTCCCTTTCAGGTTGAAGACTGGGGCTCAAACTACAAAGTGCCCCTCGGCATTTCGAGCAATGCAAGCGTTTTCAGCGGTCAAAACATGCTGGTTTTCTTGATAAACCACAACGTCACAAGCGTTACAATATGGTGGGACGGACGAGACATAGCAAACCAAACATCCTACGCTTGGACCAACAGATATTTCACAGATAACCCTGCCAACAATGTTTTGTCCAATAGAATTCTTAACTTGACGGTGGGCAACTTTAAAATAACTGCGAGTATAGGCGCAACCACCAATTCTGCACAGTTCTTGCGAATCAATGGTCAAAATCCCTCGTATGGCGCTGCCCCAGCTTACGTTATTTACAATGGTATTGTGAGAGACATAGTGCAGCAGGAAGCAGAATGGTCTAATGGAATCACAAATTGCCCAAATGTTTACTCGCAGATATATTTGACGCTTCCAGCCAACGCCACATATTACACTTATGCTGGAAGACTTATGTTCTTGAATTCTTCTCAAAGCAGAACAATAACGGACTTGAGCGTCATCCAAGTTTCCGTCTCAGGTGGATCGCTGTCGCAGCTAACAGAGAATGGAACAAGCGGGGGGTACCCCATCTCCTCGAACGTCGCTGGCCAGTTCTACAACTTTACAACTCCGAGTTTCCAAACAGGCTGGGCGCATCATTGGAGCGAATTCATATCCTCAGGAAGCTCAGGAGCTGGAATCATGTTTCCAGACAACTCTAACCAAAAACTGTACGCCTTTGACAATGTTGCAGGTCAGAAGACAGGAGCGCTCAACGTGATCAGTTCAAGCGAAACGATTGAATTTGACCCACTCGCTCGATCTCAGTACCCAGCGTCTTTTACCTATCCATTGGATGTGAGTTGGCAGGGCGCAGTCGTCACATTCAATAGTCAAACGAACCCAATTTATCCAACCTCAGGAAACACTGGCCTCTGGGTGATGGTTGAAAATCCGCCTAAAATATCGATGATTATCACCACAAACAACGTATCTATCACCGTAACCTCTAGTCCATCTGGTTCGGGCTACGTCAAAGTCGACGGAAACCCGATAACGACTCCTTACACGTTCGCTTGGACTATAGGCTCACACCACACGCTTCAAGCTCTCTCCCCAGTTGCCGGTCCAACGGGCACACAATACGTTTGGACTGGATGGAGTGACGGAGGAGCCCAAAATCACACCTACACTGTTCCAATCTCTAATGCAACAATTGCAGCTAGCTGGCAGACTCAATGCCTAGTGACCTTTAACTATCAGGTTTCTGATGGTGGTTCTGGTTATTCTGCGCCTTCGGTCAACTACACGTCGCTAGGATCGCCACATTCTGTGACTGCTGGTTCAACGGCTACGGTTTGGGTTGATTCGGGCTCAACGTACACTTACACGAATAATCCGTTGACAGGTTCAGGTGCAAGCGAACGCTGGTACGCTTCAAATGGCACTTCAGGAACGATATCATCTTATGCAACCATCAATCCGACATACTATCATCAGTACTACTTGACTGTTAGCTCATCCTATGGAAGCCCGACGGGTCAGGGTTGGTACAACGCGGGTTCTTTGGCTAGTTTTGGGGTGACTTCTCCTGCATCAGGTGGGGCAGGGATCCAGTACGTCTTTGCTTCATGGAGTGGCTCGGGTGTCGGCTCGTATAGCGGTTCAAGCAGCTCTAGCTCGGTGACCATGAACAACCCAATTACAGAAACAGCCGGCTGGCAGACCCAGTACTACCTGACAGTTACTTCTGCTTACGGTTCTCCATCTGGTCAGGGCTGGTACAACGCGGGTTCTTTGGCTAGTTTTGGGGTGACTTCTCCTGCATCAGGTGGGGCAGGGATCCAGTACGTCTTTGCTTCATGGAGTGGCTCGGGTGTCGGCTCGTATAGCGGTTCAAGCAGCTCTAGCTCGGTGACCATGAACAACCCGATCACCGAAACAGCCGGCTGGCAGACCCAGTATCAAGTGACCTTTAACTATCAGGTTTCTGGTGGCGGTTCTGGTTATTCTGCACCTTCAGTGACTTACTATCACTCAGGCTCTCAGCTGAATGTTACTGCAGGTCCATCTGCTACGGTTTGGGTTGATTCCGGCTCAACGTACACGTACACTAACCCGCTGTCTGGCTCGGGCTCTAATGAGAGGTGGCAGACTAATCAAGCGAGCGGAACAGTATCCTCGCAGGGGACCATCAATCCTACTTACTACAACCAATACTCGATCACCTTCCAGTACTCCATATTGGGCGGCGGCACCGGTTACTCGGCACCCACCGTGACCTACACCCAGTTCGGCACCGGCGGCCATACGGTCACCGCTGTGACAAGCGGAGGCACAGCCGTTTGGGTCGATGCTGGCACAACCTACTCCTACGCCAGCCCGCTTTCCGGATCGGGTTCCAATGAGCAGTGGACTACGAGTAGCGCGACAGGAACCGCAAGTTCCTCGGGCACCGTGAGCAAGACATACTACAACCAGTATGCCTTAACGCTCAGCTACTCGGTCTCGGGAGGCGGCTCGGGCTACTCCGCTCCGACGCTGACCGGCACCGAGTACGGCTCAGCATACACTCCGACGCTCACAGGAACTGCCACTGTTTATTGGCTCGACTCTGGGTCTTCGTGGTCCGTCACCAACCCACTCTCAGGCTCCTCGAATAGTGAAAGGTGGGACACCAGCCAGACCACCAGCGGAACCGTTTCGGCGGCACAGACGACAGCGTTCACCTACTACAACCAGTATCCGATATCTTTCATAGTCACCCCCTCTGGGAGTGGGACAACAAGCCCCTCGGGAACTAACGTCTGGGAAAATGCAGGGTCGCTTTCAATATCCGCAAGTGCAAATAGTGGTTATCTTTTCTCATTATGGAGTGCCACAGGATCGATAACGATAACCAGTCCATCATCAGCATCCACAACTGCAACCATAAGCGGAACAGGCACAATAACCGCAACCTTCACAACTCGAACATTCGGAATAGACACAAACTGTATCGGTTACGGTTCGGAATCGAGTTCGGGCAGCAGCTCTATTACTACTACATCCATGACCGCACAAGCTAATGAGCTCATAATGATTGTGATTACGCAAGGCCATAGTGGTTCAAGTAGTATTCGATCATTTGCGTTATCCGACAGTTTCAGCAGTCATCTCACAATACACGCAAAGAGGATCTACCCTGAGTCTCGGTTCCAACGCGGAGGCTATCTCCGTTTACTATGCTGTTACTGATTCATCACATACTGGTTCCTTCACGATTACTGTAACACCAAGCAGCTACAATCGCAATTTTGATGTGTTAGTTTTTGGGATTATAGGAGCAAACACTGCATCACCGTTCGATTCGAATGGTGCCTTGCCTAAAACTGCCAGCAATACTGGCTCCAGTACACCAACCGTGACGGGTTTGTCAACATCCAATGCTAATGATATGCTACTCGCTTTCGAAGGCCAATTAAACAGCACTGCGCAAACAGCTAATTCGCCTTTCCAGTCAAGCCCTAGTCTCTTGTGCAACTCTAATGGCGAGGGATGCAACGTGGAATATGAAGTGGTAACGCAGACACAAACAAACACAAGTGTTCAATTCGGACAGAGTGTTTCCAACTGGGTCATGATTGGAGATGCGGTTCAAAGAGGTTGGTGACTTTCGCGTGAGAACTGATAGGAGGATTGAAGAGTAAGATGTGGGTTGTTTCTTCGAAATTGGGCGTGACGAAAATGGTGGTTATCGCGTTAGTCGTCATTTTTGTTGTGGGTGGTGCTGTGGCGGCTTACATAGCGGTTCAGTCACCTTCATCTTCGCATACTCCAACTCCCACAGTGCATACTCATAACGTTGATTGGAAACCGCTAGCAAATGATCAGGCTGATCATTGGAATATAACAATAAACCAGCCATACACATTTGTTGCGAATGATACTTTATCTGTTACATCAGGAGACCAATTATTGGGTATAACTGCCAAAAACTCCCAAAGTTCTTATCCTATATGGTACATTAGCTATTACAATGCGACGTATTTCTTGTTTGATGTTTGGTATAACGCAAGTTATTTCCATCAAGCATTTAGTTATTGTAATGGCGGTGCCGTTTCCGTAGTTGTAAATGACACGAGTATAACCTTCATAGGCACGTCGTACACTGTGGTTAGTGGGTTGAGTTTTAGGCAACTTGCCCAGATAGTTACAACGAACGATGATGGATCATTCAATGGAGGACAAGTGCACTACACAATAAGTGCGCACGCTTAGGTTTTTACGCTTACGAACACTGCAACTCAAGGCTCAGAAAGCCATCGTGTTGAGACGTCGGGTGAATACCAGAAATTTTAAGCGACTGTTATCCAATAGGCGGGATATACTTTGGGCATCTCGCAAATATGGGGTATTATTACAGATGCAAGCGGACAAGCATCATTAGCACCTAACTATCACCTTTTCATAATTTGAGTTCAGAATCAACCATTTTTATTGCTTCTTCTTACGTCAAAAAACAGATTTTTGCACTATATCTGGTCCCAAATAGCCCTGCGTAATAGACCGAGAAAAGGGCATGGTCGACCAGAAACCGGAAAGTAGCAAATCTTAACTTCACAACGTTCTCTATTCCAGAAAGGCGCAACCATGATACTTATAGTAGCCTCCAACAAGGATTCAGCAAGCACAAACATCGCCCAAAAAATAGTAGAACTCTATGATTTCAAAGAAACAAACAAAACTTTTCAAGAAGAACCGATATACCTAAAAACCATTAGCAACAACAGCGTCAAACTCGTCACGATCAACGGCGAATCCATCCACGCACAATTTATCACAGATCATTTCGCACCCGACCTTCTAATTTTCATCTCAAGGCACAGCAGCCAAAGTGGCATACCAACACTCTCAGTCCACACACCAGGCAACCTCACCGAAGAGGCAGAAAAAGGGGGCTTCTCAAAGAAAATAAGCATCTCACCAGCTAGCGCAATGAAGGAAGCACTAAAAGAAATGGCAAGACAAGTGGCGCAGAAGCAACTCGCCTACAAAGTCTCATACGAATGCACACACCACGGACCATCACTAAACGTGCCAACCATGTTTGCTGAACTAGGTAGCTCGCCGACACAGTGGAAGGACACCGCAGCCGCAGAAGCCGTCGCACACGCAACCATAGCCGCAGCAACAAAACAAACAAAATACCCGGCAGCCATAGGCATAGGAGGACCGCACTACAACGAAAAATTCACAAAAATCGCTCTAACCACACCCACAGCCTTCGGGCATATCATTCCAAAATATGCAATCGCCAAAATCGACCCAGACATGCTCAAACAATGCGTAGAAAAAACCGTGGAGAACGTCGAATTGGCACTACTGGACTGGAAGGGAATACGGGGTGAGGACAAAGAAGAACTGGTCAAGGCAATCGACGCAGTGGGTTTAAGAATAGAAAAAGTATAAGTTGGAAAATACCTTTTTATATTAGACTCTAATGTTGAGTTTGCGAGAGATAAACTATGGGCGTAAGATCGTTTCTTTCATCGGCTAGAAGACTGCTACGTTTGGCCACCAAGCCTGGTCGAAGCGAGCTTTGGCTCTCGATAAAGATCTGTATCCTCGGCACCGCATTAATCGGTATAATTGGATTCATCATCAAGCTAGTTGCCACGACACTCATGGGAACCGCTTAAGGTGAAGGAGGCAAGGTTCTTGTCGGAAGACAAAGGCTCAACAGCGATTTTCGCCGTCCGCACAACAGCAGGCCAGGAGAAAAACGTTGCAAACCTGATTGCAGCAAAGGTAGGGATGACTAAGCTTCCGATCAAGGCTGTTCTTGTGCCAGAAACGTTAAAGGGCTACGTGTTCATTGAAGCAGAGGGCCCTCACTTCGTGGAGGAAGTCATTGCTGGGATAAAGCATGTGCGTTCCAGAGTATCGGGCATAGTTAGTTTCTCGGAGATTGAGCGTCACATTGTTGTAAAGTCCGTGATTGAAGAATTAGACATTGACGATGTTGTGGAAATCATAAGCGGGCCGTTCAAGGGAATGCAGGCTAAGATAACAAGGCTTGACAAGACCAAGGGAGAGGTCACTTTGGAGTTGTTGGAAGCCACCTTCACGCTTCCCATCACGGTTCACGCGGATTACGTCAAACTTGTAAAAAAGGGAAAGAGTGAGTGATTATGGTTGAGAAGAAAGTTGTTGAAGCTCTCGTAAGCGGAGGCCAAGTCAACGCAGGACCGCCTTTAGGTCCGGCTCTTGGGCCATTAGGCGTTAATGTTGTTGCCATTGTGAATAAGATTAACGAGTTAACCAAAGAATATGCGGGAATGAAGGTTCCCGTGAAAATCGTCGTTAATCCAGATGACAAGACCTTTGAGGTTTCTGTTGGCACACCGACAATTTCTGCCCTGATCGTAAGTGAGTTGAAAATCACGAAGGGTTCTGGCTCGCCTAAAGAGAACAAGGTTGGAGACCTAAAAATGGAACAAGCGGTACGCATCGCTAAGCTGAAGCACCCGCAGTTGTTGGCGAAAACCTTGAAACTAGCGGTGAAAGAGGTTCTGGGCAGCTGCGTGAGCATGGGCGTTACGCTGGAGGGCAAAGATCCGCGAGAAGTGCAGAAAGAAATCGACGAAGGAAAATACAGCGAACTGCTGGATATGGAAGAAGAAAAAGCTATCGACCAAAGCCTCAGAGCAGATGGCTAAGAATAATCCACACAAAGTCTCCTAGAATCAAGGCTGTGATTAATCCTATTGTTATGAAAACGAGCATAGGCAAGCCTGGCGTCGCCCAAACCCAATCAATATTTTTTCCCTCCTTCGCTGCGGCTACTACTCTTTGAACGATACCTTCTCTTTCTTCATCCTTCGGAAAGACAAGCAATTTCCTCTTCGTCTCACCGGTCTCTGAAACCTGAATGTCTTCCAAGAGATACAAGAACTCGCTTTCCTCAAGCTTGTCTACGTGGATTTTGTAGCCGCTAAGCAGTGTAAGCAACTTTCGTCCCTTCGACTCTTCTTTAAAACCCTCAAAAAACCGTTTGCCCGTTCTTTGTCGCCAAAAAACGTTTCTCAAAAGCACGTAAACCACGCTTAGTGCGGCAATTATTACCGCATTACTAAACACGCTTAATGGAAAGATGGGCGAGTCGGAAGCCAAGTTGATAAAGTTTGTTGGGTAGAAGGGAAGCGTAAGCGAGAGGCAAATGAACGCTTTGGCGTCTGCACCGCCATAGGCTCCAGCATAAAAAAGCGCGACAGCCAAGGCAGAGGTAATTCCAACAGAAATGCCAAGGCGATAAAGCGTTCCATAAGGGTCGGTTTCAAAGAAAAACAACTGTGTCAAAGTCAAAGCTAGCCCCAAAGGTGCAAAAAATGCCCAAACCATGTTGCTAACCTCACGCGTTTTCAGATCGCTCCAAGAAGCATAAAGCAGAAAAGCCAATGAAACGAAGACCTGCAGCCCTTCCAAAAAAGTGTTCATCTGATAACTCATAGAACCCACCTATTTTTCACATTAACCGCTAGTATAAGAAGGGAAGTAATAAAATAGTTTTCAAATTGAGGATTACAAAGTAAGGGGGAAATTGAGGAAGGGAGGTTACTGCACGTAGTACTGGAACTTTAGGGGGGTGTTTCCAGGTTCTGTTGCTATGGTGAAGTAGTATGTTTGTGAATGACTCCATGTATTAACACCCATGACTGGCCAAGGGATAGTTATTGTCGCTGTCTTTTGCGGACTAATCGTGGCGTTTATTCCTTGCAAGCACTCTGAAGTTACGTCAATGGTGTTGTCTGCGGAAGCGCCAATGTATACACGAGCGATTTTAACAGTAGTAGTTCCAGAATTGACTATGACAATGTCCGTTCTGTTCTGGGCAGCATCTGTTGGGGTGCCGTACCATCTTAGGTTTTGCCAATTGATCAGCACGCCTGCCTGTTGTGTTTGTGTGCCCATGTAAGTCATCACCCATGCATAGGTAACTATGATGGCTGCTACCGCGATAACTATCAGCAATAAAGTGGCTAGAATTGGCGAAATACCCTTCTTGGACTTTAACACTTTAAACAAGGTCAAGTTACACCTCATCTTGTTTCGTAACCTTTACGAAAATGATTATTTAACACATATGAACACACAATAAAGATTCAGAATCTTTTCCGCTGTGGCACGATTGCGAAACTATGTAAATAGTGCCCGGTGCACAATATCACATACGTCTCCTCTAAACAAAAAGAGGAAGTCTGGAAAATATGGGAAGATAGGTCTGCATTATTACGCATAGCTCACTTTGACTGCGAAGTTATATGTGCCGCTCGCATCTGTCTTAGCATCTAAGTAGAATGTCAGTCTGAAGTAACCTCCTGCAATTAGCGAGTTGTTGATGGACGAACTGGTTGTCGTCATGTCCAGAGTGCCGCCTGAAACGTATGTCCACGAACCTGTTGAGTTTTTGTAAATGAATATTTCGGCTGCATTAAAACCTGCTGATGCTACTGATGTGGTTATGCTAACGTTCAAGGTATGAGATGACGTGTCTCGGTTTTTCAAAAAGAGACAACTGGTAAAGTTTTGCTGCGTGCCATTTCCTATTTGGAAGGGTAAGGTTACAGTAGTGCCGGCTATTGAAGTGCCAGATGGGGCATCAGTGCCAGCTAGCCATAAAATCTTCGCATTGCCTATTGTAACGCTTCCGGTGATATACATGTAATTGTACGTCGCAGCGCTTACGCCGGCTATCATGAGTGATGTCAATAATAGGGTTATGAATTTTAGTGACTTCTTAGCGCGTATTTGTTTTAATTCCATTTTTTCTTTTCACCTCCTTTTGTTATTGTTTTGTTTTTTTGTTTTCTCGCCAGAGTCTTAGGAGGATGAAGATGCTGGCTCCTAGGACTATGGTGCATGCCACCCCCAAGAGCAGGGCAAAAGCGAGGAATGTCACGTTTTGCCATGATGGTTTGAACATGGTGTAGAGACTTGCAGCGGTTATCACGGCGGTTCCAACGGCGGTTACGTGCAGCAGCTTTGGTCTTAAGAAGACATAGACGCCCGCACTGACAACCAGCGTGTCAAGAGTGACGACGGCGACGAAAATGGAACTCATTGGGAGCTGCGGAAAAGACACTATGGGGTACGTTGCCACCTGTGCATAGTTGCTAATGAAGAGGATTGAGACTAAGCACACGGGAACTGTTACTGCGCCGAGGAAGACTTTGGCTATGGCGTATTGTTTTTTGGAAAAGGCTAGGTAAATGTTTACCGCGGCGATGTTCATTAGGCCGATGGCTAGGTAGATTATGGAGTACCAGAATCGTGCGTATTCTTCGAAGATTTGGAAGAATTCTTTGCTGACTAGTAGCTGCCCGAAGCCTGTGAGTGCGGCTAGTTGGTATATGTACGGAAGTATTGGCGGTAAGTGTTTGTCGAAGAGGCATGTTAATAGGCTCATCGCTAGAAAAATGTCTATGCCCAGTAGTATGAAGAACTCTGGCATTAGTGGTGGCACTTCAATTCGACCATCGTGCAGAAATCGGTAATCTTTCGATTTAAGATGTGTGAACTCAGAATCTGAATTCAGATATTTTTACAAAGAAACGGTAACCTCTAGGTAAACAATGAAACTAATCATTGTGCCAGTTCAAAAACAAACGGTGCGGTGGCAGTGCGAGGTTCAATTTTTTGCTGTAGCAGTCCTTCGAGGTATCCGCATAAGAATTCGCTATTGTTAATGAAGGGCGCTTTAAGGATTATGTATTTGTCTCTTGGATAAAAGTCTCCGAATCCTTGGACGCGGAGGCGCTTGAAGACCTGTGCCCAGTTTTCGCGTTTCGTTGTTTCCAAGTTAAGGCTGGCTTCCATCGAGACTCTGGCGGCGTTTCCAGCTTGTTTTCCGACTTCACGCCATTTTTCTTCAGGGACATGTTTGAGGAGTGTGTCAATGAATTCTATGTTGATGAAGGCTACTCGGCTTATGCCAGAGTAGTACTCGCCAGGGTATTTCCAGTCGTATATCGTCATGCTGCGATAGACATCGAGCATTTTTGAAATTAACGGTTTTAAGCCTTGTTCTTTGCCCTCTAGTATGAGGGAGTCTATGTACTTGCGTTCTTCTTCGTCGAGGATTATTGTGGTTCTTTTTGCAGGGTTTTTCTTCATCACTTTTTGCGCGCCCACTCAGTCATAACAAATATGTCTATCAGCATATCACATATGTTTTACCCTCACAGAGCCTTTTAACATTTTCGGAATAAAATCTCACAACACACGGTTGGCAACACCAGTCGATCCAGAAGCTCACGAGCACTTCGAAGTCTCTTAAGGAAAAATACGGCTTGTCGCAATCTTCTCTATCTTCGTTGCCTATAGAATATTTATCCTGAATTCATAAACTATAAACTTGCTTTTTGACAAAGGAAAAGCAAGGAGAGAGACTGTCACACGGAGAGACGTACAAACTGTTATGACCCGTCTTCCTCCATTCGAGAAATAGGAGATGAATAACAATGAAAGATGAGAAAATAATCGAGAAACTCAAGAAAGAGTTGCTTTCTCTTCAGAATCAAATTGAACACTGCTACGAAAGACGAGAAAAACTGGTTGAGGATTACACAAAGCAACTGTTGAGTTTTGAAGTTTGCGACCTGGAGACAAAACAGGAACTTACCCCTAAAAGCATTAACCGCCGATAGATATTCGGCTTCTTTCTGTTTTGCTGTCAGCGTCTGCCATAGCATTTAAGCGCGAGCCAAGTAATCCTGAGATTCTTGAAAATTAACTCCGACTCGCTATTCTCTTTTTCGGAAAAACATTAGGTTAGCATAGGAAACCCTTGAAGCGCTGCTTAGTATTTCTTTAAATGAATATCTGTAAGAAAAGGTTAAACTCTAAGGCAGCGGCTTCTTTTGGAAAGGTGAAATACAGTGGAAACCGCTTTCATATTCATCAAAGTCAAGCCTGGCAAAGAAAGAGAGGTTTTGGAAAAGTTGCGTAAGATAAAGAATGTCACCGAGTCTTTTGAGTTATATGGCGACTATGATGTTGTCGTTAAGGTCGAAACCGAAGAGAAAGAAAGGTTGCAGGCGATAATCATGCAACAGATTCGAAGCATCAAAGACATAGAGGACACCAGCACAAATTACGTGTTCGACCCAGGTTCTCCGTATTTATGACTTGGCAATGTGGTAAATTGCAGATACTGAGTTTGGAAGAAGTGAAACACTACAAAGCGCTTGCTATCACAACGCAATACTGGAAACCAGGAGACGACTACATTGCCCACGTCGTAGAGGCAGTCAAAGGCAAACTAAAAACTGGCGACATTGTCACAGTTTCTGAAAAAGCAATCTCAATCGCATTAGGCAACATAGTAGACGAAAGCAAAATTGAGCCGTCGAATACAGCGTGTTTTATAGCTAAATATTGGATGCGCGTTATGTGGGGCTACGTATTAGGACCATTTTGTCGCCTTAGAAAAGAGACAATTCAACGACTTAAAAACTATCCAGCAAACGAGGGCGCTCAACACAAACAAGTTGCGCTTCAATACGCAGGGTTTTTGCAAGCTCTAATGCACGGGTCCGAAGGCGGGATTGACGGCAGCAATCTCCCCTACGCTTACGCAAGTCTAACACTGCATGATGCGCCTGAAATCGCACAGAAAATTCAAACAGCTATCCAAAAAGCACTCGACAAAAACGTGACAGCGTTGATCGTTGACACGGACAAAACATATTCTTCAGGCAGTTTTCACTTCACTTCCCGCCTCACATCCATAGAGGGAATTCATTCTAACTGCGGCGTCTTAGCCTATTGCGCCGGACGATTCTTGGAACTAAGGAAACGTGCAACTCCTATAGCTGTGGCTGGCAAACGGTTAAGCACGGAGGACGCCTTAAACATCGCCATGATCGCGAACAAGGTACGCGGTTTTGGCGCTGGACGCACGGTCTGGGACATGACGGAAAAGTTCGGCGTGACACTAACTCAAACTACATGGGAAATGTTGACAAATATTAAGCACAAACCCATCGTCATAGTCAGGCCGTGAAGGGGAAAATATTTGCGTAACTTCCTCTAACACAAGTAAAGGCGAAAAAAGTTGGAGTCCACAATAAGACAAATGAATAGTTTCTTTCAGCCAAAATCAGTCGCTGTTGTTGGTGCTTCCAAGAGAATTACCAAGGCTGGGCACGTCATTTTTAAGAATTTCGTTGAAAACAAGCGAAGGGGAGTTTTCAAGGGCGAACTCTACGCTGTCAACCCTAGTGAAAAGATAATTTTAAACTATGAGAGTTATCCGACTCTTAGGAAAATATCTGGCGACATAGAACTGGTCGTAATAGTTGTTCCAGCGCAAGCGGTTCCACAAGTTATGGAAGACGCTGCAGCAAAGGGCGTAAGGGCAGCAGTAATAGTGAGCTCAGGCTTCAGCGAAATCGGAAACCAGAAACTCGAAGACCAAGTTGTTGCCATTGCTAGAAAAGCGGGAATAAGGGTTCTAGGTCCAAACTGCTTGGGGGTGTATGATACTCAAACCGGCGTGGACATGCTCTTCCTTCCAGAAACGAAAGTCCTAACGACCGGAGATGAAATGGTTGCAACTCCTCGCCCAATGGCAGGCTATCTGGCCATAATCACTCAAAGCGGAGCCTTCGGCGCTGCAGCACTCGACTACCTTACAGGCCGCCAGATAGGCATAAGCAAGTTCGTGAGTTTCGGAAACAAATGCGACATCGATGAAGCCGAGACATTGCAGTATTTTCTGCACGACGAAAGAACGCGCGTGATATTACTCTATGCAGAGGCAATAGAGACGGGCAGAGAATTCATGGAAATCGCGAGAGAAGTCACGAAGGAGAAACCCATAATCGCACTAAAGAGCGGCAGAAGCCAGGCAGGCGCAAGAGCCGCGGCCTCTCACACGGGCTCAATAGCGGGCTCTGACATGATCTACGACGCAGCCTTCGCACAGGTAGGAATCATTCGCGCTCAAAACATGGAAGAATTCTTCGATTTTGGCAAAGCACTAGCCTTTCAGCCACCTGCGACAGGAAAAAATATAGGAATAATAACAGACGCTGGAGGTCCAGGCGTGATGGCTGCTGACGAATGCGAGTTGAGAGGACTAAACGTAGGCAAGTTCTCTGATGAGCTTGTCGAAAAGTTTGAAAGATTAAAGGAGAAGGGGAAACTTCCAAAATTCGCTACAAACCTAAATCCTGTGGATGTTACTGGCTCGGCGGACTCTGGAATGTTTGAGGTCGCCACTAAAATTCTCTTTGATGCGCCAGAGATTGATGGCATAGTCTTTTTGGGTTTGCATCAGGCGCCTGGGATTCAGGAGGATTTTGTGGATAGAATTGCGAATCTTGCGAAGCAGTACATGAAGCCGATTGTTGCGTGTGACATCGGCGAGACCGAAATGGCTTTGTACATTCGGTCGAGGTTTGACAAGAATGGTATTCCTAGTTATGGTTCGCCAGAGGCTGCTGCACGGTCTATGGCTGCGCTTGCAAGGTATGGCGAGTACTTGAAGAGGCATGGTTGCTTCGAGGAGTGTGTAGAAACCGTCGTGAGAAGGCGTGGAATAAAACAGCCTATTCAGGAAGATAAACTGTTAACCGAACTTCATCGCCCTCTCTAAGCTTGAGCGTTTCACGCAGATGCGCGGATGCGATTACTTCTAAAACATCTTTAGAGTAAGAGGGCACCTGCGGGATGATAATTGCGCCTTCAACTCTATCCATAATCCGTGCTTTGAAACATAATCCGCGATAGAATCCTTTCACAGGAACTATTTCAATCGCCTTTCCTTGTTTGAGGAGTTGTTTTTTTGCTTCTGTTGATTCTTTTGTTAATCTGAGGTTTAAGGTGCCTAAGTATGGTTCAAACCCCAGTTTTTCTACGATTTGCTTTCTCACCCAAGGAAGCTCTAGGAATCCGGTTCCGCTTTTTTGTCCGCTGAAGACTTTTCCCTGGAGAGGGACGGTTTGCAGGTGTTGTGCCTTCTTTTTTTCAGTGAATAAGATAAAAAGAGAAGACAGTCGACGGTGGCTAGTTGGTCAGCCTTGTTTTTTGAGCCACTCTGCGACTTTCTGGAAAAGTGGGTTAGTGCTCATGTTCAGAACGGGTACTTGGATTTTTTCTTTGGTTTCGATTATTGGCTTGAATTCGGGCATTAGCGCATAGCTTAGGAAGGCCCAGTAGACTTTTCTCTCTTCGATGAGGGCTCTGGCTGTGAGTTCTGTGTTTATGCTTAGTGGGAAGTATAGAAAGGCTACGCCATCTGTCCAGTACAAGCCTGCCATTTTGCCGCCTGCGATTATATTTGTGAATCTTGCCAAATCGTCTGCGGTTGGGAATTTTGTGCATTCCATTATGACGATTTCTTTGAAGGGTTCGTATTTGATTGAGACTCCTTTTTCCATCTGTTTCAGTTCTCCGTGTTCTGGCTTTCATTTACACCTTTACGACTTAATCAAGTTTTTGCAAGTTGCAGAATGGAAAAAAGTTAAGAAGTCGGCTTGTCTCTTACGTTGAGACTTGTCAACAATGGTGAGGGAATTGTGTTGAGTGATGTACGTATTGCGATTGCTGGTGTTGGCAACTGCGCGTCCGCTTTGGTGCAGGGCGTGCACTTTTACAGGAATGCTAAAGAGGGTACTACCGTGCCAGGGCTTATGCACGTAAATTTTGGCGGTTACCACATTCGGGACATCAAGTTTGTCGCTGCTTTCGAGGTGAATAAGCAGAAGATTGGACTTGATTTGGCGGATGCGATTTGGGCTGAGCCGAATGTTTGTGTCAAGTTTTGTGACGTGCCAAGACTTGGTGTAAAGGTTTCGGCTGGACCTATTTTGGACAGTGTTGCTCCTCACATGCGGGAGCCTTTTCACGTTTATGGTGAAGGAACGAAGCCTGCTAACGTGGCTGAGGTTCTGAAAGAAGCTGATGCGGATATGTTGATAAATTACTTGCCTGTTGGAAGCTACGGCGCTGTTCGGGCGTATGCTGAAGCGTGTCTGGAGGCTGGTTGTGCGCTTGTTAATTGCATCCCCGAATTTATTGCGTCTGATCCTGTTTGGGCGAAAAGGTTTGAGGAAAAAGGCTTGCCTGTTGCAGGTGACGATATTAAGAGTCAGTTAGGAGCGACGATTTTGCATCGGGTTTTGGCACAGTTGTGTGTGGACCGAGGCATAGAAATAGACGAGACTTATCAGCTTAATCTGGGAGGGGATACGGATTTTTTGAATATGACCGTGGAGGAGCGGTTGAAGACGAAGCGTATCAGCAAGACTGAGGCCGTGACGAGCTTGATTCCGTACAGTGTACCCACGCGTATTGGTCCGTCGGATTATGTACAGTTTTTGGGTGACAAGAAGATTTGTTACATTTTTCTTGAGGGACGAAAGTTTGGGAATCGACCTGTGACTGTTACGGCGAAGCTGGAAGTGGAGGATTCGCCTAACAGTGCGGGTGTGGTGATTGACGTTGTTAGGGCGGTTAAGTTGGCGTTGGATAGAAAGGTTGACGGTGTGCTTACGAGTATGTGTAGTTATGCGTTCAAGCATCCGCCAGTGCAAGTGCCAGACAGCATAGCGAAACAGTGGGTAGAAGAATACATACAAGGAAAAAGAAAAACATAACAAAGTATAAACCGTTACAAGAACCAAGCGCGCGTATCATATACAAAACTAGGTCTGGAAGCGTGTCACGCGCACTCACAGAGAAAAACCCCCTATACTAGAAGACGCGTGTGCACACAGCCACACAAAAACTTCAATACGGTTATAGTGTTTGAATTGTTTTTAGGATTGTTTGCACTTCTGCTTCTTTGGCTCTTTTCTCCAAGTATTCCGAGTCCAGTTTGCCCTTTTGCCTAATCAACACACTCTTCACATCCTGCTCATCAGCCGCACCCCTATCAGGCCTCGCCAACTTACTCACAACAAAATCCTCTGCAGAGATTATCCATGCCTCAAACCCTGCACCCAGCTTAACCTTTCTTCTTCTCCTCAAAGTTTCCTCGTCAAAAACAATACCGTCAGGCTTAAGCCACAATTCTATCTCCATCTTGCCCTTCCTATCCACAATTACCATCAAAGGATTCAACGGAGAATAATTGGTCACCTCAAAATCAATCGCCTCCAGCCAACCAAGAAGCCTGTTCAACTCCTTCTCACCCTTAACCGCAACTGCTAAATCAACGTCCAAAGTCGCCCTTATTCTGCCGTAAAAAGGAAGAGCATAACCACCAATAATCATATAGGCGATACTCTTTTCCTCAAACAGCTGCAGAAGCCTCTGAAGACTCGTTAATATTGTGGACAACTTCATTCAACTCCATAAATAGCCCAAACGGCGAATGACCAGCCGCAACAAGACGCTCCACATACAACGCGTCCCTTGCAGCATGCTCCAAATCCGCCCTTCGTGCCCTAAGCGGCTTCGCCATCACTTGTCTATACGACTCAAGAAACTCAGAACCAAGACTAGTACACACTATTTTCTTTTTAGGTCTGCCCCGACCCAAAGACGCAACCAAATGCAACTCAATAAGCCGCTCACCCTCCATCGTCTCCAACAAGGAGACAACCCGCGACGCCTTCCACCTGAGCCTCCGAATAACATCCCGTACACCACACGACGCCGAAGCAACCACCTCAAGCACCTGAGCACGCTGATCCAAGAACATTTTGTTTCCCAAAAGGAAACTTAATCAAAATCACCTATTTAACAATTCCGCAAAAATCAAAGTCGAACCACTCATTCTCTGTTCACATTTTCAGCATATTTGTTTCATATTTGGCTCCAAATATGCGGGTCTGAACCAGTTGCGCGCGCATACGCGGCGGAAAAAGCATAGTTTATCTAACAGAAAACCGTTTTCTCACCATAAAAAGTGACTATGCTTGAGCACCACGCTTTCTCCAGAACTCGTCCAACTACTCCAATCCCAAAGGTATCACTTAATCGGAAGCCACTCCGCTGTAAAACGGTGCAGGTGGCTCTATGAATCCTTAGTGCGCAATCGACCATGCTACAAACAACAATTCTACGGAATAAAAAGTCACCAATGCATCCAAATGACACCAACTGTCGTCCACTGCAACCAGCGCTGTATCTTCTGCTGGAGAATCCAAAGCGGAGACCTCAAAGAAACAAAATGGAACGAAACAGCGCCACCAGCATGGGATGACCCAGAAACCATAGTAACAGAATGCATCAGACAACAGAGAAAACTCATCAGCGGATACAAAGGAAACCAACACACAAACCTAGACAAATACCGAGAAGCGCAACAACCAAAACACGTCGCTATCAGCCTCGCCGGCGAACCCACACTCTACCCTCAACTAAGCGAACTAATTACCTGTTTCATCAAACAAGGCTTCACCACCTTCCTCGTAACAAACGGAACAAACCCTGAGGCACTAACCCGACTCAACAAAGAACCAACACAACTATACATCTCACTATGCTCACCAAACGAAACAACATTCAAAAAAACCTGCCATCCCCAAACACCAGACGCATGGCAAAAACTAAACCAAACACTCTCCACACTGTCCACCTTCAAATGCCCCACAGTACTACGCTTGACATTAGCCCGCCATGTCAACCTAAAAAATCCAAAACAATACGCCAAACTCATAAACCAAGCGAACCCCACCTACATAGAACCCAAAGCCTACATGTACATAGGCTTCTCACGCCTCCGCTTAGGCTTCGAAAACATGCCAACCCACCAAGAAATACAACAATTCGCCGCACAACTCGCAAAACACACAGGCTACAACATCCTACAAGAAGCACCAGAAAGCAGAGTAGTCCTGCTAAGCCAATTGAAACACCCGATTAAACTCACCTAAAACTGACAAAATTCCTCGCAAAAATGAGGGTTCCGTTTTTAAAATGATTCAGCAAAACCTCAAAAACAGATTTAATCCGTTTAAGCATTTGTATTAAATGAGAAAAAAAGTTAAATATCCCCCACAGCAATACGCTCCTAACACAACACCAATTATAAAGGAGGATTAAACCATGGTTAATGATGGTAGAGGTAGACTCTTTAGAAGAAAAGACGGCAAATTCCTAATTTACCTACCAAAAGACTTGGCCGAAGACAGCATGTTTCCATTCAAAGGCGCATCCTCAGTGCTCGTCAAAGTCACCTTCAAACTCGGCGACGACAAACTTCTAATCGAAAAATGGAAAGAACCGCCAGCAGAAGAGGAATAAACAGAGCAAGCCCTCTCTGAACACCCCCCGTTTTCTATTTTTATTCTCACCATTACTAGGAAAGTCTATTAAGATTCATCCCCGTATCATTTTCAAAGCATCTGTCCAGTGTGTGAATTTATTGAATCTCAAAAAGGTACTTGACAAAGTTAGAGAAGAATTGAAACAAAAAGAAGAAGTGAAAGAAGAAATCCAAAGAAACATGCGCAAAGCAACCCGCCTTTCCAAACAAGCAATCCTTATGATCCATCACGGAAAATTGGAAGACGCAAGAAAATTACTCAAGGAAACAGACAAATTCTTCGCAACTCTCAAAAAACTTGCCAAGAACCATCCAGAACTTTTCTATTCTGGGCTTGTTGACGCAGCCTTTCAAGAATACACCGAGGCACAGATACTTCTCAGCTTGGTCCAAGAAAAACAGTTCGTTGGTCCAGAGGAACTTAATATTCCTTCGATTGATTATGTGCTTGGTTTGGCTGACGTGATCGGAGAGTTGCGGCGAAGAGCGTTGGACATGCTGAGAAAGGACGATGTGAAGATGGCGGAGAAATGCTTGGAAATGATGGAGGAGATATTTGACGAGTTAATGGCAATGGATGACGCTTACATGCTTGTTCCCGGACTCAGAAGAAAGTGCGATGTTGCAAGGCACTTAATTGAAACAACAAGAGGAGAGATTACAATAGAGGCGAGAAGAGCCTCGCTTGAGCGTTCCATAAGAAAATTGGAGAAAGTCATGACGAAGAAATAGAAGCATGAGCAGAGTAGCAATTGTCAAAGTGCCTTCTAACTTTTCTGTGGAAAAAGCGCATGCGACACAGTTGAAACTTTCTAAGAAAATAGTTCGGAAGAACGTGCTGCCAGAAAAAATTCGTTACATCGCTGGTGTGGACGTTGCTTATGCTAAGGGGTTCTCTATTGGCACAGTGGCAGTTTTGGATTACGATTCACTATCGTTAAAAGAGACTAAAACAACCGTCTGCAAAACACTTTTCCCATACATTCCAACCCTGTTGTCGTTTAGAGAGATTCCGCCAGTTGTTTCTGCTATTAAAAGGCTGGAACTTAACCCAGACGTTTTCCTTGTTGATGGACAGGGCATCATGCACCCTTACAGACTTGGCTTTGCCAGCCATCTGGGCTTAATAATCACTAAATCCACGATAGGCGTCGCGAAATCACGTCTTTGCGGGGAGGTTCAAGCATTTACGAAAGATGGTTGGGCACCAATTCTAGACAAAGAAGAGGTTCTCGGTGCTGCTGTGACCACCAAAAAGGAGCGAAGCCCCGTTTATGTAAGTATTGGCAACATGATTTCACTAGAGGCAGCAATTGCAATAGTCAAACATTGCACCAAAACGTACGCGATTCCTGAACCTACAAGACAAGCGCATATAATCGCGACTGAGGAAAAGAGGAAAATGCAAAATATGTTGTCGTATAAAGAAAGCTGTAAAAATGGTGACGTTTGAAGTGAACGAACGCTTGAAGAAACTCGTGAACAAAATCAAAAATGAATCGCTGCGGAAGAAAACCGCAGAGTTTCTTGAAAATCCAACGATAGAGATTGAAGGCAAAACATATTCTGGGCTGTCGCTTGATGTTTCTCCGGCGGGTTTGTCGCGGCATCACAGTTATCCGGGTGGATTTATAGAGCATGTTGTGGCGACCGCTGAAATTGCTTTGGACTTGTGCGACGTTGCGGAAGAGGTTTACGGCGGGAAAGTGAACAAAGACTTTGTTCTTTCTGGGATTATTTTGCACGATATTTTCAAGCCACTCACTTATGCGGAGAGCGAAAATAGAAGTTATTCGATAACTCCTTTAGGCGATTACCTTGACCATCTTAGCTTAGTTGTCTCAGAAATGGTTAAGAGAGGTTTTCCGTTGGAGGTTGTTCACATAGTCGCGGCGCATCACGGTGGTGAGGTCGGTCCAGTTTGGCCAAGAACGATTGAGGCGTTGATTTGTCATCTTGCAGATTTGGTTGACTCTCGCCTCGACGGCGAAGTGCTAAGAGCGGCTCGTTACCTTTCTCGCCAAGCAACAGGAGCCGAGTTGCCTCTGCTAACTTCAAAGGAAGCCTTCGAAATTGTTCATGCAAAGACTTCGAAAGGCTGGGATGAAGTGAAAAAGGCAGTAGGGAAGATAGAGAAAAGGAGGCTCAAAGCTTCTCGAGGCAGTTAGATTTGCACAATTCTTGCATCCAAATTTTGAGTATTAAATAAGGCTACGGTTGATTTGTTGCTGAGGTAGCCGAAGACTTCGCCCGGATTTATGACGAGAGTCTTGCCTTTTCTGTAGATTTTCGCCTCATGTGAATGACCATGCACAACCACGTCGTAACTCTCGGTTCCAATAAGCGATTCTAAAAGTTCCAAATCGTCACCGTGCACCATAGCGATCTTAACGCCTTCCACAACTACTTCTGCGAATTTTCCCCTGATTTCTGCGTTTATTTCTTTGAACCGCTTTTTCAGGAATTGGTGGTCGCCGTCGTTGTTGCCGAAGATGCCTATTAGTTTCGCCTTCAAGGGTTTGAAACGAAGAACAGAGAAGGGTGCAACATAGTCTCCAGCGTGTAAAACAAGTTCAACTCTCTCGACGTTTAGACGTTTCACGGCTTTATCAATGGCAAGAAGGTTGTCGTGTGTGTCTGCTATTATGCCGATTTTCATTATTTTGTCTCTGCTAAGAGTCTTTTTCCGTATTCAAAGCCTTTTTCGTAGGCTTCCAGGTTCAGTTTCTCTGTCCCTTTTGGAATGTTGCTGAGGATAGCTTTCTTCATGGCCTCTTCGCTGACTAGGTTTGTTACAGCTGTTAGTGCGCCGAGCATGATGACGTTGGCGAATATGGTTCTTCCCATTTCTTCCGCCATTTTGGTAGCCGGTACTGGGTATACTTGTATGCTTGGTTTTTCTTTTTGTTGAGGAATCATGTATGGATCCAGGATGAGTGTGCCTCCGCTTTTCACTGTGTCCACGTAGTGGGTGTATGCTGCTTGGGACATGACCAGCAGGACGTCGGGTTCGAGCGCTTTGGGGAAATCGATTTCTTCGTCCGAAATGACCACTTCGGACTTGCATGAGCCGCCTCTTGATTCTGGACCATAAGACTGTGTTTGAACGGCATTCTTATTTTCAAAAAGAGAGGCTGCCATCGCCAAAATTAGTCCAGCTCTAATAATACCCTGTCCGCCGAAACCAGCTACTCTAACTTCAAGTCGCATATGCTTAGGCTCCTCCTTGAGTTTTATTCTGCACTTGGACAATTTTTTCTCTTAACAGTTTTTCATACGTCGGTTTTTCGATGTCCACGAACTCTCCGATTGGAATTCTGTCTGGGGTAATCTCAGCTTTTGCTGGGTCGGAGAAGTTTTGGATTTCTGATGCTTTTTTGAACCAGTTCATGAAGTCAATGGCGTCTCCTATTTTGGTGCTTTTTCCATAGATTTCCGGACACTGTGATATAACTTCGATGAAGGAGAATCCCTCCTTTTGAAGAGCTTTTTTGATTGATTCTGTTAACCGTCGCACATGGAGTGTGGTCCATCTTGCCACATAAACCGCGCCTGACCCCGCTGCCAGATGGACGAGGTTAAAAGGGTGTTCAATGTTTCCATATGGTGTTGTTGCGGTTGAAATGTTAAGAGGAGTTGTTGGACCTTGTTGTCCGCCTGTCATTCCATAGTTGAAGTTGTTGGCGCAAATCACCTTTATATCGACGTTCCTTCGTGCTGCGTGAATGAAGTGGTTGCCGCCGATTGCGAAGAGGTCTCCATCTCCGCTTATCACGACTACCTTAAGCTCGGGATTTGCCAATTTAACGCCAGTTGCGAAGGGAATGGGTCTGCCATGTGTTGTGTGGAATGAGTCGGTGTTTATGTAGCCAGCAATTCGTCCGATGCATCCAATTCCAGAGACCACGACAATTTTGTCCAGATTTAACTCAAGTTCTTTCATTGCCGTAACAAAGGAGTTGAGGAGTATGCCGTTTCCGCAACCAGTGCACCAGATATGGTGCATTCCTGTTTCCCGTAGGTATACGTCGAGTGGGTGAGCGATTTCTGCTTGCATTATGGTTTTCCTCCCTTTATCGCCTCAAAAATTTCCTCCGGCCTGTGAGGTTCTTCACCTAGTTTAGGAAGGAATATTACCGGTGTTGCCTTAGCCGCTCTTTCTACCTCCCGAACCAGCTGTCCATAGTTCATCTCTGGCACAATAATCATCTTCACTTTTTTAGCAACTTCTGCTATAGGCTTTTCCGGGAAAGGCCAAAGGGTCACAAGCCTTACAAGCCCTGCTTTTATCCCATTGCTTCTTGCTTTTCTCACTGCGCTTAGGGCGGCTCTCGACTCGATTCCATAAGCCACTACAGCAACTTCCGCGTCTTCCATCATAATCTCCTTGACTTGCACTATTTTGTCAGAGTTTTTCCGAATCTTGTCGCAGAGTCTTTGCACGAGTCTTTGCTGCACTTTTATGCTCTCGGTGCGCGGTCTACCGTCTTCTTCATGTGTTAGTCCTGTGGCATGGAAACGGTAGCCTTCGCCGAAAACAGCCATCGGCGGTACGAGGTTTTTTTCTGGTTTGAAGGGCATGTATTCCTTTGGCGGCACTGACGGTTTATTTCGATTGACGATTCTAATATTGTCTGCCGGGGGGATTATGACTTTTTCCCACATGTGTCCGACTATCGCATCCATCATTACCATTGCCGGGACGCGGTATGTTTCTGCATAGTTGAAGGCTTCAATCGTTAGGTCGAACGCTTCCTGAACTGAGGAGGGCGTCAGGGCGATGATCTCATAATCACCATGCGAGCCCCACTTTGCCTGCATTACGTCCTGTTGTCCTGCCATGGTTGGTTGTCCAGTGCTCGGTCCGCCGCGCATCACGTCTACGATAACACATGGGGCTTCTGTCATTACCGCCAAGCCGATGTTTTCCTGCATCAAACTGAAGCCTGGTCCGGAGGTGGCTGTCATAGCCTTTAAACCCGCGTATGATGCGCCGATGACTGCCGCTATCGAGGCAATTTCGTCTTCCATCTGAATGTACGTCGCGCCGATCTGCGGCAAACGACGGGCCATGCGTTCAGCAATCTCAGTCGCGGGTGTTATCGGGTAACCGGCGAAGAATCTGCAACCAGCCGCGAGTGCGCCTTCTGCGCATGCAAGGTCGCCGCTTAGAAAATGTTTCCCGGTCAAAATTGCTCTATTCTTTTCGCTCATTCTTCTCATCCTCTTTCTTTTCACTAGGTTTTTCTACCACAAAGATTGCAAGGTCTGGACAAATTGCGGTGCAGAAGCCACAAAGCGCGCATTTGCTTGGGTCCTTCACTTTGGGTGGGTGTACGCCTCGGGCGTTGATTTCTTCTGATTCTTCCAGCACTTCCTTTGGGCAGAATTGTATGCAGTAGCCACAGCCTTTGCACCTGTCTTTTATTATGTAAATTTCAGCTTCTGGTAGCTTGATCTTCTCCGCGTCTAGCGGTTTGCGCCACAGTTTTTTTGTTGTCAAAAGCTGTCTCTCCATTTACGCTTTCTCCGTCATTTTCTTTGACTTTTCAACCTGTTCCGCCGTTACGCTGCTAACGATTGCTTGCATTTCCTTGACTTTAGACGCTACTCTTTCACCTTCAGCAGCACTCGCCCACAACAACTGTAAGCGTTCTTTGTTTAATCCTAACTTTTCCATTTTCTTCCATAACCGCTCAACACGTTTCTGAGTCTGAATATTGGCGTTTATGTAGTGGCAGTCACCTATGTGGCAACCCGCAACCAAAACTGCGGCAGCGCCTCTTGCAAAAGCTCTTTCCACAAACTTTGGCGAAACCCTGCCTGAACACATGGTTCTAATTATACGCACGTTCGGCGGGTACTGCATTCGGCTTACGCCCGCAAAGTCCGCGCCTGCATAGGCGCACCAGTTGCAGCAGAAGGCTATTATCTTCTTGTCCGCGTCCTGCTCAGTTAACGCATCGATTTGAGCGTTGATTTGTTCGTCTGTGAAGTGTCGCATGTAAAGCGCGCCGAAGGGGCACTCAGCGCCACAGGTGCCACAACCCGCGCATGCGGCTTCGATAACTTCTGCGCGTTTCAAGTCCTTATTCAAAACTATCGCGTTGTAAGGACAGACTTTTGTGCATAATCCACAGGCTTTGCAAGCTTCTTCTAAGACTCTGGGTGTGATTGCTTCTACGGTTACTCTTCCTTTAGCCATCAAAATCCCAGCACGTGCTGCGGCGGCGCTTGCTTGCGTTACGCTGTCTTTGATGTCTTTTGGTCCCTCAGCACATCCGGCGAGGAACACTCCGCCCGTCGGTGTGTCAACAGGACGTAGTTTCGGGTGTGCCTCCATGAAGAAGCCGTCATTCGTTCTCGATAACACGAGTAATCGTTGGATAATCTCGCTATCGTGTCTCGGTTCTATGCCCACAGACAAGACAACCAAGCCGGCATTTATTTTGTACAATTCCCTCTGCAGCGTGTTTTCGCCGACAAGCCGTAAGTTGCGTGTTTTGCGGTCTTCATGAATTTCCGCTGGCAAGCCGCGAATAAATATTACTCCTTCTTTTCGCGCTCTTTTGTAGAGGTCTTCGAAGCCTTTACCGAAGGCTCGGATGTCCACGTAGAAGACGTAGATTTTCGTGTTCGGCCAATGTTCCTTGATGAGTAGGGCGTCTTTAATCGTATTCATGCAGCACACGTTGCTACAGTACAAGTGCCCCCTTTCTTGCCTGGAGCCTACGCATTGAATGAATGCGACCGAATCTGGAATCTTCATATCGCTCGGTCTAAGCAGATGCCCACCTGAGGGACCGCCAGCGTTTATTAATCGCTCAAACTCAAGCGAAGTAATAACGTTAGGCAGCTTTCTGTAGCCATAATTTTGAAGAGAGGTTGGGTCATAAACGTCGGCGCCTGTTGCTACCACTATCGTGCCGACTTCCAATTCCAAAAGTTCAGGTTTCATGTCAAAGTTTATCGCTTTTCTCTCGCATGCTTTGATGCACTTATCGCATTTGATGATGTCTTCTCTATTTAGGCAAAGGTTCGAATCAATGATATATGTGGATGGTACGGCTTGGGCGAAGGGTGTGTAAATACCGTGACGTGTCGCCAAGCCTACGTCAAACTCGTTTGGCACGATTATTGGGCAAACTTTGGTGCAGTCGCCACAGGCGCTGCAGTCCTTTGTGACGTAGCGTGGTTTCTTGAGCACCTTGACTTTGAAGTTTCCAATGTAGCCTTTGACATCTTGGACCTCGCTGTTGGTTAAGAGTTCAATGTTTGGGTGTCGTCCGGCGTCTGACATTTTGGGGGCTAGGATGCAGATGCTGCAGTCCATAGTTGGGAAGGTTTTGTCGATTTGCGCCATTCTGCCGCCTATGCTTGGTTCTCTTTCAACAAGATAGACCTTATAGCCGGTATCAGCCAGGTCTAAGGAGGCTTGTATGCCTGCAACTCCGCCTCCAATCACGAGGGCTTTGCGGGTTATTGGCACTTCGCTTTCAACGGCTGGGTCGAGTAATGTCACTTTTGCTACGGCCGCTTTAACCAGGTCTTTTGCTTTTTCCGTGGCTTTCTCTCGCTCATACAAGTGTACCCAGCTGCAGTGTTCGCGGATGTTAGCCATCTCAAACAGATACTTGTTCAGCCCCGCTTCTTCGCATGTTCGTCTGAAGGTGGGTTCATGAAGCCTCGGGGAACATGACGCAACGACTACACGATTTAGTTTGTGTTCTTTTATGTCCTTTTTTATCAGTTCTTGTCCTTGGTCAGAACAGGTGTAACGGTTGTCTTTCGCAATCACAACGTGAGGGAGGGCGGCTGCAAATTTTGCAACGTCTTCACAGTCCACTGAGCCTGCAATGTTTAGTCCACAATGACAAACGTAGACGCCTATTCTAACTTCCTCATCCTTCTGTGGTGGTTTTGCTTCTTTCTCAGTTGTTTTTTCGCTCAAAATTTTAGCCTCCCCTTAAGTAGCAGTCGATTGAATCTGCAGCTCTTTTGCCTGCGGTTATTGCTTCTAATACTGACGCTGGACCGGTTACTGCGTCTCCGCCTGCGTAAACACCCTGCATGGTTGTTTCCATTGTGATTGGGTCTGCCCAGATGGTGTTAATGTCGCTTAATTCGATTTCTTTCGGCAAAAACGAAGTATCTACCGCTTCTCCGACTGCCAAAACGACTGTGTCAAATTCTTTCGTAAACTTGGAATCTTCTACCGGTATTGGTGTTCTTCTTCCAGTTTCGTCTGGTTCGCCTAGCTTCATTTTTGTAAGTTCTACCCCTACAATCTTTCCTTCTTTGCCCAAGAATTTTGTTGGCGCTACTAGGAATTCTATTTTTATGCCTTCTTGTTCCGCTTCTTTTACTTCCCACGGGTTGGCTGGCATCTCTTCTCGTGTTCTGCGGTAGAGAATGGTAACTTCCCTTGCGCCTTGATGCAAGGCTGTTCTTGCAGCGTCTATCGCTACATTGCCGCCTCCAATAACAGCGACTTTTTCACCGATTTGAACCTTTTTCCCAGATTTTGTTTCTCTCAGAAAGTCGAGCGCACAAGATGCATTGTTCAGGTCTTCGCCTTCGCAACCGATTTTTCTGCTCTTTAGCGCGCCTACTGCGATGAATATGGCTTTGTAGCCGTCTTGCCGCAGCTGCTCTATTGTCACGTCCTTGCCCATGGCAGTGTCGGTCTTGGCTTGCACGCCGAAGCTTTTCACGTATTCAATGTCATCGTCTATAGCTTTTCTGGGAAGACGTTGCTCGGGTATTCCATATCTCAGCATGCCGCCGAGTTCTGGGGAAGCCTCAAAAACTGTAACACTATAACCTTTTTTTGCGAGTTCGTGAGCCGCAGTTAATCCTGCTGGACCAGAACCAATTACCGCGATTTTTTCCTTATGCAACTCTAGCGGTTTTTGCTTTTTCGCTTTGCTGCGGCTTCTAATTATTTTCTTCAGAGCGTCTTGAAACTGTTCTTGGCTTATTTTTGTTCGTTCGGGATGAAAACACACATAATAACAACTCTCTGCAAGTGGGATGCTTTTTCCAATTATTTCTGCAGCGTCTTCAAACCCTTCCAAGCTGCCCCTTTCTACAGCTAAGCTCTTTACCAGTAGGAAGATCTCTGGCGGCTTGAGTTTTTGCGGGCATCTATTGTAGCATCTGTAGCACCACCCACAGAGCCAGATGTCGGGTTTAGTTAGGACTTTTTCCGGATTGAGAAAGATTGTTTCAAGTAGAATTCTTGGATTATAATGGTCGGGGACGAGTTCCATCATTGGACAGCTTGCCGTGCAAATACCGCATTCGAAGCAGTACTTCAAGTTTTCAGCCTCGAGCAGTTTTTCTTGAAGTTCTTTAGGTATCAACGTTTTTTCGGCTTTCAAAGTGGTCCCTCTAGAAAATGCGTGTAACCTCTGATATAAAAGTTTACAAATGTAAACCCCTGCCTCCGTGCGCGCAAACCGCTTCATAAGCGTGCACTATCAGGCATCCAATTGACACCTTTTCTTGACTGCTTGTTAACCTATCGGTGCTTTGGACTTGTCCTCTGGCGAAGACCTTCGCGGGTTCAAGTCTCATCCCCCGCACCACGCGCCCGTAGACACGGCGTATTTCACCTAGGTATAGGCCTACCCGCATTTTAGCAGTCCTGCACAATTTAAAATGATACCTCCTCTATACCTACCTAGCGCGCGCTATTCTCTGAAGAGGTTGACTCCTGTTGTTGCCAGCTAGGGAGGTGAATTGAAATGGTTTGGCGCGAATGTGGCTATTTCGCTTTCACTAAAAAAGGAGACAGAATTTTGATTGTGTGAAGCATGGACGTTACATTGCAGATTTGAAAGAAGTCAAAGAAGTTCTTGACGCAAAACGGAGTTACGCCTTGATTTTTGAGCCACCAGCAGAAAAAGAGGAAAAAGGAGCTTAAAAACGGTGCGTGCCTAGGATTCTCCAAAGGAGAAGAAACCATGAACAAACGCACACGAGCCAAAAACATGAAGAAACACAGAAAACTAATCAGCACTAATTACAGTCAAAAAGACTATGAAAAATACACGAAAATCTGGAACAAAAAATGAATAAAGAATCTTAACCCTTCTTTGCTTGAAGCTTTGGTTTTCTTTTTTTCACCGCTGAAGTCTAGGATATGCCCATTTCATTTAATTCTATTCTTCAACCATTGTGCAATCTGCTTCATTTCTGTCAATGAAGTTTGGTCAATTATGGGAATTTCTCCTACACCAAGCTTTCTTGCAGGTTCATACTTTGGCATCGACGCAAAAGCAATACTTGCAAGATACTGTGTGCCTTTCAAGGTTTCTTCAATGATTATATCACTATCGGAGTGATAGGGAGAAATAAGAAATATGATTCCTTCAGCCCAATTCAACATTAACGGCTGTCCAGTCATCGCAAGTGCTCTTGCAGTCAAATCCATTCTTTTGAAGAATTCTTGAAGAGATAGTTGCGTAGTAGAAAGAATTACAAACTTTTTGATAGGATGCTCAACGATTTCTATCTTGTTCTCTTTTTCCATAAACCAACAATCCAAAGGAGTAAATTTGAGCAATTACTATAAAAAACTTCCTTGGGAGATTTATTTAATAACTCTTCATTATCTTATAGGCTAGATTATGGAAAGGGACTAACATGAACTTGGATGAAGCAAATAAGATAAAGGAGGAAATTCTCGGATGGCATCTTAAAGATGAAATTGGAATCGAAATCACTCACATAACTATTCCAAATCCAGACAAATCTAAATATGAAGACCTTGCATTGAAAATTAAGAAAACCAAATTTGATAAGGTTTCTCTTGAACGTTTAGTCAATGATATTCTTAAGAAGCACCAACTGGTCAAGAAAGATTTGCACAATGATGGATATTTGTATATTTGCACTATGAAAAAATAGAAAAAAGGCGTGAGGAATAAAAATGCCAAAGTCTAAGTATTGGAAAGGTGCTGACTTCTACCGTAAGAAAGAAGCCCAATACGAAGCAGAGAAACAGAAAAAACTTAAAGAGGGGAGGTAAATGGGCTGTCCGAAATGTGGAAGTTCAAATACTAAGAAAGTCGAGCGCGTGCGCTAAGATTATTATGTTTTCCATATCTATCTTTTTGCTTTTGGCTATGGTCTTTTTCCAACAAAACCGAAATTAAAAACTGTGTGTCCGTGTGTCGTTGAGCATTAGGATAAATCCAGCGACAACGAGACCGACAACAAGAACGATAAACAAAAAGGCTATCCAAACTGACAATTCCATTTTCCGCACCTTCTATTTTATCTAAATTCCACAAAAGAAAGGAGTGCACGTGCGCTGATATACCTCTTATTTTCATTGGAGACATATGTCGAAAATGTAGAACAGGAAAACGCTTTAAGTAGAAAGGAACTATTGACTGTTATGCCAAGACTTGATGCGGTTGAGGAAGCTGTCATAGATAGCCCGCCTATGGTGGTCTACAGAGCTATTTTGGACGAGTATGCAGGGGTCACACATTGGTGGATGCCTCATTTTGAATCGAAGCCAAGAGGGGATAAACCAATCATCCGTGAGGGTGCAATTGTTGACATAATTGTTCATAGCAGCGGAACACCCAAGTTTTCTGTCAAGATGACGAAGATTGTGGAAGCCAAGTCGATAGAAATGGAGTATTCAGGTGACTTGGTGGGAACTGGGAAATGGACGTTTGAGCCAACAGATGGAAAGACGAAGGTGCAGAAACGAGTCAATTACGAAGTCAAGAAACTATCTTTTGTTCTTCTCTCTCCATTCGTGAACTTTCGAAAAGCAAATTCAGACCTGATGCAGAAAGGATTCAAAGGATTAAACAGTTACCTGAGCAAGAAGTAGCTTCGGTTCAGCTATAACTTTTCCGCAAAACCAAAAAATTGGCTTTGAGAATTGTGTCTCCAAACTGCTTAACGTGAAAATAAGAATATTCCCGAATTGTCAAAAGCATTCTTCCCTACGTTATATTAATAATAATATATTTTCGTTAACCGTTAACCTCAACGCTTGCCTTAATGCCTTCTACTTTTTTTGTTTGAGGGCATGCCTAGTTTTTTCGAGTTCAAGCCTCAGCGCGAGCCAGCGTCAGTTTTTTTCCCATTAAAAAAAAGGGTAAAGTTTTATCCCCAAATCCTCAAACCATCTTTGTCGGTATTTTTGGTTCTTTCCGGCGCGCGCTACGCTAAGGGTTGTTTTGCCTATCGTTTGCTACGTTTGTCGACCGTTCTGAAGATCATGTTTGCGATTAATGCGACCATGATTTCCGATAGGATCCACTCTGCAAAAGAAATAATGCCCCGGGTAGCGAGTATCGTGAACACAACTATCAGAGCTATTGCGATTAAGCCGACTACTCTTTTGATCCTGCCCCTTTTGATCGGCTTAGGGCTCTGAGTTGCGCTCACTAGCATCACCCAACTGTGCCCAACTGTCATAAAAGTATTGTATATGAGTTATATAATCACACTTGACCCGCCCCTATTCCTGAGGCAAGAGCGCGCACTCGAATTTCAATTTTTCCGCGTGAGAATGTAATTCTTAAATAATTATGGTCTTCCAATGGATTGCAGTGAGAGGATGGCTTATTTACGGAAAGAAAAGGAAACGGTAGAAATAGACTACTCCTTAAACAAGGTTTGGACGGCAATTTCAAAGGTGCTCACTAGCTTGGAATGGAATATAGAAGAAATTGATGACAAGGCTCATCATGTTAAGGCAAGGACGAAAACAGTTCTCATGGCATGGAGTTCAGTACTTCTAATTGACGCGGTGCCTGTAGACGAGAACACGACGAGAGTTTCAATTGCGGCAGAGACACCTGTTACGACGGTTTCGGCGATAGTTGATTTTGGACGAACAAGACAGCGAATTGACCTATTCTTTACGGAACTGGCAAAGCAATTAGCCAGTTAATTGTTTGCAACAGAGTCATTTTGCAGATGGTGCGCGCGAAGGTGCGCTCGTGTGCAGTTGAAAAATAGGATTTACTGCTCATCTGTATACAGCAGCTTTTTTTGGAACTTAGCATAAGTTCGTCATTTTTGTTCAGTTTCTCTTTTGTAATAATAGAGCATCTTTGAACGATCAAACCCCGCTAGCTCAAACTCTTGGCTCATGGTAATTGTTTTCGTGGGGCATACTTCAGCGCATTGAGAGCAAAAAATACAGCGGTCCAAGTAGTATTTGATATCGCAAGTCTTTCCCTTTCCAACAAGTTCCACTGCACCTACGGGGCATGTTAACTGGCATAGGCTGCAGCCTATGCATTTCTTCATATCCCAGACTGGGCGACCTCTAAAGCCATCAGGAACCTTTGCCTTTTCAAACGGATACTTCGTCGTTGCCGGTTTTCGAAATAGTTGCTCAAAAGCTTCTTTAAGGAAACTCAAAAGTCTCACCTTCCGATCCCGAATTGTATGAGAATCACCTGCAGAATGGCCAAGGGAAGCAGGTACTTCCACATACCACCGGTCATCTGGTCTATCCGAAAACGAGCAAAGACCGCCCTCAAGAATGAAAGCAGGAGGACGATGAGCACCGTTTTTATGAGGAACGTGATTGCTGACGGGACAAAACCAAATTGCTGAGCTCCGCCCAGATAGAGCGCGGCTACTAAGGCTGAAGCGAGTACGAGTTCCAAGTCTCTTCCAAGCCTGAACAAGGCCAGTTTTCTGCCACTGAATTCAGTTCGCCAGCCTGCGACGATTTCGGTGTCAGCTTCCGGAATGTCAAAAGGCACAAATTCCAGCTCTGCAAGCATGCCAACTATGATAACTGCAAAACCGATCGGCTGGAGCCATATCGCCCAGCTTAGATTATTTGATTGCCACTGAGCAATTTTGCTTATGGAAAGGCTTTTGGCTGCGATGGCCGGCCCAATCATGACCAGACCTAATGGAATCTCGTAGCTTAACATCTGGAGCCCGGCACGTACACCGCCTACGATGCCGAACTGGTTCATTGAACTCCAACCTGCAAGAAAGACTATTACAGCTAGAAGCGTAAAGATGAACATCAGAAATATCAAGTCTCCTTCGAAAGCTATCAGACCCGTCTCACTTGAAACCGGCATGATAAATAATGCCGTTAACGGCAAAGCAAGATATATAATGGGTGCAAGCGTGAAGACGACTTTTTCACAAGCCATCGGCACAATATCCTCTTTTGAAAGTAACTTGACAAAGTCGGCCACAGGCTGAAACAGGCCAAGAGGTCCTGTATACAACGGACCGTACCTGTTCTGGAGCCTAGCAAAGAATTTTCTGTCTATCCATTCATAAAAAAAAGCTAGGGCGAGAAGGAGCAGAATCCCAGGAAAAACCAGTATCTGAAATATTTCAGATAGGATCATGCCTTGGCGTTCCTTCGCAATTCCTGCATATTCGAGACCCATTGGCTATTTGTTTTTGCGTCAACAAAGGCCATGCGATCCATGCAGGAAAAGCACGGGTCTATCCCGGCTAGGATTATGGGTATATCCGCGATGTGGCAGCCAATCAGCGTCTTGCACAGTGCCGGGATGTTTGCAAGAGTGGGACTTCTGATTTTGTATCTTTCAGGTTTTATAGAACCGTTTGATCTTGCGTAATGCATTAGCTCTCCTCTGGGGGCTTCAACCCTCGAAACCGCCTCGCCCGCTGGAACAGCAGGTGGCACTTTCAATCGCAATTCTCCCGCGGGCATGTGGTCTAGAGCGTAACGAATAATGTTGATGCTTTCCAACATCTCTTCACATCTAGTGAGCGTCCTGCACAGAACGTCACATCCATCATGCGTAATCACTTGAAAAGGTACTTCGTCATATGCCGCGTAAGGATCATCTGCTCTAACATCGTTCTTTATTCCGCTTCCGCGCAGGGTCGGTCCAACGGCGCACAGTTCGATGGCGTCTTTGGGTTTCAAGATGCCTACGCCGACCGCTCTCTTTTCGAAAGTTGGTTCGGTCCTCATGATTTTCAGGTAGTTTTTTGCCTTTTTCTCGAAGGAGTCCATGCAGCTTCTGATTTTTGCTGTCATTTCCGGCGATAGGTCCCTTCGCACGCCTCCGAGCGTGTTAATCGCATAGTGAACGCGATTTCCTGAAATCTCTTCAAGAAGTTCCATTACTTCTTCACGGTCACGCCAGGCATACATGAAAAGTGTGTCAAAACCAACTTCATGGGCTGCGATGCCGACCCACAGAGAATGGCTCGTGAGCCTTTCCAGTTCAGCAATTATTGTACGAATGTATCTTGCTCGTGGAGGGGCCTCAACGCCCAGAAGATCTTCGATGGCTTGCGTGTAACATGTTGTATGTGCATGTGAGCATATGCCGCAGACTCTTTCTGCCAGGTAAACGTTCTGCAAATAAGTACGGATCTCGAAGGCCTTTTCTACCCCACGGTGAACGTAACCCAAGCGTGGGGTTACATTCACGACGATGTCGCCTTCCACTTCAAAAATGAAGTTTTCTGGTTCCTTCAAGGCTGGATGTTGTGGACCGAAAGGAACTTTGATTGTTGATGCATAACCCATTTGTGCTCTTCTCCTTATTTCTTTGAGTCGATTTCTCGAAGCTCTTCGAACTTTCGATCTTTCCTCAGCGGGTAGACACCTTCAGGCCATTCTTCTGGCAGTATCAACGGCGATAAGTTCGGATGTCCTTCGAAGTTCACTCCCAGCATCTCGTGAATCTCCCGTTCATAAAGAACTGCGCCAGGAATCAAGTCTGTTATAGTGTGCACAGTGGGATTATCCTTGGGGATTCTGAATCCGATCGTAACTTCAATTGCCCCCTTATGTGCAAAATGATATAGCAGTTCAATTTCTTGACCCAAGTCGGTGCCAGTAATTGTAGAGAGATGCGTGATTTTCATGTCACTGATTAGATGCGTTAAAGCTTCTCTGAACGAGTCCTTTTCTACTCGCGCAAAAATTCTTCTTTTTCTCGGACTCTTGATCTCAGTTAGTGTCTTGCCTAGGATGGTCTTTAGATTTTCAACAGTTTCATCAGTCTGGTCCACAAATCTCACTCCTTTTTCTTCTTTTGGATTAGCTTCGCGATGCCGTCGATGATCGCTTCAGGCTTGGGTGGACAACCTGGAACATAGGCATCAACGTGAAGCAAAGTGTCTATTCCGCCATGAACATTGTAGCAGTCTTTGAACGGTGCTCCGCTGATTGCGCAAGTGCCTAATGCTACGACTTGTTTTGGTTCTGGCATCTGCTCGTAAACGCGCATTAGGCGGTCTTTTATTTGAGCCGTTACAGGTCCGGTCACAGCTAATATATCCGCGTGTCTGGGGCTTCCTTGGAGTCGGATGCCGAAACGTTCAACGTCGAACCTCGGCGTAAGCGACGCTACTAATTCGATGTCACAGCCGTTACATCCGCCCGTGTTGAAATGTAGCAGCCAAGGCGATTTTGCGCGTGCCCACTCACGTATGCTCATCTATCGATGCCTCCTTGAGAAAACAAGCATTGCGACTGCCATCAAGACAATCAATGAATATACTGCGGGAATCAACCCTAACGTGTAGAAAGACGTCGCCATAGTAAATGCGAACACGTCGAAGATAAGGAAATAAACGGCAAACACTAGGAATCTTTCCAGATCGACCCTCAATTCGCCAACGGGCATGACTTCCCCACAGGCGTAGGACTCCGTTTTTCTGGCGTCCTGAGAAACAATTCTTGGTTTAGCTTTTCCACTAATCAGGTAGATGGCCACAGCCAAGACTAGCGAGAGACCGAACACTGCTGGCAACAGAAAGGAAGTTACGTCCATTAAGCTGCCTCAACCCAAGAAAAGCTTTAAAGGTTCCTTTAAAGTTTTTCTTGAACGACTCGCAAAAATCTTGCAAAAATCTTGGAGATGTCCTTGAATGTTCATTGAGGTCTTGCAACCAATTTTGATGCTTCTGGCAACGCTTTTGGCTTTTTTAGCTGTTGAGGCGAAGAAAATACTTTATGCTGTTATCTCATTCTCCGGTATGTGTATTGCGATCGGCGCGTTGTTTTGGGTCTTGAACGCCCCATACGTGGCGGTTTTCCAGCTTCTAATATATGCGGGTGCGGTGATGACCCTTTTTCTCGCTACTATAATGCTAACGTCTCAGAAGGAGAATCTGAAATAGTTGAAGCTGGACAGAATAACGGTTGCAGGGGGAATTCTTGCCTTAGTGATGATTGGGTTCTTTGGTTTGATAATAGCTCAGTCTCCTTTTCCAACGTTTAGTTCCTCCTCGACATCTGAACGATTCACTAATGTCACCGAAAACATAGGACCTAAAGACAGTTCTTTCATGTGGACTTATCGCACATTAGATCTGATGGCGCAAGCCTTCGTCATCTTCACGGCAGCAGTGGGTTGTCTCGCGTTGCTCAGAATCACTGAGAAGAAGGACAATACGAATGATTGATCTTTCCTACTACCTTGCCTTCGTAATTGCACTTTATACGATTGGAATATACTGCCTAGCAACCAAACGAAATATGATTAGGCTCATTCTCGGCTTGGAAATTTTGGTAAACGCTGCAAATGTTAGTTTTATTGCCTTCTCAGCCTATGCCTTTCCAGGATTCGTCGACCCATTGGGCCATTCTATAGTTGTTGTCTCCATTGGTATAGCAGGGTCTGTGAGTGCAGTCGCGCTTATGCTCGTCGTTTATGTTTACAAGCATTATGGCACTTTAGACGTAAAGGAGCTTAGACGTCTCAGGGGATGATTGGCTTGTTCAACTTGGTTCTTGACGTACTCTTGCTCTTCACGGTTACCACGCCTTTGGTTGAAAGTCTTGCTTCAAGAGTGCGCAAGCATAACCTCACCGGAATTTATGCGCTTATAGGGTTAGTTGCTTCAGGAATAGCCCTCTACAAAATGTACTATGATTTCTCTTCAAACACAGTGACGCCGATAGCAAGCAGCGACATCTTCTCTGCACTCTTCAGAACTGACATGCTGAGCATTTTCATGACAGTCATCTTCATTGGGGTAGGTGTCGCTGCCACTGTCTATTCAATTAAGTATATGGAAAACGACACAGGAAAGCCCCTCTACTACACGTTATTGCTGGCCATGATAAGTGGCATGGTTGGAACAGTTTTCTCAGGAGATCTTTTCACGCTCTACGTTTTCTGGGAACTGATGTCCATTTCTTCATATGTTTTAGTAGCATTCAGGAAGGAAACTTGGGAACCAGTTGAAGCAGGATTCAAATACCTGATAATGAGCGCTGCAGGTTCAGCAACAGTCCTTCTCGGCATGTCTTTTCTATACGGACTGGCCGGGACGCTTAATTTTCAAGGTTTGGCCGCAACTCTTGGTGCATCGCCAAGCGTGTGGCTGTATGTGGCTTTTTTGTTTGTTCTAATTGGTTTTGGTGTTAAGACGGCGATTGTTCCTTTGCACACTTGGCTGCCAGATGCTCACTCAGCTGCTCCGACGCCTATCTCTGCGTTGCTTTCAGGAGTTGTTATCGAAACGGGTCTCTATGCTTTGTTGCGTACGGCTTTCAGTGCTTTTCTTTCTATTCAGGCACAATGGTTTGGCATAATTGCGTTCCTTTGCATACTAACTATGACTCTGGGTAACCTAATGGCCCTACTGCAAAATGACGTTAAGAGGTTGCTTGCGTATTCGAGCATTGGGCATATGGGTTACATGCTTGTGGGTCTAGCCTTGGCAACGCAGCTCGGGTTGACTGGAACACTGTTACACATCTTTAACCATGCGTTAATGAAGGGTGCGGCCTTTTTGTGTGCAGGTGCAATCATTTACAGGTTGGAAACAAGAAACCTGAACGAAATGGCGGGAGTCGGTCGCAAGATGCCTATTACGGCAGTATTCTTCGCTATTTCCTTATTTGCCTTGATGGGTATGCCTCCTCTGAACGGTTTCATAAGTGAATTGACGTTAATCACAGCGACAATGCAATCAAATGTTGGATGGCTTGGTGTGGCCATAATCCTAAACAGCATACTCTCGTCTGCCTATTATTTGAGAGTACTGCGCGTCCTAATACAACCAACCCTGTCAGACGCATCGCAGAAGGCAAAAGAGGCACCGGTTCTAATGCTAATCCCGATTGGTGTAATGACTGCCCTAATAATTTTCTTCGGAATTTATCCCCAACCCGTAATAAAAATGGCTCAACAAGCAGCCACAGCACTCTTATCTGGAGGAGTTGGCAGGTGAAATGAATGCTCTGGAATGCTGATATCGTTCCTTGGTTAACATGGATCTTCCCAGCAATCGGAGCCGTACTCTCTATAGTTTTGACCAAGACTGGAAGAACTAGGGACGTAACTGTAGTAATCCTTTCTTTCTTGGGATGGCTCATGGCAGCTTTCATGATTCCAAACCTGTTTAACCCTCCCGCCAAAGGCTACCTAGATGTACAAACGTCTTGGCTCGGGCTTCCAGGAAGTGCGACTGTGAGCATCGGTATGTTAGTTGACCCCTTGAGCATAATCTTGGCCAACGTAGTTGCCTTCCTAGGCTTGCTGATTCTGATCTATTCGTTGAAGTATATGGAACATGATCCAGGTGCGACCCGATATTGGTTTCTCATGTCTCTTTTCATGAGCGGAATGCTCCTATTAGTAATGGCTGACAACCTTATAGTGTTCTTTGTCGGCTGGAAGATCGTTGGCCTTTGTAGCTTCGGGTTGATAGGTTACTACTACAACGACGCGAAGGAGCATTGGATAGGTGGGCCAGCACCGTTTTCGTTTTGGAAGCCATCAAAGGCCGGGCTGAAAGCGCTGCTTGTCACTACTTTAGGAGATATCATGCTTCTAGGCGGTATCCTCTTGCTCTTTTCATACGCGCACACCTTCAATTTCGTTGATCTTTTCAACACTGCTAGTACTTGGTTGCATGGGATGGCTGGGAGCCCAGGAGTTATAGCATTAACTGCCATTCTGCTCTTAGGTGGGCCACTTGCCAAGTCTGCGCAGTTCCCTTTTCAGGAATGGTTGCCTGAAGCAATGGCTGGTCCGACACCAGTTTCAGCGCTCATTCATGCCGCTACAATGGTGAAGGCAGGAGTGTATCTTGTAGCCAGACTTTTGCCCATATTCTTCATTGGCTATTGGGCGTTGAATCTTCCTGAAGCTTCAGTTTTCTTTGTCGTGGTGGCAGCCATTGGGGGTTTCACGCTTTTCTTGGGTGCTTCTCAAGCATTGGTGTCGCAGGAGCTCAAGAAGGCTCTGGCGTATTCTACGATGAGTTGTATTGGTTACATGATGCTTTCTTTGGGCGTGTCGGGTTTGAGTCCAAATGCACTTATTGATGGCGTGTCTTCTGGGATTTTCTTTCTCATAAATCATGGTATCTTCAAAGCGGCGTTGTTTCTCTGCGCGGGTATAATCATCCACGCTTCAGGCTCGATTTACATGTCTGACATGAAACTCTCACGAAGAAAGATGCGCTTTACGTGGCTTTTCATGTGGATTGCAGCCCTTTCGCTCATTGGCCTCCCTCCATTTTCCAATTTCTGGAGCAAGGATGGAGTGCTGATTGCATGCTTGCAAGGAGGTCAATATGCATTGTTCGCTGTTGCATTGGTAACGGTAATTCTCACGACACTTTATGTTGTGCGATTCATGGGAATGATATTCCACAAAGAACAGGTCAAGGAAGCAAGCGAGACTCCTGAGAAGGAAGTTAGTGCTTTGATGCTTGCCCCAGTAGGAGTGCTGGCAGCACTGACAATTGTGATCGGATTGATCGGACCTTGGGTTAACGGTTTCTTGTCTGAAGTTTTCAAAAGATACTACACATCTCTTTTTTCTTCTTTGCCTATTGCTAGTGGTGTTGCCTCAGTCAATACGGGCTCTAACATCTTGTTTTTGGATGTTGCCGTTGCAATAGGCTCCATTTCCATGGCCTTAATTGGATTGATACCGGCTTACCGATTTTACATATCCCATGGGGCAAGCCCTGAAGGCATAATATCAAAGCATTCGACTCTTCGTGGGGTTTACAAGTTCCTTTGGAACCGCTGGTATCTGGAAGCTTTCTACAACAAAGTTTTCGTCAACGGTGCTTTGGCAATAAAGGATCTTTCTATTCGTTTTGTGGAAAGGCCAATTGATCGTGCTTTGAACGTTGGTGTCCCTAGCTTCTTTACGGAAGTCCATAAGGGTTTGAAGAAGGTTCAAACAGGAATCCTGGAAGTCAACATGCTTTATTTCATCATGTTGATCGTTGCTTTGCTGCTGTTTTTCTGGTGGCTGGGGGTTTTGTAAAATGCAAATTCCATATGTGCTTCTTCAAGTAGTCATCGTGCCCATAATAGGAGCTGTCTTTTCGGCATTTGCTGGCAAAAGAATAGGTAAACGGCTAGGCTGGGTGGCTTTTGCTTTTCTGACATACACAACATTCCTGCTTATCGGCACTGGTTATGATTTGTGGAACGGAAAAAGCTTGATTAATGAACAATATGGTTGGACCACTGCCGTTTTCAACCTGAAGTTTGGTTTCCAAGCGGACGGCTTGAGTTTGCCGTTGACCCTTATCTTCAGTGTCGTGCTGGCTTGCGGCGCCGTTTACAGTTTGCGTTACATTGAACACCGGGTAGAACAGTTGTATGGAAAAGATGCAGTGGGCATGTACAGCATCTACTATTCAGTTTACCTTCTGTTTGCGACCGGCCTAATGGGAATAGTTCTTTCCACCAACCTTGTTGAGCTCTACGTTTTTGTGGAGCTGGTGTTGGTTCCGTCTTATTTCATGATTGACCTTTTCGGCTATGTTGACAAACACCGGATCGCCATAATGTATTTCATCTGGAATCAAGTAGGAGCTGCTCTTTTTCTAGTTGGAATCGTTCTGGCTTTCAGTGCAAACGGGAGTTTCGAGATATCGGCTCTTTCGGTCTTGTCTGGGACGTCCACAGGATTCTGGGTTTGCCTTTTAGTTCTTGTTGGGTGGCTTGTTAAAATGGCAGTGTTCGGCGTTCACGTTTGGCTTCCGTATGCGCACGGTGAAAAACCTACGTCGTTCGCGGCCGTGATTGCACCGGTTGTTGGGTCGGGCGGCTATGTAATCGTGCGGTTGTTGTATGGACAGCTTTTGCAGAGTTTTCAGGTGTTCAGCCTTCCATTGATGGTGCTGGCTCTAATCACGATCATCTACGGGGCATTCCTCACTATGGCGCAGGATGATATCAAACGCTTGTACGCGTGCTCCACTATAAGTCAAACAGCATACACACTCATCGGGATTGCAAGCATGACAACGTTGGGCGCTGTCGGGGGCATTTTTTACTTCATAAGCCACATACTTGGCAAGTGTATTCTCTTCTCTGTTGCAGGAATACTGGTTACGCAGACAGGGCTCAGAAACATCAAAGAAATGGGTGGTCTAGCACGCAAAATGCCTTTGACTGCAACCTTGTGCATCGTCGGGTCGATGATTCTTTCAGCCATGCCTCCTCTAAGCGGTTTCCAAGGCGAATGGATCCTGTTTGCCGGAGTCTTCCAACATGGCGCCCAAGGAACCACGCTTGACTTGGCTGTCGCAGTCATCGGAATTTTCGCAACCTTTCTCACGGCTGTCTACACGTTCTGGCCAGCCGTTCGCATGTTTTTTGGCGAGCTTCCACCCTCACTTGAAAACGTCAAGGAAGCACCAATATCCATGATTGCTCCCCTTTTCGTTCTAGCAGGTATCTCTCTCGTGTTAGGAATTTTTCCAGAGTTGATTACACACTTCCTCAATGGCGTCCTGAGCATTGTTTGACGAACGAAACTCGGATAGACAATTGCAATGATTAACACAATACTTGGAGGAAGGCAATGTGAAAGTGGAGACAAGCATAAAAATGAAAATTGCTGACCATACCCGCCATTCCGGGGACAAAAGAAAGAACTCGCCGGCACGCGCTAGGCGCAGTTGAGCGCTTGTGGTCGAACCTGATTCTAAGAAGGGTCTTTGGCATGGTTACGAAAAGGGTGTTATGCATGTGTTTACGTGGTCGATGAAATTCAACTGGCCTTCTTTGGAAGAAAGAGAAACCACATATCGCAGTTGCGCTCAAAGTGTATTCTGTCAAGAAGGAAGGCTGAACGTTGGAAAGGAATGTTAGAGTGGTTCTCTACGGCGTGGGCGTGATTGGGAGTCTCATTGCCAAGTCTCTGCTCGAAAGAAAAGGCGTGGAAATTGTTGGCGCAGTAGATGTTGCAAAAGACAAAGTGGGTAAAGACTTGGGAGACGTAATAGGCGTAAACAAACGCTTGGGCGTAAGAGTCTCCAGCGACGTAGACGCCGTGCTTTCCAAGACTAAACCAGACATCGTCGTGCACACCACCACCTCGTTTATGGAAAAAGTGTATCCTCAAATAGCAGACATTGTGAAACACGGCGTAAACGTGGTTTCCACATGCGAAGAACTCTCCTATCCGTATTTGACTTCGCCTAAACTGGCACACGAACTCGATAAGCTCGCAAAGAAACAAGATGCAACAGTTTTAGGCACAGGCATCAACCCAGGCTTTCTAATGGACACGCTAGCAATCGCACTCACGGCGCCTTGCCAAAAAATCGAACGCATAAAGATTGTTAGAGTGATGAACGCCGCAACAAGACGTGTTCCATTTCAGAAGAAAATAGGCTCGGGACTTTCGGTTGCCGAGTTCCAGGAGAAGATGCGGGATAAGATAATCTCTGGGCATGTTGGCTTGGAGCAGTCAATCGCCATGATTGCTAGTGCTTTGGCATGGGAATTAGACGAAATTCAAGTTGACCTTGTCGAACCCGTCGTAGCTAAGAAACCTGTTAAGAGCGAAGCTATCAGTGTCGCGGCTGGTCAAGTAGCAGGGCTAAGGCAGTGTGCGTATGGAATTAGGAATGGGCAGAAGGCGATCGCGCTCGAGTTTCAAGCCTATATCGGCGCTGAAGAAGAGTACGATGCAATAACAATTGAAGGTCTGCCGACGATTAAGGAGAAGATTTCTCCGTGCGTTCACGGTGATTTCGGAACCATCGCCATGGTTTGCAACGCCATTCCTAAGGTGATAAATGCGGGTGCAGGCTTGTTGACCATGAAAGACTTGCCAGTTCCATCTGCTGCTGTAGAAGATATGCGGAAGTATGTAAAGTCTTAATGGAGAAAACAGGTTTGAAACTTAGAGTTGACGTTAACTGTGACCTCGGAGAAAGCTATGGGCACTTCAAAACAGGCTGCGACGAAGAAGTAATGCCCCACATCTCTTCGGCTAACATCGCTTGCGGTTTTCACGCAGGCGACCCAATGGCGATGGAGCGTAGTGTGAAACTAGCAAAACAACACAATGTGGCCATAGGCGCACACCCAGGATTCCCTGACTTAATGGGGTTTGGGAGGCGCGAAATGAAACTTTCTCGAGAAGAAGTGAAGAATTACATCATTTACCAGGTCGGCGCGCTTCAAGCATTCGTAAAAACTGTGGGCACGGGGCTTCAGCATGTGAAACCTCACGGTGCTCTCTATAACATGGCAATGAAAGACGCTGCACTTGCAAAAGCCATAGTTGAAGGCATTGCCGCCTTTGATTCGGATTTAACAGTTTTCACTCAAGCCAAATCAGAAATGGCCAAGGTCGCGACCAAAGCAAGCTTACGAGTGGCTTACGAAGTTTTCGCCGACCGCGCCTATAATCCAGACGGAAGCTTAGTTTCAAGAACTGTTTCCGGGGCGGTCATCGAAGACCCGAAAATGGTTACTGCAAGAGCGATTAAGATGGTTAAGGAGAGACGTGTAGTTGCGGTTGATGGCAAAGTTGTGGATTTGGGCGAGGTCGATACAATTTGTGTTCACGGTGACAATTTAAAAGCTGTCGCGCTTGTGAAGTCTCTTCGAAATGGACTAGAAAAGGCGGGAATCTCAGTGGTCTCTGTGGGCAAGTCTGTTTAGGTGCACGCGTATGTATCCTTCTCCAAAATATTCTCCGATAGGCGACAGAGCGTTACTTGTAAAGCTTGGCGATGCCATTGATTTAGACATAAACCGCAAAGTGCACGCACTATGTAAGACTGTTGAGCAGGCGAAGATTTATGGTGCTGAGGAGTGCGTTCCAGCATATGCCTCACTTCTTGTCTATTACAATCCTTTAAAGACGAATTATGAGCAGCTTGTTTTCCAACTCAAGGACTCGGAGCCAAAACTGGACGAGTTTGGCGCTAAGATGGAGATGCGGGAAGTAGTTGTTCCGACGGTTTATGGAGGCGAGTTTGGTCCAGACCTTCCAAACGTGGCAAGGTATCACAGTCTAACAGAAAGCGAAGTAATTCGCATACACACAGAAACAGAATATACTGTTTATATGATTGGTTTCATCGAAGGCTTTCCATACATGGGCAAGGTCCCAGACACAATCGCAGCTCCACGGTTAGAGACCCCACGCCTCAAAATCCCAGCAGGCTCAGTTGGCATAGCGGGAAATCAAACTGGAATCTATCCTTGTGAATCGCCTGGCGGATGGCAGATCATAGGCAGAACTTCACTCAAACTCTTCAATCCATATGCGCAGCAACCAGCGCTGTTTCAGCCCGGAGACTGTGCCAAATTCAAGCCCATAACTGAAAAAGAGTTTGAAACAAGAATCAAAAGGGCGTGAGCCGATGGAGTTATTTCGCGTAATCAAGCCTGGACTCTTCACAACTGTTCAGGATTTGGGAAGATATGGTTTTCAGAAGTTTGGGGTGCCCGTCTCTGGAGCCATGGACAAATACGCGTTTGCTTATGCCAATTTGCTTGTTGGAAACCAAAAAAACGATGCTTGCTTAGAGATAACGCTGCTAGGTCCGGAACTCGACGTGCTTAACAAGGCGCAAATTGCTGTTGCTGGCGCGGACTTTTCTCTTTCTCTTAATGGCAATTTAGTGCCTATGGGGCAGACGATAAACTTAGAAAAAGGCGATGCGTTTGCCTTCCTCGGCAGTCCGCGAAATGGATGCAGAGCGTATCTTGCCGTTAAAGGAGGAATCGATGTGCCTCTTGTCTTGGGAAGCAGGTCAACTTATGTGCGTGGCTGTTTCGGCGGGTATGCAGGACGAGGGTTAAGGACTGGCGAGGAAGGCAAACGCATCGCCTTTTTCTAAGTTTTTATCGTCTGCCCCATAGGCACTAAATTGCACCTACACAAAGAGAAAAGTCCGCGCCAGCAACAGCAATTTGCGCCTTGTTAAGCACGTCGAGTTCCGGACCTAGCAGCGTTATCTCTAAGCAAGCATCGTTTTTTTGGTTTCCAACAAGCAAATTGGCATAAGCAAACGCGTATTTGTCCATGGCTCCAGAGACGGGCACCCCAAACTTCTGAAAACCACTGTTCCCAAATCCTGAACAGTTGTGAAGAGTCCAGGCTTGATTACGCGAAATAACTCCATCGGCTCACGCCCTTTTGATTCTTGTTTCAGAGTTTTCTTAGTTATGGGCTTGAATTTGACAGCAGGTC
>CAWJIF010000008.1:0-38929 GCA_963842875.1 Candidatus Bathyarchaeota archaeon
GAAATAAAATACGAATCAAAGGTTCTTGAAAACCTTAACAGAGAATAGCTTGAACTATGCAGATGGAGAATTAGTGAAAAGAAATTCGTTGTTAAGCACATAGATGCTTGAAAGCAACTATAAACCCTTGTCCTGATATCTGTTCATTTCGGTTATAACTTTTCCGCAAAACCAAAAACTAGCCCAAAAGGCGCACAATATGAAGGGAACCGAACTCATTCCAATTCTTTTGGGCGTCTTTAAGCTAATTGATGTTGATTGTTTTGGTCTTTCTCGGGGGAGGAAAGGATATATTTTGAATTTGTCTATGCTTGAAAGCTCACGCTATTGGCTATGGGTGAAATGCTGTGGGGTTTCTGAAGAAAGCGAAGCAGTATTTTCAGCCTGTGGGCATGCTTAGCCGTAATGCTAGGCTTTACCTGTTAGCCACTAGCTTGCAGGGTTTAAGCGGGGGCATTTGGGGAGTAATATTTTATCTGTATCTTAATCTGAATTCGATTGGTTTCCAGCCGAGTTTTATAGGCTATTTGTTCACGGTGGGCGCTGTAGCCACAGGATTGGTTGCCTTACCTGCTGGTTTGTTCTGTGAACTCGCTGGTCCGAAGAAGGCGCTACTTATCGGTTTGGTCTCAAACTTCGCCAGCCTCGTGCAGATAGTTTTTCTGCAACCGTCAATCTTGTTCGTCGCGAGCTTCACCGCAGGCCTCATCGGCACGATTTACGGAGTCGCCGGAGCCCCTCTGATGATGGAAAACAGCGAGAGAAAAGAACGGACCTACTTGTTTAGCTTGAACTCGCTCCTGAGCGTCATAATGGGAGTCGTTGGAGCCACCTTAGGAGGAATCATGCCAGACCTATTCAACGCTGGCCTAGGGTTGCAGACAGGAACCCAACTTGGATCGCCAATTGGATACCGCATAACCCTCGCATTATCCTTAGGGCTAGCACTCTCAGCCGGAATCCCCCTGTTGCTCATGAGAGAAAAGAAAGTGCAAAGACAGAAAGTCCGCACGCTACTTGGTTTAAGGAATATTCAAAATGCCCGGACAATAATCAAGTTCATGATACCCACGGCGCTCATAGGCTTTGGCGCTGGATTCATAGTTCCACTGATTAACTTGTTCTTCAAGAGCAAATTTCATGCCAGTGCTGAGCAGATAGGCGTCATATCGGCATTAGGCAGTATTACTTTGGGTATAGGATTACTAGTGGCACCCTACCTGTCAGCCAGGCTCGGAAAAGTCAAAAGCGTCGCCGCTTGCCAGTTCCTTTCGTTACCGTTCATCATGCTCATCACGATTTCACCGAACCTGACTTATGGCGCTACTGCCTACATCCTTAGAGCTGCACTTATGAACATGGCAGGGCCTATTGGCACTACACTGCAGATGGAGCTGGTGTCAAACACGGAACGCGCCACGACTAGCGGTCTCATGACTATGGCCGACAGCCTCCCCAGAGCTGCAACAGCCTCAGCCGCTGGCGTAATGCTCACCGAAAGCAACTTCTTCACCCCCTTCCTGATCACGACAATCACTTATCTCGTCGCAGCTTCACTCTACTACACATTCTTGAGAAGAGCCGAGAAGCGAAGCCCGATCGAGTGAGCTCCATAAGCGCGCGGAGTGAGTGTGTGTATGAAGAAGTGCGGGCTAACAAAAAAATCCAACAGCATGTTCATTTTTATAAAAGTTTGGCGAGTCGGGTGCGGGTTTTTATCCCACACAAAAAAAGGACACACCCAAATTGGCTTCTACGAATGGTAAGAAGTATTAACCTCTTAATATGATAGTTCGCGTGAATACGGTTAAATCGTGCAGTAAAAAACGGAGAAATGTAATAGTGAAGCCAGTCTTACTCGTCATAGATGTGCAGAACGAATTCTTCAACTTGAATCAGGCTTGTTCGGACTCGCTGAAGTCGGCTATTCAATGCATAAACGCAGCGATAGACCTCTTTAGAAAAAAGAGCCTTCCGATCATCGCCATACAGCACAGAAGCGAAGAGGAAAACATTGTGCCAGGCAAACCAGGCTTTGATGTTGCTCAGAGTGTCAAGCTTGAGCCTCAGGACCTGCACATAGTCAAGATTTATGGCAACTCTTTCAACAAGACAGGGCTTGCAGAAAAACTTATAGAGCTTGGCGTTGACACCGTCATTGTCACGGGATTCTGCGCAGAATATTGCGTCTTGTCTACCTACAGAGGCGCACAAGATTGCGATTTTACGCCCATAATTCTCAGAGGTTCACTTGCTTCCGACAATGCGGAGCACATTAGGTTCGTGGAAGAGATCACGGAGACGGTATCTCTCGGTGCCCTGAAGACGCTGCTCTAGCCTCCGCACGCTTTCTGTTCGGGGTTGGTTGGGGTAAAGTTTTATCTTTTTCTCTTCTTCTTCTAACTCTCTTACTCTACTACTCACTCACTCTCTCCTCAAACACAAAAAAACCACACACGCACAAGAAAAAAACACACAATCAATCAATTAATCAATCAAACAAAACCCAAAATCCCAATTAAATAAGTTTGAAAATGAAAGAGCCCGAAAACTTATAGCAGAACCAAAAGAACTAATCAGAATAGTCAAAGGAAGTTATCTAGGAAAATATATACCATGAAAGCCGTTGAACTAAGATTAATCGCTGAACTGATGAAAAACTGCAGAAAAAGTGACAGAGAACTGGCGAAAATACTAGGCGTTTCACAACCAACTGTCTCGCGAACAAGACTAAGATTAGAGAAGGAAGGGCTAATCGAATACACTGCTGTCCCTAACTTCGCCAAAATGGGCTTCGAAATACTTGCCTTTACAATAGGGAAGTTTGACATAGAAAAACATCCATATGATACAGGAATGGCTAAGAACTTTATCGCAAGAAATCCCCAAATCATATTCGGTGCTGGTGGCATTGGCGCTGGCTTCGATAGAATTGCAGTTTCTGTCCATAAGAACTATCCAGAGTATTCCAAGTTTACGGAAGAAGGCAAGGCTAATTGGACGGGTATCATGAGCATTAGCAATTTCATTGTAGATTTGAAAAGCGAAAGCGTCGTCCAACCTTTGTCTTTCAAACGCTTCGCAGACTATTTGCTCCAGGAGGCAATGTCAATGAATGCTTCGGAGAAGAACCAGAAACGGCATCCACCAAAGAAGGAAAAAGAGAAAAAAGAAGACAAGAATACCGCGCGCGCTTAATCAACTAATCAATCAAAACAAAAATACTAAAAGAAACAACTAGAGAGATGCGTCGATACTACTCACGTTCTTGATTAGAAGGCGTACCGTGCACAAAAATTCTCGTTCGAATTGAGGAGAAAGGAATCTTGGTGCACGGCACATCCTAAAAGTATTAAGTGATACAACCAATTTAAACCTTGTTCACAAAAAACCTCCATGAAACTCTCAAATATCCGCTAAGATAGCGAAAACTTGTTTCTTTTGAAAGATTAAGTAGCGGCGCTCGAAAGTCTTATCTTAATCAATCTCTGACTAATTCATTCCAGAATGGACTGAAGGAATGGCAATTTGAAGGATACTGAGTTGAAGCTGATTTCTGAGCTTATGAAGAATTCTAGAAAAAGCGATAGAGAACTGGCAAAGCTAATCGGAGTTTCTCAGCCTACTGTAACAAGAATCAGACTTAAGTTGCAGAAAGAGGGCTACATAAAGGAATACACGACTATACCTGATTTTCAGAAGCTTGGGTTTCAGATGGTGTCTTTCACGCTTGTCAAGTTTGAGAACTATGTTTCAGAAGACGCTGTCAAGGAAGCAAGGAAAGAATTGCGCAAGATGCTTTCGAGCGAAAATCTTTCAACCATACTCACCATGAGAGGCATGGGCGCGGGTGCCGATTACATAATTGTTGCTTTTCACGAAAGCTACGATGCATACCTCAGGCTCATCGACCTAATAAGACAGCCCTTTATACCAGTCAAAGAAGCAAGAACCTTCATCGCAAGCCTAGCCGAAAGCCACTTCCGCCCCTTGACTTTCTCTACACTCGCAGAATACGTGGCTAAAATGAAAACAAAGGAAATCACTAAAGCATGACTTTCTAACAAGATTAGCTGCTTAAGATTTGATTTTCTCCTTTTTGAGTTCTGCCCTAGTCCTTTCTCCTGTCCTTTGCTCATACGCCATCTTTTCCACCATGTTCATACCAGTTGGAGTTTTCTTTGATTTTCCGATAGAGTTTATAGTGTTTGCATTTTCGGAATTCTTGGTCATAGAGTTCGCAGTTGGCAACTATGCACATTCCAAATATAGGGCAACTCTTCATTTTCAACCATCTTTTTCCTTCTCTTGCGGAGCATCTTTTTCTGGAGGTTCAAATATTAAAGTGTAATTTCGTTTTCCATCAAGAACATCTTTGATTTCCTTCAAATCTGCAATGTAATGCACATGCTTCACCATAACAGTCAGCTTATCACCCTTCTTAGTAAGGCTCAAGTAACCACATTTCTTCCACATTTAGCGCGCGCGGGTTTCCTTTTTCTGTTTTCGATTTTCTTTCCTTTTCTTAGCTTCAGGTATATCACCGGCATTCCCGAGATCGTGAGCGCAACTGGAACGTGCTGGTCTTTCAAGGGAACCAACGCGCTTGTGTACATGGGTTCTGAGCAAAGTCTAATAGAGTCCTGGCTTGGCGATTATTGGAGGGATATAGGTTATGCAGGCTTCGACCATTCCTTTTTGATCGCTATGCTCGCGGTTCAGATCCTGACGGTGCTTTTTGCAGCGTTTGCAGCATTCAGAGTAAAGCCCTTTTGGGCTCTTTTGCCTGCGGTTTTCAACGTTGGTACGATTCTTTTCATGTGGTTTTTCAGCCAAGCAAGAACCCTCAGGTCGGTGCGTGTCACGGGGTTCCAACTAGGATTCTGGCTTGCCATTTCTTCTGCCGTACTGTTCTTTGCGATCTTCATAGTCTGTTTGATGTGGACTCGGAAAAAGTGAGCGACGGCGCGCGTGTCGGGTTGGGGTTTGGCGCGCGTTTTGGTGATGTGAAAACCAGAGATTTGCGCGCGCTACGCATGAATCTTCTTTAGTAGCCAAGCCACGTTGTGTCCGAAGTTTTTGATTGTGTTGATTCCTTCTTCGTCTTTGAGGACGTCTCCTTTTTGGCGCCCGAATGCTACGTTCCAGTATGTCGAGCCGGGTACGATCATTTCGGAGATCATGAAGAAGAACATGAGCTGTGCAAGCGTGAAGTTGTGCCCGGCCCTGCGGGCCACGACGATTGGTCCGCCTACCTTGTTTTTTAGCGGCTTGCCGCGGGTCGAGTAGAATCTGCTGATGAGGCTGGCGATCTGTGGGGTGGCTGCGCCGTAGTAGACAGGAGTGGAGAGTATGATGCCATCGGCTTCCTTCATCTTGGTATAGACGGAGTTGAAGTCGTCTTTGATGTGGCATTTTCCGGTCTTCGAGCAGCTTCTGCAGCCGTCGCAGGGTTCTATTCTCTTCTCCGCGAGGCTGATGAGTTCTGTTTCCAGCCCTTCCTTCTCTATTTCGTCTAACGCTACGCGAGTGAGAGTCTCAGTGTTTCCCCCTCGCCTCACACTGCCAACTATGCCCGCAACCTTCACTTTCGAGCCACCTTAACCGTAGAATTCCGCCCTGAGGATTAAAGACTTTGCGCCCATTGCACTTCTCGAAAAACCATGGAGGATAGAGGCTTCGCAACATAGCGCGCGCTATCAGACTCGCAGGTCTCTCCAAATTGAGTTTTACGCTGCTTAGCTCACCGTTAGGAGGCAGAGATCGGTGGATTTACGCAAGAATAGACTCTTGAAATTGGTAGAGTGACAGAAACCTTATTCAGAAAGAATGACAGAGTGGATAGTGTGGGTTAACCCTACGAACAAAGAGAGTATCCTAAAGGTAGGGTTTATTGTCTTGTCTTTGCTGCTCGTGGTTTTGCGTGCCATTGCGGGAAGCCGAAACGGCGGTATTCCCAAGGTCTGCCTTTAGAGGCGATTTTCATGTTTGAAACCATCAAAGCCCTCTTTTTTTCTGTTTATGGTTGCATCGTGGTAGTCGCTTTAGGCATAGGATCGATGTGGTGCTTATTCGCTTATGGCTTGATTGGGCTCCTATACCCAGGTTCTTTCGTGTTTGTTTGTGCTTTTGTATTGTATCGTCGGGAACGAAACCGTGAAAAAGCCATGATGAAAGCTGACCTCCAAATTGACAGTAAGAGACAAGAGACAGCCATCGATGAGTATGTTGCGCTCATAAAAAAGAACAAGAAGAAACAAAGCAAGAAATCTAAGCCGAGGCATGATTAAGAAATAGAGCGCGCCTCTAGCTTGGAACAAGACCTCAATTACACCTCCAGCGCACGAAATCCAGTTTCTGTCTTCTTGCCTATCCAAAAATGGCATTAGTGAAACTGGCTTGAAAGGACCGCTGAAAGTTGAGCGCGCTATGTGACGGTAGTTGCTGAAGAGGTTGGATAAGTTCCAGTTCGCCAAAGCTTATGTAATCAGAAAACAGCTACTCACACTGAAGGCACTTCGCTCAGGAGTCTGTGAAATGTCGAGTCACCAGTTGGACGACAAGTACTCACTATATCCAAACGAAACCCTCAAACTACTCTTCGAGAGGTCAAGCTGCCGCCGTTTTTCGGAGCGAAAAATCCCAGAAGATGTTCTTCAAACCGTTCTTGAAGCAGGAATCCATGCAGCAACAGCTGGAAACCTGCAACCATATTCCATAATAAAAGTCGAGAGGAATGAGAATAAAAAGAAACTTGCCGAAATGTGCGAACAGAGCTTCATAGGCAAAGCGCCCGTACTCTTGCTGTTCTGCCTCGATCTCCACCGAAACGAAAGATGGGCAAAACTCGAGACAGCGCCATACACAGCTACAAGCTCCTTCCGCCATTTCTGGGTATCATTCCAAGACACAATCATCTGCGCACAGAACATCTGCACAGCCGCAGATTCAATGGGACTTGGATCAGTGTACATTGGCACCGTGATCGACAAGCCAGCAGAATTAAAGACCTTGTTCAAACTGCCAAAGGGGGTCTTTCCAATCGTTCTAGTGTGTCTCGGATACCCCGTAACCCGACCGAAAGTGGCTGAAAAGTTAGGAGTCGACGCAATCGTTCACGCAGAGTACTACCGTGAAATGGAAGACGAGCAACTAAAAGCAGCCCAAGACAAGAAATACAAAAACACACGACTACCCATAACACAGGAACGACTGGAAACGCTACTAAAAGTCTGTCGGAGAGTTCAAGGAGAGGAATTTGCCGAAAAATGTGCCAAGAACGTCAAGGCAAACGGGTTCATAAACAGGGCACAACACTACTTTGGCCTCCATTACAGAGCTGACCTCATGCCCGCTGGAAATGACGAATACCTCAAACTCATGGAGGACTTCGGGTTCAACTGGTTCAAGAAATACCAACCAAAAACTGCGCGAACGCAGTAGCGCGCGTTACACTTCTTGAAAAAACCAGGGAAGATAGGGTTTCGCAACATAAAGGTCAGACTTAGCGCGCTATGTCTAGCCTTTCCCGATTGACGGTATTTACGAAGTTACTCAAAAGGCTGATATAATACTTTACATGCAACCAATCTGCAGAGGGTGGGATATTGAACGACGATGTCTATGAGAGACTTGCTGAAGCCTTGGACAAACTTCCAAATGGCTTTCCCAGAACGCCTTCGAACGTTGAGATAAGGATCTTAAAAAAGATATTTTCGCCTAGGGAGGCTTCGTTGGCAAGCCAATTGAGCGGTTCAATGAAATCAATTGATGCTATCGCTAAGCGCATTCGGCTTCCAGTTAAGGAAGCAGAAATAGAATTAATGGAAATGGCGAAACGTGGTCTCTTGTGGCCTGAAGAAGAAAAAGGTAAACTGTCCTTTAGATTGGCGCCATTTATAGTGGGAATCTACGAGTCACAAAAGGAAAACATGGATCACGAATTTGCTCATCTGGTCGAAGACTATATGGCAAACGGTGGCGCTGCTGGAATCATGAAACCGCAGCCAGCCTTACATCGTGTCATCCCTGCCCAGAAGGCTGTAAAGTCTGAGTTGATTCTGCCTTATGACGACGTCAAAGCGATTCTACTAAGATCGAAAACCTTTCACTTGCGCGATTGCATATGCAGAATACAGCAGGATCACATAGGTCGTAAGTGTGACTTTCCTCTGAGAACCTGCCTTAACTTCTCTTCCGTCGAGAGTCAACCAAACCAGGAAAGTATCTCGAAGGGTGAAGCGTTGGCGTTTCTGGACAAGGCAGAGGAGATAGGTCTCGTTCACACAGTTAGTAATGTGATGAAGGGTGTTGGGTATGTCTGTAATTGTTGCGGGTGCTGCTGTGGCATACTGAGAGGAATAACTGATTGGGGCATCGAAAACTCCGTGGCGCACGCTAACTACTATGCAACTATTGACGCTGATGAATGCTTGGGTTGTGGAACGTGCAGAAAAAGATGCCAAGTGCACGCAATCTCTGACAGCAACGGAGTGTCGGTTGTGGATCGCAGGAAATGCATCGGCTGCGGCTTATGCGTTACAGGATGCCCGAACGGAGCGGCAAAACTCGAAAAGAAACCTGAAGAAGAAATCGTCAGTCCCCCAGCAGACTTCGAGGCCTGGGAACACGAACGACTGCACAACCGAGGTTTAGATGAATAGCGAATAATCTTCTCGAAGAGAAAGGGTTGAAAAACAAACACTGACAGTTAGAAGAATAGAATCATATCGCTTCTTTTTGTTCAAAGATCTTCTTGAGCAAGTGTATCGGAAGGCTCCCGTTGTGTAGTATTGTGTCATGAAAGAATTTCTCCTGATATTTCTCGCCCATCCTCTGTTTTACCTCTTGTCTCAGCTGCAGTACTAGGTGCTTACCAATTAGGTAAGAGAGTGCGTACCCTGGAGTCTGGGTGTAGCGTCTCACTTCTGACGTAGCGCCTTCTCTGGACATGCTGGCTTCTTTCATCAGCATGTTGACGGCTTCATCAAAACGCATTTCGCCCCGAGACAGTTTGACGTCCACTATTATTCGAACCGCCCGCCAGATAACGTCGTTTATTTGCATGAGCCTCGTTTTAGGATTTGTAATAAAGCCACGCTCTGTCATCATTTGCTCGCAGTAGTGAGCCCACCCTTCGATGATCTCTGTTCCTTGACCGAGTAGTTTGACTATTGAGTCGCGGCTTGAGCACGTTCCCATCAGAAAGTGGCCAGGGTATGCTTCATGCACTGCCGTGCTTGGAATACTGGCAATGTTCAAGTGTTTTCCAAGATTCTTAGGATCTTGAGGCCGTGTGACAACGTAGATGCCTTCTTGTTTTTTGTCGAATTTTCCAGGACCAATCATGGCGGCAAATGGGATCAATGGTGTCATAAAAGCGGGGGTTTCTTTCACGTGCAGTTTGGCTTCTTCATAGACTGTAGCGATGTCGTGTCTTATTATGAATTGTTTGGCGAGTTCCACTTGCTCTTCTGTAAGTATCAGCGCTTCTTCAAAGGATTCTGGTGCTTCCTTCTCGATGTCGCTCAGTACTTCTTCAACCGTCTTGTTTGGCGCTATCTGTTTGGCTAGTTTTTCTCTTTCCAGTTTCATTTCCTGCAGGTATTTTTCGCCGAGCTTCAGGATCTCGTCTGCGGTCATTCCGAGGTTTCGGATCTTCAGGAGCTTATCGAACTTCTCTTTGCCTAGAGCCCATTCCTCCTCTGCTGTGGGCAACAGGTTTTCCAGCCATGTTAACTGTGCTTTGATGGGTTCACTGAGATTCTGAATAGCCGTTACAAGTCTGCCGTGCAGGTTCTCTGAAATTAGACCCTTGGTTCCCATGGCGATGAATTGAAAAAGCATGGGCATTTGTTGGCAGGCTTCAATTGCTATCTCTGTCCACAGTTTTACTGGTCTTGATTTTTCAAACCTTGTTCTATATTGCTTGAGAAATTCTGGTAGTGCTTCAAGTCTTGCGGTTATGGCTTCAATTCTCTCCTCGAGCGGTGCGTATTCCCGAGTAATCATGATGAAAATAGTGCCGCCGATTTCCTCATAAAACGGATCTGGATTTCTTTCGAACAATCTGTGGTCAAAGAACGAGAATCTTTCGAGATTAAGCGCATGTTCTATGACGTCCCAGTCGATCTTGTTCTCATCACTTAGCCCGGTGTAGTCTATCGTCTCTTTCATCCGTTTGTTCCATTCTTCAAGCAACGCAAGGTTGGCACGGTATCGTTCACTCGAACCATTCCCCCATATCTTGTCATAGGGTTCATGTAGCCCGATAATAGTCGCAATGTACGGGTTGAGTTTCAAGAATCTTTCGAACATTTCATTCTTTAGATTTTCAAACGCTGTGTTCGAGTCCAACTAGCGCAACTCCTCAAGGAAAGAAGCATCTTGAACTTGATGATATTTACCTTTTTCTCTCTAGCGCGCTAAAACAAGTAATCATATAAATAGACCCTTGGACACTCAATAGTTTTTCTGATGGCGCAAAAATGCTTGAGCTCATAGTATTCCTACTGCTTAGTATTCTAGTTGTTTTCGTCTCGGCATTACTGTATGTAAACTCGATCGAGTTCCTTGGCTACAGGTTCAACATAGGACATTCTTTTGTGGGCGCTATTCTGTCGCCGCTTTTCACGTCACTTCCAGAACTCGTGGTCTTGCTGATAGCTGTTTTCAGTCTTGGGGGAGCCGGCGGCTCAGCGGTAGCGGTTGGAACAATATTCGGCGAGCCGTTCATGGCGTCGAGTGTTTCTTACGGGTTGGTCGGATTATTCGCCTTATTCGGTTTCTTTCTGAAAAGAAGGAAGCACGACTACCTTGAAGTTAGCCGAACTCTGGCAATACCGTTCATTTTCGTCACGATTCTCTTCCCGATCGCGCTCGTTCCATCGTTTTTTCATTCATTTCAAATGCGGATCTTATTTGGATTGTTGTTCCTCTCCACATACCTTGCTTATCTTGGTTTAATGTACAGGCAAAGAACTCTCGAGGTTGTCTCGGAGGCTGAGAATCCCTACTTTTGCAAAATAATCTCCAACAAGGAGATTGGAAGCTTCGTTCAATTGGCTGTTTCGGTTATCGTGCTTTACGTCGGAGCTAGCCAACTCGTTTCAATAGTTAACCAAATATCTGTTTCACTTGGAGCCAGCTTGATCGGGCTGTCCATTATCGTGATCCCAGCAGCGACCGCAATTCCCGAGACCGCAAGTGCTTTAATCTGGGGCTTCAGAGGCAAGGACACCTTAAGCATAGGATCGCTGGTCGGCGAAAAAGTTCTGTATTCAACATTGTATATTGCGATTGGACTTTTTCTTACGACGTGGGTTCTAGACGTTCACGCTTATCTTAGCGTTCTAGCCACGACGGTGGTGTCTTCGCTAATGCTCTATTTCATCTCGAAAAAGAAGATACCTTGGTATGGGCTAACTTTCGGTCTGGTCTTTTTCGTTGCCTACGTATTACTGACATTCCTAATGCATATGTGAAAAGCTCATGCGGGAGCTTACGGTGTGGCGAGTGTGCTTGTTGTTTGGCGCGCAGTTCCCGGAATCGAAACATATTAAGGCTCAAAGAAGTTATTAACTGAAGAGTTAAGTTCTTAGCTGGTTTCGCGTATGACTTCCACTTCAATTGGCGACCAAAAAGTCGACGAAATGACTCAAAAAATCATGACGGAAATTGAAAACAAGAGCTCAAAAGAGCTTGCTGAGTCTGACGAAATGATAAAGATTCTGCATTTGACAGATATGCGTCACGCGAAGACTTTGCTGCAGCATGTGGATGAAGCGCCCACTGAAACTGAACGGAACGTCGGGAAACTGGCTCTTGCAAATGCGCTGCTGCTTTCTGTGTGGCATCAGAGGCTGTATTTCATCGTACGCTCATTCATCATGGGCATACTTGGTGCTCTGCTCACGCTTGTTTTCGTGCTGATTTTTGGCTCCTTAAACCTCTTCCTAGAAATTCCGTTGGGCATATTCTCTTTCGTATTTACACTGGGCACCTCGCGACTGCTCGATGTGCAGATTGTCAAAGCCACGAGAATTATAGTTGACTTTTTGACGAGCCATAAGGGTTTGAGGGATTTTGTTCTAGGTCACTTCTAACGCCAGAATTCACTAGGGGCTGTCTTGGATCTCTAACGCGCGCTTACGGCAGCTTAGATATAGGAATGGGAGAAGTCGTTGGGGCATGAATCGCTTCACAGCCAGGCAAGCTTAACAGACTGTGCATCTTAGTCGTAGACGAAGAATGCGAAAGAAAACTTATCTAGGAATTGGCACAGTAATTTCGCAAGGGTATTTCAATGTCAACTAGAAAGATCGTTCTATACTTCAACAGTCCCGGCGAGGGTAACTCGGCTGAGACGCTTAAGGCCGCTAAGGAGCGGGCTGATGAGCTTAGCATAAGGGATATCGTTGTCGCGAGTACGCGTGGAACGACCGGGTTGATGGCAGTCAACATGTTTAAGGGTTATAACGTTGTGGTTGTGTCTCACGTCACGGGCATGAAGGATCCCAGCATCAACGAACTGGACGACGCGGTTGCTGAGAAGATCAGGGCGCAGGGAGGGAAAATATTAACGGCTGCCCACACGTTTTCGGGCGTGAACAGGGCCATCCAAGCGAAATTTAACACCATGTACCCAGCGGGAATAGTTGCCCAGACCCTGAGACTTTTTGGTCAAGGCATGAAGGTCGTCGTCGAAATCACCGCGATGGCTGCAGATGCGGGGGCAGTCCCAACGGGCAAAGACGTTATAGCCATAGCGGGCTCGGGAAAGGGCGCCGATACCGCCGTCGTGATCGAATCAGCTCCCTCACACAGTCTTTTTGACATCGTAATTAGAGAGATAATTGCCAAGCCGAATTCCATCTGATTATCGATTCAAATACACTTGGGAGAGTCGCCCCGATTTTCTGCTCAGTTAAAAGATATTCGTTTTCGAAAGTGTGTCAGATTTAATCAGCGGATTTGTCTGGCTTTATGGCGCGCGCCCACGACCTAGCTACCAAAAAATGCCAAACGAGCGCGCCAAAACTCGTACCATTCAAAGCCGAGAGTTCGAAACTCTCCCCGGGCTACCAACAACCCCAAGTCAAGACGGTGTTCAGACTCTCGCCTTTGCGAAATAATTTGAACCAAAAGACTGAAATTGCTTATCGGTCAAACTGTTATTTGATTAAACTTGTCGCTTTCGTACACTTTCAAGCGACTTTTTCGTTCATGGCGACTGTTCATAGCTTTACTGCTAGGCATCGTTTTGGCTTCAACGTTTTTCGCGGGTATCAACGTGGGCGCGGATACAGCTGCGTGGCGGGCTCTTGATCAAACGCTGAGTAACATTCCAGTTGACATTTCCGTAGGTTACAGTTCCAATGTATATGTTAATGGTTTTCCAGCGAGCAGTCTGTTGTCCTCCAAAAATGTGTCAGATGCCATTAACGCGATTTCAACTGTGCAAGACGTAACTCACGTCGAGGCAATTTCTTCATACGTGTATTATAATAATATTGGAAATCTCAGTTTCACGACTTCTATCAATTTGATGGGGATACCTGAGCACTCTCTTGTCTGCAATACTTCAGCTTTAGGAGAGAATGAAACGTAGGTCTGGGCAGAATCGCCTGAGGCTGGAAAGTTTCACGTTGGTGACGTAATTCCGATAAATATTACGATGTATTCTCAGGTATCAGCATTATCATTTATTGTGAATCTTAAAGTAGCTGGTTTTGTTCATCTCAGTGAACAGGAGCTTTCTATAGCATTTAGCGAGCCTTCGAGCCAGCTTTATCCGCAACAGAATCTTTTTATCATGAGTTGGGAGAAAACTTTTGCTAAGCTGCTCGATGCTGTGTATGATTTTTCGCCTCAATATTCTCCACTCAGCACCGCAATTCAGGTTTTTGTTGACCGTTCGAGCCTTATCAGCCCGTGGGATGTCACTGGTTCGGCCAACAAGCTTGCAGCGGTCACAGCGCAGATTAATGAAAAGGTCTCGCCTTTCGGTTTGTCTGCTCAAGACAATCTAGCCTATCCGTTGGACAGTTTTCAGAGTACCTCGTTTGCGATGCGTTTTGTCTTCGTCATAGCATCGTTACCCGTGTTTTTTGTGGCCTGGTACGTGGGCTCAACGGTTTCTGACGTGTCTTTCAACCTGAGGCGCCGTGAGATCGGTCTTCTGTTAACCAAAGGGTTTTCTAGGCGACAACTCTGGTGGATGTTCCTGTTCGAGGCTGCACTAATAGGGCTACTTGGAGGTTTGCTGGGCATAGCGTTGAGTTTGACTCTTACTCCGTTGTTTGCTGGAGTCATTGGCGGCCAATCCATCGGCACGCTTGTATTGGGATTTGACACAATCATTTCGACCGTGGTTTTCGCCCTTATTATCACGTTTCTTTCGGTTTACCGGTCAGCAAGAAGGGCTTCAAAGATGACCGCAATGGATGCTTTGAGAGAATATGTATACGTAGAAGAGGATAAATCGTACAAGCAGCTGTGGCCTTGGGTTGCCCTTCTTCTCGGTTCTTTTAAAATAATCGTGTTTCTTCTAGGCATTAATCTTCAGACGGAGCTCGGAGGGGCTGCGGGGAACGTTTTCGTCTTCCTTCTGTTACAGAATGTTGTCGTTATCGATTTCGGACTGAATTATGTTGGGCCGTTTCTGTTCTTCTGGGGCTTTACAAAAATCTTCGTAAACGGGTCGATGTTCCAAGGAATCATGGCTAGGGCTGCTAGGTTTTTAGGTGATCTAGGTATGCTTGCGACCAAGAGTGTTCGTAGAAATCCTGCTCGTGTCGCTGCCGCCGCGTTTCTCATAGCCTTCATTATTGGCTACAGTTTTCAGGTGGTTGGAACCTTGGCGAGTGAACAAGACTTAGTTGTTCGTGGGGCTCACTTTGCTGTTGGCTCGGACGTTAGTCTTGCATTGAGTTCGCCGACGAATGCCTCGCAGATGATAAATGCCATTAGCAGCAACGTGTCTCACGTTCAATCTATGACTGCAGAATACAGTTTCACGGGTTCAGTTACCGGTTTTGGAGGGTATATGGAATGCAGTTTCGGGCGGTGGATCCCAAAACGTGGCTTTCGACAGCCTATTATGAGGACGGCCTGTTCAGCGGTAACTCGATTGAAAAAGCCTTTGAAACTTTGAGTTCAAACAATTACACCGTTATTCTGGATCGCAGCCTAGCCACAACTCTTGGCAAGAAGTGTTGGCGATGTCGTCACCGTGACTTTTGATGACTCCTCCGCGGGAGCGGTACAGATGGAAGAGTTGACGGTTGTAGGGTTTTTCGGAATCGAGTCGGCGCAATCTTCAGGTCAGTACTGGTCTTATGTTCCAGAAGGACTGTACGACCAACTGAAAGAAAACATAGTTCGTTCAGCCTCAGCCAAAATACTCATCAAATTGCAAGGCGGCGCGGACAGTAAGGTTGTTGCGGATCAGATTCGCGGATTGGAAATCAACGGTGTCAGTTCAGTGTCCTCTGTGGCTGAGCAGCTTGAGGAAGAGCAGAGGAACCTCACTGTTACGGGATTATTTGGCGTTCTGCGCTTCGGCGTGCTTTTCATGGTGGCGGTCGGCTTCAGTCGGAACCGCACTTGTCACGTTCGTTAGCTTGACAGAGAGGAGACGTGAGGCGTCAATTATGAGCGTTCGGGGGCTCTCATTCAAGCAATTGCTCGTTATGCTTCTCACCGAAAACCTTGCGGTCGTGACATTCGCGGTGCTTGTGGGCACGCTTGTGGGGCTCATAGTGGTGCGCGGAATAGTTGCGTCAAACAACGCTGTGAACACCGCCATCTATTCATCCATCCCTTTGAGCTGGCACATGGTCTTTCCGCCTGATGCACTTTTGACCCTATTCGTTTCTTTCTTCCTCGTCTTCGCGTCAACCATCATCCCGGTCATTCTTCTGGCAAAAAGATACAGTTCAAGGTTAGAAAGGACGGTGCGAGAAGTTTGAAAGGTGCAGAAATAGTCGTCAAAGACCTGATTAAAGTTTATCATCTGGGCAAAGTGGAGGTTCAGGCTCTACGTGGACTGAGCATGTCAGTGAAAGAGGGCGAAGTGGTCTCAATCATAGGACCAAGTGGAAGCGGAAAGACTACTCTACTAAACATAATAGGAGGGTTAGACACGGCAACCGCAGGCTCTGTTGCAGTGGGCGACACACAAGTCACGGCGCTGTCAACCTCTCAGCTTGTTGATTATCGAAGGAAAACCGTGGGACACATTTTCCAGACTCTCAATCTAATTCCCACGTTGACAGCTGCTGAAAACGTCGAACTGCCAATGATAGCCATGAGTGCGGGAAGAGGTAAACGAAAAGAACGTGTCACAGAATTGCTTGAAATAGTGGGCCTAACTCAAAGAGCCAATCATAAACCCGACGAATTAAGCGGCGGAGAACAGCAACGCATAACCATCGCTGCTGCTCTAGCCAACGACGCGCCCGTAATCCTAGCCGACGAGCCAACAGGAGAATTAGACACTACTAACGCGAAAATCGTCGCGACTACTTGGTGAAGATTAGCCGAGAACTAGGTAAGACCATCGTGATGGTTACTCATGACCCAAACGTTGCTAGGCGAGGAGACAGAATCCTGCGCATCGAAGACGGCGCCATAAAAGCGGCTTTGACGCCCGCTCAAACATTAGAATCGACCGCCTCCATCTCATACGTTGATCAACTCAAATCAAGACTGACTGACATAGATGCACAATTGGAAAAACTCGACCAAGACTTTCGAGCTGACATGATAAGTGGTGACGAATACGCTGAACAGAGACAAAGACTCAAACTGACAAAAGCAAGCTTGCTAGACGAACTCCACCGCATGGGCGTGGTCATTTAAACCAACAAAATGAAGAATGGTAAATTTAAGTTCTGTTTCAGCTGATTATAAGACTTTACATCCTAAAAGTGCCTTGACTTTAAAGGCATGCCCTACTTGCGGTGTATCAAAAACAATGGGTGATTCAGGTTGTTTCTTCTTTCAAGGTGAGCAGATGGTTGCCTATTGTTGCGAGAGTTAGTGGTCTGTAATGGATTTGGTCCTTTAAGTCGATGATGAAGCTTCCGTAGTTGGCTTCTAGGTAGGGGCTTTTCTTTAGGTCACTGAGGAGTTCCATGTAAGCTGTGTAATTTTCATGGAATGATCCTATTACTACGGTGTATCCTAGACCGAGTCCTCTCTCAATTAAAACAACGTTAGCAGGTGCTCCCTTTGCTTGTTCTTGAGCAACCTTTCTTGCCGTTTCAGCTTGTTCTTGACTGAAGGTTTGTTTGATGGAAGCAAAAGTCAGGGCAAATATTTGGTAACCGAGTTTTTCAAAATCTGGAATCAAAGTGTATTCAAGTAAGTATCCTTCTCTCTTTAGCTTAGCTTTTAATCTGCCTACGGTTGGCTGCGACACTCCTATTGCTTTTGCTAGTTCTCAATCACTTCTCTGGCTATTCTTCATCAGCTCAGAAACGAGTCGAAGTTCAACGTCTTTCATACCAGCCAAATTCCCTCCAGTCTGCCCTTCCTATCTGCGTCTTTCCCATTAAAGACTCTGGAGGAAAACTCTGAATCTACAATCAGTGCACTCGTGATGCCCCATTCACGCGTAATTAAATAGGGATCTCGTCTATCTTTCTTTTTCCTTTTTCCTCGGGACGCTTAAACCTATGAACCCTAACGACTTCGCCCTCCAGGGCAACCCAATACTTGTTGTTCAGTTTTTGGTGATAGACAAACTTGTTTACGTTTCTCTTCAATTCCTCCGCGGACAGGTTTTCAGAATTCACGATCACTTCTTTGCCGCTTGAAGCGATGCTCCCCTCAAGTTTCGTGCGCAGGTAACTGACCAACGATTCTTTTTCGTTCTTCAATTCGCCCAAGTCTACTTTTAGCTGCTTCTTCCTCCTGAAAAACAAGACACTCCACCATCTTGTAATAAGAGTTCATTCCATTTAAAAAGATGTACAGATAGCGCCCGTTTCTGTTTCTTTCTGGAAAAGAGGAAGTAGAAATGAAATGTCGAAGTGGCGCCGAGTCAGAGATTGAAAACTTGCCTGCCCTTCTTTAGGTGTAAATAGAGGAGGTTACTGTCGTGGACGTTCTTGGCGGTATTCCTTTACTGCTTTCTGCATCAGTTCTTTAACCTCTGGATCTATGTCGCCGGTTAAGCTGGTTTTGGTTGAATTCTTTTTTTCCAGAAGGTATTGTTCCGTGCGGTCCCGGAGTTGTGGAAAATCGTCTAGCATGCCCTTCAAGATTTCCCAACGAATATCCGCGGAATCCAGTGTATTGTTTCGCACGATACGCCACTTCCAAGTAATAACAGCTCATCGCAGAAATTTAAACATTATGTACACACGTAGTACAGCCAACGCAGAAAAATACAGCAAAGCAAATACGATGAGCCCGCCTCCTCAGAGTAAACGGAGCGCGCGCGCTCGTTTCGCTGCGCATCCATATATGCTGCAAACATGGCCGGAGAATTAGAGGTTCTCTTGCGGCTTCTCTTAAATTAGGAGTGTGCCGTCTTGCATTACTTTGGTGTCGCCGATGGTGACTGTGGCTTTTGTGATTGATGCCCACCATTCGTGACCTTCTGCCTTGTTTTTTCCGCCCTTGTTTTCATTGTCTCCAAAGCCTACTGTAACTCCGCCCAAGACTTTGTCGTCTTGAGTGAATCCATGTCGTAAGTGGGGGTTGAGACCGAAACCGAAGAACGCGAAACGGTTAATGTCTCCGCTGCTTTCCTTCAAGTAGCGCTCAAAGACTTCCTTTCGCTCCCTCGCCGTAAACTCCACAACGCATCCATCTTTGACCTGAAGAGTCAAACCCACTGCTGGTCCGCCTTTGACGCGTACAGGGACATCGTAGACGACCTTGCCTTCAGCGCTTCTTTCGTCCGTAGAAACTTCTACGCCCCCTGCAGGAAGAAAGGTGACCAGCCCTTTCTCTGCCTTTTCTCTGGTAGCTATGCCGCCAGAAACGTGGACGGGTCGACTATCAAGCTTAAACCATAGATTAGTTCCGTGCGGCGTGGTTATCTGCACTTCTTCCCTTCCGCGGAGTAGAGAGGCCAGAATTTCTCCACGTCTCGCGACTTCATGGTAATCAGCAGTGCATCCATCCAGCATAACATCTTTCCATTCGTTATAATCCAGACTCAACATCTTGGCCCGTTCTGGAGTAGCAAGTGTGGCCTCTATTGCCAGCATTCGCACCTTGCGAGCCTTGGCTACAGTCGCCCACTCTTTAGCAAAGGTGCTCTTGTCGTAGCGTTCGTCGAGCCACATGCTCACTGCACCGTGCCGCTCTTCCGGAATATGCTCCCAAGGCACGGGCTTCCTCGGTCCGAGAGTAAAAACGTACGCGTCAGTCTCCCTAAGCAAAGACGCTCGATAAGCTTCCAACTTATTCATGAGTTCAAGAGGGGCTTAAGTTACTGAGCGAAACCAGAAATCCTCCGGTTGAACGGTAATGATCACGTGGCAACCCCGCTTCCTACACTCCCAAGCCAACTGCGACATCAGCCCAACGGTATGGTCCCAGCCGTGAATCCACACATTTTCCCCAGATCTCACACCCAGAGAGACCTCGATAGCTTTGTAGGCAACGTCTTCGAGATTAACCATAAACACGTCTCCATTCCCCTTGGCAGTTAAGCGTTTTGCTCAGACGGTACTGGTGCGTTATTGGACACGCCATTTTTCAACATCAATCCCTTATATGTAGCGCGCGCGCTAAAGGACATTGTAGAAACAGGTTCACGAGTTGTCTATGCTAGAAAAGCTGAAAAAGGAATCAGACATAACTTGCACGTTTTTCGTCACGGTCCCGCGCGTGCTTTGAAATAAAGGAGGAATAAAGATGGGAAAAGAGAAAACTAGAGCGAAGTTAATGGCGTGGACGTTGTTTCCAACGGGTTTATTATTGTTTATTTTAGCCATGTTGCTCGTTAATGTTCGTGGAGACGAACTGTCGTGGCTGTACTTAATGGATGCTATAGCGTTACTTGGGATAATCTTCGTGGCTGTTGCGACGGCGGCAACTTATGTTTACTTCAAGAGATCCTAGCATTCTTAGAAACCTGCTCTGCAGTCTCGTAGCACGGCTTGGCGATAACACCATGTCTAACAGGGCTAAACAACCTACTTGTTCCTCACCTTAACGTGCGCGTTGTTACGAATAGCCTTTTATATCATGTCCAATAACGCGCCAGTATCGTGTTCAAGCAAACTTTAAATCTGGTTTTCTAAGTCCTATGATTGCCAAACGAGGGGACAACTGTTGAAAACAATCGCTTCTAGAATATTGTTCGTATTGTTGCTAGTAAGTGTGTTCGCGGGGGCTTTTAGCGTTCAATCAGCCAAAGCAAACGTGAGTTCACGGAGAGAGACCTTGCAAGTAGCAGATCTTGATTGGTGGCCAATGTTCCACCACGACCTAAACCACACTGGGACCTCAACCTCACCAGCCCCAACCACAAACAATACCCTATGGACATACGCGACAGGTACCGATGTGATTTCTTCTCCTGCCGTTGTTGGTGGTCTTGTCTACGTAGGATCTTTTGATGGGAAGGTTTATTGCCTGAACGCCGCGACTGGATCGCAGGTTTGGAACTACACGACAGGTGGCGGTGTGGAGTCTTCTCCTGCCGTCGTTGGTGGTCTGGTCTATGTAGGATCCGATGATAACAGCACTTACTGCCTGAACGCTACTACCGGAACGCTCGTTTGGAGCTACAAGATAGGCCTCTTGGTGGGCTCTTCTCCTGCCGTTGCCGGTGGTCTTGTCTATGTGGGATCAATTGGAGTTCTCTCGAGGAATAATGGGACTGTTTACTGCCTGAACGCTACTACTGGATCGCAGGTTTGGAACTACACGACAGGTGGCGGTGTGGAGTCTTCTCCCACGGTCGTTGGTGGTTTGGTTTATGTGGGATCATTGGATGGGAAGGTTTACTGCCTGAACGCTACTACCGGAACGCTCGTCTGGCGTTACACGATAGGCATGGTGGATTCTTCTCCTGCCGTTGTTAGTGGTCTTGTCTATGTGGGATCATTGGATTACAGTGTTTACTGTCTCAACGCTACTACCGGAACGCTCGTCTGGAGCTACACGACAAGCTCTGTGTTTTCTTCTCCTGCCATTTTTGGTGGTTTGGTTTATGTGGGATCTAATGATGGGACTGTATACTGCCTAAACGCAACTACGGGAACGCTCGTTTGGAGCTACAAGACAGGAGAAGACTCTGTGGCGTCTTCTCCCGCTGTTGTTGGTGGTTTGGTTTATGTGGGATCTCTTGATGGGAAGGTTTACTGCCTGAACGCTACTATTGGATCGCTCGTTTGGCGTTACAAGACAGGCGGCCCTGTGTGGTCTTCTCCCGCCGTGGTCAACGGAGTGGTTTACGTAGGATCAGAGGATAGCAAGATCTATGCTTTCGGTCCTTCGCCAACAGCACCAGAATTTCCTCTATACCTCATTCTGATACTCGTCATCATAGCGATACTGCTGGCAACGCTGCTAGTGGCGTTCGTCTTAAAACGGAAGCGAAACCCAAGAACACAATCAAACCAGCCATCTCCCGCCTTTTAGCGCGCGCTGTTGTGAGGGGCGAGGTTTTGATGGTTCTCGTGGCCAAGGGAGTTTGAGCCGAAAATCACTATAATACCACTACAAACCACCTATAGAATGAATAATCACCTAAGACGGTTTGTGAATATTCCGCGAAGAAAGCTTTCAGCGGTAAAAAAGATTTTCCAGAACTGGGCTAGAAGGAGACTGTGTTTTGCGAAAGAAGCTTGCCATTGGCTCTGCTCGGAGTCAAAACTCACGCATAACAACATCCAAACTCACGCATAATTTCATCTAAACTCACACTTCGAATAGGTGTGTACTTGTGAAGGTTTGTTGATTCTAGCTGGGATAGAAGTCTTCAGTCGTGAAAAATAGTAGGGGTAGGGAACAATAAAGGGTGATCCAGGCTTTATTGTGTTGACGGGAAGCGTATTTTTCAGCGGTGAAGAAAATAGGTAGAGAGGGAGCGTCATTTTAGATTGCGTAAGACAGTTAAAATGAGGGTAGGCCTATACCTAGTAAAAATGTACGTCGCCATAATCAAGGAGGGCGCGTCGAAGCTTAGCTATGGGCTCCTGAGAAAGCCAGTTTCCAACTTAAATTTAGGCTTGGTTTCTGAGCTACCCCTCAAACTTTATCGGGAGAGAAAATGGTCGGAACCTTGTTTGCCAGCGTCGAAACCTTCATTAATGGGTTCTGTTGAATAAACTCTGAAATGTAAAATTAAGGGTGAGGCTAAAATGTCCAAACCATTCTATGTAAAGGTCGAAACGCCAAAAGAAGTACAAGACGCAGCCTATGAAGCCCTACAAATCGCAAACCAAACGGGCAAAGTACGAAGAGGCACAAACGAAGCCACAAAAGCCATCGAAAGGGCGCTAGCTAAACTCGTAATAATAGCTGAAAACGTTGAACCTCCAGAAGTCGTAGCGCATTTGCCCATACTCTGTGAAGAAAGAAAAATCCCATACGTGTTCGTGCCTGACAAAGAAAAAATCGGCTCAGCCATAGGCATCGATGTCCCATCAGCAGCAGCATGCATAATCGAAGCAGGCGACGCAGCAGGTCTCCTCAAAGAAATCATCACAAGACTAGAAGCCGCCAAGAAGGGCGCGTAGAGATGAGTAACAAGCCCGAAAAAGAAACTAAGGAAACTAGGGAAACTACAAGAGAGGAAGAAGGTGTATTAATTCCGGCGCAGGTCATTCAGGTGATCGGCAAAGCTGGTGCAACAGGCCAAGTCGCTCAGGTTCGAGTACGCGTGCTCGAAGGCAGAGACAGGGGACGCATCATCTCACGCAACGTCAAAGGCCCAGTCCGCATAGACGACATGCTCATGCTGAGAGAGACAGAACGCGAAGCCAGAAAAATCCGATAAAAAATGAGGCGAGCGATAGATGCCTAAACAAAGACGATGCTCCTTCTGCGGAAACGACTTCCAACAGGGCACGGGTATGATGCACGTAAAAAACGACGGCACAATCCTATGGTTCTGCTCCGGCAAATGCCGCAAAAGCAGCTTACAAATGAAACGGGATCCGCGAAAAATTCCATGGACAAAGTACTACGGAAAAGAAGAAAAAGGCAAAGCATAAAAAAGGGAATTGGTCCCTTTACCGCTTTTTTTAACGAATAGATTTCATTACTTTTTTCCAAAGCGACTCGTTGTCAATGCAGCGCGCGCTAGTTAAGAAGCAAGTTTCCATCTTTCGTGCATTCTACATCAAATCTTGATATTACCGCCTTTAGCATGGGGTTTAAGGTTGTAGCAAATAGAATGTTTTCTAGAGATTCCTTGCGCATTTTTGTTAACGAACTCTCTAGACACGTATATTTTTAACGAAGGGTTGACTATATGATTTTCAGAAATTCCAATCTTGTTTCTGATTCTACTCGTGAAGATCATGTTTCTGAGTGCGAAACGTTTATTAAATATCACGATATAAGACTTATATGTGTACACCCGTTTATCACATGTGCAGCAGGTACAATAATGGAGGCTTGTAGAAGTTTGACGTCAACAAAGAAAGACGAGATAAACACGCATGAAAATTGCGTTTGTCCAAATGACGAATGTGGAAGGACCTTTGAACGTCCTCTACAGTTAACCGTCTTATCCAGCGATCCTGTTGAAACCTATCCAGCTTGCCCGTACTGCATGAGCAAAATCGACGCAGATGAAGAAAAGCAAAAACAAACAAAAGAAGCTCCTATAGCCCTGAAGATCAAGACCGCACTGCAAAATGAACAAGAGAAAGAAAGAGAAGAGAACAGAGAAACCAGCACACAAAAATGCCCACACGGGTTCGGATATTTAAAGAAACGCCCAAAAGGCACATCAATCCCAGATGAATGCCTAGTTTGCCAAAAAATGATTCAATGCCTTTCATGATAAAGCTTTCTTGCCCATTGCCCATTCCTAGAAAAGTTTTTTCATTCTGTTAATATTTTTTTGCTAGACCGTTGTTTAGCCAATTTTCTATTTCAAACATCGGATATTTTCGTTATCGATATATTACATGTAAAGAAGGATATCTTAAATCTAGAAAAGACCTCTAGAGAGTTATTGAGGGATTAATGTGAGCCATAGAAGACTTTCATCCGAAGATTTCCAATCTTTATGGCGTGCTCTATGGGGTCATCATAATCCAGAGGTTAGATTTCAGAACCCCGACTTGTGGCGAAGCGCTGAGCGCAATTAGTTCAGTAGATTTGTAACCTTCCATACGCAAAAGTGCTGCAGAATTTGTCAATGTTTTCCAGTTCATTGTAGATTTCATTGAATCTCATGATTTGTACCATTGAAGAAGCTGCCTTCCTTAATTGTAGCGTGCGCCCTTTGCTTAGTGATCATGATGGCGTTTTGGTAGCGAGGAAAGACAACATAGTCGACATAATAACCGGTTCTGACCTTTTAAGCACTGTAGGAAAAAGGCTCTAAATAGGTGAATGATGCAAGGTTATGCAAAGAGGTGAGTTTGTTGGACCTTTTGCTTGACGAGATGTATGCTGGACTGAAAGAGTACTTTGAAACTCTTGGCTGGGAAGTGCTCACTGTGCAGGAAATAGGCTTGAAAGGAGCAAAGGACAAGGACATCGTAGATTACGTAAAGAAAAACACACTTTTGCTAGTAACTCAGGATCAGAGATCAGCCGAACTAGCTGACCTTGTAGGCGCAAGGTGCGTATTAATATCCAACGCAATGATTGCTAAAATCGCTGACGCCAAAATACGAGAGAAATATCCCGACACACAGCGGAAATGACATGGTATAAGCGCTTAGTGGAGCATGTTTTCCCATTGCGTTGGCGTATGTGAACAGTAGCGAGTTTGTCTTGCGCCGAGAAATGTGCCGAGTTCTCGCACGCACAAATTGGATACCAACCTGTTGCCTTTGCCAGATTTAGGTTTTCAGAAGGTCTGTACGTGGGCGCAGTTTTCTTAAGGAAAACAGTTTCCCAAAAATGGTGCTGAACGTGCCATAAGTGCTTATTAATTCATGAGTCACTTTGGAAACATTCATATTGCACCATTGCCAACGAGCTTGAGAGTTGACTTGGAAATGTACAAAAACCATTAAATATTTGCAGTTTGTTTGTTGAAAATATGGATGATTATTTAAAAATGTGGTGTGGCGCTTTCGGAGCAGTTGATTTTACAGGCAACAGTATTTTTCCCTGTCTCTACTGGGGAATGCGGGCGCAAAACCATCGTGGGCATCAGTCTTATGGTTTTTTGACGTTTAATGGAGGGTTCAACGTCTATAAAGGCTTGGACCTCATTCCAAAGATACGAAAGAATGATTTACAAAGCTGGCTTGATCGGCTGCCGGGCAGTCTAGGCATAGCGAATGTAAGATACACGACCTCGGGCGGAAGAGATGAAGAATCCCTAATTCGTGGTACACAACCCGTCACAGCAGAAGACGGAAGATACAAGCTTGCAATCTCCTTTAATGGTAATGTAGTTAACACAGTTCAGTTAACAAACGAAATTCGCATCGCATTACCAAACTTTTTCTACGATTGCGATGTAGAGCTGATCAGCCGAAAACTCTCAATGGAGTTGAAAAAACGCAATGACTTGGTCTCCGCTGTGAAGGCCTGCATGGAAGAAATAGAAGGCGCATTTTCGGTTGTCGGGATCACACAAGATGGAGAATTATTCGCCTTCAAAGACCCCCATGGCATACGCCCCCTCTGCAGTGGTTGCAGTCAACACCAAAAAATATGCGCTTTCTCTTCAGAAACTGTGGGCTTGGACATTAACAGTATCGAACATGGGTTTGAATTGAGTCCAGGCGAGTTTGTGCTCGTTTCTAAGGGAGAATTTCAACGGCAACAATTAGTCAGCAGCGGCAAAAAGGCGCTTTGTGCGTTTGAGTTCGCATACTTCGCAAGACCGGACTCCAGATTAAACGGCGCGTACGTGTATGAAGTTAGAGAAGCTTTTGGACGAAATCTCGGAAGAGAATATTTAGACATCGTAAGAAGATGCGACATGATAGTCTCGTTGCCAGAAACGAGCGATGACGCAGCGTTTGGTTTGCATGAAGAGACGGGCTTGAGATGGGAACGTGCCATAAGAAGACATCGTTATGTGAGTGAAAGAGCTTTCATTCTCTTGCCTCAGGAAAGATTCGCCACGATAGACAAGAAGATTAACATACTGGACCACAAATTTCAAGGCAAGAAGATTATTGTTGTCGACGACAGCATAGTGCGAGGCGACACTACCAGAGTCGTAGTCGAGAAACTGCGAAAGCTCGGCGCCAAAGAAGTCCATATGTTCATCACCTTCCCGCGAATTATCGGACCGTGCCCCTACGGAATTGACATGGCAACGTACGGTGAATTGATCGGCTCAACCCGCGCACCAGAAGAAATCGCCCAAGAGATAGGCGCGGACTCTGTGAATTATCAGTCGCTTGAAGGATTCGTTGAAGCTACAGGCATGAGCCGAGACGAATTATGCTTCGGCTGCGCTACAGGAAACTATCCAACTCCACTCGCGGACAGACTTGCAAAAAAGATGCGGGAACAGTTTGATAAAGGATACAGAGAAATAGGAAGACTCTACGAGTTAGCAGACTTGGTGAAAGATCAGTCTTCTCAGTGATAAGTTAAAATACTATTCACTTTCATACTTTTCGAACGGTGTTGACGTATGGAAACAGTCGGTATTCTCGTAGTAGCATACGGTGCAAGAGAGACGGCGATAGTGGATGTCTTCAGTCGAAGTCCAAACTACAAGGTCAGAATGTACGTCGCAGACAAACAAAAGAACCCATTCAACCTGCAAAGAGCAGCAGAGCACACGGTAATCCCAGACTTGGACATAAATGATATCTGCAAATTCGCCAAAAAACATGCGGACAAAATAGACTTTGGCATAATAGGACCAGAAAAACCCATCATCGATGGCATAAGAGACTTGATAGAAAAAGAAACAAACATCCCAATCATCTGCCCAACAAAAGAATATGCAATAGAAAAAAGCAAAGTCGCACAGCGCCATCTGTTCCAAAAAGTCACGCCAGAAGCAAATCCAAATTTCAAAGTGTTCTACCCAGAAAAACGCCGTAGCACCGAAGAAGTAAAGGCTGAATTGTTCAGTTGGCTCGATGAGCTGAACAATCAGGTTGCAGTGAAACCAGACACGCCAGCAGCTGGAAAAGGCGTAGGCGTCTGGGGCGACCACTTCAGCACCAGAGAAGAGTTACTCGATCACTTCTTAGACATCTTGCATCACGGCGCGGTCATCGTTGAGGAGAAGGTTGAAGGCGAAGAATCAAGCTTCCAAGCCTTATGCGACGGAAAACACCTCGTACCTTTGCCAGAAACAAGAGATTACAAGAGAGCCCTTGATGGTGACAAAGGACCAAACACCGGCGGAATGGGTTCCTACAAAGATAGTGGCGACGTACTTCCCTTTATGACAAGCCAGAATCGCGAGGCAGAAGTTCAAATCGTGAACAAAATCTTCCAAGAAATGAAAGGAATAACCGCCAGAAACACCGCGTTGTTAGGCGTACCGTTCTACATGGCGTTTATCCACACCGAAGACGGACCAAAAATCCTCGAAAACAACAGTCGACCGGGCGACCCCGAAATAATCAACATACTACCTTTGCTGAAAGATGATTTCGTTGACGTGTGCCTAAGAATGATTGATGGCAACTTAACCAAAGTGGAGCTGGAGAAGAAGGCTTCGGTGGTGACGTACAAGGTTCCGCCGACTTATGGAGGTTACATGGGTGTCTTCAAAGACAAGGTTAAACAGAGTGAAATCGACACGACAGTTGATTTGAATGAAGCCCAAAAACTGACCGCGAAATACGGGGACAACATTCATGTTTACCCTGCTTCTATGGAATTGAAGGATAATCAAGTTTTTGCTTTGCGTTCGAGAGCCGTCTGCGTTGTGGGAATAGGCGACGATGTTCAAGCAGCCAGAGAAATTTCGCTTGAAGGAGTAAACGCTATAAAAGGCGGCGGTTTGTGGAACCGAAACGACATAGCCTCAAAAGAACACATAAACAAAAGCATTGATCACATGCGAAGGTTAAGAGGCAGCAAACGTTGACAATCAGCATGTCCAAAAGAATTTTTGTTACAGACTGTGAAGGCCCAATCTCCAAAAACGACGACGCCTACGAGCTAACTTGCCACTTCATCCCTACGGGGGACAAGTTCTTCTCTTTGATAAGCAAGTATGACGATGTCTTGGCTGACGTCCTTAAGAGAAAGGGCTACAAAGCAGGCGACACGTTAAAGCTCATTCTACCGTTCTTGAAGGCCTACGGCGTTACCAACCAAAAAATGAAAGACTTTGCCACAAGAAACATTGCGCTTGTTTCAGGTGCCAAGGACACTATGCAATTTGTTCAAAAGACCATGCCCTCCTTTATCGTTAGCACCAGCTATGAGCACTATATTTCTGCCTTATGCAGGACCATTAATTTTCCTTTCGAAAATACCTACAGCACACGAGTTGACATCGACAAATACGAACTCACAGAAGCAGAAACAGAGACGGTGAAACAGCTAGCAAAAGAAATCACAACAATGCCCACTTTCGAAATCTCAAAAAACGTCCGATCGCTAAAAGATTTCTCTCCTCGTGACCAATCTACGATAAAGCGGTTGGACGAGATTTTTTGGAGCAAAATCCTCAGAACGCCTTTGGGCAAGATATTTGACAAAGTTAATCCTGTTGGTGGAAGAGAAAAAGCCAACGTTGCAAAAAAAATTGTTGCTAGAAATGGTTGCAATGTTGACTGCGTGATGTATATTGGTGACAGCATCACTGATGTAGAGTGTTTTCGGTTCGTGGGAAGCGGCGATGGCTTAGCAGTTTCTTTTAATGGTAACGAATACGCTGTTAGAGAAGCAGAAATTGCGTTAATGTCTGAAAACACCATAGTAACCTCGATTCTTGCTGATGTCTTCGCCCGTCTTGGCAAAGGCGCAGTGCTACAATTAGCGGAAAGATGGAGTTTTTCGGCAATAAAACGGTTTATGGTAAACCCTACCTTAGTGACGCAAGTCCAGAAGTTATATCCTCATAATCTCCCAAGAGTTGAAGTAATAACAAGAGATAATATGGACGAAACCGCGAAGGAAAGCGTTTCTTTCAGAAAAAAAGTACGTGGCGAAGCAATTGCTAGGCTGGGCTAGAATTTAGAGCAAATATTCTTAAGTTGAAATCTTGCAAGTCTTAATTCTCACATGTGATAGATATGAAGGCTACTGTCGAAGACACCTACGCAGAGGCGTTTGAAGGATTATATTGCAGAGTAATAATAACAGCCGACAATAAAGAAACACTCCTCAAAGCCGCTGAAGACGCAACAGCAACGCCAGCCGTGATTATAGGAAGAACAGAAGGCGGCGTAGAAAAGTGGCTACGAAAAAACGAAACCCCAGACGGACGAAGGGGCGCCATTTTACAGTTTTGGGGCAAAATCGATGGAGAAAAAACTTTTGAAAAATCCTTAGAACGATTTGAAAAGCAACTGTCTTATCGTATTCGCCAAGACATACTTGTGAAACCATTTACTGCCCTGTTTGATGCGCTTCCTAAGGCGGAAGGAGAGTTTGACATGATGGAAAGTGTTGGGCACTGCGGTGACGGTTACGAGTGGGTAGAAAAGCGATTCGGGCGTCAAATGATAATCGTGCCCATCATGGTGCCAGACTTTCAAATACAACGCCACATAGGCTATGCGCGTGGAGTTTCGGGTGCGAATTTTTGGTACATGTGCAAAACCAAGAAGGCATTATTTGAGGCAGGGAAAAAAGCGCTTAAAGCTATAGACGACGTTGAAGGTGTCATAGCACCATTTGATATCTGCTCCGCTGGGTCGAAGACAGAAACGAAGTTTCCATCGATAGGTCCCACAACAAATCACCCATACTGCCCATCGCTGAAGAAGAAACTGGGTGAAGAGTCGCTTGTTCCTGAGGGAGTCAAGTATATCCCAGAAATTGTTATCAACGGAGTCTCTTTAGACGCTGTGAAAGGCGGGATGAAGGCAGGCATTGAAGCCGCAAGCAAAGTGGAAGGCGTCGTAAAGATCTCTGCTGGAAACTATGGCGGGAGACTTGGCAAGTATAAGATGCATTTGCGAGAGTTGTTCCTATGAGGTTTGACGTTATAGGAATCGGAGCGCTTAACGTAGACAAACTGTACATAGTGAATCAAATCGCCAAAGAAGATAGCGAAAGCTCCATCTTGCATTCTATTGAAACCTGCGGCGGCTCAGCAGCGAACACAGTGGTTGGTCTAGCTAGGTTAAGATTAAAAACAGGTTACATCGGCAAAGTCGCCAGAGACCGTGAAGGGCAACTTTTGCTTAGAGATTTTGAAAAAGAAAAGGTCAATACCGAAGGAATTGTCGTAGTGAAGCCTGGTAGGAGCGGCGTTGTCATGGGATTCGTCGACATGAAAGGCGAAAGAGCGCTTTACGTGGACGCTGGCGTCAACAGTACGATAGCCTTTAACGAAATCAATCTTCAATATGCCGATAACGCTAGTTTAATACACATCACTTCATTCGTAAGCGAAGAAGCTTTTCAAGTACAGAAAAAGTTGATAACCTCGCTTTCAAAGAATGTGAAACTCAGCCTAGACCCGGGAGAGTTGTACGCCAAAAAAGGCTTAGCAGCGTTAAAGCCGTTAATCAAGCGATGCTTCACCATTTTTCCGAATGAACACGAATTGAAACTTTTGACCAACGAAGCCTGCGAAAAAGGGGCAGAAACGTTGCTCGATGAAGGTGTAGGCATTGTAGCAGTTAAACTCGGCCCAAAAGGATGCTACGTCACTGATGGCGAAGAGAAGCACCTCATTCCCAGCTTTCCCGTTAAAGTCGCTGATACCACGGGTGCGGGCGATGCCTTCTGCGCAGGATTCCTCTACGGACTAATCAAAAACAAACCTCTAGAGCAATGTGGAAGACTTGGGAATTTCGTTGCCTCAAAGTGCATTGAAAAAGTTGGAGCGCGACCAGGACTGCCGCACCTAACCGACCTACCCAAAACCTTCTAAGCTAAAATTTTTTCATTAGAAACTCTATTACGGACTCTAACATTAGTTTTCCATCTCCATATTCGGGCAAAATTTCTTTTCTTGTCCAGTCTGATTGTTGCCAACCATAGTATGCCCGTTCTGGATGTGGCATTAAACCAAAGATTGCGCCAGAAGGATTGCAAATTCCTGCAATGTCGTGGAATGCACCATTTGGATTTGCCGGATACTCGCCCTCGGCATACGTGCCATCAGCGTTACAGTACCTGAAAACAAGTTGGTCATCATCATACAATTTTGTTAGATATTCTCTCTCTTTTTCCTTTGGAAAGAGGAATCTGCCTTCAGAATGCGCCACAGGAATTTTCAGAATCTTTCCGTTCGGAATTTTCTGGGTGAAAATGCATTTTCCATCGTTTTCATGTTTCAGGTGTATCCATCTGCAGTTGTAGCCAGGCGGAACATTAGGTGCTAATACTGCTTCTGGATACTCGCTGGTTCCGTCAAATGCTGGCAACAAGCCCGCTTCTACCAAGACTTGAAAACCATTACAGATCCCAAGAACAGGACGCTCTTCAGCAACAAACTTTTTCAATTCTGGACCAAGTTTGATCACGATTGATTTTGCCCAAATCACGCCAGCGCGTACGTAATCGCCGTAGGAGAAGCCGCCCGGAAACACAAGCCCGTTATAATCAAGCAGATTTCGTCTTTTCAGAAGTTGGTTGAGGTGAATGATTTCGGCTTTGACGCCTAAATCGTTAAACGCCCTTTTTGTTTCTGCGTCGCAGTTTGTGCCTCCAACACGTAAAACACAGATTCTGACTTCGCTTCGCTTCACTCTAGATACCTCTAAGAGCGCTTTGCCACCCTTCCCTCAACTGCATCAACTCGGCCGCAAAGAGTTCTTCTTCATTCAAGCCGTAAACTTCCAAAAACTGCGAATCCGTCACAGCACCGATTTCCCTGTAAACGCAGTCTTTCATCAACTCTTCAAAGTGACTCTCATGTTCGCGAGAAACTTCGACCAGGAATCTGCTGTTTGACTCCGAAAAAAGAATGAAATCGCTTCTTTTCGCGTCGTCAGTCTTGGGCACGTTTTTTAGATGAAGTCTTAGCCCATGACTGCTGCCAAAAGCCATTTCCGCTGCTGTCACTGCAAGACCGCCTTCAGAAAGGTCGTGGCATGCCCTCACGATGCCTTGATCCATCGCAGTGGTTAGTGCTTCGAACGTTCTTTTCGCTGTTGTCGGATTCACTTTTGGCACGGTCTTTCCAACGAAGCCGTGCAATCGATAGTATTCTGAGCCGCCTAGGTCGTGGCTCGTTTGTCCAAGGATGTAAACCGGGTTGCCTGGCGTTTTCAGTTCCATTGAGATAAGTTTTCGAATATCGGGGATTATGCCGACTGCAGTTATTAGAAGGGTTGGTGTTATGGGGCCTTGAGGCGATTCGTTGTATAGGCTGTCTTTTCCCGAAATAAATGGTGTGCCTAAACCTTTTGCAATGTCATAGCATGCTTTGCAGGCTTCTACGAGCGTTCCAAGTCTTTCTGGCTTTTCTGGGTTGCCCCATGTGAAGTTGTCGAGGAGGGCGATTCTTCTGCCGCCGACAGCTACGTTGTTGCGGACCGCTTCGTCAATGGCGGAGGCTGCCATCCGATAGGGGTCAATTTTTCCATAGGCTGGATTCATTCCGCAAGAAATTATTAGACCTTTCCAAGAATTATGTAATGGTTTAATGACTGCGGCGTCGTTTGGACCCGCGTATTCGCTTTGCAGTGGCTTTAGTGCAGTGTTGCCTTTCACTTCATGGTCATAAGTGCGAATGACTGACTCCTTGCTTGCGACATTGGGCGAAGAAATAATCTTAAGCAATACGTCTGCCAAATTCTCTGGCTCTGAAAAAGACGGTTCTAGCAAAGCATGTTTTTCATGTTTTGCCTTTCTTTCGATTTTTGGCGGCTGAAACATGAAACCCATGTCTATCTCGGCCACAGTAACAAGGTCATAGCTGAGTCTGAGATTCTGCTCTTGTGTCAGTCTGCCAATCACAGTTGCTTCAACGTCTTCCTCGCTGAAAATCTCCAAAACCCGCTCCACATTAGCGGCTGGCACTGCGATCAGCATTCTTTCCTGAGATTCTGAGATGTAGATCTCCCAAGGTGCCAACCCGGGGTACTTGGGTGGAACTTGGTCAAGATCTACGATCGCACCGCAATTAAACTGATGCGCCATTTCGCCAACCGCACTGGATAATCCTCCACCACCCAGGTCCGTGACCGCGGAGGCTAGTTTTTGGTCCCGAATTTCAATGACCGCACGTTTCAGTTTTTCTTCTTCTATGGGGTTTGCTATTTGCACTGCCGGTCTGGAGACTTCTTCTGATTTTTCGGACAGTTCTGTTGACGCAAATGTTACGCCGTGTATGCCGTCGCGTCCGGTTCTTCCGCCTGCCAGTATTAGAAGGTGGTTTGGCTTGGCGTTTTTCACGAATTTGTCTAATGGTAAAAGACCGATGCATCCGCAGTAGACTAGGACGTTTCCGACGTAGCTTTCGTCAAAGTATATGGCGCCGTTGACCGTTGGTATCCCCATGTTATTTCCATAGCATCCAATGCCTGCGACTACGCCGCGGAACAAGTATTTCGGGTGCTTCACGCTCGGGGGAAGGCGTTCATAATCATAATCAAGCGGGCCAAATCCCAACACGTCTGTGCAAGCGATTGGGTCTGCCCAAACGCCCAAAACGTCACGGATAACTCCGCCTACTCCTGTGGCTGCTCCGCCAAACGGCTCTATGGCAGAAGGGTGATTGTGCGTCTCAACCTTAACCGCGATTCCGTAGCCCTTGTCAAATTCAATTATGCCTGCATTGTCTTCAAAAACCGAAACACACCAAGATGGGTCAAGTTCCTTCGTGACTTTTGCGATGTAAGTTTTGAACAAACTTTGAATTTTTCCCTCTTCAGTGATTATGTCGCCTTTGAATGTCTTGTGAAAGCAATGTTCCGACCAAGTTTGCCCGAGCGTTTGTAGTTCTACGTCTGTTGGGTTTCTTCCGATTTTTTGGAAATAACTTTTAATTGTCTTCATCTCGTTTGAGTTTAAAGCCAGCCCTAAAGTTTGACTAACCTCGCGAAGTTGTTCGTCATCTGCTGTTAGAATGTTTATTTCGAAGAGTTCGAAGGGCACGTTTCGCTTTTGGTAAAGGCTCATTCTGCTTCCCTAATCTCAAACTTATAGTCATCTTTGGTGGGATTTGCAAGTAGTCTTCGGCACATTTCATCAACCATTCCCCTTGCCTTGACTCTTGTGTCAGCCTCTAAGACGACCGTGTAAGCCTTACTAACATCAACGCCTTTTACTGGATAATTCAATTCCTTGAGCGCTCTCGCCGTAGTTTCGCCTTCAGGATCGGAGTGTCCTGCTTTAAGCATGACTTCAATTTTAGCTTTGAATTGCATGGGTCATATCACTGAATAGTTAAAATTTAAGCTTTATTTAACTGAAAATTTAAATGAAAATGGAAAAACTATTGCAACACGATTTTCTTACCTTTGTAATGGGCGACGATTCTTCCAGAAGCGGTCGCACTTCCAATTTGCTCCGCTTTGACTCTGCTTTTCTCGATGCAATCAATTGTGGCGTCTGCATCTCTCTTTTCCACAACAACGGCGAACCCCCACCCCATGTTGAAGGTTTTCAGCATTTCTTGGTCAGAGATTTCCCCCATGCCTTGACGCGCGGTTTGCTGAATCAAGTCAAATATGGCTTGCGGCTTGAAATTGTCAAACTCGAAGCCTATCCCTCTAGAGAACTGCATTAGTCGATTGAATTTTGAATAGGCGTCACCTGTAATGTGCACCGCGCCTTTTATCTTCACTCTCTCAGCTATCTTTAGTAATGGTTTTACGTAGATTTCCATTGGCTCTAAGACTTCGTAGACAAGTTCCCTGTTGAATCCGTCCGGAACGGTGAACGGGTCGTATTTTCCGCCCCATTGTTTGAACAACACTTTTCTTGCCAATGTCATACCGTTGCTGTGAAGGCCAGAACTTCTTAGTCCGATTATAACGTCGCCAGTTTTGATGCTGTCTCCACTTATTATTCTATCTTTTGCAAGTTCGCCAACACAACCAACCACAAGGTCAAAACTTTTTCCCTTGGCTATGCCTGTTATGATCTCTGCTACATCGCCGATTTCTCCGGCGGGGACGATGCATTTTGCTTCCTTTGCACCTTTTGCGACGCCTTTTATTAAATCCTCTATGAGTTTTGGGTCAGAAACCTGAGTGTGGATGTTATCTACTATTGCAATTGGTTTGGCGCCAGAGCGGATTACGTCGTTGACCACTAATGCGACGCCGTCGATGCCTATAGTGTCGTACTTGTTTGCCAACTGTGCCACTAGGACTTTTGTGCCTACGCCTTCTACCTGCAGGTCTATGTATTCGTCGTCAAATGGAAAAACGTTTCCGTAGGGAAGTTGAAGAACTTCGCCGTATCTACTGAATTTGAAGGTTTGCTCTAGACGTTTCAGGGCTGCTTTAGACTTGGCTCTAATCTCTCTGTTGACTCCAGCTTCCGCATAGGTGAATTCTTTTGGCACTTTATCACCGAGTCTACGTGACTATTTCGTGAAGCATTCTTTGTTTAGTTGCTCGTCTTATTTCCAGTGCTATTCTGTCGCCCATGCTCATTCGTTTGCCGTATTTTGCGTTTGCGTATTGTGAGCCTATGCCCATGTGGACGTTCGTGCCGCCGCCGTGCCTCAAAGCGACATCTTGTGTTACTGGGATATGCATATAGGGTTCTCTGCCTTCAGGCACGTCATACAAGCCATAGTCTGCGCCTGTTTTTGCTTCAACGCCCAACGTAAGATCCGTTTTAACTATTGGCTTTAGTTCGTATTTCGATATTCTGTCCCACGTGATTAGTGTCTGGAGGCACCATGCGCCTATTGTACCCGGCGATTCGTATTCACGTGTTGCCAGGAGGAAGCTGTCTGCGTAGCGGTGCATGTCTTTGAGCAGCGATTCTCTGAGGCTCATGATTATATGTGCTGTGACCTCGAATGATGGGACTTTCTTGAGTTTTTCCTGCACATCTAGTGGTAGGCGTCGGACTCCGTCGAGTATCGTTTCTCTTCTTTCATCTATGGATAGGAACTGATTTGAGAGGCAGACTCTTGCGTTTTCAAGCGTTGTGTTGAACAGTTTTGCATACCAATCGTCTGCATCGCCCCAGTCTTGTTTGGCGTCTAACGGCGAATAGAAGAAGTTGAAGTTGGCGTGTGGGCCTAGAACGATTTGTTCGACTCTTGCGTTTTCCAGAATTTCTTTGTCAAGATTGCCTTCCTCTACTTCGTTTCGTACTTTTTCCTCCAAATCCTCTGAGTTTGCGGCGAAGATGAATTCTCGTTCGAATTCTCTGTGGGCGTGTTCGGCTTTAAGCAACATTGGCTCGTCGATTGGCTCTTTGAACCGTATGCCGTCTTTGTACACTTCATATTTGTACGCCTTAGGACATGGGATTCCTGCTTTTTCGGCGAACCAGTAATAGTCCTTTTCGATTTCGCCTCTGTTTTCGATTTTTAACAATTTTCTAGAACCTAGTATCGGTACAGTATACTTGTTTTCTATGACGCTGCATGTTTCGTCGCCGCCCACGTAAACGGCGAAGGCGCGGTTTGGAATCTGTAAGCATTCAAGATCTACTAGTTCGTCGGTGTACTTGACAATGTCAGAGTATTTTTCGAGGATTAGGATTATGCTTTGCCAGTTGCCTTTTTTGTTTATATCTTTGGGGTCGTTTACGACTTTTAGGTCTCTTTTTGTTGTAGCTGGTAGTTCTTCGATTATTTCGTTTGGTTTGCCTACCATGGGGTTTTGAAGGTATATGCGTGCACGTGGTGGTGGAACGTAAATGATGCTTCTTAAGCCGTAATTGCGTTGTCCTTGCCAAGCGTCTAACGCGGAGTGGGAGCCTAAATTGAGCCCAATTGGCTCCTTGTATTTCTTAACTATTTCCTGCATTTCTTCTCTTTCAATAACCAATCTTTCTCACCTTTCTTGGGACACGAAAATAGCACTTGAGGTTTTTTAAAACTTTCTACCCGTCAATCTTTCGTAGGCTTCGATGTACTTTTTCGATGTTTCAGTGATCACACTCGGTGGCAGAGTCGGCGGTGGAGGCTGTTTATTCCACTTTATTGACAAAAGATAATCACGCACGTACTGCTTATCGAAACTGAACTGGTCCTCGCCCACTTTATGCCTGTCAAGTGGCCAGAATCTTGAGGAGTCAGGGGTTAAGAGTTCGTCTATGAGGGTCAGTTCACTATCTAGTGTGCCGAATTCGAGTTTTGTGTCGGCGACTATTATGCCGTTTTCCTCTGCACGCTCGGAGGCTTTCGCATAGATTCGCATGCAGGCTTCTTCGATTTCTTTCGCCATGGCTTTTCCAATTTTCTGTTCCATGTCTTTCTTTGTTATTTCGAGGTCATGGCCTACTTCTGCCTTTGTGGTGGGTGTTAAAATTGGTTTGGGAAGTTTTTCGGCTTTTTTCAAGCCTTTTGAAAGTGTGATTCCACTGACGGGTTTGTCTTGTTGGTAGTCTTCCCATGCTGAGCCGTAGAGGTAGCCACGGATGATGAATTCGATGGGGATTAATTTTGCTTTCTTAACAAGGACCGTGCGTGGATCGACGGTTTCTATTATGTGGTTTTGGATTATGTCCTTTGTTTGGTCGAACCAGTATGTAGATAGGCGGGTTATTGCTTCGCCTTTGCGAGGGATGCCGTTTGGGAGGACGACATCGAAGGCTGAGATTCTGTCTGTGGAAACGATTAAGAGTTTGTCGCCTAAATCGTAAATGTCTCGCACCTTGCCCCGCTTAAATCGTGGATAAGACAGATTCGTTTCTAGCACTACGTTTTCAGCATTCGTCACTTCGACTTCCCTCCAACTTCCTTTGCAGCCTCGTAAACCGCCTTTTCAAGCCTTTGCTTAAACTCTGAGATTCTCTTCTGCAATTTGGGATTAGATAGGGCCAATATTTTTACTGCTGCGAGCGCCGCATTTTCTGGATTGGAAACAAAAGTGACGGCCACACCTTTGGGCATCATAATCGACGAAAAGGTTTTCGCCCATCCAAACTGCTCTGAATCAGGTGGACAAGCGATAACGGGATAATTGGTGTAGCCTGCGACAACGCCTGAAAGCGCATCGGACAAGCCGGCAACCGTGATAAAAACGATATTCTCTCTGCTTTTCTCGTAGTCTGCTAAATCATTCAGTAACTTCTTAGTTGTCTTGTGTGCAGAAGCAACGTTGTATTCACATTTTAGTGGCAAGTTTTCTTTTTCTAAAAATTGTTTTATTCTGGAGGCGAAGTCGTAATCGCTTTTGGAACCCATTAACACGACAATTTTTTCCAGAGGCATAGTAACGAGTTTAGCCGAGGCGGAATTTAAACCTTAATTTCAGTTGTCTAAACTTGTTCTAAACTTGTTTTAGCAGGATGCATTATAGTTTCATTTGGCGAATAGGGGTGGCACGACTCAAGTGCTCGAACTGCGGTAGCACATTTGACAAGAAGGCTCTTGTAACTTACGCGGCTGTTGGTCTCACTCACGCAGGTGCAGGAGTTGGTTGGGGGTCAATCATATGGCCTTTGGCTCTGCGGATATATGCGGAATGCCCCGTCTGCAAACAAAAATGTTGGATCAAGGTTCTAAGTCCTTGGAGCAAAGATAAGACTTCACCGAAGTCCTGAGGCTGGATTAATTGGCTATTCTAAT